>DATGER010000093.1:0-11547 GCA_035309865.1 Chloroflexota bacterium
GAAAGGTTCTCCCCCTGGAACCCCCGTTCCAAAGACCTAACCGCTACGGCTGCTATCCCTCTCCCATTCATCATCCCCTACCGAAGACCGGAGCGGTCAGTCTAGTTGACGATGGTGGACATACCAGTTGACTTTGAACAGGCGATGGCGACTCCGGCTTTCGCCGAGTCGCAGGGCAAGTTCCTGGAGGCGTTCCTGAATGGTCAGCAAACCCTGCGCCACCAGATGCGCGCTTACCAGGAGGCACTTAACGTCCCGACCCGCGAGGACATTGCTCGGCTGGGCGAGCTGATCGTCGGCCTGGAAGAGAAGATCGATCAGCTCGCCGATCGCTTCGAGAGCATCGAAGCCGCGATCGGCCGCGCCCGCTCAACGCCCCAGGGCAAGAAACCCCCTCTCCCAGGTGGAGTGCGCGCTTCCTCTTGACAGGCGGCACTGTTTTGCAGACTGTGATGTGCATGTGTTACATCAGAACGTAAGTTACTTTTCCGGCGCCGCTAGCAGCTCGCTGCGGGTGTGTCGAAGCGACCGAAGGAGGACCAACTCGAGGACAACGGGGCACCTGTACGTGCCGCCCCGGCGTCTCGGTCCAGCTCGAGATGGACAGGGTGTTCGAAGGCGCAGCTCTCGGCCGCGAGAAGGAGCGCCGCCACAGTTCGGCTGACGTCGCGGAGTCCGCCACTGGTCCCTGCCGAGAGACGAAACGAATCGCGGTACAGTTCGGATGGGAGTAGCGATGCGTCTGGCCGTTCTGGATATCGGCTCGAATACGGCCCATCTCACCGTTGTCGATGGCCAACCGGATGGGACCTTCAAGCCGATCGCCGAGCAGCGAGCGGTGCTCAATCTCGCCGAGGCTGCCTTCCCGGCCATGATTCTTCCGGACGACGCGGCTGCACGCCTTATTCGGACCGTCGGCAAGATGCGGGCATTTGCATCGGAGAAGCGTGCGGACGCACTGGTGGCGTTCGCGACCTCGGCGATCCGCGAGGCGACCAATGGAATGGCCGTCCTGGGTCGCGTGCGGGACAGCACTGGCGTGCCGGTCAAGGTACTGCCGGGTGTCGAGGAGGCGCGCCTGACCTACCTGGCGGCTCGATCCTGGGCAGCCTTCTCGGCCAGTACGCTCCTGGTGTTGGACATCGGCGGAGGCAGCCTTGAGGTCGCGGGTGGGAAGGACGAGCGCCCGGAGATCGCCGACAGCCTTCCGCTTGGCGCCACGCGCCTGACGCACCGCTTCGTGCGTAGTGACCCGCCCGGGGCGGAGGAACTGGCGGCACTGCGGGTGCACGGCCTTAGCCTGCTGGGGCCGCTCGCCCAGCGCATCCGCAGTCATGAATGGGGCGTGGTCTGCGCAACCTCGAAGACGTTCCGCACGCTGGCCAACGTGGCCGAAGAGCTTCCCCATACGAGATCCCCGTCGGCCACCTTCGGATTCGCCGGGATCGACGGCAGCACAGCGCCCGTCCTCAGCGCCGAGTCGGTGAACCTCGTCGCCGGCCACCTGGCGCGGACGACGCGGCAAGAGCGCAACCGACTCAAGGGATTGGATCGCCTGCGCGCTGGCAATGTGGTCGCCGGCTCGCAGCTAGCGGCCCTGGCGATGCAAGCATTCGGCCTCAGTCAACTGGTCCTGGCGCCCTGGGCGCTGCGTGAGGGCATCATCATCGAGCACCTGAAGCGCGAGGCTGGAGCTGCCCCGGCCTTCGATAAGGGAGCGCGCCCGCGCCAGACGGCGGTCGTCGCCTTCGCCCGGCGGTACGCCTGGGACGAACCACATTCTCGCCTCGTCGCCGATCTGGCGGTCGCCCTGTTTGACCAGACGCAGCACCTGCACCGGTTGGGCGCGCCAGAGCGCGAGCTGCTGTACTTCTCGGGGCTACTGCACGACGTGGGCACGGCCGTCGCCCAGTCCGCACACCACAAGCACTCGCTCTACATTATCGGGAACGCCGACATCGAGGGCTTCAGCGTCCCGGAGCTCCGGATCATCGCCAACATTGCGCGCTACCATCGCAAGGCGCTGCCTTCCCAGAATCACGTGGACTATACGTCGCTTGGCGCGTCGGACCAGCGGCTCGTGCGGCGCCTCGGCGCGCTGCTCAGGATGGCCGACGGGCTCGACCTGGACCACTTCCAGGTGGTCGAGGGCGTCCGGGTTACGGAGTCCGGTAGCGCGATCACGCTCGAACTGCGGACGCGCGATGAACCACGGCTGGCGCTGTGGGCGATCGAGCAACTATCGGATTTGTTTGAGGCCGAGTTCGGGCGTAAAGTCCGATCGATCGCGATTAGGGACTCGTAAAAACGGATCAGGCCAGTGTATGGAGCAGGCCAGCGCACGCAGCGTACGGAGCGTCCCGTGCCTGGCCTTAGCCCTGGCGCCGTTTGTGTCGACCGCTTCGGTCGAAGCGTCAGGGCCAATCGGTTCGCGGCCCGGCCTGGAGTGACTCTCGGTCCCACACCGCGAAGGACGCGGCGCGGGACCGAGCATTCACGGTCGTCAGCGGCCAGTGGGGGCCTGGTCGAATAGACGGCTGGTGGCGCGCACCTGAGCGCGGAACGCCTCGAGCGCGGCCTGTTGTGCCTCCTTGGCACCGGTAGTCCACTGCTGGAGGACCGCCTGCTGACTGGAGATCGCTGCCTCGAGGAGGGCGACGCCCGCGGCGAGGCTGGCATTCTGGAGCTCAAAGGTACCCTTGAAAGTGGCCTCGGCGCCGGCGACCCAGGCGTCGAACAACTTGCGACTCACTTCGCTAGAGTCGTCCAGGAAGCCGCGGGTCGCCTCGACGGCGGCCCTGGCGCCCTCGGCGGTGCGGCGCGAGGTCTCGGCGGTGATGCGAGCAGCTTCAGTCACAGCGGAGTGCTGCGGCTCGCGGGTGTCGGTCGGCATGCGTGTTCTCCAATCCGGGACGTTTGATCGGTGCGCTACCGTCATTCGGTAGCTATATGCATTCTACATCTATATGCATCAGGTTGTCAAACCCGCGCCCGGGCCAAGTCACTCCCCCTGGCCCAGCGAAAAGCCGGGCTGGCCGTCGAACATGTACAGGTGCTCGGTCTTGATGAACTCCAGCCCAGCCTCCGACAACCGGCCCAGCAGCGCGATGATCTGCGCGGCAGAGACTGCGTCGTTGGCGAGAAAGCGACACCGCCAGTGGTCGGTGCAGAAGGTCTCCGGCCAACCGTCGGGCCACACCTTTACGCCGCG
The DNA here is from genome assembly GCA_035309865.1 of Chloroflexota bacterium. Lineage (GTDB taxonomy): Bacteria > Chloroflexota > UBA6077 > UBA6077 > CF-72 > CF-72. The sequence goes on from DATGER010000093.1 coordinate 3,212, forward strand.
GTTGGCGATCATCGTCAGCTCGAGCCCTCCGCCGGAGCACGCCTTCACACGCGGGCCCAGGACATCCGGCTCGCCGCGCCAGTCGAGAAAAACATCCACACCGACCAGCCCCTTTTCAGCGGGCCGGCGCGGAGTCAATTCGACCGTCCCGCGGGTGCCTCCCGCTGCTGCCGCATACGCTACCCGAGGCAAGATCGATGGGCCGTCCCCCAGGCGTTCGATAACCGCCCTTGCAAACGCCTTCGTCGCCACCTGCTGCGTGCTCACGTTCGCTCGAAAAATATCGGAGGTAGCGATGCCGTCCTCGAGCGTGCGCAGCCAGGCGTTATGAATCCGCTCCGCTACCTCCGGCTGGCCAATGTGCACCAGCATCATCACCGCGCCGAGCATGAGCCCGGAAGGATTGGCCACATGCTGGCCAGCGAGATCGGGTGCCGAGCCATGGATGGCTTCGAACATCGCCACGTGCTCGCCGATGTTCGCCGAGCCAGCCAGACCAACGGACCCGGCGATCTGGGCCGCAATGTCCGACAACACGTCGCCGTACAGATTTGGTGTAACGACCACGTCGAAAACCTCAGGCGTATCAGCCAGCCTGGCCATCCCGATGTCCACGATCCAGTGCTCGTTGGCGATGTCTGGATAGTCCGCGGCGATCTCGTCGAACACCTTGTGGAAGAGGCCATCTGAGAGCTTCATGATGTTGTCCTTCGTGAAGCAGCTCACCTTCTTCCGATTGTTTTTCCGCGCGTAGTCAAACGCGTAGCGGACGATGCGTTCCGAGCCCGGCCAGCTGATCAGCTTGAGGCACTGGACCACGTCCTCCGTTTGTCGGTGCTCGATACCCGCATACAGGTCCTCCTCGTTCTCGCGGACGATCACCACATCCATCCCGGGGTGCCTGGTCGGAACAAACGGCGCATACGCCACGCACGGCCGGACGTTGGCATACAGCCCCAGGGCCTTGCGAACAGTGACGTTCAAGCTGGTAAAGCCGCCGCCCTGGGGCGTGGTGATAGGCGCCTTGAGGAAGACCCGCGTGCGCCGTAGGGACTGCCAGGCACTCGGGTCGATGCCAGTCCGAGAGCCCGTCCGGTGGACCTTCTCACCGATGACGATCTCCTCGATCGCCAGCCGCGCGCCTGCCGCGTTGAGGATCCTCAATGTGGAGTCCATGATCTCCGGTCCGATACCGTCGCCTTTGGCGATGGTGATCGGCACGACATCCGGTTGTGTCTGTTCCGACGGAATGCTGCCTGGTTTCGGCATCACCTGTGTGGTTGTCATGATGTGCGCCCCCGCGAGTGCGTGATAAGTGAACGCATCACGTACGGCAAGATGCCGCCGTGCTGGTAGTAGTCGATCTCTATCGGTGTGTCGATCCGAACCGTCACACCGAATGAGTGCTGGCTGCCATCCTCGCGCGTGGCGCGGACTGTCTTCGCCGCCCAGTCGCGCGAGCTGCCGCTGCGGTACTCCTTACCGGCAATCACCAGCAGCGGCACGCGTTCGCGCTGGTAGTGCACGGCCGCCTCGTAGATGCGCGTCTCATCGACGGCGGCGGGGACGCCGGTGAAGTCCTGCATGACGACGCGGGCCGGGTAAAACGGAAACTCCTGGCTTCGACGAGCGTCTGGCGTCCAGCCCGCGACGCCAGCGGTCTGCAGGGAGGTGCCTGCGCCGAGCAGCCCGAGCTCGATCGTTGCCTGTCTGCTCACAGGATTTCCCCGTTGTGTATGAAGTTCGAGATGGCGGTCAATGTCTGGGCTGGCTTACCCAGCAGAATGCTGAAGTGGTCCGCGCCGTCCACTTCGACGAGCTGACAGTCGGCGATCGCGGCCGCCATCTCGCCCGCATCCGCCGCTGACAGGACCTGATCGCCCTCGCGCACCAGCGGACAGGGCGCACGCAGGACCAGCGTCGGACAGGTGATGCGAAAGTAGTACGACCTGGTCGGATAGGCGCCTTCGGCGGCCAACTCCTGTTCGGGCACGAAGCGTGGGATACGGTGCCGGACACTTCCGTCGGTTGTGTCCACCACATCCGCGCGCAGGTAGCGCTCGACATACGGGCTCCACGACCTAAACACGCCTGAGTTCCGCATGCGCTCCAGAAACTCATCGACCGACGCATACGTGTTGTCCAGCCGTGCCCAGAACGCGCGCAAAGCCGTAATGGTCGCCGCCGGAGTCTCGACCGGCGGGTCCAGCAGCACCAGGCGCTCGACGCGGTCGGGATGCGCGGCGGCCAACGCCAGGGCTATTTTGCCGCCCAGAGACCAACCGACGATGATCGCACGCGGGATAGCCAGCGCGTCGAGCAAACCAGCCGCGTCCGCGACGTGGGCCTCCATCGTGTATCCAGTCGGGGGTTTGTCGCTTTCCCCGCGTCCGCGCAGGTCCATGGCCACCACGCGGAGGCGTGGGCTCAATTCCTCCGCCAGGCCGGCGAAAGCGTGTACGTTGGCCGTGATGCCGGGTAAGCACACGACAGCCGGAGCACCCCCGGACCACTCCAGGTAATGCAGCTGCAGACCATTGGCAAGCACGTTCCCACTCTGGTACGCGTACATAGTTTCACCCGTGTCGCTCAATCGCGGTGCTCCAGCCACTCGACGAGTCTCGGCCACAGCTCAGTACGGGCGGCGCGGCCCACCAGGATGCCCACATGCCCGCCCTTGAGCACGAGTTCTTCTTTATCCTCGCTACTCACCAACTGCATGACCGCGCGAGTGGTGGAGCGGGGTGTAATGGTGTCGGCCGATCCGGCGACGTTCAGTAGCGGGCATCGAATGCGCTCGAGGCGCACGCGCTGGCCGGCCAGCACCAGCGTCCCTTTCGCGAGCTTGTTGTGCTGATAAAACTCCGTAATCCACTGGCGGTACGCAGCCGCCGCGAACGGCACGGCGTCATTCACCCAGCGCGACATGGCCTGCCAGCCGGCCACGTCGAAGTTCGGGTCGCCCAGTCTGTCCCACAGGCGCACGTACACGCCGACCGTCCCCGGCAATGGACTGATCAACTTCATCCCCAGGTCCATGAAGTGGGCTGGCACAGTGGGGAACACCTCCGTCAGCTTCTGCACCGGAAACGCAGTCGCCTGGCTCCACCGTCCGAGCTGCCCGGCGTCGGAGAAGTCGATAGGGGTGGTGAAGAGCACCAGATTCTTGACTGGGCCGTCGGGATACAGGGCTGCGAAGCACGCGGCGAGGGTGCCGCCGGTGGAGTACCCGAGCAACGTCACCGACACGCTGCGGGTCAGCTCACTGGCTCTACGGACGGCCCGCGCCAGATAACCCGTAAGCATGCTGTCCAGGCTGAGGTCGCGGTCTTCGTCGCCCGGGATGCCCCAGTCGAGCATGAACACGTCGAAACCTTGCTGCAGCAGGAACTCCACCAGGCTGGCGCCCGGCCGCAGGTCCAGGATGTAGGCGCGATTGATCAGCGGCATCACCAGAAAGACCGGCGTGCGACGCGGGGACGGCCCCTCGCGGGTGTAGCGGTAGACGCGCGCCTTGTTTTTTCGCCACACGACCTCCTTCGGCGTAATGCCCACAGGCGCGTCAGGCGCGCCACGGACCGCCCGCAGCATCTCGACGGTGCGACTGCTCACGGTCAGGTCAGTGGATCCGATGCGCGTGCGCTGCCCAGGCCCGATCGCGGAGCACAACCTTCTGCACCTTGCCGGTGGAGGTCTTGGGCAGTCCTCCGAACTCTACGGCGGCAGGGCATTTGAAGTGCGCCAGGTGTTCGCGGCAGAAAGCAATAAGCTCCTCCGCGCCGACGCTGTGTCCAGGCTTGAGCGCGACGAACGCCTTCGGCCGCTCCCCCCACTTGTCGTCTGGAATACCGATGACCGCGGACTCCAGCACCGCGGGGTGCCTCGCGAGGGTCTGCTCCACCTCGATGGTCGAAATGTTCTCTCCGCCCGAGATAACAATGTCCTTCTTGCGGTCGCGCAGTTCGATGGAACCATCGGCATGCATCACGCCCAGGTCCCCCGAATGGAACCACCCGCCGCGGAACGCTTCGGCGGTGGCGTCTGGATCCGCGAAGTATCCCGCCATCACGAGGTTGCCGCGCATCACGACCTCACCCAGCGTTTCGCCGTCGCGCGGGACATCGCGCATGTCGTCGTCGACCACTCGCACCGGCTCGGCGACGACGTTGGCATGGCCTTGCCTGGCCAGCCGCCGCGTCTGACTCTCGAGGGGCAGCGCACCCCATTCGGATTGCCATCTCGACACAGTCGTCGGGCCGTAGGTCTCGGTGAGCCCATACACGTGGATCGGTCGGAGGTTCAACTCCGTAAGCTGGGCCAGCAGCGTGGGCGAAGGCGGCGACCCCCCACTGGTGAGCGTGATGCGCTGATCGAGGGGTCGGGCCTTGGGGTCGTTGACCATCCCGATGTGCACGGTCGGGGCGCCGCTGTAGTGGGTGACGCCTTCGGCGGCGAACAGATCCCAGACCTGCCCCGGATCAAATCGACGCAGGCAGACGTGCGTACCGCCTACCGCGGTGACCGCCCAGGGCAGACACCAACCATTGCAATGGAACATGGGCAACACCCACAGGAAGACGCTGCCGGCGCCCATGCCCATCTCGATCGTCTGCCCCAGGGCGTTGAGGTATGCGCCCCGATACGTGTACATCACGCCTTTCGGTCGGCCAGTGGTGCCTGAGGTGTAATTGATCGAGATCGTCTCCAGCTCGTCCTCCAGCCAGCTCTCGACCGGCTCCGGCGTGCCGGCGGCCAGAAAATCTTCGTATGGGTCGCCAGGTGCGCCGGTGTCGTCGATGCGCACACGCGCGATGCCGGTTGTATCGAGAGGCTGGATGAGATGTTCGAGCTCGGCGTCGACAAACAGAAACCGAGCCTCCGAGTGGCGCAAGGTGTAGCCGATCTCATCTGAGCTCAAGCGGGTGTTGATGGCCACCAGAACCCCTCCGGCCGCCGGCACCGCGAAGTGTGCTTCGAGCAAGGCCGGCGTATTCGGACACAGGAAGGCGACGCGATCGTGCCGTGCCAAACCGGCGGCGCGCAGGCGGGAGGCGAGACGATTCACGCGCTCCTCGAACTCGCGGTAGGAAGAACGGCGCTCGCCATGCACGACAGCGGTCTTGTCAGGGAACACGGCGGCGCTGCGACGGAGGAAGCTCACAGGGGTGAGCTCCGCTCGATACACCGGGTCGCTCATACTGGGACCTCCTTCGAGAATCGCACCACCTGGCGCACGGCGTTGCCGCTGGCCAGCGTTTCGAAACCAGCGTTGATTTCGGACAGTCCCAGTGAGCCGCTCACCAGTGCGTCAACGGGCAGGCGCCCGGCCTTGTACAGCGCCAGGAAGCGCGGCACGTCGCGGCGCGGGACCGCGGACCCCATGTAGGAGCCCTTCAGGGTGCGTTCCTCCGCGACCAGGCTGACGGCCTGAATCTGCAGGGCCTGCTCCGGGTGCGGGAGGCCAACCGACACGGTGGTACCTCCGCGCCGCGTGGCGGCGTACGCCTGCGCCAGGACTCCAGCGTTGCCCACGGCCTCGAACGCATAGTGCGCGCCACCATCCGTCAGCTGCTTGACCTGCGCGATCGGGTCACCGTCGTCGACGCTCACGCTGTGGCTGGCACCCAGGCGCTTGGCCAGCTCCAACTTTGACTGGACTCGGTTGACCGCCACGATGGGGTAGCAGCCAGCCAACCGAGCGCCCATCACCGCACTCAGCCCAACGCCGCCGAGGCCGAAGACAACGGCCGATGAGCCCGGCTCCGCGCGCGCAGTGTTCACAACTGCACCCACACCGGTGAGCACTGCGCAGCCGAAAAGGGCCGCTTTGTCAAGCGGGATCGTGGGATCGATTTTGACCACTGAACCCTCCGCGACCACGGTGTACTCCGAGAAGGCCGAAACGCCCAGATGGTGGCGGAGGAGCGGTCCCGACGCTGTCGAAAAGCGCTGCGCTCCGCTCAGCAGCGTGCCCGCGGTATTGGCACGCACCGCGTTTTCGCACAATGCCGGTCGTCCCGATTGACACTGCACGCACCGGCCGCAGATCGGCACGTACGAGAACACCACGTGGTCGCCAGGCGCGACATCGGTTGTGCCTGGACCAACCTCCCGAACGATGCCGGCCGCTTCGTGGCCCAGGACCATAGGCACGGGGCGCGGCCGTGAGCCATCGATGACTGACAGGTCGGAGTGGCACAGGCCGGCCGCGGCGATCTCTACCAGCACCTCGCCAGGGCCGGGTGCGGTGAGCTCCAGCTCCTCGATTGAGAGTGGCACACTCGCGTCGTACGGACGCGACCGTCCGACTTCCCGCAAAACCGCTGCGCGCGTCTTCACGCCGCCACCGTCCCGTCACGTCGGCACCCAAGGCGCAGGTTCTCGCTGGCATCGACAGGCACGTCGACCACACTTGGAACGTCCAGGTCCAGCGCCCGGCGCAGAACGGGTAAGAGATCCTCCGCGCGTTCCACACGGAACCCCGGCAGCCCGAAGGCGTGGGCGTATGTGACCAGGTCCGGGTTGGTGAACTCGACCGCGAATGTACGACCGAACCGCCGCTGCTGATTGAGCTCGATCACGCCGTAGCGACTGTCGGTGCACACGACCGACACGAAAGGTGTGTTGCGCCGCGTGGCAGTCTCCAGCTCTTGAGAGTTCATCAAGAACCCTCCGTCGCCGCTCACGGCCACCACCTTGCGGTCCGGGTGCACCAGCTTTGCCGCCACAGCACCAGGCACGGCGATGCCCATAGAGGCGAATCCGTTGGCGATGACAACGGTGTTCGGGCAAGCGGCCGGGAATAGGGTGGCGAGCCACAGCTTGTGGACGCCCACGTCGCTGATGAGTACGTCCTCATCGTCAAGCGCGGACCGCAGGTCCGCCACCAGTCGCTGCGGCTTGATCGGGAACGCATCGTCACCCCGGTAGCGCTCGAGCTCGTCCAGAGCGGCCCGCCGCGCGCGACCATCCAGCCAACTGGGAGACCGCTCGCTACACGCGGACTCGAGTGCCCGGAGACTCTCGCCGATCTCGCCCACGACCTCGACTGCCGGCACATAGTGGGCGTCGACTTCGGCGGCGGTGCTGTCGATGTGGAGGATGGTCTTGTCCTTGCCCGGGTTCCACCGCCTGGGGTCCCACTCCACAAGGTCATAGCCAACGGCCAAGACGACATCAGCCTCCGCCAATCCGCCCAGGTCAGCCGTACTGGAGCGCAAGCCCACAGCCGGCTGCGCAAGCTCGTCGCGATAGTCGACGGCGCCTTTGCCCATGAACGTCGGGATGACCGGCAGGCCGAGCGTACGCGCGAACGTGCGTAGCCGCTCGGCGGCCGCATAGCCGGCGGCCTGGCGACGGATGACCCCATTGCCGGCGAGGATGATCGGACGCTGGGCCATGCGCAGCATCTCGGCCGCGCGGTAAATACTGTCGGGAAGCGCCTGGGGGTACGTGGTGCGGCGCACCGGCATCGGCTCTCCCTCGACCTCTTCCTCGGCTACGTCTTCGGGCAGCTCGATATGCGTAGCCCCCGGCTTTTCAAGTCGCGCCAGACGAAAGGCCTTGCGCACCACCTCGGGGATCGCGGTCGGCTCTTCGATCCGCGCATTCCACTTGGTGACGGGACGCAGCAAGCCCACCACATCAATCGACTGGTGCGATTCTTTGAACGCGCTCGCGCGTGCCGCCTGCCCGGTAATTGCCACCAGCGGAGCGCGGTCCAGTTGTGCATCGGCGATCCCCGTAACGAGGTTCGTCGCGCCGGGACCGAGGGTCGCGAGGCACACGCCAGGGTAGGTGCTCAGGCGTCCGTACACATTGGCCATGAACGCGGCGCCTTGTTCGTGGCGGGTGGTCACAAAGGTGATCTGATCGCTCTCCGAGAGCGAATCCATGAAGTCGAGGTTTTCTTCCCCGGGGATGCCGAAGATGTACCGGACTCCTTCGTTTTCCAGGCAGCGGATCATCAGCTCAGTGGCTTGCATGCCTTCTCCTTCGCCGCGACCCTGCCGTAGCGCCGCCCAGCTAGGTGTGATACGGGTAGCACTGACTCGGCGTCCGCGATCAGGCGGCAGCGCTGCGCCAGGCGTGTTCTTGCGTTTCAGTGAGATCGCCGCGCCCGAGAAGGCCAGCGTGCAGGCGGCTTCGCAGAACCAGCAGCCGCGCGTACTGGCGGGTGTTGAACGGATAGGTCGCGCTGGTGCGCGGCCGCCACCCGAAGCGGAAAGGCTGGTCATGGTCGCCAGCGCCCACGTCATCGCGAGTCCCAATACTGAGGTCAGCCGGTTCCGGCAGCGGCATGCCCATGACTACCTCCCACCGAGGGGCGGACCCGA
>DATGER010000094.1:0-3816 GCA_035309865.1 Chloroflexota bacterium
CGCTGCAGGTCATGCTCGCCAAAGAGCCGCATGACCGCTTCGACTCGGCCGGCGCGTTTTTGACCGCCCTGGCGGGTGGCCGCGCCGGACCGATCACCCGGCCGCCGCTGCAAGACACCGAGTTGTATCCCACGCCCCCGAGGGCGCCGGTGCCGCAGCCGCCTGTACGTGATTGGCGAATCCTGCCGGTGCTGGCGGGCGCGCTCGGAGTCATTGTCTTGCTCGGTCTCGGTGCGGCCGGGTACGCGCTGCTGGCACGCACGAGTGCCGACCCTCCGCGCATTCAAACTGAGGCCGGCGTCCAGGCGACTGGTACGTCACTCACGACGGCCAGCGTATCGACGGCACCACCGGTGGCCGCCAGCAATGGCGGGCCGACGTCTGCCGCGCCCGCCCTCGCCACGGCCACCAGTCTGCCGCCCACGGCGAGTCCAACCGCCCAGCCTTCGCCCACCCCTGCGCCGACCCAGACGCCAGCGCCGACCCAGACGCCAGCGCCCTCACCGACGCCCGCCCGGAACCCAGCCGTCGAAAGTGCGGCCGCCCAGGCTTTCGCCGCCCTCCCCGCCGGCGGCTCGACCGCGGTTTTCCAGAACCTGCGCGGCCCGGAGCACTCGGAGCTCGATCCGCAAATTCAGGTGGCCGCGGCAAGCACGATCAAGTTGCCGATCATGATCGAAGTCCTCCGGCAGGCCGAGCAAGGACAGATCTCGCTGAGCGATTCGCACACGGTCAGTCGCGACGATATCGTCGGCGGCACCGGGATCTTGCAAGGCCAGATGGGTCGCACGTTAACCACGCTGGACCTTCTTGAAACGGCCGTTACGTACAGCGACAATGTCGCGGGGAACATGCTCACAAACATCGTCGGGATGAACAGCATCAACCAGACGATGGCTGCGCAGGGCTACCCGTCGACGCGAATGGCCCGCAAATTTATGGACACGGCGGCCGAGGCTCGAGGACTCGAAAACCTCACCACCGCACGCGACATGTCCGACATGCTGGCGCGGGTGTACCGGGGGCAAATGATCAGCACTTCGGCGAGTCACCAGATGCTCCAGGTTCTGTCACTGCGCAGCCCCAGGACCGACCCCGGGTCCGACTACATGGGACGCCTGCTCACGCCCCGCCCGACCGTCGCACACCTCAACGGAACGCTGGTCGGTATTCGAAACGACATGGGCATTGTGGAGGATGCGCACAAGGCATTTGTCGTCGCGATTTTCATCCGCGGTCAACGCGATGAAAATGGCGCTGAAGATGCGATTGCGACCGCGACGCGTCGGATCTCGGATGCACTGGACCAGGTTCCGTGAGCAACGTCCGACGCTGGCTCCCCGCGGGAATCGTCGGCCTGGCGCTCGCGGCCCTGGCCTGTGGACCGCAAGGGCCAGCAGCCGGATCAGCGCCGCCGGAGCCGGTGCGTACGCCACCCGCGGCGACGAGTCCGGCCGCGCCGACGGCCGCCAGGCCCGCGGCCACGGTCGCGTCGCAGGCCACCGTCGTGAGGCCAGCGCCAACGGCGATCCCGGTGCCGCCCACTGTCGTCAAGCCGGCTCCAACCGCGACCGAATTGCCCGCCAGAGCCCCGCGCGTCATCGCCGTCGACCCCGGTCATGGTGGAACCGAAACCGGTGCAGTCCACACCGTTCGTGGTAGGAAGGCTGACCTGATCGAAAAAAACGTCAACCTCGCCATCGCGCTCGATCTGGCCGACGACCTGCGTGCCGCGGGTTACACCCCGGTGCTGACGCGGACCGAGGACACCGGCGTCAACCTGCCGCCACGTGACCTGAATGGCGATGGCGTCATCGACAACGACGACGATCTGCAAGCGCGCGTCGACATCGCCAACAACGCTGGCGCCGATCTCCTGTTGTCGATCCACAACAACGGGGCAGGTCCAGCCCGGCGGGGCACAACGACGTACTACTCGCAAGCGCATCCCCTCGGTGCACAGGGCAAAGCCCTGGCGGGATTCATTCAGCATCAGTTCATCGCCGGACTGCGCGGCGCCGGCTACGACGACGTGATCGACGAGGGCATCAGCGACGACACGCCGCTCGGCAAACCGTTCGGCCACCTCTTCGTCATCGGTCCCAAGACACCGCGCGTGGCGCGCGCCGCGAAGATGCCCGGCGCCCTGGGCGAAACGCTCTTCCTCACCAACGACACCGAGGCGGCCCTGCTGGCGACCAAAGCCATCCAGCAGGTCATCGCCCTCGCATACGCGCGCGGAGTCGACGACTACTTTGCGAAGTTCCCGGAATGATTGCTGCTGGTGAAGTCAGGTGGCCATGAACGATTCTGATCCACGTCCGCGATTGCCCGAGACACTCGAGTGGCACGTTCTTCCGGAGCCCAGGCGGAGACTGACGCGACGGGGTCTTCTGGTCGGCACCCTCGGGTTCGCAGCGACTGGCGGAGTGGTGTGGGCGGCCCGCTTGGTGCTGGCCCCGGCCTCGCCGGCGGCACTGCTCTCCCCGACCGCGACCGCGGCGCCTCGAGCCGCCGCGGCACCGGTTGCGACGGCGCTTCCAGTCGCTCCGACCAGCGTCCCCACGCTGGCGGCGACGTCGGTGCTCGCAGCCCCCATCGCCGCGGTGCCGCCGACTGCGATCCCCACCGCGACCATGGCTGCCGCCCTTGCACGGACGAGCCTCCCGGCGAGCGGGCCGGTCGTTGCCGCAACGTCCACGGTGGGCACCGCCGCCGAGACCGCCTTACCGGTAGCGACGGAGGGCGTGCCGGTGGCGCAACCACCCGCGACCTTCGCCCCTGCACCGGCCGCCACGGTTGCTCCAGCCGTCGTCGGTGGATCGGCGGAGCAGATGGTGATCGGCCACTCGGTTGAGGGTCGCGACATCGTGGCGTACAAACTGGGCAACGGCCCGGTGGGAGTCGCCCTCATCGGCGACATCCACGGAGCCTGGGAGCCTCGAGCCCAGCAGGTCGCTCAGGTGGGCCTGGATTACTTCCGCGCCTCGCGCTCGGCCGTACCCGATGGCGCGACGGTCTACGTGATTCTGACGGCGAACCCGGACGGCTGGGCAAACGGCCAGCCCTTCCTGGCGAAGGCCGACGGGACAGGTGGTCCGGGCGACGTCGCGCTCTCGGAATTTGCGTTCAACGCCAACGGCATGGATCTGAATCGGAACTTCCCCACGAATTGGAGCGATCGACCGTGTGGGGGCGAGCGGTTCCGGCTGCACTACGGAAACATGTGCATGCAGGGCAAGGCCGGGCCTGAGCCGTTCTCAGAGCCGGAAACCCGCGCGTATCGCGACTTCATCCTGAGCCGCAAGATCAAGATGGCCCTCACCTACCACGAGAACCGGTACCCGTCGATCAGCATCCGAGAAGGCGGCAAGGGTCGGAGTGAGCCATTCGCGAAAACACTGGCGGCCCATTTCGGGTACGACTATCTGCCGGTCTGGCCCGATTATCCCGTGACCGGCCAGGCCCAGGATTGGCTGGACGCCAACAATGTGCTTGGGGCCGAAATCGAGCTCCGCCACCACACACTCGAGCCGCGACTGGACACGGCACTCAACATCAAGGCGATGCAGATGGCGATCGATGCCGCGCTGCTCGCCGCGCGCTAGCCGGACAAGGAGACGCAGGCACATGGATTCGGGTGGCGCGATCGGGGGGATGGGCACCGGCACCAGAGGCCAGCCGTTGGGTCAGTACGAGCTGGTCGACCTGCTGGGCAAGGGTGGCATGGCCAGCGTGTTTCGCGCCTGGCAGCCCGGCCTGGAGCGCTGGGTGGCCGTCAAAGTCCTGCGCGCCGAGCTCGCCGCCGATGCCAAC
>DATGER010000095.1:0-11702 GCA_035309865.1 Chloroflexota bacterium
GACCGGTCAGGCCTGTTCCGCTCGGTCTGGGTCGGCGACAGCCTGCTGGGGAAACCGCGGATGGAATCGGTCTCGCTTCTGGCGGGCATCGCCGCGCGCACCAGACGCGTGCGCCTCGGTCCCGCGTGCATGGCCAGCTTCGTATTGCGCGATCCGGTGCTGCTTGCCTATCAGTGGGCGAGCCTCGATCTCCTCTCAGGCGGCCGGACCGTGCTCGTTGGCTGCACCGGCATTGTCGAGCAACCGGGCGCACGCATTGAGGGTGAGCTGTACGGACTGACGCCGCGTGACCGGGTCAGTCGCTTGATCGAGTGGATCGCGCTGCTCAAGCAACTCTGGACCGAGGACAACGTCACCTTCGAAGGCAAGCACTATCGCTGCGCCGGCGTGACGATCGAGCCGAAGCCGGTAGCCACACCCAGGCCGCCGATCTGGATCGCGAATAATGCGCGCGAGGACAAACCGTTCGCCGAGTGGACGTCCGAGGACTTCGCGCTGGTCGAGCGGACCCACCGCCGCTGTGCCCGACACGCGGACGGCTGGCAGACATCCGCGTGGGATCCGCGGGACCTGGAGTTTCGGATCAACGACACACTCAAGAAGGTGCGCGAACAGGGCCGCGATCCAGCCACGTTCGAGCGCCACCTGTACCACAACATCAACGTGAACGAGGACCGCGAGGCGGCGCTCGAGGAGTCTCGGCGGTTTCTCGAGGAGTACTACGTCCCGACGGAATTCCCGCGCACATTTGTCGATCAGTGGGTCGCCACCGGCTCCCCAAAGCAATGCGCCGAGCGACTCCAGCAAATTCGCGACCTCGGCTTTTCTGAGGTGACGCTGCGCATTACCAGCTGGAACCAGGCAGACCAGTTCCGCCGATTGGTGGAGGAGGTGCTACCACTGGCTGGCGTGAAAGCGCAGACCGTCGGGATCGGCGGATGAGCGAACTCCTGGCGATCACGGGTGGCACGGTCATCGACGTCCGCACGGGCGCACAACATCCGAACACCACCGTGCTGGTTGACGGCGAGCGTATCGCCGCGGTGGGCGCCGCGCAACACGTCCCGGAGAGTGCGCGCGTCGTGGACGCCGCGGGGATGTGGTTGCTGCCCGGTCTGATGGACATGCACGCGCACACCACCGGTGGGCAGCATCCGGTCAAAGGGAAGATCCACCGTCTGTACCTGGCCTACGGCGTGACGACCGTGCGCGACCCGGGCGGCAACCTCACTCTCCTCCGCATCCTGCGCGACCGGATCGAACGCGGCTCGCACATCGCGCCGAGAATCTTCTTTGCTGGACCGCTGCTGGACGGCGCAACGCCGGTCTGGCCAGCCATGTCGATCATGGTCGACACGCCGGAACGTGCACGCGCCACGGTCGAGTTCCTCGCCAGCCAGGGTGTCCACTTCATCAAAATTTACAACTGGGTACCGGAAGCATCACTCCAGGTCATTCTGGACACCGCGCACCGACTCGGACTCCGCGTCACGGGGCACGTGCCGCGCACGATCACGATGACGCGGGCGATCCAGCTCGGGATGGACTGCCTCGAACATATTCGTATCACCGGTCGCGAGTTGCTGCCGCCCGACGAAGCGGATCGGCTTGACCCGCTGCCGGTCGCCCGCCGCGAAACGCTGCTGTGGGAGCGCTTCGAGTTGGAGTCCGAGCCAATGCAGCGCCTGGTTCGGCTCATCGCCGACTCGCGCGTGTTTTTCGATCCCACGTTGCTGGTGGACGCGGCATTGAGTCTCGACGGCTCCGCGGTCGACACTGACAATCCGGCCAACGCCGACGTCCCGGAGGTCGTGCGCGAAGCCTTCGTGCGCGAGGCGCGGCCAGACATCTTTGATGTTTCGAACGTGAGCCCGGAAACGGCGCGCGCCGGGTTTCGCAAGCGCCAGCGGCTCGTCGGGATGCTGCACGCGGCAGGTGCCCGGTTGCTGGCGGGCACCGACTGTTTCGGGTTGGGCAAGCACCTGCCAGGGCTTGGGCTCCAAAACGAACTGGCGTTGCTGGTCGAATCGGGGCTCAGTCCGCTCGCTGCGTTGCGAGCCGCGACGGTCACGGCCGCGGAAGCGCTCGGCCAGTCCGAGACACTTGGCACGCTCGAATCGGGCAAACTCGCGGACATCGTGGTGCTGGAGGCGGACCCGCTGGCTGATATTCACAACGCCCGCCGCGTCCGCACGGTCGTCAAAGCCGGTCGCGTGTACGATGCAACGACACTGCGCGCACACGGCCAGCCAGAATGAGCACCACACCCGGCTAGCAGGAGAGGAGAAAACGACACATGCGCTTTGGGCTGACATTGCCCAATCGTGGCGTGCTGTTTGGCGTCACCACCCCTGAACAGATGCTGCGCATGGCTGAAATCGCCGACGAGTCGGACGTATTTCAATCGGTCTGGGTCGGCGACTCGCTGCTCGGCAAACCGCGCATGGAGTCGATCGCGCTCCTCGGCGGCCTGGCCGCGCGCACGCGTCGCGTGCGGCTTGGGCCGGCCTGCATGGCCAGTTTCCCGCTGCGCGATCCGGTCTTGCTCGCCTACCAGTGGGCGAGCCTGGACCTCCTGTCCGGCGGCCGCACGGTGCTCGTGGTGTGCACCGGCATCGTGCCCCAGGAGGGTGGGCGCATCGAGGGTGAGCTCTACGGGCTGCAACCGCGCGACCGCGTGCAACGCATGCTCGAATGGATCGAGCTCGTGAAACTGCTGTGGACGCAAGACGACGTCGCGTTCGAGGGCCGCCACTATCGGTGCGAGGGCATCACCATCGAGCCCAAGCCGGCCGCCAGGCCGCGGCCGCCGATCTGGATCGCGAACAATCCGCCGCCCGGCGATCAGGAAGCGATTCGCCGCACGCTGCGGCGCGTGGTCAACCACGCGGATGGCTGGGAGACGTCGCTGTGGAATGCCGCTGACGTGGGCTGGCGAATGCAAGAACTACGGCGCCTGGCCGCGGACGCCGGGCGTGATCCGTCGACGATCGAGACCCATCTGTACCACAACATCAACGTGAATGAGGATCGCCAGGCGGCGCTCGACGAATCCAAACGCTTCCTCGACACCTACTACACGATGGACTACCCGCCGGGCTTCGTCGACGGCTGGACCGCCACCGGGTCGCCGGCAGAGTGCGTCGAGCACCTGCGCGTGTACAAGGAGATGGGTTTCGACGAAGTGACGCTGCGCATGACCGGCTGGGATCAGTTCGGTCAACTCGAACGAGTCATGCGCGAGGTGCTGCCGTGTCTGCTGGATTGACAGGTCGCGTCGCGCTCCACGTGGATCCGGTGCGGAGCATGGTCGATGAGCCGCTCGGCGTTCGGCTCACCGGCCTCGAGCCCGGGCAGCAGGTGACGCTGCGTGCCTTGCAGACGGACGACCTCGCGCGGGCCTGGCGCGCGCACGCGACGTTCGTCGCCGACGCTACCGGTCAGGTCGACGTGGCCGCGCAGGCGCCGGTAACTGGCACCTATACAGGGGCCGACGCCATGGGCCTGATCTGGTCCATGGCATTGGCCGCCGACGAACCCAACCAGGCGCCGTTCTTCCGCACAGAACCAACCACCCCGTTGCCAATCGAGTTCGTGGCTGAAGTCGACGACGTAACCGTGGCGCGGACGACGGCGGAGCGCCTGTACATGGCTGACGGCGTCGAGCGCCGCCCGGTGCGCGAAGAGGGTCTGGTTGGGACGCTGTTTGTCCCGCCCGGCGCCGGTCCGCACCCGGCGGTCATCACGCTGAGCGGCTCCGGTGGCGGGCTGTCCGAAGATGGCGCGGCGCTGTACGCCTCGCACGGCTACGCCGGCTTCGCGCTCGCCTACTTCAATTACCCGGACCTCCCCCAGGACCTGATCGAGATTCCGCTCGAATACTTTGAAACCGCGATTCGCTGGCTGCAGCGCCAGCCGCGTCTGAACGGCGACCGTATCGCCGTCTCGGGTACCTCGCGCGGCGGTGAGCTCGTGCTGTTGCTGGGCGCGACGTTCCCTGAGCTGAAGGCGGTGATCGCGTACGTCCCAAGTGGCATCGTGCACGGCGGCATCGGCCGCTCGGGCGTACGTGGGGCCAGCCCGGCCTGGACGTTCCGCGGCGAGGCCATCCCGTACATGCAGCCGCGTCCCGAAAAACTCTCGGCGGAGCCGCCACCGCCGCCACGGGGCGAGCCCATACCGCTCACGCCGCGCTTTCTGCGCGGCCTCGAAGACGCGGAGGCGGCCGCCCGGGCCGAGATTCCCGTCGAACGCATCAACGGGCCGGTGCTGCTGATCTCGGGGCAGGACGACGCGATGTGGCCATCCACGCGCATGGCCGAGATCGCGCGGCGGCGCCTCGAAGCGCACCATTTCCCGCATCCGTACCGGCACCTCGCCTATGCCGGTGCCGGGCACATGATTGGAACCCCGTACCGACCGACCACCGTGCTCGCCTCACGGCATCCGTTGACTGGCGAAATGTTCGCGTACGGTGGGACGCCGAAGGCATATGCGGCGGCGCGCGAGGACTCGTGGCGAGAAATCCTGAAGCTGCTGGCGGAGACCTTCTGACCAACCTACGCGATACGCCCACACTCGCGAGTCTGGCCACCGCCTGGCGGACCGTAGCGACGACGACCCTACGCGAGGTGAGCACGGCGCGGATCGAACACGTCCCGTAGACCGTCGCCAACCACGTTGGTGGCGATGACCACCACGAGCAACGCGACGCCCGGGAACGTCGAGACCCACCACGCCACATCCAGCGAGGTCCGCCCATCGGCGACCATGCCACCCCACGTCGGCGCCGGCGGCGGCACGCCGAGTCCGAAGTAGCTGAGCCCCGCCTCGGTCAGAATCGCCGCACCCACGCGGAGCGTTGCGGAGACGATCACGATCGGCACGAGGTTGGGCAGGATGTGGTGCACCATGATCCGCCACGGCGTGGATCCGATCACGCGCGAGGCGGTGATGAATTCGCGCGGCTTGAGCGAGAGCACCTCCGCTCGCACGATGCGGGCCGCGCCGGGGAATGCCGAGACGCCGATGAACGTGATCAGCAGCGGCACGTTCGACCCGTAGATGGCAACGATCGTCAGCAGCAGCATGAATACCGGGATCGAAATGCAGATGTCGACGAAACGCATCAGTGCGCCGTCGATCCACCCGCCACCGTAGCCAGCGGCGATACCAATGGCCGTGCCGATGACGATGGTGATCACCACGGAGGAGAAGCCAACGCCCAGCGACACGCGCGAGCCCCAGATCACCCGGCTGAACACGTCGCGACCGAGCTGATCGCTCCCGAACAGGTGTGCAGCACTGGGTGGGCCGAACCGCGCGGTCAGGATCTGCGCGTTGGGCTCGTACGGCGCGAGCTGACCGGCGAAGACGGCGACGAAGACGGTGGCGAGCAGCACGGCACAGCCGACGACGACGCGCTCATTGCCCGCCAGGCGCAGCACCATGCCCCGCCGCGAGCGCTCGACGGATCGAGGCGCGACCGCGACCGCCGCGGCGGCGTCAGCCAAACCGGATCCGCGGGTCGGCGACGGCATACAGCACGTCGGCGACGAGGTTGCCGAGGATGACGGCGATGGCGCTGAAAATCGTGATCGTCAGGATGACCGGGTAGTCCCGCGCGAAGACCGAGTCCACCGCGAGGCGGCCCATTCCGGGGAGCGCGAACACGTACTCCACGACCACCGCGCCGCCGATCAGCAGCGGCAAGAGGAACCCGGCGATGGTGATGACCGGCAGCAGCGAATTGCGCAGCACATGCCGGATGATCACCGCCTGCTCCGCGAGTCCCTTCGAGCGCGCGGTGCGGACGTAGTCCTGGCCGAGCGCTTCCAGCATCGATGAACGCACGAACCGCGCGACATAGGCGAGCAAACCGGTCCCGAGGACGACGGTCGGCATGACCAGGTACGGCGCCATCTCGAGGGGGTTCCAGCCGGTCGAGGTAACCGGCCGAATGCCGCTCGACGGCAACCAGTGCAGGCGTACCCCGAAGAGCATCACCAGCATCAGCGCGAACCAGAAGTGCGGGAGCGAAAAGCCCGTCAGAGACAGCAGCGTCCCGAGATCGTCCAGGCGGCTATAGGGCCTGATGGCCTGCATGGCACCGATGAGCGTGCCGAATACCAGCCCAAACACGATCGCCAGGATGCCCAGCGCAAGGGATGTCGGCAGGCGTTCGCCGATCGCATCGACCACGCGCTGCTGGGTCCGGAACGAGCGCAGCTCGCCGGTGAACAGCGACGCCATGGTCCTGGCGTAGCGCACCGGCCCAGGGTCGTCGAGGCCGAGCTGGGCGCGCATGGCGACGTACGACTCGGCCGTCATCTGTTCGGGGTCGGCCAGTAGCCGTGCAGGGTCGCCAGGCGCCAGAACGATGATCGCGTAGGAGAGCAGCGAGATGCCGATGACCAGCGGGATCATCAGCAGCAGGCGTCGAACGATGTACCCGGCCAGGAGTCCTCCTACGTCGCCTTCAGTTCAGTCGACTCGTCATTACGGCGCGTGGCGGTTCGTCCGACAAGAGAAAAGACGCCTCGCTTACGCAGGGAAGCAGAACGGTTACGTGACGGTCCAATTGGGGAGAGCGTCGTAAATCTCGGCTTGTATCTGTGCGGTGGGCAGCACAAGGCTCCTGGTGCTCGCCCCCAATTGCTTCGGGCGGAAGAGATAGGCGTATACGCAGTCGCCCTCGACAAGCACCTGGATCTGATCGTACAGACGCTTTTCCTCAGCTTGCGACGTGGCTCTGGTGGCCTGCGCGAACAACTGATCTACCTGCTCGTTCTTGTAGCCGGTACCGTCGCCCCGCGCGGCCTTCGTGGGCGACCAGAAGTGGGCCGCCAGATCGGCCCGCGGGTCAATCGCGAAGTTGCCCCAACCGTTCATCGTCGACTCGTATTTCCCAACGTTGAGTCGGCTGATCCAGGTCGGGAAGTCGACGACGTCGACTTTGCTGATGCCGATGCCGACCGCTTGCAGCATCGGCTGCATCGCGAGGAACCAGTCCTTCGTGGTGGTGGTGACCATCATCGCGTACTCCAACCGCTGGCCATTTTTCACCCGAATGCCGTCGGACCCGACCATCCAACCCAGGCCGTCGAGCAACTGCCGAGACTGCCCGGGGTCGTAGTCGTAGGTCGGGCTGTTGGCGTTGAAGATCCACGACAGCGGTGACGCCAGGCTCCGGCCCGGCTCGGCAAAGCCCCTGAACAGCGCGTCCACCAGCGTTTTGCGATCGATCGCGCGACTCACCGCGATGCGAAAGTCTTTCTCCGCGAACGGGAAGGTCGGGTTGGTCATGTCCCACGAGAAGAACCAGCCGAGCGTGCCGGCCAGCTCCTGAGTTGCGTAGTTCGAGTTGGTCTGAAACTCCGCGAACTGGTCGGGATTGGCGATAAACGCCTGCTGAATGCCACCGCTGCGCAGTTCGGTGACCGCCGTCGTCGGGTCCGGGAAGATCCGCTGCACGACCCTGTCGAGCTTCGGGCGACCGTTGAAGTGGTCCGCAAACGCCGAGTAGATGATGGATTCCCCGCTCTTCCACTCGTCCACCTTGAACGGTCCGGTGTAGACGGGCTGACGCGCGAAGGGGTGCTTGGGAAAATCCGGCGGCGCCACGTTCTGGAGGACATGCCGGGGCATGATGATGGCCGTCGCGACATTCACGAGGAAGCTGTTCGACGGTGCGATCAGTGAGATTTCGACGTGGTCCGGCGCAACTTTGAGGCCGCTGATGTCGGTGGCCTGCTTGGCCTTGAACTCGGTGGCCCCGACGATGTTGGCAAAGTCGCTGGTGAGCGGCTTCGGATTGTCGGGGTGGGCAAAATACTCGAACGTGAATTTCACGTCATCCGAGCTGAATGCCTGGCCGTCCTGCCATTTCACGCCCGGATGCAGGTCGAACGTCACGATCTTGCCATCCGCCGACACGGTGTATTTGTTCGCCAGGTCTTCGACCACGGTCATTTCGGGATACTTGAGCCGAACCAGGCCGTTGGCGATAAAGCTGCGAATGTAGGCGGAGACGAGGGCTCGCGATTCGCTCATCAATAGCGTGTCGGGTTCGCCGAAGGAGATGATGGCCTGTCCAGTGGGCCGCCCCGCGGCGGCGGGTGCGCTCGTCGCGGCGACAGGGGCAGTGGTGGCTGCCGTGGCGGGAGGGGTGGCGGCGGGTGCTGTTGTGGCTGCCGGGGCGGGTGCGGTCGCCGCGGCGACGGGGGCAGTGGTCGGTCCGCCGCCGACTGAGGAGGAAGGCGCCGCGGGTCCGCAGGCCTCGGCCAGGAAGCCGACGAGCGCGACTCCGGCGGTCGTCTCGAGGAACTGCCGCCGAGTCCATGCGCCGGCGTACGGACGTCGAGCCGCCATATCTGCCCCTCCGTCGAGGAATGGATCCAAGCACGTTAGCCTATACCGCCCGGTCGCGGGCTGTCAGCGCCTGGCGTGGAACCCGCCGAGCTGGTGACCGGTGGCGCCTGTTCAGGTGTCTTTCACCGTATCGTGCATGCGGATGAGCTCGCGCGTGCTGGTGGCGATGAGTTTGTCGATCTCGCCGAGGTCGACGTTGGTGTTGGTCATGCCGTAGGCCCAGCGGTAGCGGTCCTGGTCGAGCACTTCTTCCAGTGGCACGTCTTTGATCTTGAGGAAGTCCGCCGTACGCGGCAGGTAGCCGAGGTAGTCGTTCGAGTAGCCGAGGACGAAGGTCGCGCCCGAGAAGGGGCTGCGCGCCCGAATGTCCAGACCCGGTCCGTTGAACAACTCGAACGGATTGGCCACGATCGCGGCGTCGCCGATGGCGATCGTCTGGACTTCGGCCTGCAGCGGCTCGTCGGCGCGGGCGCGCATGTTCTGGTACATGCCCACCGCGCCCCGTTGATAGCTCAGCGGAAACAACTGCGCCGAGTTGGCGGTGTGCACGTGCGCCGCCCACAGCTCGGGGTAGTCCGGGGTGGCTTGCGTGCGCAACGCGCGTTCGATCAGGTCGAGCTCCGACTGCGCCCAGCTCAGCTGCCGGCGGCGCATCGGCAGCATGCGCGAAGCCGCGCGGAGTCGACCGTCGACAGTCTGCAATGTACGTGCGACGCGCGTCACTTCGAGTCCGACGCGCTCGCCAAGCGCGTCGCAGTTGGCGTACGAGTGAGGTCGCGGATGCGGGTTGCCCATCCAGAAATCCCACGGCGCGATGTCACCCGCGCAGCCCTGCAGGAACACGCACTCGACACTGCCAGGCAGCTCACGCTCGACGGTCCGGCGAAGTGGGCCGGCGAAGTCGGCGTTCCAATCGGGCACGTGGCCGCCCAGACACGTGCCATGGCACGCGAAGCTCGCCAGCACGGCGATGGGTGAGCCGTCGACGGTGTCGACGCGCACCACCTGCACCGAGTCGTCGACGGGCTGCGTGTGGTCGACACGATTGGTCGAGACGCCAGGCACACGCCCACTGCCCGACGCTGCCCGCGCGGGTTGCCGGGCGTGGTACGCGCCGTAGACTGCGCCCGCGATGAGCTCGGGTAGCAGCGCGGCGTAGTGGGCGTACTCGGGGTCCTGGGGCGTCCAGCTGATGCCGTTGCCGAGGTCCAGCGGGGGTCCGCTGTGGGTGTGCGAGGCGTTGAGGAGCACGCCCGCCTCGGGAATTCCAGTGGTCGTCCGCACGCGCGCACGGACTTCGGTGGTGAGGGCTCGGCCGACGTGTGGCAAATCGATAGCGACGATTGCCGCCTGGCCGCCTGGCGAGCCATCGTCGAGCACCAGGGCCTGCGCGATCAGCGGCTCGTGGGCCGCTCGCGCTCGCGCGTTGCGCGCTGCCCAGCCGCGCAACGGCAACCCGAGCGGCGGAGTGATGTCGACGCGCGCCACACCGGCAAGCATGTGTCAGGCGGTGGTCTGCACCGGGGGTTCGCCGAGACTGGCAGTTTTGACGTCGGTGGGTCGCATGGCTGGAGCGGCGTTGACACTATCACGGCACATGTCTACAGTCCACCCGTTGATGCGGGATCACCTACCGCCTGGTGGCGGGGGCTTTTCGCTGCGCGTGGGGCTGCTGATCGACGGGAACGGCGGGCTGCCAGTCCGCGATGCCATGATCGAAGTGATCGATGGACGCATCGCAAGGCTCGGGCGAGCCGAGGAGTTCGGCACGCGGGCCGAGCGCGCGGCGGACGCTGGCGCCGAGCGCGTCCTGATGCCCGGGCTGGTGGACTGTCATGCGCATCCAACGCTGTTTCCCGATCGTCAGCCGTTCGAGGTCCAACTCCAGGCGCCGGACGAGATGCTGGCGCTAACCGCCGTGCGCCAGCTGACGGTGCATCTGCGGTCAGGTGTGACCACCGTACGCGACTGCGCGGCGCGCGGACAGACGATGTTCTGGGTCCGCGAGGCCATCCGGCGCGGCTACTTCCCCGGACCCCGGCTGCAACTGGCCGGCCGCGCCATCACCCACAGCGCGGGCCACATCCACTGGGCCGGCGGAGTCGCGGACACACCCGAGGAGATCCGCCGCAATGTCAGGGTGCTGGTCGCCGAGGGGGCCGACGTGATCAAGCTCGTCGCCTCCGGGGGTGGCACCAGAGGCGGGATTCCATACCTGGCGTCGTATACCGTGGACGAGCTCCGCGTCGGCGTCGAAGCGGCCCACGCCCTCGAACGGCCGACGGTCGCGCACGCGCGGGCAACCCAAGCGATTGAGAATTGTGTCGACGCGGGGATCGATGCTATCGCGCACGTCGAGTTCTTGAGCCCGGGCGAGATTGTCGACATGGGCAGCGCCGGCGCGCCGACGGGCCTGCCGCAACTCGATCGGCGGGTCGCCGAGAAACTCGCGGGTTCGTCGGCGTACCTTGACTTGAATCCGCAATCGAGCGGCTGGGATACGGTGGTGTTGCTGCGGCGCAAGCAGGCGAGCGGCGAGACGCTGACCGGCGTGGAGTCCGAGCAACTGCGCAAACTGGAGCGCTACTTTGATCACTTTCTGCCGGTCATCGGCGCCTTGCGCGACCTCGGCTTGGCCGATCGGATGGGGTTCGGCAGCGACGCGGGTCCGTTCGACACGGAGTTCGGGCACCTGGAGTACAACGTCCACCTGGCGCGCCGGGCCGGGCTGACGCCGATGGAGTCGCTCCAGGCCGTCACCCGCAACGCCGCGCGGCTGTGCGGCCTGGCGGACCGGGTCGGCACGCTGGACGTTGGCAAAGACGCGGATGTGTTGCTGCTAGACGCCGATCCGTTGGAGGACGCGGAAAACCTGACGCGGGTGGTCGCTGTCTACAAGCGCGGCGCGCGGCTGGTATGACGGTGCAGTGGTCCAACGCTGGGCAGCAACAACTCCACCTGGGACCTGGGTGAGATTCGACGCCGACGCCGTCGCACCTGATCGGGCCCGTTATTCCGCGCCGATGACCACGGCGCTCGCCAGGTCGACGACGTTGCCGCGCAACACAAATTTTCGGAAGCCACTCATGTGGCCGCTCCCTTCTTACGCGCTGCTCTGGAGTCTCGGATTGGCGATCTTGTCGAGACCGGCGGTGGTCATGAACAGGCCGACGAACAGAACGACGGTGACAACGATCGGCGGGACGAACCACCACCAGAGCTGCCGGATCAGGGCGCCGTAGAAGATGGCCCAGTAGATCGTCAGGCCGATCGACGGCTCATTCTGGGGGCCGAGCCCCAGCGCCGACAGACCGATCGACGCCAGGATGGCC
>DATGER010000096.1:0-17646 GCA_035309865.1 Chloroflexota bacterium
TCGAGCGATTTCAGTTCGTGCCTGTGCTCCGGATCGTTGATGGTGCTCCGCATCGTCGTTACCCCGTACAGGAATTTAACGCACCTGATGACACAAACGTTCCGAAGCCAGCATGAGCAACCCAATCCGGAGGAGCAAGCCCAGCGAAGGCAAGCGAGCGCAGCGACGGCAAGCGAGCGCAGCGACGGGAAGCGAGCGCAAGCGACGGGAAGCGAACGCAAGCGATGGGAAGCAAGTGCAGCGAGGATCTGGCGCGGTACGCGCGGGTGCGGGAGCGACTGCCGGGCCCAACGTTGGCCAGCAGCGAGCACGGGTACGGCCCCCATCCATTCGCGACCGCCGCGGGGCGGAAGGGAAGCGAGCGCAGCGAAGGGAAGCAAGCGCAGCGAAGGGAAGCAAGCGCAGCGAAGGGAAGCAAGCGCAGCGAAGGAAAGCGAGCGCAGCGAAGGGAAGCAAGCGCAGCGAAGGGAAGCAAGCGCAGCGAAGGGAGCGAAGGGAGCGAAGGGAGCGAAGGGAAGCGGAGCGCAAGCGACGGCAAGCGAGCGCAAGCGAAGCGAAGCGAGCGCAGCGATGCGGGCCGCACAACGCCTCACCGTGACGCGTGCTTGCGGCCCAGCTCGAGCGCCGTGAACGAGCGCTCGGGGGATGCCATGAGCCAGCGAAAACCCTGCTCGAGCAGCCGTTCGACGTTGCGGGTATCGACGTGCGGGTGCCCGCAGGGGACACCCGCCTCCTTGCAGATCGACAGAATTTCGCCGATCGCCGCGGCCACGGTGGGATGCTCGTACTGTCTGGGGAAACCGAGATCCTGTGACAAGTCACCTTCGCCGATGAGCACCACCCCGATGCCAGGCACCTCGCGCAGCATCTGGCGCAGGTTGCCAATGGCGCGCGCCTCTTCGCACATGATGACCACCAGGACCTCACCGTCCGGTGCCAGCGGCCAAACATCCGCGCGGGCGTAGTACTCAGGCTGGGTCAGCCCCCAGTAGCGCGCGGCCGCCGCCGGGGCATCGCCGCGCTGGCCGGCGGGCGCGTAGTGCGCCGCCGTTTTCGGCCGGGGGTAGCGACACGCGGCGACCGCGTTCCGCGCGTCCTCGACGGTGCTCACGTGTGGCCAGACCACCCCGTACACGCCTGAATCCAGCACCTGCTTGGCGATCCACTGGTTGTGTTCGCCGCCGTTGGGCGGGATACGCACGAACGGCGTCACCGCCGGCGCCAGGCTGCCGGACTGCACGATCTGGCGACGGTTCAGCAGATACTGCAAGCAATGGCGCAGCGTGCGGATGTCGTAGGGGCCGTGCTCCATCTCGAAGACCACCGCGTCGTAGCCGGCGTCCCCGATGGACTGGGCGCTAGCAATGTCCGCGGCCGAGAAGGTGACGAAGGTGGGCTTGCCCTGCTCCAGGGCGCGAATCGCGCCGTTCAAGCGTGGAATGGCATTCATTGCGTGCCTCGGCGGCGCTGAGCCGGGATGTGAGCCACAGCGGGAGCCTGAGGTCGCGCTACTCCGCCGGGTTGGAAAGCAGGCATGACGTCGCGCGCAAATCGGCCGAGCTGGATCTTCCACTCCGCGGCCGGCATGCCCTCGGGCCAGTGGAGGATGATCTGTTCGAGGCCCGGGTACTCGGACTCCAGCTCCCGAAGACGCTCGATGACCTTCGCCGGCGGCCCAACCAGCCACGCCTTCTGGCGGACGCCTTCCTCGATCGTCGGCACGCCGGTCGGCGCGCCAGGGGTTCCCCACGGACGCCCCTGCTCGTCAGCGTAGCGCACGAAGCCGAACGGCGCGAACCACTTGTAGCGCTCGTCGTGGTAGGGACGTACGCCGTCAATACCCTCGGCCACGCTGTCGGCCAGGTACAGCCCGGCCCCCCACGCCAGGTCTTCGCCAGGCGCCAGCGTCCGGCCAACTTTGGCCGCCTCAGCCCGGAACTGGCCAAAGATCTGTCGGGTAATCCGTTCGCCATTCATCGTGACCATGCCCTTGATGCCGTGCTGGACCATGAATGGAATTGACTTGCCGCTGGCGATGGCTTGCCACATCTCGACCGGTCGAGTGACCGGCCGCGGCACCAGCGTCACGTCGCGGAGCTGATACCCGCGGTACGGGACCTCCGCCGGAATCGTGTAGTAGCGACCCTTGTGGCTCCACCTGTCTTCGTTGAACGCCTTGAACAGGATCTCCATCTGCTCGTGAAACATGGCCATGTTGGCCGCCGTGTCAAGCAGCGGACCACCCAGGCTCTCGACTTCGCGGGTGTGGTAGCCGCGCCCGACACCCATCACGACGCGGCCTCGCGACAGGTAGTCGGCCATCGCGTAGTCCTCCGCCATGCGGATCGGATGCCACATCGGCGTGACATTGAACGCACAGCCAAACTTCACGCGGCGGGTCTGGGTGGCCAGGTACGTGCCGAACAGGATCAGGTTCGGGATGCACTCGTAGCCCTCGCGCTGGAAGTGATGCTCGGCCATCCACAACGTGTCGTAGCCCAGATCGTCCATGGTGTGGGCCACGTCTTCGGCCATGGCCATCGCTTCGACCAGGCGCTCGTTGGGATAGCAGCGGTCATCGGCGGGCGTACCGTCGCGGCCCACATTTTCGAGCGCAATGTGGCCGACGTACAGGACCGAGAACGTCTTAATCATGGGTCGGGATTTCCAGCACCACGCCCGCCCGTTCCTCCTGCAGGCGGACGAAGACGTCGGGCGACAGCGGCCCCCAGCCGCGGCGCAATGCCTCCTGCTTGTCGCGCTCGACGATCTCGCCGATGTGCATCGGCACGCCGAGTTCGTGGGCGAGCTCGATGGCGAGGTGGGTATCTTTGGCCGACAGGATGCTCGAGAACCCCGGATTTTCGAAGTGACGTTTGAACAGCTGTCGGGGGAACGTCTGAACGATCGCGCGGCACGTGCCGGTGCTCACCCCGATGACCCCGGCCAGCGTCTCCAGATCGACGCCGGCTTTGACACCGAGCGACAGAATCTCGCCCGCCGCCGCGATCTGAGCCTGCGAGGACAGGTTGTTGCACAGTTTCACCACCGCCCCATTGCCGCTCGGACCACAATAAAAGACCTTCGTCCCGATCGAGTCCAGGACTGGCTTGACGCGGTCGAAGGTCGCCCGTTCGCCACCCACCATGATCGAGAGCGTGCCGGCTTCGGCGCCCTCGACGCCGCCTGCGACGGGCGCGTCGAGCATCAGGACCCCGCGCTCGGCAAAGGCCGCGCAGAGCTTGCGGACCGTCGCCGGCGAATTGCTGGACAGATCAACGTAGACGGTGCCGGCCTGCATCGATTCCAACAGTCCGTCCGGGCCGAGCGCCACGGCCTCCACTTCGGGCGGTCCGGGCAGCGACGTGAAGACCACTTCAGCCTCAACGGCTGCCTCCGCCACGCTGCTCGCGCGCCGGGCGCCGTGTGTTTGCATCAGTTGCGTCACCGCGTCGGCGCGGAGGTCGTACGCGGCGACAGCGTGGCCAGCCTCTGCGACGTGGCGGGCCATGTGCTGGCCCATGTGTCCGAGTCCGATAAAGCCGACGTGCATGTGTTTGACCTCCTCAGCCAGGTGCGAACGCCAGTTGGCGCTTCGCGAACAACCACTCGCCGGTCGGCTGGCGTACCAGCTCGTCGGTGTAGCGGCCCACTCTGATCGTCCACGGATCGCTCCCGACCTGGTCGAACATCACCAGGTCACTCGTCGCCTGGGCACGGTCGCCCTGCACGTTGACGATGACGTTCACGACGGCATGTTTACGTTTCAACTCGGGCCGCGTCGCCAGCTCAGCACCCTGGATCCACTGCAGGATCGTCGCGCGGCCCACGCGGTCGTTGAACGCGCCGTCCTCTGCAAACGTCTGGCTGAATTCCACGAAGCGCCGATCGTCAAGGCACTGGCAAAACCTTGAAAGGGTGTTCCTGATCTCGTCAGCATCCGTCATAGAAGTTTTCAGAGCACCTCACTTGTGGACGTCCGAACGCGGACAACATCGTAGCGGGCAGCAACGGTCTGACTTGCACAAATCGGGGACCAGGGGCTGCATGCCCGAGCGATGTTCGGACTTCGTCCTCTTCTCGGCTGGGAGCGAGCGACAGCGAAGCGGGGCTCTCAGGATGAGGCGGCGATCAGGGCCAGACTTGCGGTGAATCCGTGAATATAGGTCGCGGCGCCAACCGGGCCGATCTCGCCGTTGCAGAACAGGCCGGCCAGTGGGAGCGGTCCGAGTAGCTCGCGGACGGTCCGCGCATCGTGGTCGGGCGCGCCGAACAGGCCGGTGCCGCGTCCGTTGCACGCAAACAACAGCACCGCCGCGGAGGGCCTGGACTGTTCTGTAGTGAGCATGTGGCGCAGCTCTTCGTCGGCGGCGCGCGAGTCGCGGATCTGAAACTGCAGGGTCTGCCCAATGCGAGGCTCGCCGGCGACGGCGATCGCCCCACTCGTCCGATCCACGCCCATCAGATTGCGGATGAGAAAATCGCCGCGCTTGAACTCATCGCGGTACTCGTCCATCGCCAGGCCGACCAGCAGATTGCCGTTGGCGCGCTGACGATGGGGCGTGTCGAGAGCCTGGATGGTCTCGGCCAGCACCTGATAGGCCGGCCGACCGCCGATGGCTTTGACAATGTGGCCCGCAACGTCGGTGATGGTCCAGGCGTCGCCGATCGGCTCGCACCCCTGCGAGACCACCGGCCGCAGGGTCGCGGCGCCGCCCAGGGCGATGACGACGGCGCCACCCGCGGCCACACTACGGCCGTAGAACACAAAGGTACGCTGCACGCCAGGTGCACCGGTGGCCATGCCGCCCACGATGGTGGCACCTGGGTAGTCGCGTTCCAGGCCGCCTATCAAAGCCGCCACGTCGGTCGTGAACGGGTCCGCCAGCAGAATCAAGCCGGTGCAGGCATTCGCGGCGAGGCCCAATCGTTCGGGCCAGTCCACTGGCTCCTCGAGGTCTACGGGCAGGACGTGCTGCACGCGCAGCAGCGACCCGGCTGGCAGCCTGAGCGCGAGCACCGCGACGCCGGGCTCGTCTTCGAGCTCGCGCTCGCCGGCGATCACGCCCGAAGCGCTGCAGCCGACGACCTCGCGTGCTCCGCTGCGCGCGGCGGCCTGCGCGAGGATCCCGCCGTAGCTTTCGTCATACGCGGCGCCAGCAAAGAGCACCAGCAGATCGGGCGCGTGCCCCATCAACGGCCCGAGCGCCCCATCCAGCGCCGCCTCGAGCGCGACACGCCAGTCGTCCCCGACGCCCAGCCCGCTGCCAGCCAGCACCGTCCGCGATCGCGGATCCCCGCCAAGGCTGATCACGCCGCCCATTGTAGGCGGCGCGCTGAGGCGGCTCGCGAGGCCGCGTCGGCGAGGTCAGTCGAAAGTGATGGCAGGACGCGGCAGGGCGGGTCTCCGCATCGCTGCGCTCGCTCGTGGCAACGATCACGCTCCGTGTTTCGGAAGCTGGCCGAATGGTGATCATCTTCCGCTTGGGAGGTGGCCGAATCGGTCATCAACAATCCCCGTTTTGAGGACACTCGCGAGCGACCGCAGCGATGTGGGGACCCCGCCTGGCGGTTCCACCCGTCACATTCCGATCCGAAACGGGGAACGAAATGACCATCGGTGCGAGCGAGCGCAGCGATGCGGGCAGGGGTGATCTACCGTAACCTTCGGCGCGTAGTAGAAGCAGCATGGACGCGATCATCGAGTCCTATGGGCTGGGGGCGGTGTGTGTCGTTCTGTTCTTGAAGGGGGCGGGGATTCCGATTCCTATACCGGGCGATGTGCTGCTGCTCGGCACGGCGGCCCAGGCGGCGAGCGGGCGGTTGCTGCTCTGGCCGGCGTTTGGCGCCGTGCTGCTGGCCATTTTGCTCGGCGGCGTCGTGCAGTTCGTGCTGGCGCGCGGCAAGGGCCGCCGCGTCGTGTACCGCCTTGGACGGTACGTCGGCCTGAACGCGGCGCGGCTGGATGCGGCAGCCAGCGCCGTGCGACGAGGCGGCATCGGCGGTATCGCCCTGCTGGTCATGACACCCGGCGTGCGGTCGGCGGCGATCCCGGCCTGTGGGCTGGCGGCCGTACCCTGGCGCATCTTCGTCCCTGGACTCGCGGTGGGCACCACCGTTGATCTCGCCCTCCACTTCGCCATCGGCTTTGCGGGTGGCCAGGTACTGGGGAGCTTGTTCGAGGCGAGCATGGTGCCGTGGATTGTCGGCGGCGGGCTGGTCCTGCTGGCCGCCGCGGGCCTGGTCGGTTTCCGGCTGCTCCAGCGACGCAAACGGGCCGCGTCGACGTTCGAGGCCTGGGAGCAGGGCGCCTGCCCGGTCTGTCTGGCGCTCGGTGCCGTACTCGCGCCCAGCAGCCCAATGCACGGCGCACAACCAGTTGCGCTGTAGGAGTGGAGGTCGCAAGTGTTCGAGTTCAACCCTGATCGTGTCGCCGCCGCCGAATCGGCCGGCTGGCGGGCGTACTACGACCGCCGGTGGCTGAAGCTCGTCCAGCTCATCGCGACACTGAATCAGGAGCAGTTCCATATTCCGTTCCCGCTGTCGTACGTCGGCGCGGCGCACATCGCGCGTGCCTCGCGCAGCTGGGCTCCGGTCGACCACGACCTGGCCGCGGTCCAGACGCACCTGGTTCGTTACTACCGCATGGCGCGACGCCACTCGGGGCTGCAGTTCGACCCGCGGCGCGCGGCAGTGGCGGAGCTTCGGTACTGGGTGGCGCACCGGCGGCTGATCGACAACCCCGACAAGTCGGATTTCATCGACGCGATGACGGTCCTCCACAGCGAGCTCTTCGGCGTGCCGGCCGAACGCATGCGCGAATCAGCCGAGTGGCGGGTCGCGGCCAACAACACGGTGGACCAGATCACGTCAGGTCGAAGTTCGAATGTCGATGCCGACTGGCGGCGCATCGAAGAGGAGTTGACACAGTGCTATCGCTCGATCTACCACGCGGTGAATGGTCGGGCGGCACCGACACGCGACCCGGACCACAGCGAGGCCTCAGCGCAGGCTTTGAAGTAACGGTTCGCGCCACCGCATATGATGCGCGCGTGCGCGTCGGCCTGATCGGCCAGAGAGGCATTGGGCGGCAGGATGCCGAGCGCCAACCGCGCGTCGGTGCGGGGGGCAGACCAGGCTGCTAGCGCGGTGCGCGTCGGACTGATCGGCCTCGGCGCCATAGGCAAGCAGGTCGCCGATGGCATCCAGGCGGGACTTGGCGGCGACGCGGACCTGGTGGGGGTCCTGGTGCAACATAGCCGGCCGCGAGCCGTGGCCGCGCCGGTTGTCACGGAGGTCGGCGCGTTCCTGGGCACCGGGCCGCAGGTCGTCCTCGAGGCGGCGGGGCCCGTGGCGTTCGCAGCCTGTGCCCAGGCGATCGTCAGTAGCGGCGCGTCGCTGATCACCGCCAGCGGGTCGGCGCTCGTTGATCCCACGCTCCGAGCGCGGCTCGAAGCCGCGTGCGTGCAGCACGGGACGCGGATCTACGTGCCCGCCGGGGCTGTTGGCGGCCTGGACGCGCTCGCGGCCGCGGCGGCTGGCGGCCTGAATGACGTGCGCCTGCGGATCGTCGAGCCGAGTGACGCCGAGCGACTGATCTTTCGCGGTAACGCCCTGGCAGCCATCCGCCAATTTCCGTCGCGGCTGAACAGTGCGGCGGCGGTCACCCTGGTCGCCGGTCCCGCCGTCCAACTGGAACTGAGCCAGCAACCAGCCGATCGCGGGCGCGAGATCGAACTCACCGCCAGTGGTGCGTTCGGCGACTTGCGGGTGCGTCTGCACCCGACGCCGAATCCCAATCGCCTGAGCCATATCGTGGCGCTGAGTCTGCTGGCCTGTCTCCGGCGGTTGCACCAGCCTATCGTCTTCGGTTGAGCGCGCGCGTCAGCGCGCAAAGCGCGGGTCGGTTGCGTCGCGCAACGCGTCGCCAAACAGGTTCAACCCCAGGCTCACCAGCAGGATCGCGATGCCCGGCAGGCTCGCCACCTGGGGCGCAACATTGAGCAGCCCCCGGCCCTGGGCCAGCATTGCGCCCCACTCAGCGGTCGGCGGTTGGGCGCCCAGGCCCAGAAAGCTGAGCCCGGCCGCGAAGATGATCGTGCGACCCGCTTCGAGCGTCGCAAACACGATCACCGGTGACAGCACATTCGGCAGGACGTGCGTCCAGATGATGCGCCCGTCACCCGCGCCGACCACGCGCGCGGCGTGGACGAATTCGCGCTCGCGCACCGACAACACCGAGCCTCTGACGAGGCGCGCGAACGACGCACTCGACACCAGCGCGATCGCCATGATCGCGTTGCTCAACCCGGCGCCAAGTGACGAAACGATTGCGATCGCCAGCAGGTACGCCGGGAACGCGAGCAGCACGTCGAGGCAGCGCATGATGACTCCATCCAGCACACCCCGCGCATATCCGGAAATCGCTCCCAGGGTGACGCCCACCAGCAGCGCGAGCGCCACCGGCGCCAGGCCGACGACCAGCGACACGCGACCGCCCCAGACTAACCGGCTGAGAATGTCGCGGCCCAGGTCGTCGGTGCCGAGGACGTGTGTCGCGCCGCCGATCGGTGCCAGTCGAATGGTCGCGTCGACCGCATCGGGGTCGTAGGGCGCCACCAGCGGCGCCAGCAGCGACACCGCCGCGATGGCGCCGACGATCAACAGACCACCGATGGCTCCGCCGTCGCGCAGCAGCCGGTCGCGCGAGCCGAGGCGTCGGGCTGGGGGCACCGCGCGTCTCAGCCGTACCTGATGCGCGGATCGAGGTAGGAATAGAGCAGGTCAACCAGCAGATTGATGAGCACAAAGCTCGTCGCCACCACGAGCGCGGCGCCCTGGACCAGCGGAACATCTCGCAGTGCGATGCCCCGATACAGCTGCAACCCGATGCCTGGCCAGGTGAAGATCGCCTCGGTGATGACGGCTCCGCCCAGCAGCGAGCCCATCTGCAGTCCGACCACCGTCAGCACCGGCAGCAGCGCGTTCTTCAACGCGTGCCGGCGCACGAGCAATTGCTCGCCCAGTCCCTTCGCGCGCGCCACCAGGACGTATTCCTGAGTGAGCACTTCGAGCAGCGACGCGCGGGTCATCCGGGCGATCAGCGCCGCCGAGATCGCGCCCAGCGTCACCGAGGGCAACACCAGGTGCTGGAGCACGTCGACGACACCGCCGTCGCCGCGCGCCGAGACCATGCCGGACGACGGCAGCAGACGCAGGGCGAGCGAGAATACCAGGATCAGCACGAGTCCGAGCCAGAAGCTCGGCGTGCTGTTCGCTGTCAGCGCCACCAGCATGACCACCCGGTCGACCAGCGTGTGCGGTCGCAGGGCGGCGACGGCGCCGGCGAGCACGCCCGCCAGGCTGGCGAACAGCATCGCGCTCGTGGCCAGGACGAGCGTGTTGGCGTACCGCGACAACACCAGCGGCAGCACCGGTTCGTTCAACTCCAGGGACCGCCCCAGGTCGCCGTGCAGCGCCCGGGCAAGCCAGGTGACGTACTGGACAGGCACCGGCTGGTCGAGTCCCAGCGACTGCCGCACGAGCTCGATCTCCTGCGCCGAAGCGTTCGGTCCGGCGAGCACGTAAGCGGCGTCGCCAGGGATCAGCTTGAGGGTCCCGAAGACGACGACCGAAACGCCAAAAAGCACCATGACCGACGCCGCCATACGGCGCAGGACAAAGGCGGTCACGGTGCCTCGCCACTACGCACGCCGATTGCTCCCAGCAGCAGCGCGATGTTGCTGGCGGCCCGCTTCGCTGCGCTCGCTCCATTGCGAGTCACGCGAAACTCTGGATAATTACGTGTCTTGAGCACTTCAGTTTCATCGAGACGTCAGACGGAGCGAGCGCAGCGATGCCGGCGACCAGGCGATGATGTGGGCGAGCGCTGCCTCGCGGCCGCCGCGGAGCGAGCGCAGCGATGCGGGCGACCAGGCGATAATGTGGCCGAGCGCTGCCTCGCGGCCGCCGCGGAGCGAGCGCAGCGATGTGGGCGACCAGGCGATGATGTGGGCGAGCGCTGCCTCGCGGCCGCCGCGGAGCGAGCGCAGCGATGCGGGCGACCAGGCGACGCTGTGGCGAGCGTTTCCCCGCAGGCCGCAACGGAGCGAGCGCAGCGAAGCGCGCAGCGTTCAGGACGTGACCCACACGTTGTTGAAGGTATACGCCCAGGAGTGCGGGTTGACGAAGCCGCGGACCTTCTTGTTGAACGCTTTCGGCTGGAGCGAATGGAGCACGTATATTCGCGCCACGTCGTCATTCAGGATCTTTTCAATCTGCTGATAGACCTTCGCCGCGGCCGCCGGGTCGGCGGTTGAGCGTGCTTGCAGCAGCAGTTGTTCGACCTGGTCGCTCTGGTACCAGCCGACGTTGAATCCGTTGGGCGGCTGAAACGCGGCGGCGTTGAGCTTCTCCATGTCCTGGCCGTCGCCGGTCACGTTGGCCATGGCGTACATGCCTTTGTCCGGCGGAATGCCCTTGAAGAAGAACGGGACGTACGATGTCCACTCCTGCGACTCGAGCTTGACGCGGATTCCCACGTCCGCCCAGTTCTTCTGCAAGAACTCCGCAATTCGGGTGGCGTCAAGCATCCCAGAGCCAGCGCTGGGCAACGCGAACACGGTATCGAAGCCATTCGGATACCCGGCGTCGGCCAGGAGTTGTTTCGCGCGTGCCGGGTCATATGGCCAGCCAGGCAGCGCATCGTCGTGGGCTACGCCGCCCGGACCCTCCAGCTGGGTGGCCGGCAGGGCCGTGTTCTTCAAGATGTCGCGGGTGAGCGATTCGCGATTGATCGCAAGGCTCGCCGCCTGGCGGACACGCACATCGGAGAACGGCTTGTCGCGGTGGTTCAGGTTGATGAGCCAGGTGTGTGGGATCGCCGCCTGGCTGACTTCGACGTCGGGGTTGGCACGGAGCGCGTCGATCTGGTCGGGCGCCACGTCATTGATGAAGTCGACCTCGCCGGTCTGCAGGGCCACTACGCGCGCCGTCGGTTCCGCAATCCCGCGCAGCACGATCCGGTCGAGGTACACCCGAGTGCCCCAGTAATTGGGATTGCGTTCGACGGTAATCTTCGAGCCGGACTCGCGCGCGACGAACCGGAACGGGCCGGTCCCCACGGGGTGATTGCCAAACTCGTCGTTCCCGTACTTCTGAATGGCGGTCGGGCTGCCGACGAACATCGGCACTTTGTCGAACAGGGCGAGAAAGTACGCCCGCGGATCCTTGAGGGTGATCCGGAACGTGTTCGGGTCGGGCGCCTCCATCTTGTCGACCAGTGAAAAAATCTGCGCCGAGGTGCCGCGGCCCTTATCGAAAAAGAACGGGTGGGCCGGGTCTGAGGCACGCTCGAAGTTCCACTTGACCGCGTCCGCATTGAAGGGCGTGCCGTCGTGAAAGGTGATTCCCTTGCGCAGCGCAAACGTATAGACCTTGCCGTCCGCCGAAAGTTGCCAGGATTCCGCCAGCACCGGCTTGATCGGCAACGTGTCGGCGGACGAGGTCAGGTCATAGCCAACCAGCGACTCGTAGATCATCCGTTGAATGATCGAGGTGTGGTAGCCAGTACCGACGCTGTTGTCGAGGGTGCCTGGTTCGGCTTCCAGGCCGACCACGAGCGTGCCGCCCGGTTTCGGCGCCGCGGCGTCGGTCGGTTTCGGCGCGCTAGCGGCCTGGGGTGGGCTCGTAGTCGGCGCCGCCGGGGCGGGGGCCGCCGGGGCGGGGGCCGAAGGCGCGGCGCAAGCCGACAGCGCCACCGTCGCGCCGATGCCACCCGCCAGCCGCAGGAGCATGCGTCGAGTGATGTTCGGCTGGCTGAGCTGGACCGGCTGGGCTGTATTCATCGGATTGCTCCCCCTCAATTGCGCGGAGGGTACCAGGGTGTGCCATCCTGCCTGGGATGACGACCAGCGGCAGCCCCCGTCGAGCCGACATCGACAGTTTCTTCACTTGCAGCCACGCCGAGCAGTTTCGGATCGACTGGCGGACGTTCTACCGGGCGGCCGAGGAACGCACCGATCGGGTGCGCGCGCGCTGGCCACACGAGCTGGACATCGCGTACGGGTCAGCGGTCAGCCAGCGGCTGGACCTGTACTTTCCGGACGCATCGTCGAGCGCGGCGCGGCCGGTGTTGCTGTTCCTGCACGGTGGGGGCTTCCGCGAAGGCGATCCCGCGCTGTACGGCTACCTGGCCGAGCCGTACCTGCGGCGCGGGGTCATCTTCGGCTCGGTCGGCTACCGCCTGACGCCAGAGGCGTACCTGCCCGACAGCATGCGCGATGTCGAAGCCGCGCTGGCCTGGTGTTTTGGCCATCTCGGCGCCCAGGGTGGCGATCCAGCGCGGATCATCCTGGCCGGCCACTCCGCGGGCGCCATCCTGACTGCCAGTGTCGCCCTGCGGTCCGACTGGCTCGCCGCCAGGAATTTACCGCTGGATCTGCTCAAGGCCGCCATCCCGATCAGCGGCGTCTACGATTTTTCCGATCCGGCCGACCATACTGAGTTCTTCGCCGACGACGCCGACCGGGCGGTTTGCAGTCCTTTGCTCAACATGACGACCACCCCGCCATCGACGGTTGTCGCCTTCGGCAGCCTTGAGAACCGGCCGACCTACGGTGAGGACAGCCGCCGGCTGGTCGACAGTATCCGCGCCCGCGGCGGGTCGGCCGACCTGCTGCGGCTGGAACCCCTCGACCACGCCGACACGGTCAACGCCCTCGCCGACGAGGCCAGCCCGCTCTTCCAGGCGGTGGCCACGCGCGTCGCACACACCCCGGCGCGCGTGTAGCCAGGGCGCAATCTGGCAGCCCGGTCTTATGCTCAAGGAGTGGCTGATCTCTCGAAAGCGCTGAGCGTCGCTCTGGCGGCGGCCGAAGTAGCGCGGGAGATACTGCTGGTGGAGTGCGCGCGGCCAGATGGCCCGCGCGGCGAGATCGGGCACTGTCCGGCCGACGACGAGGCCGAGTGGGCGATTCGAAAGGTGCTGCGGGCCGCCTTTCCGGGCTGGGGGTTTCTCGGTGAGGAGACCGCGGCGCAGGCCGCGGAGGCGGGTGAAGACCACGTCTGGGTCGTGGATCCAAATGACGGGACCTCCTCGATGCAGCGCGGCTACCGCGGACACGCGGTGTCGATTGGCGTGGTCGCTCACGGCCGACCGGTGCTCGGCGTGGTCTGCGCGGTGGATGCGCCGGACGACGCCGGCGATCTGATCACCTGGGCCGAAGGTTGCGGACCCCTGCTCCACAACGGGACTCCGGTCGACCAGGTCGAGGTGCGGCTGCCTGGGCTCGCACCGGAGGACGTCGTGTGCCTGTCACAGGGTGCGAACCGGAATCCGGTGGGCTATCTCGCGTGTGTGTCGCCGGCCCGTTTCGTGAGTCTCCCGAGCATCGCGTATCGGCTGGCGCTGGTCGCCACCGGCGAATACGCGGCCACCGTCTCGCTGAACCATCTGAGCGCGTGGGACTACGCTGCCGGCCACGCTTTGCTCCGCGGAGCGGGCGGCGTGCTCACGGACGAAGCCGGCGCCGAGATCACCTACGCGAGCGACGGACGCGGGCGGAGCCGTCGAGTCTTTGGCGGGTGTCGAAGTGTGGTCGACGAGCTTGTTCAAAGGCCGTGGGGACGCGCCGGAGGGAGCGGCTTTGGGGACGCTGCTCCGCCGCCCGAGCTGGCGCCGGTGCGCGCCCGACCCGGCGAGCTGGTGCACGACCTGGGAGTTTTGCGGCGCGCCCAGGGCTGCCTGCTCGGGCAGATTGCTGGAGACGCGCTCGGTGCCCTGGTTGAGTTCGCACCGGCCGAACGCATCGCACGCAAGTACCCGGACGGTGGACCGCGACGACTCGCGGCTGGCGGGCCGCACCACATCCAGGCTGGCCAACCCACCGACGATTCCGAGCTTGCACTCCTGCTGGCGCGCACCCTGGTCGCCGGATCCAGCTTCGATGCGGAGGCCGTGGCCGCCGCCTACGCCGGCTGGTACCACGGGTGGACACATGCCGCGCCGCCGGCGGCGTGTGACCATCCCTGGTGCCGGCCATTTGACGTCGGCAACACGACGGCCCTGGCCCTGGGCAGCGTGAGCAGCGAGGATGTGCAACACCGTTGCGCCGCGACCTGCGCCCGCGCAGCGGCCAGTTCAAGCAGTCAGGCGAATGGTGCGCTGATGCGGATCAGTCCACTTGGCATCTGGGGGGCGTTCCGTCGACCGTCGGAGGTGGCCGACGCCGCGCGGCAGGACGCACGGCTGACGCATCCGCACTCCGTTTGCCAGGACGCATCCGCC
Source organism: Chloroflexota bacterium (assembly GCA_035309865.1). Taxonomy (GTDB): domain Bacteria; phylum Chloroflexota; class UBA6077; order UBA6077; family CF-72; genus CF-72. The sequence continues at coordinate 14,288 of DATGER010000096.1, forward strand.
GTGTTGGCGGTTACGGTTGCCGCGGCCATCCGCGACGGCCTGGATCCCGGGCAGGCGTATACGTACGCCCTCACCTGGAGTCGAACAGAGGGTGTGCCACCGGCGGTGCTCAGCGCGCTGGAGTCCGCCGAGCATACGGCGCCCGCGGACTTCATGCGTCAGCAGGGCTGGGTGCTGATCGCACTCCAGAACGCGTTTTTCCGCCTGCTGCATGCACCCAGCCTCGAGGCGGCGGTGGTCGACACCGTGCGCGCCGGCGGTGATACGGATACCAACGCCGCGATCTGCGGTGCGCTGCTGGGGGCCGTCTACGGGCGCGAAGCCATCCCGGTGCAGTGGCAGCGCATGGTGCTGAGTTGTCGGCCGATGCCAGGCCAGCCTGGCGTCGAACAGCCGCGCCCGGCGGTCTTCTGGCCAACCGACACGCTCCTTCTGGCCGAGCGCCTGCTCGCCGCTGGCAGTCCGCGCTCAGCCTAGCTGTCGACCAATGGTCCAGGGTCGAAGGGCGTCGCGATAGCCTTGCACCCACCCTTCGGCACCCGTCGGCCGTTCGGGAGGCAGCAAGAAGGGCGGCGCAGAGGTGACTGGACTGCCGAGCGCGGCGACGATCTCGCGCATCGCCCACCACAGGTGCGGTTGACCCACCCGGTGGAGGTTGGCCGGCCACTCCGCGTGGGGAACGGCCTTGAAGACGTACTCCATGAAGCGCTGATACAGCTCCGCCGCGCGATCACCAGATCGGCCGCGCGTGACGATCCACGCCCCGGTGACCAGCGCCGCCCGGCCGGCGCCGGCGCGGCAATGCACGTATACGGCCGGCGCGTCGGCGACCGCGGCGTCGACGACTCGCAGTGCGGCGGCGACCTCGTCGGGCGCGGGGGCTGAAAAGTCCGCCATTGGCGCGTGGCGGAAACGCAGCCCAGCGCGCTCGACCAGTTCCCGCTCGTCCTCCACGTGGTATTCAGTCCAGATCTGTCGGCTGACTGGCGGCGGTGGTTCGCGGTCGGGCCGCAGGGAGACGACCGTCCCGATACCCAGGGCGCGCAGCTCCCCGAACGTTTCTTCGACCAGAGGCGGTTGCTCGCCGCGAGCCAGGAGGTCCGGCTCAACCCATCCGAAGTTGCGGATGCCAGCGACGGCGAACGGTCCTTCGGTTGGGGCCGCGCTGGTGGAGGAGCCGGTCAAACCGCGCGCGGTCGGGCCGTCCCGACGGGCACCGGCTCGCCCAGAAACTCGCCGAGCAGACCCATGAACGGCGCGAAGTGGGCGAAGTGAATGTTGTGGCCGGCATCGGGCACGGTGACGACCTCGATCCGCGAGTTCGCCGCTTTCAACAAGTCGATCGTCTCGGGCGAAATCCCGGGCGGCTCGAGGCCAGCGCGGATGACCAGCGTCGGGCACTGGATGTTCTTCACATGGCCCCACAGCGTTTCGTAGGAGCGCTGGCCTAACCCGAACAGGGCTTTGCGCACGTTCTCGACGTCCGCCCGGAACCCCCAGGAGCCATTCGGGCGCTCGACGTAGTAGATGTCTACCCGCCGCTGGACCGTGTCCTCGGACACGCCGGGCAGGGATTCTCGGACGCTGGCTGCCACGTCGGCGCGCGAGGCGAACACCGGCGCCGGCATGGGTTGCAGCGGGGGTCGCGGATCGTTGGCCGGGCGCGGCGCCGCGTCTTCGATGACCAGCCTGGTCACGTCCTCGGGGTAGGTCGAAGCGTAGGTGTACGCGATCGAGCCGCCCATCGAGTGGCCAACCAGGACGAACGGCGCCAGATTCAAGCGCTGGCTGAGCTCACGGGCGTCCGAGACAAAGTCGGGGATCGTATAGCGACCCTGCGAGTCCCACTCGGATGCGCCGTGTCCGCGTTGATCGAGCGCCACGACCCGGTAGCGATCGCCGAGCGCTTCGCCGACTTCGCGCCAGGCCACGGCAGTGCTGCTGAAGCCGTGCAGCAGCAGAACTGCCGGCGCGTCCCTGTCGCCCCACTCGAGATAGCGGAAACGTAGTCCGTTGAGACTGAGAAATTCTTCGTTCACGCCGGTGCTCCCTGGCCTGCTGCCTGCATGTGCCGTCGCTTCTTCCCTGGCATCCTAGCAGGCAATGCCCCTACAGACTGTGCTTACCAATTGCTCGGTGGTGGACGTCGTCTCTGGCAGCGTGACGCCCGGGCGCGGCGTCTGGATCGACGGCAACCGCATCGCGGGAATCGGTCCGGTCGAGGACCTCACGCGTCAGGCGGGCGCAGCCAGGGTCGTCGACCTCGCCGGGGCGCACGTCCTGCCTGGTCTCGTCAACATGCATGTCCACCTCGGGCTGACGCTGCCAGGTCCCGATCAGTACCGCATGCAATTCGAGAGCGAGTCCGCGCTGGCGCTGCGTATGGCTCGCAACGCCCGCGAAGCCCTGCTGGCCGGAGTCACGACGGTCCGCCTGACGGGCGAACGCAAGCATGCGGACTTCGCGCTCAAGGCGTCGATCAGCGCCGGCGAGACGCCTGGTCCGCGGATCTTCACCGCGGGTATGGCGTGCATCGCCACGGGCGGCCACGGCCACACGTTCGCGGGGACGATCGAGGCGGACGGACCGGCGGAGTTCCGCAAAGTGGTGCGCTTGCAGCTCAAACACGGGGCCGACCTGATCAAAATCTGTATCTCGGGCGGCATCGCCGGCGAGCACGAGGCGATTCGCGACGCGCAGATCTCCAAGCCTGAGATGCGCGCGATCATCGAAACGGCCCACGGGTCGGGCAAGAAGGTCACGGCCCATGCTGGACCGCCGGGTGCGATCCGCGACGCCATCAAGTGCGGCCTCGACTGCGTCGAGCACGGCTATTTTCTCACCGAAGAGGTCCTGGTCCTCATGGCCAAGCGTGGTGTCTGGCTCGTGCCGACGATCGCAGTGAGCCGGTGCGAGGAGTTCTACGCCCGTATCGGCGCACCCGAGTGGATGGTGCGCAAAGCGCTCGCCGCGGGTGAGCAGCACTGGGCGGCACTTCAGATGGCCATTCGCAACGGCGTGTCGATCGCGCTCGGCACAGACATGCTGCCAGCCGAGCCGTACGAAGGCACGACGGCGACGGTCCGCGAGCTCGAGTTCTACGTCGCCGCGGGCATGAGCCCGATCACTGCCCTGCAGTCGGCCACCATCAAGCCCGCCGAATGGCTCGATGCTGCTGATCGCCTCGGCTCGCTCGAGGTTGGCAAACTGGCCGACCTGATCGCGGTCGACGGCGACCCAACGCAAGACATCGCCGCCATGCGGCGCCTGCGCTTCGTGATGGCCGACGGCCGCGTGATACGCCACGATCCCGCTCCAACGAGCGTGCCCTGAATTGCACTGGCAGCGATGCCTGCCGT
>DATGER010000097.1:0-40383 GCA_035309865.1 Chloroflexota bacterium
GGACGCAACGGCAACTGGGCAGCTGGCATTGACGCGGGCGGAGCGGCTGGCAGCGACGCCGGCGCGGCGGCTGGGGCTGGAGCGCGCGAGACGGCGGCCGTCGCGGCGGTGTTCGCGGGGCTCGGACAGCGGCGGGAGCAACTGCGGGGCGTGGTGTACCTGCGTGGCCTGGATGCGCCGAACGATGCGGCGATGGCCACCGAGACATTGCTCGACGCGGCCGTCGGCGCGTGTGCTGACGTGCTGGGGATCCTGCAGGCGCTCGGCCGCTACGAGCGGCTGAGCTGTGATCTGACGATCGTCACCCGGGGCTCGCAATCGACCAACGACGCCGCCAACGCTGACGTGCCTGGCGACGCGCAGCTGGCATTGAGCCAGACACCACTCTGGGGGCTCGCCCGGGTCGCCATGCGCGAACAGGCTCGCCCCCGCTGCCGGCTGATCGACCTGGACCCGGCCAACCCATCCGTCGATGTGAGCCGGCTCGTCGAGGAACTCATGGATCATCGCCGCGACCGGGAAGAAGAAGTCGCTTTCCGCGCCGATCAGCGCCTGATAAGACGCCTGCGACGGGTACCAGTGGCCAACCTCGAGGAGGTCCAGACGGCGACCGACCCTCGAGCCGGCGACGAGCCCTTCCGCGTCGCGATCAGGACGCCAGGCGCGCTGGATACGCTGGCCCTGGTCCGGGCACCCCGACGATCACCCGGACCTGGCGAAGTCGAGATCGAAGTCGACGCCGCCAGTCTGAACTTCCGTGACGTGATGCTGGCGCTGGGCCTGCTCTCACCACTGGCCACTGACGGCACCTTCGGGCGGGGTGAGCTCGGCATCGATTGCGCCGGCACGGTGGTGGCCTGTGGCGAGGGTGTGGACACCTTCGCGCCAGGCGACGCCGTGCTGGGCATCGCCGCCGGCGCGCTCGCGTCGCACGTCACGACCTCAGCGTTGCTGGTGGCTCGGCGGCCCCGAGGACTCGATGCCGAAGCCGCCTCAACCATGCTGTGTGCCTTCGTCACGGCCGAATACGCGCTGCTCCACCTCGCGCGCATGTGCTCCGGTGAACGCGTCCTGATCCACGCCGCGACCGGCGGCGTCGGGCTGGCCGCCATTCAGATCGCCCAGGCGGCCGGCGCGGAGATCTTCGCGACCGCCGGCAGTCCCGAGAAACGCGCCTACCTGGCGTCACTTGGAGTCCAGCACATCATGGACTCGCGGAGCCTCCAGTTCGCGGACGACATTCTGGAGCAAACCAACGGCGAAGGCGTGGACGTCGTCCTCAACTCGTTGGCCGGCCCGGCCATCGAAAAGGGTCTGTCCGTTTTGCGTCCGTACGGTCGCTTCGTCGAGATCGGCAAGCGCGACATCTACGCCAACAGCGAGATCGGCCTGCTCGCCTTTCGCAAAAATCAATCCTTTTTTGCGCTGGACCTGGACCGGCTCTGCGCGGAGCGGAGCGCCCTGGTTGGCGCATTGATCCGCGATGTCACCGCGAAGGTGGCCAGCGGCGTCTACCAGGCCCCCGTCCACACCACCTTTTCGATCTCCAGAGTCGAAGACGCGATGCGCCACATGGCTCAAGCTCGCCATATGGGTAAGGTGGTGCTGGCGCTCCGCGATCCAGAGGTGCGCCTCAGTGCGCCGGTCGGCGCGGCCGGATCTACGGCCGGCAATCTCTTCCGCGCGGACGGCACCTACCTGATCAGCGGAGGACTGGGCGGTTTTGGCCTGGCGACCGCGGAGTGGATGGCCCGTCACGGCGCTGGCACGCTCGTGCTGGTGGGTCGCAGCGGGGCCTCACCCGACGCGGACGAGGCACTTGCGCGCATTCGCGGCGCCGGCGCGCGGGTCGAGGTTCGGCGCGCGGACATCAGCGACGCCGCGGCGACTCGACGCGCGCTCGATGAGATCCGTGCCGAACTGCCGCCGCTGTGTGGCATCGTGCATGCGGCGATGGTGCTCGACGACGCGCCCCTCGACCAGCTCGACCGCGAACGTCTGAAACAGGTCATGGCTCCAAAGTTGGCCGGCGCGTGGAACCTGCACACACAGACGCTGGGCGAGCCGCTGGAGTGCTTCGTTCTGTTCTCGTCCATTGCGTCGTTACTTGGCAATCCACTCCAGGCGAACTACGCTGCCGCCAACGCCTTCCTTGGGCCGCTGGCGCACCATCGCCGCGCGCTGGGTTTGCCGGCGCTCAGCATCGACTGGGGGGTGCTGACCGGCGTCGGGTACCTCGCACACCGCCCAGAGGTGGAGGAGCACCTGCGGCGCCAGGGATACCTGGCATTTGATACCGAACAGGCCCTCGGCGTGTTGGGCAAGGTACTGGGACGTGAGGTCGGGCAGATCATGGCGGCCCGTATGGACTGGCGCACCTGGGCGCGGTCTTCACCGACGGCAGCCACCGCGCCGCACCTGCTCGAGCTCGCGCTCGCTCGCGAGTCGGTGTCGGACACCGGGTCACCAGGCGGGCGGGACTCACTGTTGGCCAAACTGACCTCCGTCGGTCTGGCGGAACGGCCCGGGTTGGTGGTGGCGTTTCTCCGCGAACGCGTGGCCCGGATCCTCGGGACGGCGCCTGGCAAACTGGACATCGATGTCGCGATGGCTGACCTCGGGTTCGATTCGCTCATGGCAGTCGAGCTGACAACCGTGCTGAGCGTCGAACTCGGCGTCGAGCTGGGGGTGGTGAAGCTGCTGCAAGGCGCCAGTCTGCAGGGTCTGGCGGAGTTGATTCTGGCAGCGCTTCAGCTACCCGCTGGTGTCACCGACGAACTCGGTGAACGGGCCACGGTCGGCGTGGCGGAGGCCATGCCGGAACCTGCCGACACGTTGGATTCCGACACACAGAACGCGGCTCGCATGCGACTGCAATCCGACGGAACTGGTGAGCCCGATGGTTTGGCACGGCCCGCCCGGCAGCCCAAAGCGGGGCGCTCCACGGGCTCCACGGACTACGCCGCGCTGGATTACTCCCGCTGGACGGCGCGCCAGCGCGTCGCGCGCCTGTGCTTCGGCCTGGCCTGGCGAAGCCTGACGAACCTGCACGTCGAGGGCCTCGAGAACCTGCCCACCGACGGCGCCTACCTGCTGGCCGCCAATCACGTGAGCATGCTTGACGCGCCGCTGGTCATGACTGTTCTGCCGCGGCGAACCATCGTCTTCGCCGGTGAACGGCTGCGCGAATCCACCTTCTTCAACTGGATCCTCTCCGATCTGGCCAACGCCATCTACATCCGCCGCGGGGCGGGTGACGTCGAGGCGCTCCAGCGCGGCCTGGCCGTCCTGCGCGCTGGTGGGGTCCTGGCCGCCGGGCCAGAAGGGGGCATCAGTCAGACCGGGACACTGCAACGCGGCCACACGGGCGTCGCGTACCTGGCGACACACGCCGACGTGCCGGTCGTGCCGGTCGCCGCCTGGGGTCAGGAGCATCTGACGGAGCACTGGCGGCGGCTCCGCCGGCCAACCGTTCACCTCCGCATCGGCCAGCCCATCCGCTTTCCAGCCGGGGAACCTGACGGCCTGCACCTGCGGGCCTATACCGATCAGACGATGCAGGCGTTGGCCAACCTGCTCCCGCCGGAGTACCGCGGCGCATATGCGGGCGCGCTAGAAGAACGGCATGACCTTCTCGGCGAAAGTCCGCAGTGATTGCAGCACCACCGCTTGCGGGATGGTGGCCATCTGCATGACCAGGATCAATTCGTCGACGCCGGCCGCTTGAAAGCGCTCGACGGCCTCACGGGCAGCGGCTGGATCGCCGATCACCGACGTAAGCGGCCCGCCTGAGCGACTGCGCCGGGCCATGGCTTCGTCGAGCTGCCCTGGCGACAGCGGGTCACGGGCTACCTCGAGCGGGCCAACAACGCGCGTCGGCGAGAAGAAGTAGGTCGCCAGGGCTTCGCCAAAAAAGCGCGACCCGCGAAATCCATACGCGCACGCCGCGCGGTCGTCATCGAGGACCAGCGCCGTTGGCGTGCTGGCAAAATGGTTGTTGACGCGACTCGACTCGCGGGCAGCGACGCCGCCGATGGCTTGCCGATAGGCGCGAACTTTGTCCGCCAGGACTTCGTCTGTCCCAGCTGTGAAGTTTAGCGAGCCGACGCCGAGCGAGCCGGCCAGCACGACCGACTCGGGTCGCGAGCACGCGGCGAAGATCGGCGGGTGCGGCCGCTGGACCGGTTTGGGGAGAATTGGCGTAGGCGGAATCTGAAAGTGGACACCGCTCCATTCGAAGACGTCGGACCGCCACATGCGCGGAATCATCTCCAGCGCTTCTCGCCACTGCCCGTCCAGCTCCGAGCGGTCGACCTGAAACGCGCCCTGCTCGGTGTGGGACGAGCTTTTTCCCGAGCCCCAGCTCACCCGACCACCGGACAGAATGTCCAGGGTGGCAATCCGCTCAGCCACACGAATCGGATGGTTATAGCGATGCGGCGTGAGCGTGACGGCGTGCCCCAGCCGGATCCGTCGGGTGCGGGCAGCGACAAATCCCAGCAAGACCTCCGGCGCTGAACAGTGCGAGTACTCCAGGAGACCGTGGTGCTCCACCGCCCAGACAGCGTGATAGCCAAGCTCGTCAGCCAGAACGGCCTGCTCGACGCTGTCGAGAACCGCCTGCCGCTCGAGAGCGGGCGTGGGCGAGTCGATCTGGATCTCAACGAGCAACGAGAACTTCACGGGTCCAGTCAGCATAGCCAACGCGCGTGGCGCACGGCCGGCGGGTGTCGCAATTCGCCAGAGCGCGTTGGAGCGTGTGTGGCTACCCTGCCTGGTAGGCGTATGGCGTTCGATCCGCGCCCCGCTCACGACGTGGGCGCAAACGCTCCGCATGCAGGTGATTCCGGCAACCCTGCGGGGTCGCGCACTCTTCATTGCGCGCCCAGAACAGGTTCGCGCCACGATGCGGACAGTTCTCGTCGACCAGACCCACCGCGCCGTTGGTGTCTCGAAACGCGACCAGATCCTCGCCCAACAGCCGAATCTTGATCGGCTGGCCGTCGCTGTGGGGTAGATCCCGAGACGGCAGAAATGGGATCCAGTACTGTCGCACAAAGTCGCCCATGAGGGTGCCGGGTCCGATCCGGCAAAGCAGGTCGTTGTCTTCTCTGGACAGCATCTCGTTCACTCCGAGGCGGTCGCGTGGTGCACGCATGTAACTTGCACTCCGTGTAGATTGACCGACCCATAGGTCGCTGCTACGATCGCCGGGCGAGGCGGGGGGACACGATGGACGGCGACAACACTCGATCGATCTCGCGGCGGGCGCTGCTGCGCGGCGCGCTCGGGGGCGCGGGCGCGATCACGATGGCGTCGATGCTGGCGGCGTGCAGCCCGAGCCAGCCGAGCGTGCCACCCGCGGCTGCCGGCGCGCCCGCGGCCGCGGCGCCGACCGCAGCGCCCGCGGTCGCCGCGGCCGGCTCCGGCACGCTCAAGATCGGCCTGCTGTCCGGGTTCTCGGGGCCGTACGCCGCTTTCGGACCAGACATGGCCAATTGCTGCGCGCTGTTCCTCGAGCAGCATGATGGCCTGGTCGGCGGCCTGAAGGCCACGGTGATTCAGGAAGACGAAAGCGCGACTCCACAAGAGGCACTGCTCAAGGCCCGCAAACTCGTCGAGCAGGACCGCGTGGACGTGCTGACCGGCATCGTGAGCAGCGCCAACGCGCTGGCGGTCCGCGACCTGCTCGATTCAGCGAAAGTGCCGACGCTCATCACCAACGCCGGCGCCGATGACATCACCGGCGCGAAGCGAAGTCCGTATATCGTGCGCGTCTCGTTCAGTAGCTGGCAGGCGGGGGCGCCGACCGGCCGTTGGGCGGTGGCGCAGGGCTACAAGCAAGTGGTCGCCCTGGCGCCCGACTACGCGGCCGGGTACGAACAGATGCAAGGGTTCGTCGACACCTTCACCGAGGCTGGTGGCACCATCACCGACAAGATCTATCCGCCGCTGGGCAGTAGCGACTACGCGCCGTTCCTGGGCAAGATCAAGGGCTCCAATCCGGACGCGGTGTGGGGCTTCTTCGCCGGCGCCGATCAGATCAAGTTCGTTCAGCAGTACAGCCAGTTCGTCGGCGACAGTCTGCCGCTGATCGGCAACATCCTCTCGCGCAACGCCGCCGACGCAATTGGGAAGACCATGCTGGTCGCCAAGATGGGGGCCACGCCGTGGGAGGTCACCCTCGACAACCCGGTGAACAACGCGTTCGTCCAGTCGTTCCAGAAGAAGTTCAACAAGTATCCGGATTTCGGGCAATACGAATACGACGCGATGATGCTGTTGGACAAGGTGCTCACCGAGCTGAAGGGCAACACCGAAAAAGAGGGGCTGGCCAAAGCCCTGAATAGCGTGACGTCCTTCCAGAGCATCCGCGGCGAGGTCCAGGTGGAACCGGAGTCACACGGCCTGATTCAGCAGTACTACCATACCGTCCCAGTCGAATCCGGCGATTCCGTGACGCTCAAAGTGGTCGGCAGTCTCGGCCTGTTCGCGCCCCACAAACAACTCAGCTAAACGCGCGGTCCCCCTCGGACCGCTTCGCTGCGCTCGCTCCTCCCGATGCAGGGTGACGGGCTGGGTGGGTCGCAGCGGATCGGGGGACCGCCGCGGCGCCGAGGTACTTGGTGGCCACTTCGCGGAACACCGCGGCGCGCGCCTGGACTTCCGCTGGGCCGTCCAGGACTGTGACGCCGAACGTCGAGCCGAGATTTGGATCGGCCACGCCGATGCCGATGCTCATGGCGCGACGGACGAGGTCGTCGGTGCGGGGCAGCATGCCCGGTCGGTAGTGGTCGGCGACCGGCTCGCCGGGCGAATTGAAGGGCGCCCCGCGCATGCTCGCGGTGCGCTGCATGAGCAAGTGCTCCATCTGGGTATAGATGTGCCAGCCGGAGTCAGCCAGCACTCGACTGCCCAGTTCGCGCGCCACACCGCGAGCGATCGTCTCATCCGGGAACAGCACCACCAGGTGTGTCGCCAGATCACCCTCCGGATCCGGTAGCTCGCGAAAGCCCAGCGAAGGCACATCGGCAAGCAACGCCTTAAAGAGGCGCTTGTTCGCCCGCAGCCGCGCCAGAATGTCCGGCAGCCGCCGAACTTGCGCCAGCAGTACGGCGCCCGCCAGCTCGATCATCCGGAAGTTGAGGCCAAGAAACGGCCGCTCGCCGACATCGACCCCCAGCCGCAAAGGCGAGTGGCCCTGGTCATGCAGCGCGAAACAGCGTCGGTAGATCGCTTCGTCATTGGTGACGATCATGCCGCCGTCGCCGCAGGTGACCGTCTTGAATTCGTTGAAGCTCAGGATCCCGACCGCCCCGTAACTGCCGACGGCCTGGCCCCGGTAGCGCGCCCCAAACGCCTGCGCACAATCTTCGATCAGCAACAGCCCGTGCTGGTCGGCGATGCCCTTCAGCTCGGCCAGTCGTGCCGGGTTGCCAAGCATGTGGACCACCATGATGGCTCGGGTGCGCGGCGTGATGCGCGCCTCGACGTCGACTGGATCGAGGTTCAGGCTCGCGTCGACCTCCGCCAGGACCGGCAGGGCGCCCGAGTACACGATGGCCGAAATGCTGGCCACGAACGTGAAGCCCGGTACGATGACCTCGTCGCCGGGGCCGATGCCAAGTGCTCCGAGCGCGCACCACAACGCGCTCGTACCCGAGTTCACGCCGAGCGCGTAGCGCACGCCGCACAGCCGCGCGACCTCCAGTTCGAGGTGGCGGACTTTCGCCCCGAAGGTCGGGTCATCGTCGCGCCCGTAGCGCGACAGGTGGCGCGAGCGCAGGACCTCGACCACCTCGTCGATCTCTGCCTGCCCGATCAGGTTGATGCCCGGCCCGGCCATTGCCCTCCGATCGTACAATTCCGCGGCACGCCCAGTGGTCCAGCTCGATCTCGTTGCGGAACTCGCCTTTGCGCTCGAATTGGCCGACCTCGCGGACGCGATCAGCCTGCGGCACTTTCGGCGGGCGTCCCTGAAGGTCGAGACGAAAGCCGACCACTCGCCGGTCTCGGAGGCTGACCGCGAAGTCGAACAGGTCCTCCGGCAACGGATCGCGACGGCCCGGCCCGCGCACGCCGTCGTCGGCGAGGAATATGGTTCGAGCTCCGTCGCGGCTGGCCCGCGCTGGATCCTGGACCCGATCGACGGGACGCGCAAGTTCGTGCGCGGCATGTCGGCCTGGGCCACGCTCATTGCCCTCGAGGACGCTGGCGAAATGCAGGTGGGTGTTGCGTCGGCGCCGGCGCTCGGCCGGCGCTGGTGGGCAGCGCGCGGCCTCGGCGCGTTCGCCGATGGCCATCCGATCCACGTCTCAGGCGTGGCCACAATCGCCGAATCGCACGTCAGCCATGGGGCGTTGGAAGGGTGGGTCCGGGCCGGCCGTGCACCGCAGCTCGGGGCGCTGGCGACCCGATGCTGGGCCACGTCCGGCTATGGCGACTTCTGGGTCCACATGCTGGTCGCCGAGGGCGCCGCCGAAGCCGCGGTGGAAATCGAGGCCGCGATCTGGGACCTGGCGGCGCTCAAAGTCATCGTTGAAGAAGCCGGCGGCCAGCTCACCGACCTGGCCGGCGCCAACACCGCGAGCGGCGGGACTGGAATCAGCAGTAACGGTCTGGTCCACGACGCAGTCCTGCAGGTGCTCAGCTGGCCACTGCCACCGGGGCATCCGCCCGACGCTGCGGGGCGGGCAGCGACGTAGCAAGTTTCCACAGAGATTTGGGGGGTCCCGCCCGAAGCAGCGTGCCCGCGTCGGTTACGTCGTGACGCTCGGCTGCCAGGAGAAATCAGGATCCAGCGGAAAAATGGGCCGGGTCACGTAGCGGAACGGCAGGCGTTCGAGTTGCATGTCCGCATAGCCCGGGCTGAGGGCCATGATTTCGCGCGGCGCAGCGTCCCGCAGCGCGGGCATCAGGTAGCCCAGCTTGACGACCACCAGTTTGTGCGCCAGCGCATCCAGCCCGGCATTGCGGAAATCGTCGAGCGACACGAACGCCTTGCGCAGCGCGGTGATGATGACGTGCACCCCGCCCACGCGCAAGGTTGCCATCGGCGAAACGCCACTCGCGGGATCGCCAGCAAAGAGATGCGTGACGGTTCCGGTGAGCTCCAGTGGACCCGTGCGCAGACTGTCCCATTTGCCGCCGAGGCTGACGGTGACCGTGGCCCCCGTGCCAGCCTCGAAACAGACGCGCGCCGCGGAGGCGTCTGGAATGCCCGCGAGGACGGCGTCTGGCACCTGCAAAGCGAGCAGCCGCGAGAGAAAGTACGTGGAGTCCCCCGGCGTCCCGGCCGTGGGATTGTCGCCGGAGTCGGTGAGAAAGACGCCGCTGTGGGTGGCCCTCAGCCCGAGATCGATCGCCGCGTCGACTGACTCCGCAACTTCCTGGTCGAACGTGAACTCGTCCCGCCGATCCCACATCGCCTGGGCCAACTGCAGCGCGTAGCGCCGTGCGGCGGGCAGGTGGGCTTCATCCCGAGCAATGACCGCCACGCTGCTGCCGGCATTCGGCGAGTCCGCCCAACCGAAGCCAACAAAGACTTCGGCGTTCAAGATGCCCGGCTGCTGCTCGATGCGTCGCGCCATGGCCATGTGCGACCGCATCGGCTCCACGTCGGTCGTCGCCTTTTCGCCCTGCAACAGGAGCGGTACGCGCACGAATGCCGACCGCGGCCGGCTGTCCGCGCGAATGGAGCTCACCAGCAGCGTCAGCGCCCGATCCAGCGTCTCGCGCGCGTCCCGGTGCGGCGCCGTCCGGAACCCGGTCCAGATGTCGGCCTTGTTGGCGAATTCCTCGTTCAGGTTCGCGTGCAGGTCCAGCCGCACGCTGATCGGCATCGCGTTGCCCACGCGGGCGCGAACCTCGCGCACCAGGTCGGTATCACCACTCCAGATGTTCTCGACCAGCATCGCCCCGTGCAGCAGCAGGCAGACGCCGTCGATGGGCCCAGCGCTGCCGAGCCGGTCGAGCAATTCGCCGCGTAGCTGGAGATACGCGGCTTCCTCGACCGTGCCCGATGGCGCGATGTGCGTCGCGCTGAGCAGCGGCACCAGTTCAATATCCAACCGCCGCGCCGAGTCCGCCAGACCGTAGCCCGGCGCGTCGACGAGCGCCTGTCCGCGCAGGACCCGAAAGTCCTGCATGCGGGTCATCAGTGGCGATGAACCCAATGCTTCGTTGGTGATGCCACCGATGGCGATGCGCACTAGAGGGGCGGCCGGAAAGTCAGCAGCGACACCACTTGCCGCGCCACCAGGCCATCCAATGAACGGAGTTCGGCCGCTGCTACCACCCGGAAGCTCACTTTCGGCCGAACTCCTACGGGGTGAGCACGGCTCGCGACGTGCCCGCCGCGAGATCCCAGTCACGACAGCCGGCATAGGCGCCACCCGAGCTGAAGAGCTCGCCGTGCTGCTCGATGGTCATATGCCGACACTCCGCGGCCGCGTAGTGGAACTGGAGCGCCCGGCGGCGCGCCGCGGTCATATTGGGGGGTGTCCCGTGATGCAGCAGGCCGGAGAAAAACAGGATGCCGCCCGGCTGCAGCGGAATCGTCACCGCCCGTCGGACCTGCACCCGCTGGTCGGCGAGCTGACAATCGCGCACGTGAAAGTGTGGTGCCGGACCGTCCAGGTGTGAGCCCGGGATGACCTGCATGCAGCCGTTGTCGAGCGTGGCCTCGTCGAGCGCGATCCAGGTGCCCACCACACCTCCGAGTGGCGTCCAATCGAAGTACGCGGCGTCCTGATGCCACGGCTTCTCGGAGCCGCGGAACGGCGGCTTGAGCAACGCCATGTCCTGGATCATCCGCGCGCCCGGGCGAATCAACTGGTCGATCACCGCGCGTAACCGCGGATGGTCGGAGACGTGGCGCAACCGCGGCTCCAACTGGACGAAGAAGGCCAGCTTGCGCAGCCGCAGCTCCGGATCGTCGGCGCGTGCATCCTGCCCGCCTTGGGCGAAGTACGGCTCTTGCTGAGACCAGACCCGCGTATCCCAGGCGATGCGCCGCTGCGCCAGGTCGCTGAGCGCGGTCTTGCAATCCTCAACCTCGTCCGTGGTCAGCAGCCCGTTCATGGCCAGGTAGCCCTGTTCTCGGAAGTGTTCGAGGTCAGCCGAGGAGAGTTGCGCGCAGAACGTCGGCAGAATCTGCCCCATCGCCGCCTTATCGGTGCGGTACAGCGACTGCCGGATCGCTTCGGCCTCGCGCGGATCGACGACGACGTCGGTCGAATAGTTCTTGCTGGAGCCCCGCTCGGTCGCCGGTGTCGTCATGTGATTCATCCCTTCACTGCGCCTGCCGTGAGCCCGCGCAGCAATCCCCGCTGGGCCGCGACCGTCAACAAGAATACCGGGACCACCAGCGTCAGCGCTGCCGCGGCCATGGCCCCCCAGTTGATCGCATCATAGCCGACGAAGTTGACCACACCCACAGTTGCTGGGGTCGTGTTGGGCCCGGCCAGGATCAGCGGCACGAAGTACTCGCCCCAGGCCGCGATGGCGATCAGGTTCGCGACGGTCACGATGCCTGGCAGGGCCAGCGGCAGGGCCGTCAGGACGAACGCCTGATACCGGGTGCAGCCGTCGACGCGGGCCGCATCCTCGATATCGAGCGGAATGTCGGCGAAGTACGAGGCACTCATCCAGATGGCGAACGGCAGCAGACCCGTCATGTACGCCAGCATCAGGCCGCCGAAGGAATCGATCAGTCCGAGATCGTGAAAGAACAGGAAGAGCGGGATGATGAAGATCACCGGCGGGACCATTCGGCTGAAGAGGAGCCAGCCGCCGAGGAACGCGCGGCCCGGGAATCGGCCGCGCGCGAACGCATACCCGGCCGGAACACCGAGCACCAGTGTCGAAGCGGTCGTCAGCCCGGCGATGATCACCGAGTTCAGCAGCGACTTGAAATAGTTGTCGTCGACGAGCTTCACGAAATTATTGAAGGTCGTTGGCGACAGGAGTAGCGGCGGCACCGCGGCCGCGTCGACCGGCCGTTTGATCGCGGTGAGCACGATCCACATATACGGAATCGCGATGACGCACAGCCCGAAGACCAGCAGCCCCAGTCTGACGATCAGATCGCCGCGCCGCCTTCGGAAACGCTTCATGCGAGGCGTCGCATCGCCGCGTACAGCAGGCCGACCGTGGCCGCGATCAGCGCGATCATGAGCACGCCGAAGGCCGCCGCGTAGCCAACCCGGTCATACGTCAGGCCCGTCACGTAGATGTGCAGATTGAGCGTCGTGCTGGCGATGCCCGGCCCACCTGTCGTCAGCAATTGGATTCCTTCGAACTTCCTGAACGAATCGATGAACTTCAGGATCAGCGCGATCACCAGCACTGGGCGTATCGACGGCAGCGTCACATACCAGAACACCTGCCAGCGGCTGGCGCCGTCGGACTGCGCGGCCTCCTTCAGCTCCACCGACACGCCCAGCAGACCCGCCAGCAGCAGCACCGCCTGGAACGGGACTCCGGTCCACATGTCGGAGATGATCACCGCCGGCATCGCGAGCAGGGGATTGCCAAGCCAGATCGGCTGCGGCAGGTGGACCAGCGACAACCCATAGTTGATCCAGCCGGCGTCGTTGTTGAACATCGCCCGCCAGCACAGCGCCACGACGATCGGGGCGGTCATGATCGGCAGCAGATAGAGCGTCCGAATGAGGCGCAGGCCGCGGAAGCCGCCCTCCATCAGGACCGCCAGCCCGAGCCCCACGAGCGTGTCTATGGCGGTCGTGCCCACCACCAGATACAACGTGTTGAACACAATCCGCGGAGTCTGCGGATCGTGCAGCATCTCGACGAAGTTCTCGACGCCGATGAACTGCCAGGTGGCCGAGCGCACCAGGTCGTAGTCCGTCAAGCTCAGCCCGAGCGTCGCAGCGAACGGAATCGCGGTCACCAGGAGCATCGCCACCAGCGATGGCCAGGCGGCCAGCACCAGAAAGTGACGGTCCGCGAGCCTGGTAAGCAGCAGGCCTCCGCGATTCACGGAGGCCTGGGTGTCACGGCTGGATCCAGCAGTGACGAGCACGTTTCGGCCGAACTCCTAGGGTGTCGGGAAAGGCTTCGGGTAGCCGGCTTTCGTCATGATGGCATCTTCGCCTGCCTTCATCGTAGCCATTATCTGCGGGACGGGATCATTCGTGGTGATCAGGTCCGACAGACCATTCGAGATCGGCGGAATGATCGCCACGCCTTCGGGAATGAACGGCAGCAACACCACGTTGGGATGCGCCAGGATGTACCCCTGCGCCTCCGGGAACGTCTTCGGGAGGACCTCGACGACCGCCGGGTCCTTCACCACCGCTTGCCTCGACGGGGTGAGCAGAGCTTTGGCCTTCGCCGCGGCGACCTGCGTGTCCTTGCTGGTCAGGTACTGAATCAACTGCCAGGCCGCCTGCTTGTGGGTGGACGAGGCGTTCATCCAGATACCGAACGGCTGCACCAGCGCGCAGTGGGTCGGATTGGCCGGCTGGCAGGGCACCTCCCAGAACGCGGTGTCCTGCGAAACTTTTGACTGTTCGGGATCGAGGACCGCGGGGATGGTCCCGCCGTCGTCCTGCCACATGGCGACGCGAGCCTGTTGGAAGTCCTGGAGGCAGTTCGAAACCAGGTAGGTCGCGATCCCCTTGGGGGCGTACTTCTGCAGGAGCTCGCGGTAGAACTCGCCGAACTTTGTGGCCTGTGGTTCGGTGCCAATGAGGAAGTTCCAGTTCTTATCGAAGTAATTGCCGGTCACGGGGTTGTCCCAACCCACAAACCATTGCCAGATCTGGAAGCCGTCGTACAGCACCTGGGACTTGTCGGCGCGAACGCAGAAACCGGCGTGGTCGGCGGTCGTGAGCTTGGCGGCGTCCTGAAGCAGCTCGTCCGGCGATTGGGGTGGGGCCGCGATACCCGCCGCCTTGAACATCGCCGTGTTGTAGTACAGCAGCCCGCCGCCCGTATGGGTGGCAATGCAGTACGTCTTGCCGCCCTGCTGGCACGCGGACTCGACGTCCGGGGCAATGTCCTTGAAGTCGTACGTGGCGGGGGTCTGGGCCGTGTCGTTCAGGTAGGCGTCCATCGGTTCGACACCCGCAATGCCGACGTAGTGGCCGATGTTCTCTGAGCCGGTCGTGAACACGTCGAGCGTCGTGTCCTTGGCGGTCAACTGGAGCGGGACTTTCGTGTCCATCGCGTCGACAGGCTGCTGGACGAAATTCACGCTGATGCCAGTTTTTTTCTGGAAATCAGGCATCAGGGTCTTGTAGAAGTCGAATTCGGGTACGCCGGAATAGGTCTCGAGCGTGAGCGTCGTGCCGGCGTAGGGCTGCGCGGCCGCCGCGGTACCGGCAGTTGGTGCGGCCGCAGGCGCGGTCGTTGGTGCCGCGGCCGGGGCCGTCGTCGGCTTGGCCGGGGCTGCCGGCGCGGTCGTTGGTGCGGTGGTTGCGGCCGGGGCGGTGGTCGCGGCCGGCGCGGTGGTCGGCGCGGCGGCGGCGGGCTTCGCCGCTGCCTGGGTGGGGGCGGGCGCCGCGGTCGGTGCGGTGGGTGCGGCCGGCGCACAGCCAGCCGCGAGCAGCAGCGTCGCGACGATCGGACCGAGCATGCCCGGCCGGGTGCCGAATCGAGGTCTCACGGTCATCCCTCCATGCGGGGTGTTGACAATCCACGCCTTGGGCGCGCGGAGGCCCAGGGCAGCATCGCGCACCGCGTACTGGCTTGTCAAGTCAGATTGTGAACAATTGCTGCCCTGATGGATCGATCAGGCGACCCCGCCCGATGCGGTGTCTGCTGCAAGTTGTCGACAATCCAGGTATCCTAGCGGCGGGGGTGCGCATGCGCGACGGCGGCTCAATCGGCAATCTCTTCCGACTCGATGGACGAGTCGCGCTCGTCACCGGCGCCGGCGGCGCGTTCGGCCGCGCCATCGCCCTCGGCTTCGCCGAAGTCGGTGCCCGCCTGTTCCTGACCGATCTCGACGCGGCCCACCTCGAAGAGACCGCTTCGCTCGTGCGCGCGGCCGGCGGCCAGTGTGCCACCCGACCCGGCGATACCGGCTCGAGCGCTGACGTCGACGCCGTGTTCCAGCAGCTCGATCGCGACTTCGGACAGATCGACATCCTGGTCAACAACGCCGGCCGCAATCCGATGCAGGGCAAGCCCGAGGCGTTCCCCCTCGACATCTGGGAGGACGTGCTGCGCACGAACCTGACCGGGTATTTCCTGTACGCCCGCGCCGCGGGTGCGCGCATGATCGCCCAGCGGCGCGGCGGCAGCATCGTGAACGTGAGCTCGATCGCCAGCGCCTCCTCGCTCGGTCGCGGCAACCTGGCGTACGGCACGAGCAAGAGCGGCGTCAATCAGCTCACCCGCGAGCTGGCGGTGGAGTGGGCGCACCGCGGCATTCGCGTCAATGCCATTCAGCCGGCGCAGTTCCTCAATGCCGGGTGGCGGGCGATGGTGGCCGATCCCAATCGGTCGGCACTGGTGCAGCGCGTGCTGTCGGGCATCCCGATGGGCCGCATGGGCGAGCCACACGAAATCGTCGGGCCAGTCCTGTTTCTGGTTTCGGACGCCGCCTCGATGGTCACCGGAGTGCTTTTGCCCGTAGACGGCGGTAACCTGGCGCTGAACCCCACCGGTTCGCTGCCCGTTCCAGACTGACACCCGACGATCCTGTAGAGAGAAGGGACGAACCAGTGGTCGAGCGTACGTCGCACAACGGATCCATCACCCCCGCCTGGAGCTGGGACACGGCGCTGCGCGGCGTCATTCCGCCGATGATCTCGCCGCTGGATGAGGCCGGTCAGGTCGACGTCGCGGCGGTCGGACGCGGCGCCGACTACATTCTGGACGGCGGCTGCGCCGGGTTGTTCGTGCTCGCCGTGGCCGACGACGACCTGACCACGATCGCGACGATTCTGCGACAGCACCAGCTGCTGCCGATGGCGGCCCGGACTTGAGCCTCCCCGAGCAGACATCGGCAGATGACGCCCCGCTCGCGGCATCGATCCGGGCGCGGTTGCGTCAGGCCATCTTGCAGGGTGACTTCGCGCCTGGCGAGCGGCTGCGCGAGGTGGAAATTGCCGCCCGCCATCAGGTCAGTCGCGGCCCGGTGCGTGAGGCGTTGCTCCAACTGGAGCAGGAAGGACTGGTGCTGCTGCGCCGCAACCGCGGGGCCATCGTCGCGCGCCTCTCCCGGGCTGACCTGGAGGAGGTCTACAGCCTGCGACTGGCACTCGAGCGCCTGGCGGTCGCCCGCGCGGTCGAGTATGGCACCGAAGCTGACTTTGGGGTGATGGATTCGGTCCTGCACGAGTTCCGGGGCACCGGCTCGGATCAACCCCTCACGGAGCAGCAGGCGGCCGACCAGGACGTGCGCTTCCACGATGCGGTGTACCGCGCCGCGCATCATGAGCGCCTGTACGCCACCTGGAGCAGCATTCGTTCACAGGTGTACGTCCTGTTGCTCGGCCGCAACGTGGCGGGCCCCGATTTTCGCGAAGACACGTATAACGGGCACCTGGAGCTGGCGTACATGATCCGCGCGCGCGACCGGCCCAGAGTGATCGCGGCCATCGAACGCCACCTCGAGGCGAGCTACGCGCGCGTGCTGGCCAGCTACCCGGCTGAGTCGCCGGTCGCGCTGGCGGACTATTCCGCCAGCAAGTCACGGACCGCCTGAGCAATGTTCCCGGGCGTCGGGACCATGGCCGCCTCCAGCGGCGGGCTGTATGGCACCGGCGCGTGCAGGCTGTTGAGTCGACGCACCGGTGCGTCCAGGTCGTCGAAGCCGCGGTCCGCGACCTGCGCCGCGATTTCGGCGCCGACGCCACACGGCGCATAGTCTTCGTCCACCACCAGCAGGCGGCCGGTCTTCGCCACCGACGCCAGCACGGTGTCGATGTCCAGCGGCGCCAGGCTGCGCGGATCAAGCACCTCGACCGAGATGCCGGAGCTGGCCAGCTCCTCGGCGGCTGACAGGGCCTTCGTCACCATGTGCGCAATGCCAACGACGGTGATGTCACTGCCTACCCGGCGGACGCTCGCTTGGCCGAAGGGAAGCACTTCGTCCGCGTCGGCATCGGGGACCGGACCTTTGAGCGACAGCAGACCGCGGTGCTCCATGAACACCACCGGATCGTCGCTGCGGATCGCGGCTTTGAGCAGTCCCTTGGCATCCCGCGGGGTCGTCGGCGCGACGACGCGCAGGCCGGGGATGTGCGCGAACAGCGAGTAATAGCTGCCGGAGTGATGCGTCGCGGCCGACGAGCCGATGCCGACACAGCCGCGGAGCACGATCGGCATCGTGAGCCGACCGTCGCTCATGTACTGGATCTTGGCGGTTTGATTGATGATCTCGCCCAGGGCATCCAGCGCAAAGTCGAAGAACATATAGTCCACCACTGGCCGGGCCCCACCCATGGCCGCGCCAGTACAGAGTCCCGTGAATCCCCGCTCCGCGATCGGGGTATCTCGGACACGCTCCGCGCCAAAGCGCTCGAACAGCCCGAGTGTGGTAGCGAAATTTCCCCCGCGCGCGCCGATGCCTTCGCCGACCACGAACACCATCGGGTCCCTTTCCATCTCCTCAGCGAGCCCCTCCCGCGCCGCCTCAGTAAACGTGATCTCACGCACGTGATCGCCTCCCCGCATCGCTGCGCTCGCTCCGCCTGGAGCACTGCGTTCCTAACCTCTGTGCGGACACGCGACTCCCTCCGCATCGCTGCGCTCGCTCCGCCTGGAGCACTGCGTTTCTTGGCACGGACAATGGCCTGGTCGACGGCACGACCTGGACGCAGTACGCCACGTCCGTGAGAATCGAGCTCCAGACCAAGCAGTCTCTTGCTGTCCTCCGTGAGGATCGGGCGGAGCGAGCGCAGCGATGCGGGCGAGCGCGGGACGTCCCTGGCGAGCCGGGTCGCTGCGCTCCCTCCCCCTGATTCTTCAGGAAGAAGTTTCTGGAACGTGTAGTCCGCGTGGCAGCGAGGCTCAGCTCACGCATGCGATTCCTCCGCGTAGACGTGGTCGAGCACCGTCGATGCATCTGGCCAGGCGCTCGCCTTGGCCCATTCAAGCGCTTCGTCGACCAGCACCTGGGTCTCGGCGTCCACGGCGTCGAGCGCGGCGGCGTCGCACGCTTCGCGGAGCCGCTTGATCGGATCGCGCGCGCGCCACGCCTCCACTTCCTCGCGCGTTCGATAGCCGCCGTCCCGCATGCCCTCGGAGTGCGCCCGCGTGCGATACGTGCTGCACGCCAGCAGCGTCGGCCCATCGCCAGCGCGCGCGCGCCGTACCGCGACACCGGCCGCGGCGTGGACCGCGAGCACGTCATTGCCATCCACCGCCGGCGATGGAATCCCGTACGCCACCCCCCGCGAGCTAACGTCAGGGTTCCCCGCGACCGTGACGAACGGCACCTCCGTCGCGTACTGGTTGTTCTCGCACACGAACACGACCGGTAGCTTCCAGATCGCCGCCATGTTGAGCGCTTCGTGGAACGCGCCGTTGTTGCTGGCGCCATCGCCAAAGAACGCGACACTCACGCGGTCCGACTTCGCCAGTCGGCTCGCGTACGCGATGCCCGCGGCCATCAGCATGCTGGGGCCGACGATCCCACTGGTCCCGAGCATGCCCACCTCCGGCGCAAACACGTGCATGCTGCCGCCACGCCCGTGCGAAACCCCCGTCACCCGGCCGAGCAGCTCCGCGATGAGCTGGCGTGGCGTCACCCCCTTGGCCAGCGCGTGCCCGTGGCCGCGATGCGTGCTGAACACCGCATCGTCGGTGCGCAGATGGGCACACACGCCAACGGCGATCGCCTCCTCGCCGACGTACGTATGGCAGGCGCCGTGGACCAGCCCTTGCTGGTGCGCGCGCGCAAGCTGCTCCTCGGTGCGGCGGATGATGAGCATCTGCCGATAGAGCTCGACCACGGCATCGGGCGAGAGTTCGTAACTGGGCTTGGACGTCAGCGGAACAACCATAAAGTGGGGCGCTCCACGAGGTGCTTGACGCGCTGGAGGAAGCGGGCCGCCGGGGCACCGTCCACCAGGCGGTGGTCGAACGTCATACTGAGCGCGAGCATGCGCTGCACGGCGATCTGTTCGGTGGTGTCGTCGATCACGACCGGCCGCGCGACGATGCGGCCCACACCGAGAATCGCACACTGCGGCAGATTGACGATCGGCGTGAACGCGTCGATGTCGTACATGCCGAGATTGGTGATGGTGAACGTCGCGCCCTGCAGGTCTTCGGGGCGAATCGAATTGGACCGGGCCGCGTGGATCAAACGCGCTGACTCGCGCGCGATGGACTCGACGGACCGCGTGCCAGCGTCGTGCACCACGGGTGCCAGCAGGCCCGCGTCGGTGTCAACGGCAATCCCGATGCTCACCTCCGCATGCGCCGCGTTCAGCGCGGGGTGCTCGCCGAGCGCGACGGCAACGAGCTTGATCAGCAAGTCCGTGATGGACGGCGCCCCTTCACGCGCGCCCTGCTCCGTCACCGCCTGCTCGCGCAGCCGCACAAGCGTCGTCGCGTTCGCGTCCGTCGTCAACGTCACGGGCGCCACGGTTCGCGCGCTCAACGCGACGCGTTCTGCGGTGAGCCGGCGAATGCCGTTGAGCGGTACCGCTACGGCCGTCGACGCAGCACCCGCGGAGGACTGCGCCTCGGCGCGAACCTCCGTGTGCACGTCCGCGCCGTGCGGCGCTGTCGCCGAGGCCCGCGCGACGTCGCGCTCGAGGATCCGGCCCCCGCGCCCGCTGCCGACCAGCGTGCGCCAGTCAACTCCTAGTCCCGCCGCCGCGCGCCGCGCCCGCGGGCTCGCCACGATGCGCCGCGCGTGATCGCCGCGCCCCGCCGCCTGCGCGCCGACGGGCGCCTCGCCCGAGCCAGGCCCCGCCACCTGCGGGCCGACGGGCGCCTCGCTCGCGCCGGGCCCTGCCACCTGTGGACGTGAGGCACTGTTCGTCAGCGGCCGAATCGCCGCGTCCGGCGGCACCTCTTCCCCGGGCTCCACCAGGTACGCGAGCAGTGTCCCCACCGGGACCTCGACGCCGACCGCAGGCGCGCGCGGCGAGATGCGCAGAATCCCGCTCCCGGGCGCCTCGAGCTCGACGGTCCCCTTGTCGGCGGCGATCATGCAGATCGGTTCGCCCACTTCGACCCGTTCGCCGTCGTGTTTCAGCCACTCCGCCACGCTACCAGCCTGCATGTCCCATCCCAGACGGGGCATGGCGACCTCAGCCGGCATGCACCCGTTCGAGGACCGCGCGGTTGACCACGTCGGTCGGGACGCCGCCCCGCAAAACGGTCACCACGTGCTCGAGCGCGACCCGGCGGCACTCCGCGCTCGACTCGACCGACCAGCTCGCCGAGTGCGGCGTCAGAATCACGTTGTCGAGCGCGCGCAGCGGGTCGTCCACCGGCAGGGGCTCGGTCTCGAAGACGTCCAGCCCAGCGCCCGCCAGCCGACGCTCCGCCAGCGCAGACGTCAGCGCGGCCTGATCGACCACTGGACCTCGGGAGGTGTTGATCAAAAACGCGCTGGCCTTCATCCGTCCCAATTCGCGCGCGCCCAGCAGATGGCGGGTCGAGTCGTTCAACGGACAGTGGACGCTGACGATGTCCGCACTCTCGAGCAGTTCGTCCAGATCAATCAGCGAGATGCCATCCACGTGAGTCTGTTCGCGGCGCAGATAGGGATCGTACGCCACCACGTCGAGCCCGAATCCGCGCGCCTTGCGGGCGACGAGTCTGCCGATGTTGCCAAGACCGACCAGCCCGAGGCGTTGTCCGTGCAACCTGCGCGGCGGCGTGCCCGAGGCGCGGAACCAGCCGCCTGCGCGGACCGCGTCAATGTCCTGCAGCAGCCCCCGATTCAACATCAGCAAGAGCCCCATGGCGTGGTTGCTGACTTCGTCCAGACAGTAGGTCGCCGTGTTGCAGACCAGGATCCCACGTTCGGTCGCGGCGTCCAGGTCGATCATGTCGACGCCAATGCCGAAGCGTGCAATGACCCGACATCGGCGGAGCTGGGTGATGAGAAGGCGGGTCACGGGTGTCCAGGACATGACCAGCGCGTCGGCGTCGGCGGCGTACTCCGCCACTCGATCGGCGTCGCGGCCGGCGAGCCAGACCGCCTCGAGCCGCAAGCCGCTGGCAGCCAGCGTGGCGGCCTCGACGTCATGGTCCGCGGCCGGCTGATCGGCGATCACGACTTTGAACGCAGCCACGGGTCCTCCTGTGCGGCTCACGCCGTCTGGGCCAGCCAGGATTGTCAACAATACTGGCCGGCGCACACACTAGCGTCGCTTGCAGACAATTGTCAATGGTATATGATGCTCTCGATTGTTAACCAAGTGCCCGTTTTAGCAGTATCCAGCGGCGTCGGGTCGAGGCACACGCCGAGATGAGGGGATGGCGATGAGTCAGCAGCAGTTCGGTCCACGTTCGCTCTCGCGGCGGCGTTTCCTGCAAGTTTCGAGCGTGGCGATCGTCGCGCTCGGCGCGGGCGGCCTCCTGGCCGCCTGTCAATCGGCGGCAACGCCTGCCGCCGCACCAGCCGGTGCGTCGGCCACGGCCAAGCCGGCGGCCGCGGCCGCGACGGCCGCCCCCGTGACCACCGGCGCCAGCCCGCTCAAGGGCACGAAGCTCACCATCATCGGTGGCAACTCCTACGTCCCGGCGCAGGATGGCGAGCTCGACGACCTGGTCAAGCAGCTCAGTGCGGACACCGGCATGGACGCCCGAATCGAGCGCTACGCTGATGCGCAAATGGACGCCAAGGTCGCGGCGGTCATCGAGAGCGGTGGCGCGGATGTCGCCGTGCTGCGCGATACCGACCCGCACCTCTACGGCAACAAGCTGCTCGACGTGACAGATATCGCCAACGAGCTCGACACCGCCTGGGGTGGCTGGTTCGATGTCGCCAAGCAGGCCGGCATCGTCTACGGCCAGTGGAAAGCGCTGATGCTGGGTCAGGCGCCGGCGGCCTGGAACTGGCGCCCCGACTTCTTCAAGTCGGCTGGCGTGACGGCGTTCCCGGACACGTTCGATGACCTGCTCAAGGCCGCGCAGAAGATGCACGACTTTGGCAAGCCGATTGGCATGACCCTGGGCCACGCTCCGGGTGACGGCAAGTCCACGAACTTCCCGGTGCTGTGGGCCTTCGGCGGCAAGGAATTCGAGGCCGACGGCAAGACCGTCGCACTCAACTCGCCCGAGACGCTCAACGCCGTCAAGTGGTACACCGAAATGTACAAGTACATGGATCCGGCCGTGCTGGGCTGGCTCGATCCAGACAACAACCAGGCGTTTTTGACCGAGCAGATCTCGGCCACGGTGAACGTGAACACGATTTACCTGGGCGCCCGGGACGCCGCCGACCAGAAGGGCGACGTCGACAAGAAGCGCATCGCCGATGCGATGGATCACGCCAACTGGCCGTCCGGGCCCGCGGGCCGCTTCGCCAACTACAACATCAACCTGTGGGCGGCCTTTGCCGATTCGCCGAACCCCGATGGCGCCCGAGCCTTCATGCGCGCCTTCTTCGACAAGAAGTTCCTGGTCCCGTGGACCAAGACCGGTCGGTCGTACTTCATCCCCAACTTCAAGGGGCTCGACGCCATTCCGGAGGCCTGGCCAGACGATCCGAAGCTCAAGATCTTCCGCGAGCTGAACAAGATCAACCGCCTCCCGGGTTTTGCCGGTCCGCCGAGTGCGGCCGCGACCGACGCGATCAACAAGTTCGTGCTGGTCGACATGTTCGCCAACGCGGTGACCGGCAAGATGAAGGCCGACGAGGCCGTGGCCTGGGCCACGGACCAGTACCAACAGAGCGCTGCCAAAGTGGCCAGCTAAAACGCGCGAGCGGTCATCCTGAGCACCGTGAAGCATTCCGCAGCCCAGCGAAGCGGGCCGACGGCGACGCTTTATGAGCAATAGATCGCACTGCCAGTCGGGAAGGATCTAGAGGCTCCGCCGTGGAGGTCGCTCGCGCCAACGCCCGCGGAACCCCGGCGTCGCTGCCGCGTGGGCGGCTCAGTTGGCTCGAGCATGCGCTCGACAACGAGCAGGTCCTCGGCTACCTGCTCGTGGCGCCGGTCGTCCTGCTCCTGCTGGGGCTGGTCGCCTATCCGTTCGCGATCTCCGTATCGATGGCCCTGACCGATCGCACCATCGGCAACCCGGGCCACTTCATCGGCCTGTTGAATATCCAGCGGCTGGCAGTTGACTCGATCTATCTGCAGACGCTCCACAACACGCTGATCTACACGGCCGGTGCAACGGTCATCAAGCTCGTCGCTGGCTTCGGGCTGGCACTGCTGATCAACGAGCGGTTCCGCTTCCGACAGGTGGTGCGCTCCGCAGTCTTGTTGCCGTGGATCGTCCCGGCCGCGCTCGGGACCCTGGCCTGGCTGTGGATCTTCGCCCCCAGCTTCAGCGTGCTGAACTGGATCCTGATCCACCTCGGCGTGATCAAGACTGGCCTGCCCTGGCTGGTGGACGGCAACCTGGCGCTGTTTTCGGTCATCCTCGTCAACGCCTGGCGTGGCATTCCGTTTTTCGGCATCACCCTGCTCGCTGGGCTGCAAGCCATTCCGAAGGAGTTGTACGAGGCCACGTCGATCGACGGCGCGGGCAAGCTCGGCCGCTTCCGGTACGTCACCCTGCCGATGATGCTGCCCATCCTGCTCATCACGCTCGTCCTGTCGATCATCTGGACGTTCTCGGACTTCCAGACGGTCTATGCGCTGACGGGTGGCGGCCCGATCAACAGCACGCACCTGTTGGCGACGCTCAGCTACCAGGTCGGCATCGCTTCTGGACGCCTGGGCGAAGGCGCGGCCATCTCACTGACCATGCTACCGGCACTCTTCATCCTGGTCGCGGTCCAGATCTACTACCTCCGCAAGACGAACTCCACATGATGCTGCGTAGCGGTCCCAGACCGTGTTGAGGCCGCCGATCATGCCCATCAGCATGAAAAAGCCTGCCCCCGGGCTGTGGTCGCCGGCCGCCGCCCGCCGCCTCGATCGGCTGCTCACCCTGTACCTGCCACTGGGGCTCGTGCTGCTGTTTCTGCTCTCGCCCTTCTACTGGATGCTGATCACGTCGCTGAAACCGGACTCGGAGTTGTATAGCGCCGCTGGCAACCCGATGCTCGTGCTCCAACCGTCGCTCGAGCACTATGCACACCTGCTGACGGCCACCGAGTTTCCCACCTGGACCCGCAACACGATGGTCATCGCCATCCTGGCCACCGCCATCTCGCTGCTGCTGGGCGTCCCGGCCGGCTACGCCCTGGCCCGACTTCGTTTCCGCGGCGCCGGCGCCGTCGGACTGGCGATTTTCGCGACGTACCTGGTCCCGACCTCACTGCTGTTCATCCCGATGCTGCAGGTGGTCAAAACGCTCCGCCTCCAGGACAACTTCCTGTCGCTGATCCTGATCTATCCGACGTTTCTCACCCCGTTCTGCACGTGGCTGATGGCCGGCTACTTCAAGACGATCCCGTCTGAGCTCGAGGAGTGCGCGCGCATCGACGGCGCGAACCGCTTCGGGGCGATGTGGCGGATTGCGTTCCCCCTGGCCACACCCGGCATTCTTTCAGCCGGCATCTTCTCGTTCACGCTCAGCTGGAATGAATTCATTTACGCCCTGACGTTCGTGACCGCCAGCAGTTCGCGTACGATCCCGGTCGGGGTGCTGACACAGCTGACGCGTGCCGACTTCTACTTCTGGGGGCCGCTCATGGCGGGTGCCTTGCTCGGTTCGGTGCCGGTGGCCCTGATCTACTCGTTCTTCGTCGAGCAGTACGCCGCGGGGTTGACGGCCGGAGCCGTCAAAGGCTAGGTCCCAGTATGCCGACCGCACGCGCTGTGGTCCTGGACAAGCCGTTTGGAACCTTCAGCGTATCGGAGTATTCGGAGCCGGATCCGGCTCCGGGGACCGTGCTGCTGCGCATGGAGCTCTCCGGTTGCTGCGCCACTGACGCCCACACGTACCTCGGCCAGTGGAAGGACGTGGTGTTTCCGGCTTTCCTGGGACACGAAAACGTGGGCACCGTTGCCAGGACTGGACCTGGCGGGCAGCGCGACTATCTCGGACACGAGCTGCAGCCGGGAGACCGTGTCTTTGCGCGCTGGGGCTGGTGCGGCCAGTGCTATGAGTGCCGCACGCTGCAGCAGCCGCGGCGGTGCCGGAACCGCGCCACCGGACCGCCCGCGGCGTTCAGTGGCGGATTTGCCGAGTACCTGTACGTGGACCGGCCCGAAACAACGTTCATGCTCAAGATGTCCGCGGCCGCGAGCACGGTCGTGCTCTCGGAGCCGCTCGGCGTGGCGGTGACCGCCGTGCGGCGGGCGGCGCCGAAGCTCGGTGAAACGATCGTGGTCCAGGGCTGCGGCGCGATTGGCCTGCTCACGCTGGGGGTCGCCAAACTCGCCGGCGCGACGCGCGCCATCGTGGTCGGCGGGCCGCGCGAACGCCTGGAGGTGGCTCGGGCATTCGGCGCCGACGTCGTGATCGACATCGACGCGGTACGCGATCCACACGAGCGCACCCGCGCGGTGCTGGCCGAAACGCTGGCCGGTGTCGGGGCCGACCTCGTCTTCGGCTGTGTCGGACTCGCCCCGGCCTGGCTCGAGGGCATCTCCTACGCTCGCGACGGTGGCCGCTTCATGGAGCTCGGGTTAGCCAGTGACACGGGCGACGTCACCTTCAATCCGTCCACGCAGCTCGTGGCAAAAAACATCAGCCTGATGGGCACGCTGGGCCTGGAGAACTATCAGGACGCCATCACCGCCGCCCGCATCCTGGAGCTTTGTTCTGGCCGCCTGCCCTTCGAGCGCCTGGTCTCCCATCAGCTCCCACTGGACCGCGTCGCCGACGCCATCCAGGCGCTCAATTCGGACTACAAGGTAGACGGCCGCACCGCCCTGAAAATCACCATCGCCCCGAACGGTCCTGTCGCCTGAGTCGTGAACTACGTCATCGTCGGCGCGGGGGCGCTCGGGCAGAGCTTCGCGGGGCTGCTGGCGCAAGGGGGCCAGCGGGTCACGCTGCTGGCTACGCCGCGCAGCGCGAGCCGCTTGCAGGCAACTGGTGCTCTTCGTCTGCACGGCGCCGTCGAGGCCACGATCCCGGTCGGGGCGGGCGGCGTCCTCGTGACGCGTGACGCCAACGACGTGCCAGACGGCGCGGCCGTGCTTTTCGCCACCAAGGGGTACGATCTCGCAGAAGCGATCGATACGGTAAAGACTTCGGCCGGCGCACGCGTGGCCTGGGCTGCCGGAGTCCAGAACGGCATCGTCAAGGATGACCTGTTAGCACACGCCTTTGGCGCCGATCGGATCGTGGCCGCGGTCACGATCTTTGGCGCAAACCGGCAGCCCGACGGCAGCGTCCAGGTCACGAGCCCCGGCGCGACCTATTTCGGCGAGCTCAGCGGACCGATCTCCGAGCGCGTCCAGCAAACCGCCGATACATTCCAGGCCGCCGGCATCCCAGCGCAAGCCCGCGACGATATCGCCAGCGTGCTGTGGTCAAAGGCATGCAATGCCACCGGGGTGTTCGGCGTCACCGTCCTGGCGCGAGCGAGCACCACCCAACTCTTCGCCAACCCGCACTTCATGCGCGCGTATCTCGTCCTGGTCCGGGAAACCGCGGCGATCGCGGCCGCATACGGCGTCCAGGTCGGCAACTACCCGAGTTTCCCGCCGATTCGCACCTTCGTGGACCGCGACGAGGAAGAGACAGTCCGCCAGCTCGGCCTCACCGCAGGGCCGCGGGCGACTGCCTCCAGTCCAACCCGAAGTCTGGGTCGTGCCCCAGGAGCCGGTCCAGGGCAGGTGAACTACGCCTCCATGACCCAGGACCTGCTCGCGGGCGCGCCGCTGGAGGTCGAAGCGATCTTCGGCGACATTGTCCGGCGCGCCGAAGCCAAGGCCCTTTTCGTACCAGCGCTACGGCTCGTGCGCGACTTGATCCGCGGCCTGGATCCGCGGCAGAGCCCCTAGACCCCCAGGTAACGGTGCTTCACGTCCTCGTCCGCGCGCAGGGCCTCGGCCGTGGCTTCGAACACCACCTGGCCTTTGTGGAGCACGTAGCACCGATCAGCCACCGAGAGCGCCAGGGCGAGGTTCTGCTCCGCTAGCAACACCGCCATGCCAGCACGTTTCAACTCCAGAATCACCCGTCCGATCTCGCGGATCACCAGCGGCGCCAGTCCCTCGGACGGCTCATCCATTAACAGGAGTTTCGGGTTCATCAGCAACGCCCGGCCGATGGATAACATCTGCTGCTCGCCGCCGCTCAGCGTATCGCCGCGGTTCCCCTGACGCTCGAACAGCCGCGGGAACAATTCGTACACGCTGCTCTGGGTCCACGGCCCGTGGCGCGTCTGGGCGAACAGCAGGTTCTCTTTGACCGAGAGTGGGGCGAAGATTCGGCGGCCCTGCGGTACCAGGCCGACGCCCTCCGCGGCGATGCGGTACGGCTGCAGACCCGTCACGTTTCGCCCGTTCAGCACCACCCGTCCGACGCGCGGGCGATTGAACCCGATGATGGAGTTCATCGTCGTGGTTTTGCCAACTCCGTTGCGCCCCAGCAGGCAGACGAGCTCGCCCGGCTGCACCGTCAGCGACACGCCCTGGAGGATGTGACTGTCGCCGTAATACGTGTGAATCCCGTCAACCGCCAGCACCGGCGCCGGGCTATTCGCCAAGGTACACACTCCGCACCGCCGGGTTGTTGCGCACCTCGTCTGGCGTCCCATCAGCCAGCACCTGCCCGTGGTCCAGCACCGTAATGCGGTCAGCGATCGCAAAGATCGTGTCCATGTCGTGCTCGATGATCAGCATCGTCAGGTCACGCGGCAGGTTGGAGATCGTGACGACCGAGTTGGCCGTTTCAGCCATCGACATGCCGGCGGTTGGCTCGTCCAGCAGCAGCAGCCTGGGCTCGCCAGCCAGCGCGATCGCCACCTCGAGCATGCGCTGCTCGCCATACGAGAGATTCTTCACCAGCTCCGTGCGGCGGTTCCACAGCCCGGCCTGCTCCAGGACCGCTCTGGCCCGATCGTTCAAGCGATCGAAACCCCACCACGGCTTGAACCATTGCAAGCTCTGCTGCTGATGTTGCTGGACCGCGAGTCGCACATTCTCGAGCGTGGTCAGACCCATGAAGAGGCTGTTCTTCTGGAACGTGCGCGCCAGGCCCAGCCGGAACATCTTCTCCGGCGCCAAACCGGTGACTTGACGTCCTTCCAGGCTGATCGTGCCGGACGATGGCTTCAGCTCACCACTGAGAATGTTGAACAGCGTGGTCTTGCCGGCTCCATTGGGGCCGATAATCGCCCGCCGCTCACCGGGCTCCACCGCGAGTTGCACGTCGCGCAGCACCTCGAGGCCCGCGAAGTTCTTGCTGATGCGGTCCAGGCTAAGCAGCGCCACGCGGTTGGAGCCGGGTGCGGACACGCGTCCAGATACCGGCCAGACCTCCTCGCACGAACATCACAAAAACCACGAACAGGATGCCCAGGATCAGCTGCCAGTGCGGAGTAAACGACGACAGGGAATTCTGGATCAGCATGTACGCCACGGTTCCGAACACCGGCCCGATGAGGGTGCCCTCTCCACCGAGCAGCACCATGATGACGGCCGTACCGGATTGGGCAAAGCCGGTGGCGTCGGGTGAAATGAAGTGGTTGAAGTAGGCGTACAGCACGCCCGCCAGCGCGGCGAACATGCCTCCAATCCAGAACGCGATCAGCTTGTACAACCGGACGTCGTAGCCCATGGCTCGCATCCGACGTTCATTCTGGTGGATGCCAATGAGCGTGCGCCCGAACGGCGAGTGGATGATTCTGAACAGCAGAAAGAAACTCAACGCCGCCGCGGTCAGGGTGAGGTAGTAGAAGGGGACCCCGTCGCCAACGGTCCAGCCGGGCACGAACAGGTCCGGTGACTGCACGCCGGGCAGACCATTGGTGCCGCCGGTGACCGGCCCCCACTTGGAGACCGCGGCGGAGATGATCTGGGCGAACGCCAGGGTCAGCATCAAGAAGTACACGCCGCTCGTCCGGAGGGCCAGCAAACCCAGCACCAGGGCGCCCAGGCTGGCCAACACGACTGCCACGGCCATGGTGACGGCGAGGTTGGAGATCCCGAACCGTACGGACAGGATCGCCGCGGTGTACCCGCCGATGCCCAGGAACGCGGCGTGCCCGAATGAGGCCAGGCCAGCATAGCCGAGCATCAGGTCCAGGCTCATGGTGAAGATACTGACCAGCAGGATGCCGGTCGCCAGTGACAACGGGTAACGGGCGTCGATCGGCACGAGCAGCCACGGGTAGGCGACCAGGGCGGCCAGGAATCCCAGGTAGCCCGGGTGCACGCCGCCCAGCCAGCGTCGCGCGAACGTCGTCCGTGTGACGTCAACAGTTTCTCGCTCCAGAGGAGTGCCGACCGGAGAGGTCAGCTCCTGCACCGTCAGCGATTGATCGACCATGGTCAGGCGAGCTTCAAGCCGAAGAGCCCATTCGGTCGTACCAGGAGAATCGCGGCCATCACGGCGAAGGTCAGGACCAGGGCGACCTGCGGCACCAGCACGGTGAGGAACGTGACGGCGGTGCCGATCAACAGACCGCCCCAGAATGCGCCGGTCAGCGTCCCCAGGCCGCCGACCACCACGACGGTCAGGCCGATGATGAGCACCTCGCCGTCCATGCCCGGGTACAGGCTGAGCACCGGTCCAGCGACCACCCCGCCGAATGCCGCCAGGGCGGCGCCGAAGGCGAATACTCCGGTGAAGACCGCGCCGATGTTGACGCCGAGCGCGGACACCATCTCACGGTCGGCGACGCCGGCGCGGATCACCGATCCGAGCCGCGTGCGCCGCTCGATCGTCCACAGCCCGAGTGCGACTGCCACGCCGATCGTGATGACGAACAGGCGATAGATCGGGTAGGTGCTGCCGAGGACCAGCGTGACTCCCGACAGAATGTCGGGCGGCCGCAGGACCAGCTCGTTGGCGCCCCAGATCATTCTGACCAGCTCGGCGGCCATGAACGCCAGGCCGAACGTCAGGATCACCTGGTCCAGGAGCGGCCGGCGGTACATGTGTTTGAGCAGGGCGATCTCGATGAGGACGCCGCACAGT
This sequence comes from Chloroflexota bacterium, assembly GCA_035309865.1. Taxonomy (GTDB): domain Bacteria; phylum Chloroflexota; class UBA6077; order UBA6077; family CF-72; genus CF-72. The sequence goes on from DATGER010000097.1 coordinate 30,166, forward strand.
CCGACGCCGATTGGTGCGACCACGAGGGCCGCCCAGAAATTGAGCGCCCGCCCCACGCTGTAACCGACGTACGCGCCGATCATGAAGAACGAGCCGTGCGCCAGATTGACGACGTGCAGCATCCCGAAGATCAGCGACAGCCCCGCCGCCAGCAAGAAGATGAGCAGCCCGTAGGCAATGCCATTGAGTCCCTGGACGATGATGAAGTCCGGACTCATGCCTGCACTCGTTTCCCCCGCTGCCCCGCGGCCGATTCTAGTACGCCCGTTTGATGCACGCTCGCGCAACCTTCGCCCCCGCCCAGCGACGCCGCGTCGAAACAATCCCTTTACCAAGGGCTCCGTGGGAAGCACGCAGCGGGGTGCCAGCGATTTCTCGCCGTTCGTCCCCGCGCAGCGCGCCGTCTCGAGACATGCCTTTTTCCTAAGAATTCCATGGGAAGCACGCAGCGGGGTGCCAGCGATGTCTCGCCGTACAGCTCCGCAAAACGCCGTACAGCTCCGCAAAACGCATCGTTCCCACCAAGATTCGTGTTCCATGCTGTGTGATGCCAACCTCTGACCTCGACTACACCACGTTTGAGACCCCGCTCGGGCGCCTGAGCGTCGCGTACCGCGGCCCGACGGCTTGCTACTCGGACCTCGACGTCGACGACGCGGCGTTCGAGGCCGGGTGCCAGGCGGTGCGCGGCGTCCGCCCGTCACGCGCCGCCGGGCCGCCGCCGGCAGCCCTCGCCAACGCCGTCCGCGACTTCTTCGAGGGCTCGGAAGGCCGCTACGCCGGCCCCGTCGACCTGACCCTGCTCTCAGAGCTGCAGCAGCGCGCGCTGCGCAAGGTGATGGAGCTACCCCGCGGCCAGGTGCGCACATACGGCTGGATCGCGCGCGAGATCGGCGCGCCCCAGGCGGCCCGCGCGGTCGGCACCGCCATGGCCCGCAACCCCGTCCCCATCCTGGTGCCGTGTCACCGAGCCATCCGCAACGACTTCATCCCCCGCACGTACGGCTGCGGCGGTCCGGCCAAAAAGGCCGCGATCCTGGCGCTGGAAGGTGTGGACCTGCCGTCGCTCCAGCGCCAGGCTAGTCGTCGGGGCGCTTCCCGAGCAGGAACAGGGCGATAGCAATGGCGAGGATCGCGCCCGCGTTCACTGCCAGGTCGATCATCGACTGCTGAAAGCGGTCGGCCGGCAGATTTTCGCCGGCGACGCTCATTTGTGCGCCGATGGCCAGGATGCGGCGAGTCGCGCTGATCGAGGCAATGAACAGGAATGGCCGCAGCGAGCCGCCGCGCTCGGCCAGGTACGACAGCACCGTGCGCAGCACTTCCATGATGATCATGACCAGCAGCAGATCGTTGATCAGCGTGATGATGGCAATCGGGAAGCCGCCGGCTTCCTGGACCGCGGACGGGAACGACAGCACCGAGTAGCCCAGCATGCCGGCCGCGGCTCCCAGGAACACCAGCCCGACGACGCTGTAGAGCATCGCATCGGCACTCTCGAGCACCGGGATGATGTACCGCTCGACCCGTCGGCTGAGGCGGGTCTGAGTCGTCTTCGGCACTACGGGCTCGGCGTCCATCAGGCCACCGCTAGCATAGCGTGCGGTCTCAGGCCCGTAGCGGCGGGTTCGTGGAGCGCCAGAGGCCAACGGCAAAGACGACGAACGCGCCCGCCGTCAGCGTCCCCCCCAGGGCGACGGCGGCGCTCCAGCCCGGCGCGTAGCCGCCTGCCAGCTCCGCCCCGCCGCGCAGCGCCGCCCCGGCCAGGAGCGACCAGAGCAGCGCACCGAGCAGCCGCCCGCGCTTGAGCATGTGCCCCGAGTAGCCGGGCAGTATCCGGGCGGCCATCAGCTGGATCATCGGCAGCAAAAAGCCCTGCGCCACCAGGTGGCGCGCACCAGAAAGCTCGGCCACGGTCGACGTCCGACCGAGAAAGTCGGCGGCGGCGATGCCGAGATTTGCGGCCGCCGCGGTCAGCATCAGGGCATAGGCGAGGCGTACCCACCGGCGGGTCGGGTTGGTGATGTGCGGCGTGCCGCTTTCGCGGGCGGCCGGGTCGTACAACCGCAACGCCGTGACGAAGAGTACCGCGCCGCCGAACTGCGCCAGAGCGGCCATGAAACGGAGCGCCGGCGTCCCCTCGAAGACGAGCCACACGAGCGGAACACCAAAACTTCCGACCGCCCAGAGACCCAGCGCGGCCCGCGCCAGGTGTGCGCGCGTGGGTTGCAGCAGCAGAAATTTTGGAAAGACGCGGCCCGAGATCGCGAGCACCATGGTCGATGCGAAGCCCCACACTTCCAGGTGCAGCAGCGCTTCGTCCAGGGCGTACGGGACAACCAGCGCGCCCTGGGCCAATTCAAGACACGCGACCAGATTCAGGACCAGCGCCAGCACCAGGCTTCCACCCAAAGTCGCTGGTAGCAGGGCTTCCCAGCCGCGCGGCGGCGTGACCCCGCGACCGATGAGCAGCGCGAAGGTGTGGACCGCCAGCAGCACCCCGACCAGTTCGAAGATACCGCTCAGCACCAGCAGCGTGGCGCGCAGGGGCACCCCCGGTAGGAGTGGCTGGCCGACGAGCCGCAGGATCAGACCCGCCGCCAGGAGGAGCCCACCCACTGACACCTGAGTCGGATGCGCCATGCGGCTGGCGTGAAAGCGCGGAACCAGCTGCACCGCGACCGCCATGATGAACAGTCCGACGAACCCGAAGACCTGGACCTGTCCGTGGACCTCGACCAGCGCCGGGCTGGTGGCCGCCAGCGGCAGCCCGAATGCGAAGCCAAGCACCAGGTACAGGCCAAGCGAAAAGCCGACCCCCACGGCCAGCGCCAGGCTCGTGCGGATCAGCAGGTGGTACGGTGAAGCCAGCCACGACTGTGCGACCTGCACGGCAATACCGTCTACTTTAAGGGGCCGTCACGCCCGCACATGCCCAAAGACAAACACAAGCACAAGCACAAGCACGGACATGCGGCTGATGCGCCGCCCCGGCTGACCCGGTCGCTCTACAACGAAGACCTCGCCAGGTTTCAGTTCGAGCTTGTCCGGCTGCAGTACTGGGTCAAGGAACGCGGCCAGCGCGTGGTCATCCTCTTCGAGGGACGCGATGCTGCCGGCAAAGGCGGGACCATCAAACGCATCGTGGAGCCGATGAATCCGCGCGGCGTACGGCTGGTGGCGCTCGGCAAGCCGTCGGACGTGGAGCGCACCCAGTGGTTCTTCCAGCGCTATATCGAGCATCTGCCCGCCGCGGGCGAGATCGTCATCTTCGACCGGAGCTGGTACAACCGCGCCGGGGTGGAGCACGTGATGGGCTTCTGTACCGAGGCGGAGTACACCGAGTTCCTGCGCGCTTGCCCGGAGATCGAACGCATGCTGATTCGATCCGGACTGCATCTGGTCAAGTACTGGTTGTCGGTGAGTGACGAGGAGCAGGAGAGGCGCTTCCAGCAGCGGGCGGGCGATCCGGCCAAGCTGTGGAAATTGAGTCCGATGGACATCCTCTCACGCGAACGTTGGCTGGACTATTCCAAGGCCAAAGACGCGATGATGGAATTCACCGACGTGCCGGAAGCGCGGTGGTACCAGATTGACGCCGACGACAAACGCCGCGCGCACCTCAACTGCATCCGTCACCTGCTCAGCCTGTTTCCCTACACGGAAGTCACCCCCGAACCAATCCGCCTGGGTCCCCGCCCCAAGGCCGACGACCACTACGTCCGGCCCCCGCGCCAGGCGCACCTGATCGTCCCCGACCTGTACGCCGAGCCACCCGCGCCCTGAAGCGTCGCCCCCCGCCCGCATCGCTTCGCTCGCTCTCCGCGGGTTCGAGGCACGCTGTCTACCTTTGCGGTCGCGCTGGGTCGCCCACCCCGCATCGCTCCGCCAACGCGCGTCCGAAGTCCCTCCCAGTGCACCGGGTGTCGGGATGGAGCGAGCGAAGCGAGGCGGGCTACCGAAGCGCCAGGTCAGTGCGGGGTCTCCATTACAGTATCTACGTGGGCGATACATCGGACCCGATTGTTGGCGTGTTCCGCGAACACGGGGCGGCGCGTGATGCGATCCTCGGGCTCGAAGCCGCGGGCATCGAGCCCGAGGCCATCAGCGTGCTCGCCAGAGCGCCCGGTGAGGCTCGCTCACTGGACCTTGAAACCGGCGCCTCGCGCGACCTCGAAGGCGTCACCTCCACGCATCGCGTGCACGACGTGCTGGACTGGCTCGCTTCGATCGGCGGCGCGCTGCCTGGCTTCGGACCGGTCGCCGGAACGGGCAACCTCGGCCTCCACGTCGCCCGAGCTCAATCCGACCGCGGCGCCGTCACCGGCGCGCTGGTGGGTCTGGGGCTCGCCGTCGACGACGCCGAGCGCTACGAGGCGGAAGTCCTGGCCGGGCACATTCTGGTCGTCGTCCACGGCACCGCCAACCCCGCGGCCGCGCGCAGCGCGCTATGGCCGAAGTAAAGCTCGGCCAACTCTGGGAACAGGTCTCGAAGCACGAGCGCGGCATGGTCCTCGAAGTCGTCCGCGCGACCGGGCCGCGTTTCGTGCTGAAGCCAGTCGGCGGTGGACCGAGTAAGAAGCGGGGGCTGCGCGAAGGCCTGTGGACCCTCAGCGCCGAGCAGATCAACTCAACCTGCCGTCTCCTGCGCGACGCTTAACCTAACCTTTACTAGTCCGCCGCGCGCACGGCCGGCTCGAGCACCAGGGACAACGACGCTCCGGTCCGCTACCTGGCGTTGATCGCGCGTGCCGGAGGCCTGCTCGACGCCGGCCATAGCGCCGATGGCATCCGCGACCTGAGCCGCGCCCGAGACCTGGCGCCGACGCGCAGCTGAGTCGGCCGGGACAGTCCGTCGGGATGCTCAGTGGCCCTGGCTGACCAGGAGTTCGATCGAGCTCGCGGCGCCCAGCACCGAGCCCGCGCCGGGGTTGGTGCCAACGGCAGTTCCCGACGGCACGGTGTCGTCTGGCCGCCGCCGCGTCTGGATGTTGAAGCCCGCGGCGCGGAGGATCGCGGAGGCCTCCGATTCCGACCGGCCGCGCACGTCGGGGACGGCCACCCGCCCGCTGGCGATGCCGAGTTTGACGGTCGAGCCGGGTGCGACTCGCGTCCCGGCCTGGGGATCCTGCGTGGCGACCGTGCCAGGACCAGCTGGCGAGAAGGCATCGGCATCGGCGACGTCGACGACCAGTCCAGCGTCGTGCATCAGCCGCGCCCCGTTGTTTGGCGTCTGGCCGACAACGGCAGGGACGGCGACCAGCGACGGGGCCGGCACCGGGGGGGCCGTCGGCAGCGGCGTCGGTTCGGGCGTTGGCTCCGGCGTTGGCGCAGCCGGTGGCGGACTGAGCCGGAAGGAGAGCGTGTACGGCACGTCCGGAACATTCGGGATGCTCGGGTCGTCCACGACTTCGACCACGTAGGTGCCCACATCGTGCAGTACGGCGTCGATGTCTTCGGGCGCGGTGCCGGGCGTGATCGAGCTGAGGATTGGCTGCTCGGGGTCCGCGACCTGATCGGAGAACAGATACAGGTCGTAGTCGGCCGGCAGATCGGTGAGTTGGATGGACACGTGCATGTCCGGCACCGGGACACCAAACCAGAAGTAATTGCGACCACCCCGAGCCCCGATGGAGGCGCTGATGACCGAGCCATCGGCGAGCGCGCACGGTGCATCCGGACTGGCGTACGTGTCGCAGTCCGGCTGGGCTCGCCCGACGGCCGGCCCCTGCAGCCCCGCGGTGAGGGCCAGCAGCACCAGGCACCAGGCTAGCGGGTGACGGCTGCTTTGGCGGGCGGTTGGCGTAGGAGGTCCTCTTCGGGGGTAGCCAGCGGCGTCGGCGCAGGCACGGTCGCCGTCGGCGGTTGCTCGGTGGGCGCGCCGAGCGTGAACTGCAGGAAGACGTTGGCCGCACCCAACTCGGCGACGGTTGGCTGTGGCGTCGGGACTGGCTCGACTGTCGGCACCGCGAGCCGCTCGACCGTCGGCGTGGCGGGCGCGACCGTGGGCAGGGGCGGCACAACGATCGGCCGCACCGGCAGCTCGGTTGGTGCCGCCGGCAGCGCAGTTGGCAGCGCCGGCATCACCGTCGATGGCGCCGCAATCAGTGTCGCCACTGTGACGACCGTCGCCGGCACTGGTTCGAGCACCGCCAGGCCAGTCGGCCCGGCGCCGCCGAATGCCTCCGTGGCCACGCCAGCGGCAACCGGCACCAGCACCAGCGCCGCGACACTGATCAGCACCGGCCAGGGGTCGATGATCCGCTTCCGCCGTGTCGCCCGAGCGTGCGCCCGTCTGGCCTGCGCGAACAACGCGCGCGCGGAGTGCCCGTCTTGCTCAAACCCCGGCTCGAGCCAGACGACTTCACCCAGCAGCGCGCAGGCCTCGGCCCACGCGCCGCGCGCTATGGCCGCCTGCGCGTCGCGAAACAGCACCGGGACCGGTACGGCGGCGACCGCCCACGGGTCGGTGGACTCAACGTCTTTGACGGTGCTGGTGTCGTCCACACTGGGCCCAAACCTGGTCATCCGCCGCCCTTTGATTATGCCTTGCAGGCACGCGTCCGTGAAAAACGAGATACTCTGAATTCAGACGTAGGTATGGAACGAATCCAACGGAGGTCACAGGTGTCGGTGTTCAGTCGGACGCACCTCGGAAGCCGCCTGGGAATCGGCGGAATCGTCACCCTTTGCATCATCGCCTTCGCGCTCCTCGGCGTCGGGTCGACCGCTTCGGCTGCGCCCGCCCAGCAAGCGGCCACGGCCACGGCGGTCCCCGCGGCGACGGCCGTGCCGTGCGTGAACACCGCTCAGGGTATACAGATCGTCCTTTCCAATCCGCAGCCGGGCGACACGCTGTTGACTGGTGTTGCCGTAAATATGGCCGGGGTCGCGTTCGATCCCGCCTCTACCAGCGGTAGCGGCATCGCTTCGGTCACGGTGTTTCTGGGCGACCGGGATGCGGGCGGGTTGTCGCTCGGGACCGGCCTGCTCGGCCAGCCGAACCCCCTGGCGTCGGCAACCTCGCAGTTCGCCACCGCCGGCTTCACGCTGCGAACACCCGCGCTCCCCGCCGGCTCCGGTGGTCGCACGATCTTCGTGTACGCGCGATCGGCGATCAGCAACGCCGAGGCGATACTCCAGGTGCCCGTCTTCCTGAACACGGCGCCAACACCCGTGAAGGGCCAGGTGCCCACTCCCGTCCTACCCCCACCGCCGGTGTGCACGCCGACGCCGGTTCCCGTGCCGACGGCCACTCCAACCGCGGTTGCGCCGGCCATCGCCCCGGTCGTCGCGGCGCCGCCTACCGCCGTCAGACCACCGACCCCGGTGCCGACCCTGGCGCTCGCCGCGCCGGCCCCGGCGGCGCCGCCCGCCGCCGCCCCGAATCCGCCGGCGGCGGCCCCGGCCGCCGCGGCAGCCGCGCCGGCCGCGGCTCAGGCCAGCACCGCGCCACGCGGCGGCGGCATCCCGACCGAGTTCGGCCTGGCGCTGGTAACGGCTGGAGTCCTCGTCGTCGGAGGCGGAGTCGCCTTGCGCCGCCGTCAGCGGCGGGCCGCCCCTGAGGAAGGGGACGCCGCCTCAGGGGTCTGATCGCCAAGCCATCCGGATCCACCGTGCGGCGTTTCCTGGCCCGGCTGCGGCCTCGCCCCAGCAGCATCCTGATCGTGGCTGGGCTCGGGACGCTGCTGGTCGGCGGCTTCGTCCTCCTCGAACCGTGGTACGCGAGCGAGCAGTGGCGTAACTCGCCCGAGGCGGCGCGCGCCCAGCGCAACGCGGACGTGCCGCCGCCGATCTGGCTGACGCCCGCGCCGGCCGGGGCGGCCGTCGCCAGGCCGGCCGCACCGCCGGTCTCGCAGTCGCGTCCGGGGGCGCCACGCGCCGTGGCGACCCCCGCGCCGCCGCCGGCCACCCGCCAGCCGATTGACCCGGGCATCGCCATACCCTCGACAGCAACGCCTGAGGTGCCCCTCGGCGGACTCAGCCGGAGTGAGGTCCCAACTGAGGCTGAGGCCGTGGCGCTCACGCCCACGCCGGCCGTCTCGGCGATGCAACTCACGGCGACGGAGTTTCAATTCCTCGACCCACCCGAACCCGGCGCCAGCGCGCGTCTGACCCTCACCGTCCACAATCCGACCGATGCTCCCAGCGGTCCGATCAGCCTGGTGCTGCCGCTGAATTGGCTGGCGGGGTATCGCATTGACACGTTGGACCCCGTGCCGCTGGACGGTGCGCAGAGTGGCGGCGTCGCGGACGGATTGCTCGCCCTCAGGTTCGACGGGCCCGACGCGCACGCTGACCTCGACCTGACGGTCAACGTCGTCGCCGTCGACGAAGTGATCGATGCGCCACTGCTGCGGGTGGTGGATGCCGACGGCGCCGAGGTCGGCCAGGTCCGACCGCCGACCGAAGCGCCCGAGCCGCAGCCCGGGCCGATCTACTCCATCGACATTCCCAACCTCCATCTCCACGCCGGCGTGGTCCAGGTGGACTGGGAACCGCCCCTGTTCGTCGTCGGCCAACTCCGCACCAGCGCGTTCGTCACCCAGGGCAACAGCGTTCTGGTCGGCCATCTGCGCGGCGCCGCCGGTTACAACGTCTTCGACCACCTGGATCAACTGGCCCCCGGCGACAAAGTCATCGCCAGCTCGCGCGGCCAAACGTACGACTTCGTGGTCAGCCAGATGCAGGTGTTGCCTGAGGGCGACACGTCGCCGACGGAGGCAACCACCACCCCGCGCCTGACGTTGATGACGTGCGCTGGGACCTGGAACCCGCTGACGCGGGATTACTCGGACCGCCTGTGGGTGATCGCCGAGCCGGCGGATGCCGCGGCGCGACTCGACGCACTGGCGAAGCCCACCGCCGCCCCGAGTTCCGCGGCACCCAGCTCCGTGGCGGCGCGGCCGATCCAGGTCTCGCCCCCCGGCGGTCTCGGCAACACCGACGCGGACCTGGCCGCGGCGTGGGGCCCGCCGTCCGGCGAGTCCGCCACGCGCCTGGCGGTGTATCGCGCCCGCACCGGTACCAACATCGAGCGCCGCGCTCAGCTCGCCGACGCACCCCCCTCCCCCGCCCCCGCATTGGCTGCCACACCAGCTGGGTCGACCGCGCCGATCTCAGCGGGCGCGCCTGCCAGGCGGGCCGTGCTCGTGGCCGACGTGCCGCCGGCGTATGCGCCGCTCACGTTCGACGCGGCGGTGGCGCTCTCGCGCAGCCTGCTGCCGAACGACGCGCAGCCGCGCGGGCATGGACCGGATGGCAATCCGCGCTTCGTCGTCGAGCGCTTCAGCAGCCCCAACCTGGCCGCCGCGTTGCCCGCGGACGCGTTTACCGCGCAGCACGGCCAGCCCGGCGACCTGCTCGTGGTCTACGCCCGGCGCCCCGACGGCCGCATCGCCTACCTCGTAGTCGGCATCGGCGACGATGCCGAAGCGCTCATGTCGCGCCTGTCCGACGTGGGCGGCCGTTCACCCTGAACCGGGCCACTCGGTCGTGTAGCGGATGATCCGGCCCTCGATGCACCCGCTCAGCCGGTCGCTGCTGAGCGTGAGCGCGAGCGTCGGACCGCCGACCAGTTCGAGCCGGGCGTCGCGCGTGCTCAGCGCGTCGTCCCACCAGTCCAGCGACAGCGTGCCCTGAGCCGCCTGCGCCTCCAGCTCCGGCTGCCGCAGATGCACATAGGCCCGCCCCTCGCCAATCGCCCGCCCGTCCGCCGCCACGAGCCGAGCGAGGCCCTTCCGCACACTCACGCCCAGGAGAATACGGGTTTTAAAAAGTTGTTGCGGGCTCATGAGGCCAGGCCGTTCGGCACCGCACGGGGTCGTAGGTCAGCGGGCCTGTCCATCAAGCCGCTCAACGCGCGGGCAAGGTAAGCACAAGAGACGGTTTTGGAAAAAGTTGTTGTGGGGTCGTACGGGCAGGCCGTTCGGCACCACGGGCGGGGTCATCCGTGGGGCGGGCCTCTTCATCAAACCACTCAACGCGCGGGCCTTCCGCGCATCTACCGTCCGTGCGAGGCCCGCTCCTTGAGAACATCCTGACATCGCCCTGCGGGCGGCCACGCCGCGAGCCTGGAGTAGATGGTGCAGGACCCGCTGGACCCCGAGGACCTGGCCGACAAGGTGAAGGGACGGAAGACGGAAGACCATTGCGTTGACCTGACCCAATCCACGGCCTCAGTCCCGAATGGGTGACCAGCATGGTGTACGGGGCGTG
>DATGER010000098.1:0-17864 GCA_035309865.1 Chloroflexota bacterium
GACCCGGTCTCGGCGATCGCGAACCGGGCGACCGCGACCACGTCCGCACTCGGGTGGGCCGTCTGCATCGCGCGTTGCTTCGACGCTCGCCAGCCAAGTGCACTTGCGGCGCGCGGAAACCGCTCGGCCAGGCTCGCCGTACACCGCACCTCCGCGGCCGCCGCACGGAGCAGGCTCGGGGCGGTCTCCTGCGACCCGGTCCGCATGACCGCCGTCCCCACCAGCTCCGCCTTGGCCGTAAAGCTGCTCCACAGCGAAAACGGCGTCGAGACGACTGCCATCAGAGGTCAGATGTTAGCCGGCACCCCACATCCTCCGGACGCGAACCCCCTGCTCGTAACTTCCCTCGATCTTTGTCGCTGGAAGGAAGCAAGCGAAGTCATGCTTGCGGCCCGCCACACGTCTGCAGCGCTGCTCGCACCTTCCCTCGATCGCTATCCCCGAAAGGAAGCAAGCGAAGTCACGCGGGCGCGCCGCCCTTACTCTGCAGCGCTGCTCGCACCTTCCCTCGATTGTTATCCCCTGGAACGGAGCGAGCGCAGCGATGCGGGGCGACCGGCGGCTCGTCAGCGGGCGCACTGCTGGTGGTACGTCTGCCGGACGAGGTCCTCCAGGCCGAGTGGATCGTGCTGCTGACGGGCGGCGACCGCGTTCAACTGGTGGTCCAGCTCGTTCTGCGGGTCGAGCTTGCCGTTCGGGCCGTACTGATCGATCCAGAACAGCGCCGACGTGCGAAACGCTCGGACCTCCGAATCGACGCAGGCGTCCGCGCCGCCGCTGGACAGGTAGCCGCTCACGGCATCCTGCGCATGCGTCGCCTCATGCGCGATCACGGCCGCCAGCGTGAGCTCGTCACCGTCGATCCAGCGATTGTCAATCTCGATGGTGTGCCGCGCGACGCTGTAGCGGGCGTAGATGCCAGGGGCCATCGCCACGAAGCGAATCGCGACTCGGTTGGCCTCGAGCACGCTACGCAAGTGAGCGGTGGGCGGGCTGGCGTCGAGCAATGCAAGCGCGCCCAGCACGTGCTCGTCGGAAGACGGCAGGTCTTCCGCGCCGACAGGCCGATTCAGCGGGACGCCCAGCGCCAGCAATACGGCGATGAGCCCGACCAGACCGCGTGCCAGAGCGTAGTGCACCACTGCCGGTCCCTGGAAAGCAGTGGGCGTGCCAGACCGAAGTGTCGTAGGTTAGCGTTTGGTTACAAAATTGCTCCAGACCCGAATCGATCCCGCCAGCGCACAGTTTCAAGCGAACCGCGAACACAACCTGCGGCTGGTCGCGGATCTCCGCGAGCGACTCGCGCGCACCCAGAACGGCGATCCGGAAGCCGTTCGTCGCCACCGCGGACGCGGCAAGCTGCTCGCCCGCGAGCGGATCGAGCACCTGCTCGATCCGGGGACGCCATTCCTGGAGTTGTCACCTCTGGCCGCCAACGGGATGTACGCCGACGAGGCGCCCGCGGCAGGCATCGTCACCGGCATCGGCTCGGTTGAGGGCAAAGACGTCGCGATTGTTGCGAACGACGCGACCGTAAAAGGCGGGACGTACTACCCGATGACGGTGAAAAAACACCTGCGGGCACAGGAAGTCGCTGGCCAGAACCGCTTGCCGTGCGTGTACCTCGTCGACTCCGGCGGCGCCTTTCTGCCCTTGCAGGCCGACGTCTTTCCCGACCGCGAGCACTTCGGTCGAATCTTCTTCAACCAGGCCAACCTCTCCGCGCAAGGCATCGCCCAGGTAGCGGTGGTGATGGGTTCGTGTACCGCTGGCGGCGCGTACGTGCCGGCGATGAGCGATCAGACAGTCATTGTCAAAGGCACCGGCACGATCTTCATCGGCGGGCCGCCCCTGGTCAAAGCCGCGACCGGCGAAGAGGTGACCGCCGAAGATCTGGGCGGCGCCGACGTCCACACCCGGATTTCAGGCGTCGCCGACTACTTCGCCGAGAATGACCTCCACGCCCTCGCGATCACCCGCCGCATCCTCGCCGGTGTGCCGGCCGCCAAGCACGCACCCTGGGAGATCTTGCCCGCGCGCGAGCCAGGCTATGACCCGGCGGAGCTGTACGGCATCGTGCCGCCAGATCTGCGCCGGCAAATCGACGTTCGCGAGGTCATCGCCCGCATTGTCGACGGCAGCGAGCTGGATGAATTCAAGGCGAGCTACGGCACCTCGCTTGTCACCGGGTTTGCACATATCCTGGGGTATCCAGTCGGGATTATCGCCAACAACGGCATTCTGTTCAGCGAAAGCAGTTTGAAAGGCGCGCACTTTGTCGAGCTGTGTTGTGCGCGCAAGATTCCGCTGGTGTTCTTGCAGAACATCACCGGTTTCATGGTCGGCCGGGAGTATGAGAACAAGGGCCTGGCCCGCGACGGAGCGAAGATGGTCATGGCCGTCGCGAATGCGCAGGTGCCAAAATTCACGGTCATCGTCGGCAGCAGTTTTGGAGCCGGCAATTACGGCATGTGCGGCCGCGCGTACGGTCCGCGCCAGTTGTGGATGTGGCCGAACGCCCGAATCAGCGTCATGGGCGGCCAACAAGCGGCGAGCGTGCTCCTGCAGGTGCGGCTCGACAATCTTCACCGCGAGGGGATCGATATGACGCACGCCGAACGCGAGTCGTTCACGGCACCGACCCTCGCTGCCTACGAGTCGGAAGGCAATCCGTACTTTTCAACTGCCCGCCTGTGGGATGACGGCGTCATCGACCCGGTCGATACCCGAATGGTCCTCGGCCTGGGCATCTCCGCGGCGCTCAACGCCGAGATTCCGTCGACGCCATTCGGTGTGTTCAGAATGTGAGACTGGCGGCTCTCGTCGCCCTGATGCGGCACCTCTCGCTGCGCGATACGCGGCGTTCCCGGCTACACGTAGCGGGGCGTGCCATGCGGGAGGGATGAGCGTGCTCTCATCGGTGCTGGTCGCCAACCGCGGCGAGATCGCTGTGCGCATCATGCGGACGTGCCGACGGATGGGCATCCGGACGATCGCGGTCTATTCGGACGCCGATGCGCAGGCGCCGCATGTCGCCGAGGCCGACGCGGCGTATCGGATCGGACCGCCGCCCGCGACCGAGAGCTACTTGAACCAGGCGGCCATTCTGGAAGCTGCGCGGCTGTCGTCGGCACGCGCGATCCACCCTGGCTACGGCTTCCTGGCCGAAAACGCCGATTTCGCCCAGGTGTGTCTCGATGCCGGACATGTGTGGGTTGGTCCGCCGCCAGCGGCGATGCGCGCCCTGGGCGACAAGGCCCGCGCCAAAGCGCTGGCCGAACAGTCCGGCGTGCCACTGCTGCCCGGGTATCACGGCGAAGACCAATCCCCGGCGACGCTCCAACACCACGCTGACCGGATCGGCTATCCGGTGTTGATCAAGGCCAGCGCCGGCGGCGGCGGTCGGGGCATGCGCGTCGTGGCCGCGGGCACCGCGTTTGAAGCTGCACTCCAGGCCGCCAGGCGCGAGGCGCTGAGCAGTTTCGGCGACGACCGCGTGCTCCTGGAGCGCTACGTCCCGCGCCCGCGCCACGTCGAAGTCCAGATCTTCGGCGACCAGCACGGCCACCTGGTGCACCTCGGCGAGCGCGACTGCAGCATCCAGCGCCGACACCAGAAGCTGATCGAAGAAAGCCCATCGCCGGCCGTCGACCAGGACCTTCGGGCACACCTGGGGGACGCCGCCCTGCGCCTGGCGCGCGCCGCCGGCTACAGCAACGCGGGCACGGTTGAGTTCCTCCTCGACGAACACGGCGACTTTGCATTTCTCGAAGTCAACGCCCGCCTGCAGGTCGAGCACCCGGTCACCGAGTCGGTGACCGGGCTGGACCTGGTTGAACTCCAGCTACGCGTTGCCGCCGGCGAAGTGCTGCCGATCACCCAGGACGACGTCCACGTCCAGGGCCATGCCATCGAGGTGCGCGTCATCGCCGAAGATGCCCTCGCCGGGTTCCTGCCCTCCAGCGGCACGATCGCGGCGTTGGCGAGTCCAGACTTCGTGCGGCTCGACACCGGCGTCCAGGCCGGCACGCACATCTCGCCGTACTACGACTCACTCCTGGCGAAGGTCATTGTCCACTGTCCGACGCGGGCGGGCGCCGCGATCGAGTTGGCCAATGCGCTGGAAGAGTTGCGGATAGACGGCGTCACGCACAACGTCGACCTGCTGTTGGCAGTCGTGCAGCACCCCGCCTTTTTGAAGGGCGAACTGCAGACCGGGTTTCTCGATGAGCAGCGGATCATCGACGACCTCGCCGTGGTTCCGCCGCCCGTCCTGGCGGCGATCAGCGCACAGGCCAGCCTGGTTCCGGATCGAGCGGGGGATCCCTGGCGCGCGGCGTCGGGTTGGCGCCTCGCGCGCGTCGATCAGCCAGCCAGCTGGAGTCGAGCGGGCCGCGTCCATGCCGCCCGCGTCTCCGCGGAACTGGGTGGCGCTGGCGTGGTCGTCGATGCGGGTGCGCAGCACAGCGTCGTGCACCTGCTCGGTCCCGCTTCCCCTGTTGACCGGCGCCGGCGGGTACGTGTTGACGGTGAGGCGCTGACCGTCTACGCGGACGCGCCTGATCGGCGGCTCGTGGAGTGGCAGGGGCGCAGCTATCGGTTCCAACGCCCGCCCGGGTTGAGCGTTGACGCGGCCGCGGGCGATCGGACCGGAGGCGGCGGCACCGGCCGCCTCACGGCGCCGATGCCGGGCCGTGTGGTCAAGATCGCCGTCGAGGCTGGCCAGCGCGTCGGCCAGAATCAGCCGCTCATCGTCCTCGAGGCGATGAAGATGGAGCACGTCGTCGAATCACCGCACGCCGGGCTCGTCGCGGAGATCTGCGTCCAGGTTGGCGACCAGGTGGCCAGCGGCGCGCAGCTTTTGGCGATTGGCTCCGCGGAGCCGGAGCAAACGGTAGAGTAGCGCCATGACGACGCCCGGCCCGCGGCAGGTCCGCATTGTCGAGGTGGGCCCGCGCGATGGCCTCCAGAACGAGGCAGCCAGCATCCCCACCAACACGAAGGTCCACTTCATCGACCTGCTGACTGAAGCTGGTCTGCCGTGGATCGAGGTGTCGTCCTTCGTGCACCCGAAGGCGGTCCCGCAGATGGCTGACGCCGACGAAGTCTTTGCCGCCATTCGTCAAAAACCAGGCGTGCGCTACACCGCGCTGGTGCCAAACCCGCGCGGTCTGGACCGCGCCCTGGCGGCGGGAGTCACCGACCTCGCGCTGTTTGTCGCCGCGACCGAGAGCTTCAGCCGCGCCAACATCAACCGCGGCATCGAACAGTCGTTGGCCGACGCGCGCGCCGTGATCGAGGCCGCGCGACCCGCCGGGGCCCGCGTGCGGGCCTATATCTCCGTGGCGTTCGGCTGCCCGTATGAAGGCCCGGTCCACCCGTCGCAAGTTCGCGGCGTGGCTGGCGCGCTGCTGGAATTCGGCGTCGACGAGGTTGTCCTCGGCGACACGATCGGCGTTGCCACGCCAGCGGATGTCGGGCGGCTGATGGACGTGCTGCTCGAGCTCGCCCCGGTCGAGCGCTGGGGGATGCACTTTCACGACACGCGTGGGATGGCCCTCGCCAACGTGCTCGGCGGTCTGGAGCAGGGCGTGACCCACTTCGACAGCTCCGCCGGTGGCCTGGGCGGCTGCCCGTTCGCTGGTCCAGGCGCGGCCGGCAACGTGGCCACCGAAGATCTGGTCTACCTGCTCGACGGGCTGGGGATCGAGCACGGGGTGGCTCTCGACAAGGTCCTCGAAGCGTCGCGCTTCATCGTTGGCGCGGTTGGCCATCCACTCAACAGCAAGGTCTTCCAGGCCGGCGGTCGGCTGGAGACGATCCCCGCGCCCCGCTAGCCGACCCAGGTACCCTTGGCGCTATGCAGGTAGGTTTCATCGGCCTGGGCAAGATGGGCCGCCCGATGACGCAGCGGCTGCTGGCCGCTGGGCATACGGTCCACGTCTTTAATCGCTCGCGCGCAGCGGTCGACGCGCTCGCCTCTGAGGGCGCGACCGCGGCCGACTCGGCGACGCAGGTCGCGCAGCGGGCTGAGGGCGTGATGACCGCGCTGCCGACGCCGGAATCGGTGCAGGCGGTCTTTGCCGAACTGGCCGCGGCCGCGCACTCGGGCCAGATCTACATCGATCACTCGACGGTGAGTCCTGGCCTCAATCGCTGGTGCGCCGAGCAGCTCAACGCGCACGGCGCTGAGTTTCTCGATGCGCCGGTGTCGGGTGGCCCCGCCGGCGCCACCGGCGGCACGCTCACCGTCATGGTTGGCGGCGACCAGGCCGTGTTCGACAGGGCGCTGCCGATTTTGCAGGCGTTCGGCAAGAACATCCGGTTGTGTGGGGCGGTCGGCGCCGGGCAGGTCGTCAAGCTCATCAACCAGCTCCTGGTCGGCATTCACACCTCGGCGATCGCCGAGGCGGCGGTGTTCGGGGCGCGCTTCGGGGCAGACCCGCAGGTCGTCCTCGACCTGATCGGTACCTCGTTTGGCGGCTCGACGATGATGACCCGCAATTTGCCGCGCTTCATGTCGCGCGACTTCAGCGGGGCGACGCCGGTGAATCTGATTCTGAAGGATCTGGGCCTGATTCACGACGAGGCCAGGGCTGGGGGCGTGCCGCTGTTGCTCGGCGCACTGGCCGAGCAGCGCTTCTCGGAAGCGCGCGCCCGAGGTATGGGTGATGAAGACATGGCGGCGCTGGTCAAGCTCTGGGAAGAGCCGGCGGGCGTCAACGTCGGCGCGCGAAAGAGCTGACCCGGGGTGCCGCGTTTCGCCGCCAATCTGTCGATGCTGTGGCCCGAGTTGGACGTGTACGACCGCTTCGCGGCCGCTGCTCAGGCAGGCTTCTCCCGCGTCGAAATCCTGTTCGTTCACGCGCTGGACCGTGACCGGATCGCCCGGCTCCTGAAGGAGCATGCGCTCGAGCTGGTGCTGTTCGATCCGGCGCCGGGAAACTGGGACGCCGGCGAGCGCGGGCTCCTCAGCTTGCCCGGCCGCGAAGACGACTTTCAGCGGAGCGTTCGCGACGCGGTCGAGGCCGCGCGCGTTTTCGGCACGCGGCGGCTCAATGCGATTGCCGGTGTGCTGCCGGCTGGGGTGTCGCGTGAGACCGCTGAACGGACGGCGATCGCCAACCTGCGGCAGGCCGCACCGCTGGCCGAGCAGGCTGGCGTCATGCTCCTGGTCGAAAACATCAACACCGTTGACATGCCGGGCTATTTTGCCGACACGGCTGAGCGGGCCGCGGCGGTCGTGCAGGCCGTCGATCGACCCAACGTGCGGCTACAGCTCGATCAGTACCACGTCGGGATGATGGGCGGCGACGCGCGTGCGGCGCTGCGCACGTATCGTGACATCGTCGAGCATGTCCAGATCGCCGACGTCCCCGGCCGCCACGAACCAGGCACCGGCCACGAGCCCATTCTCGAGTTCCTGGCCGACCTCGACGCCGAAGCCTACGCCGGCAGCGTGGGCCTCGAGTACCGCCCCAGCGCCAGCACCGAGTCAGCCCTGGCCTGGCTCCCGCGCAACCAACGCGCCTGATCCCACTCGCATCGCTTCGCTCGCTCCGATCGGCAAGGCCGACACCCACCCATGGGGAACTTCAAGAGAGCGAGCGCAGCGATGCGGGCTGCAGGCGTGGCCGCGTCAGGACGACTGTCGCAGGCCGTGCTCGAAGGCGCCGCGGAGTTGTTCGACCAGCTCGATGGCGCCGTGAATGCTGGCGCGCATATTGACCCGCGGGTCGAACTCGCCAAGTTCGGCGACGGCGGCGTCGACGTCCTGGAGACGGTCGCGGACGGCGTTGAGGTGGGTCAGCGTGCGCGAGAGTGTCTCGCGGTCGGGTCCGTGAACCTCAGCCGCTACGCCCATCACGTCGGGGATGAAAAACCCGGCCTGATCCAGGTCGTTGAGCACCCGGACGCGCTCCTCGATCGGGATCAGCAGCTCACCCGGGCCCGTCTTGACGACGCCAATCTCGCCCCGCGCGCCCCGCGCCCGTAGCCAGGCCGTGAACTGCGTGTCGCTCATCTCGCGCAGCGATTTGGTGCCCATGCCAACCCGCACCCGAATACGGTCCAGATCGGCCAGCGTAAACGCCATCGGCGCAAATTCTAGGCCGCGCCAGCCAGGCGTATACTCGGCAACCTACCCCCCACCGCGGAGTGTTGCTTACATGTCCCGAGTGTTCGCCCTTTTCGGACTGCTCCTGGCGTTTGGCTTCGCCGAGACAGCTTTCGCGCAGTCGCAGCCCCAGATCGTGATCACCGCGCCGACCAACGGCAGCCGAGTGGCCGGCCCCGACGTCACAGTGACGATTGGAGTCACCGGCACGACGCTGGTGCCCGCCGCGAACGCGACCAAGCTCGAGGACATGCACGTCCACTACATGCTCGACGTCGACCCGTCGCCGTACCTGTCCGGTGCCACGCCGATCCCGGCTGGCAACCCGAACATCATCCATTCCGGGGCGCTGTCCAATACGTTCACGGGCGTCGCGCCTGGCGCGCACACGGTCGCGGTCGTGCTCGGCTTGTCGAATCACACGGCGGTGCAGCCCCCGGTCGCGCCGTCAGTGAGCTTCACCGTCGGCGGCACGGCGGTAACCGCCCCCGCGCAGCTACCGCGCACCGGCGATGCTCGCGATCCGACCACACTCGTATTTGGCACGGGTGTACTCGGCACCGCCATTGGCATCGCGCTGCGCGTGCTGGCGCGCCGACGGCTACGTCTTGGGCATCGACGCTAGCGCCGAAAACGCTGGCCGCGGGCTGAAGTCGGAGCGGAGCACCGCAAAGCCCCACTTCTCGTCTGTCTGCGGCACGATCATCTGATAATTGAGGTTCCAGACGATCACGCCGCTGATGTACGGGGTCTGACGGGCGATCTGGAAGGCTTGCACCAGGTAGCGCGCCTGGGCGTCCTCGGAGATGTAGGTCGAATACTCGTACCCGGGCACGACCACCGGGCTGGAGTCGTACCCGAACTCGCTGAGCCAGACCTTCTTGTTCGCGTCGCCGGCCTGGGTCATCGCGTCCCGATACTGGCCCAGGCGGTAGAACGCGAAGAAGCTTGGATCATTGTTCCAGCCACCCGACAGACTGCACTGCGGGGTTGACGGCATGCAGTCCGGCGGGTTCGAGAAGCCGCTCAGGTGGGCCGCCAGGACGTCGAAGTAGTTCTTCACTTCGCCGCCGTTCAACGCATACAGGCTCTTCAGGTAGGCCAGGTCATCGATCGAAATGCCCGGCTGATTGGCACCCGTTGGACTCAGCGCCCCCAGAAAGACCAGCGCGTTCGCGTCACCCGCCCGGGTGCCCGTGAACCCCGCTTTCAGCAAGGGCAGATAGGTCGTCGGATCCACGTTGCCCTGACCCGTTTCACGCGCCAGGTTCTCCTCGTTCCACATCTCGTAGGCTTTGACCTTGCCGGCGTACCGACTGGCCATCGCCTGCATCAGACGCTGGAACGTGGCCGGATCGGATGGCATCAAGCCGCTGGATGGACTCCGATAGAAGACCGGCGCGTGCGCGACGCTGAGCAGGACGCTGAGCCCGGCAGCCTGGTCAGCCTGAATCATGGCGTCCAGTTCGGCCCAGTTGAACTGGTTCGGCGCCGTCTCGATCGACAGCCATTCGATCTGGTGCTTGACCCAGCCGAACCCGGCCAGTTTGACGTTGCCGACAATCGCCGCCCTGGCCTGCGCGCTGATGGCCGATGTATGCACCTGAAACCCATACGCGAACGCCCCAGGGGCGACCGGCGTCCCGCCCGCGGCCGCGGGCGGACTGGTCGTACCACCACCCGTCGTGGTGCCGCCGGCCGCCGCGGTGTCGAAGGCGCTGGTCAGGTCGCTCGCCGGCAAGTCGTTGGGCCGCGCGATGAAGCTCGGGCTACTCGGGGAATACTGCTTGTAGTACCTGGAGCTCTGGACCTGGGCCTGCAGATCGGTCGGCAGATTCTGTCCGGTAATGACGGACTTGAGGTAGTCGGCCAGCAATAACCCCTGCGTACAGCCGCACCCCTTGTCGTAGTGCATGATGCCGCGCTGGAAGCGTTGATAGATGAAATTGTTGTTGTTCGGATCTCGGGCAGGCTTGCTGGTTGGTGCGCCCCACACGTCGAGGTCGAACAATGGCAGGAGTGATTCCGGAGCGTCGGGCGCATCTTGTAAGGTGACCGTCGTGTTGAATGTCTGGCCGAAGTTGACGGGTTCACCTTCGAAGGTATCCGGCGCCTGGTCCTGGACGAATTGCACGATCTTGTCGGCGTAATCGGGATCGCTCGGTGTCGGTGTCGCGCCGATCACGCTCTGGTCGGGCGCTGGGAACGTGCTGCCGTTGATCCGCGTGTACGGCAGCAGGCCCGCGTCGAGCAGATTCAGCGTGTGGACCCCCCCGTCTGGCCAGAGTTGCATCACTTCGCGCTGAAAGATCTGGACCGGAAAACCATCCAACCTGAACTGATGGGAGACCGGATAGCCGAACGTGCGGACGCCACCGCGATGCTGAAAGAAATCCCAGAATGCATCATTGTCGATGCGGAAATTGGTCTGGGCGAAAAAGCGCGGATCTGAGTCTTGCGCACTGGCGCCGGGCGCTCCCGGGCTAGCCAGCACGAGCAGTAGTGCAGCAGCACTGAGGACGCGCAGCGCGCGCCCGAGACTACGGATGGACAAGCACTCCTCCTAGCTGGACCTGGACAATGCAACGAACGACAGCGACCGGCTGTGACAACCATGGCTCTTCCCCAGGGGAAAACGTGCCCGCAAACTTGCCCCCCTCTCCTCCCGAGGAGAGGGGGGCCGGTGGGTGAAGTGCGAAGCGCTGACGGCAGCGTTGGGACGGTCGCGTATCCTGAAGTGGCTGTTCGTGTCGGGGAACGACAGCGGCTTGTGGCGCGTTGTCAGGACGTTAGCAACCTATTAACAACCCATTATTTCGACATGAGGTTGTGGCACAGCATACTGCCAGCTATACCCCCAGTTGACCTGCATCGCTGAGGTACTTCACCGTGCACGCACTGCTCCGACGCTTGACCACCCATAAGCCTGTAGTCTTCTCAATTGTGGCCGTGCTGGTTCTGGCGGCCGCGGTGCCGCTCGGGTCGGCTGTGCTCGTCAAACCCGAGGCCGCCAAAGCGCAGCAAGGCGGCCCGCCAGGTGGGGCCGGGTTGGTGGTGCGGACGGTGCCCGTGGGCGTCGGACCGATCAGCAGCGTCCTCGGCTACGCCGGCGCCGTGCAAGCGAATCAGCAGGTCAACGTCGTCGCGCGCACCTCAGGCATCATCCAGGACCTGCCGGTTGACGTCGGCAGCGCGGTCCACCGCGGCGACACCCTCGCGGTCCTCGACCAGGCATCTCTGCCGGCGCAGTTACTCCAGGCCCAGGCTGGCCTGCTCTCGGCGCGGTCGAAGCTCGCGGTGGTACAAGCCGGCGCCAAGCCGGAAGACGTCCAGGCGGCCGCGGACCAGCTCGACCAGGCGCAGATCAAGCTGCAATCGCTCATGCAGGGACGCCCAGAGGACATCGCCACAGCCCAGGCAGCGCTGGATTCGGCCAACGCCAAGCTGACGCTGCTGCTCAAGGGCGCCACCGACGATACCCGCCAGGCCGCGCAGAGCGCCGTCGACTCGGATGCCGCGGCAATCATCGCGGCCCAGGCGGCGCTGGACAACTTCACCGGTTCGAGCGCCTCGGATTTGCAGGCCGCCGAGAGTGCCGTCGAAGGCGATAAGGCCGGGCTGACCGCGGCGCAAGCCGCCCTCGACAACCTGCGGGGCGCCAACGCCTCGGATCTGCAAGCCGCGCAGAGCGCGGTCGATACGGACAACTCCCAGATCGCGTCCGCTCAGGCGGCAATTCAGAACCTGAACGGCACGACAGTTGCCGACCTCCAGTCGTTCCAGAGCAACGTCAACACGGACCAGTCACTGGTCAATGCCGCGCAGGCGGCGATCGACCAGGCCAACGGTCCGCCCGACGCGCAGATCCAGGCGGCGCGCGCGCTGGTCGCCGCTGCTCAGGCCTCGCTCGACTCGGCGAACTCGGCGAAGTCAGTATTGAGCAATCCGACCAGGCCGACGCAAGGCCAGAACGGTCCGAGCGGCGGTACGACCGGCGCGTGTGCTGTCAATACGGGTGGCAGCACGATTAACACCACCCAGTGTTCCGCGGCCCAGACGGCCGCTGACTCGGCGATCGCGTCTTCGAACCAGGCCCTCGCTTCGGCGCAAGCGCAGCTGACGCAGCTGCTCAATGGCGGCCCGCCCGCCACGAAAGCCCAGCTGCAGAGCACCCTGGTCACGGCCCAGGAGAAGCTCAAGACCGACAACCTCAAGCTGGCCGCCGAGAAGAACGGCACGATCGCGTCGCAGCAGATCGCCGCCCAGGCGGCGCTGACCACGGCGAATGAGAAACTCCTGGCTGATCAGGCCAAACTTGACTCGCTCAAAAACGGCACGTTCCAGTCGCAACAAGCCGGCGCCCAGAGCACGCTGGTTTCGGCGCAGCAGAAGCTCAAGGCCGATCAGGCCAAACTCGACTCGATTGTTAACGGGACCCAGGCCGCCCAGCTGACCCAGTTGCAGAGCACGCTCGAAGCCGCGCAGCAGAAGCTCACCAGCGACCAGGCCAAGCTCGACGTGTTGAACAGCGGTCCGACCAACGAGGATGTCCGCCAGGCGCGCGCCGTGGTGCTACAAGCCCAGCAGGCGCTCGCGAAAGCCGTCCAGCCGGGTGG
Source organism: Chloroflexota bacterium (assembly GCA_035309865.1). Classification (GTDB taxonomy): domain Bacteria; phylum Chloroflexota; class UBA6077; order UBA6077; family CF-72; genus CF-72. The sequence continues at coordinate 12,733 of DATGER010000098.1, forward strand.
TCAGACAGACCTCGGGCAGCAACAGGCCGTCGTCGATCAGATGATGGCCACGGTGCAGAGTAAGCAGGACGCCTACACCGACGCGGACATGCAAGCCGCGGTCGCGGGCGTCGCCCAGTCCGAAGCGGCCGTGGCGCTGGCGCAGGCCAACCTGGATCAGACCACCGTGGTGGCGCCCTTTGACGGCGTCGTGGCGACCAAGACGCTGACGGCCGGCGCATTTGCCACTCCGTCCACGCCGATCCTGACGCTCGCGACTCCGGGCGTCGAGGTGCACATCACGATCGAAGAGGCCCACCTCGCCCAGATCCAGCCAGGGCTCGACGTCAATCTGACCGTGCCCGCGTACCCGGGCGAAACATTCCCGGCCAAAGTGATCACGGTCGCCCCGGCGGGTGATCCGCGCGCCCACACCTTTGACGCCAAGATCGTGCCGGTCAACCAGGACCAGCGCCTGTTGCCAGGCATGTTCGCCCAGGTCCAGGTGGTCGCCGCCCAGAAGCCGGACGCCATCCTCGTCCCGCGCGAAGCCGTGGTCCAGCAGGGAACGTCATCGGTGGTCTTCGTCAACAACAATGGCAAGGCGCAGCAGCGCCCCGTGCAGATTGGCATGCAGGACAACACGTCCATCGAGATCGTCTCCGGCCTTGCCGCGGGCGAACAGGTGGTGGTCGTCGGCCAGAACGGTCTGCGCGATGGCGCGTCGATTACGGTTGCCAACCAGACCCCCGCCGGTGGTGGCGGCCAGGGTCGCGGACAGGCGGGCCAGCCGACCCCGGCGGCCGGTGCAGGCGGCTAGGGCAGGCCGATGAGTTCTCGCACTCGCAGCTAAAGGAGAACACTCACGATGTGGCTCACGCGACTGGCGGTCGTTCGCCCCCTGACCGTGCTGATGGGCCTGCTGGGCCTGGTAATCATGGGCGGGGTGTCCTACACGTTCCTCAAGATCGACCGCTTGCCGCCCATCAGCCTGCCCTTCGTCAGCGTCTCGATGGCCTACACCGGTGCCACCGCCCAGGACGTCGAGCTCCTGATCACCGAGCCCATCGAAAACGCCGTCTCGGGCATGTCGGGTGTGTACAGCATTTCCTCAACGTCCAGCGAAGGCAGCGCCAACGTCTTCGTCCAACTCGTCGACGGGACCGATCCAACCCAGGCGTCGCTCGAAGTTGAGCGCCGGGTCAATGCCATTCGCAGCAAGCTGCCCGCCGACGCCGCCGACCCGCGCGTCAACAAGGCCGACCCGAATGCCCAGCCGATCATGGAGGTCGCCATCACCGGCGGCAAGCCGGATCAACTGTTCCAGGTCGCCAACGATCAGTTCCTCCCCGAGTTGGAGTCGGTTCCAGGTGTCGCCAGCATCAATATCTCGGGCGGCCAGCAGACCGAAGTGCAAGTGCGGGTCGACTACGCCAAGCTCGCGGCGTACGGCATCACCCTGGCGAACGTGACGACCGCCATGACGAACGCGAACGTCGATGCGCCCATCGGTTCGATCGACCAGGGTGCCACGACGTTGAACGTCCGGTCGCTGGGATCCTTCCAGACGGTCGACGATCTTTCGAAACTCGTCGTGAGTCAGACCACCACCGGTGGCCCCATCCTCCTGGGCGACCTGGCTTCGGTGCAGCTCGGCTACAAGATTCAGACCCAGTTGCAACGGCTCAACGGCGCGGACGCGGTGGGGCTGCAGATCGTCAAGCAGTCCGACGCCAACGCGCTCCAGGTTGCCGACAGCGTCCGTGTGGCGCTGGCAAAACTGCAGAAGCTGCTGCCGGATGGCTCGCAGGTGGTCATCACCAACGACACGTCCGTGTTCACACGCGCTTCGCTCGACGCCATCCAGCACGACCTGCTGCTGTCGGTGCTCCTGGTCGGCGGCGTGATGCTCCTGTTCCTGCACGCATGGCGCCACACGGTCATCGTCCTGCTGGCGATTCCGACCAGCCTGGTCAGCACGTTCCTGGTGATGTACGCGCTCGGCTTCAGCCTCAACATCATGAGCTTGATGGCCCTGGCGCTGATGATTGGCATCCTCGTCGACGACTCGATCGTGGTGCTGGAGAACATCCACCGCCACTTGCACCTCGGCGAGAACCCCCATCAAGCCGCGCTCACGGGGCGCGGCGAGATTGGTTCGGCGGCCTTCGCCATCACCATGGCCGACGTGGTGGTGTATACGCCGCTGGCATTCATCAGCGGTGTGCTGGGCCAGTTGTTCCGCCAGTACGGTCTCACCGTCGTTGCGGCGACGCTGTTTTCGTTGCTGATCTCGTTCACTCTGACGCCGATGCTGGCCTCACGCTGGCTCACTTTCACCGAGGCCCAGGCGGCGGATACATCCCCGGCGGCCCGTTTTGGGCGCTGGTGGGACGACCACTTTGAGGCGCTCGGGCGGGGCGTCGCCCGCACGGTGCCAATTGCCGTACGCACGCGCTGGCTGATTGTGCTGCTGTCGATTGGGATGGTGGCCGGGGCAGTCGCGCTCGTGCCCCTGGGATTCATCGGCAGCGAGTACGCGCCACAGGAAGACGACAACATGTTCTCGGTGAACTTGAACGCGCCTCCCGGCACGTCGTTGGCGGCCATGGACGACTCCGCCCGGCAAATGGAAGCCGTGCTGGCCAAGATGCCCGAGGTGCAGTACGTCTTCAACTCTGTGTCGGGCGGCGGCGGCGGCGGGTTTGGCCGCGGTGGCGCGCGAGCCAGTCTGGACGTCCAGGTCGTGCCCAAGCAGCAGCGCACCAAGAGCGTGTTCGACTTGCTCGACGCCGCACGGACCGCGGGCAAGCGCATCCCCGGCGTGCAGGTCAGCGGCAACGTGCCGAGCCCGCTGGGCGGCGGCGGCGGATTCGGTGGCGGCGGTACCGCCAGCGTCAGCGTGCAGTTGGCAGGCCCGGATCTGGGAACACTCAACCAGATCTCGGATCAGGTAATTGCCACGATGTCGACCATCCCCGGCATCGTGGACGTGCAGAACTCCAGCATCGCGGGGAACCCTGAACTGCAAATTCAGTTGGATCGTTCCCGCATGGCGCAGCTCAACGTGACCTCGCAATCGGTTGCCACTGCGCTGCGCACCGCGGTCAGCGGCTCGGTCGTCACCCCGTATCGTCCGGCTGGCGCGACCCAACTCGACGTGACCCTCATCGCTTCCGACAGCGACCGCCTTGACATCAACAAACTGTCAGCGATACCCGTCGGGACCGGCGCCGCAGCCGGTGGGGGCGCGGTGGCCACAACGACGACCACGACCACGTCGACGACCCCGAGCATCGTGACCCTCGGTCAGATCGCCACGATCAAGTATGGCACCGGACCAGTCCAGATCCAGCGTGTCGATCGCAACCGCACCATGACGATCACGGGAACCGCCGCGGGACGTCCGATTGGCGACGTGGCCAAAGACACCACCACGGCGATGAACCTGATTTCATTGCCAGCCGGCTACAGCTACCAGCTTCGGGGTGGCGTCCAGCAACTGAACAACGCGTTCTCCACGCTCGGCCAGGCGCTCATTCTGTCCGTCATCCTGGAGTACATGCTGCTGGTCGCGTTGTACGAGTCGTGGTTCTACCCGATCACCCTGATCCTGGGCGTCCCGCTCGGCATCGTGGGCGCGCTCCTGGGTTTGCTCGTCACCGGCAACACGCTCAACATCTTCTCGATCATTGGTCTGATCATGGCCGTCGGTCTCGTGGTCAAGACGGGGATTTTGCTGGTCGACTTCACCAACACCCTGAGAAAGCGTGGGATGGGGCGAACGGAGGCCCTGGCCGAGGCGGCCCGCGTACGTTTGAGGCCGATTTTGATGACGACCGCCACGATGACCTTCGGTATGTTGCCGTTGGCACTGAAGCTGGAGCCGGGCGCTGAGTCGCGCGCGCCAATGGCAGTGGTGGTCATCGGCGGCTTGCTGTCGTCGACGTTCCTGGCGATCTTCGTCACCCCCGCGCTGTACACCCTGCTGGACGACCTGCAGAGCCTGATCTTCCGTCAGGGGCGCCCGGTTATCCCGGTGCCGAGCACGCGCGTCACCGCCGAAGTCCCGGTGCTGGAGGGGCCCAAGCCGGTCGCGGCCGGCGCGGGTACGCTGGCCATGGCGGCCGATACCCACGGCCATGGCCATGGCAACGGCGCCAACGTCGGGACGAACGCCGCGAATGGCGCCAACGGTGCCAACGGCGCGAATGGTGCCAACGGCCACAGGGTTGAGCCCGCCTGGCTGCAGCGCCTGAGAGCCGGCACGTTCGACGACAACGACTGACCGACTTGGCTAGTGGAGCGCCTGCCGCTTTGCGCGCAGGCGCCCCTCACGCGCTCGCAAGATCCGCTTGAACAGACGCACGCAATTGGTGCGCATGTCCGCCGAAATGGGTGTGCCATCCCGCCAGCGCAGCATGCGCCCTTCGCCAATGGCGAGCCACGAATAGTACGTGCCGCGATTGATGCCGTACTGGTGCAGCACCGAGCTCACCGTCTGACCCGCGACGATGGCGCCTTCCAGATCCTCGATAAACTCTTCGGACAGGTACGTCCAGCCACTTTCGTGCAGGTCTTTGGCGACAGTTGGGATGCTTTTGGCCATGCTCGCTGGGGTCCCGTTGCATACAGTGTAACGAACGACCGACACGGCTCCACCATCCCGCGCGCCTCGGCGGCGCACCTGGCGGATTCGAGCCCAGGGTGAGCCTGAGGCGCGCCTCGGCGGCACAGATGGCGGATGTGAGCCCAAGGTGAGCCTGAGGCGCGCCTCGGCGGCGCACCTGGCGGATTCGAGCCCAGGGTGAGCCTGAGGCGCGCCTCGGCGGCGCACCTGGCGGATTCGAGCCCAGGGTGAGCCTGAGCCGCGCCTCGGCGGCACAGATGGCGGATGTGAGCCCAGGGTGAGCCTGAGGCGCGCCTCGGCGGCACAGATGGCGGATGTGAGCTCAGGGTGAGCCTGAGGCGCGCCTCGGCGGCACAGATGGCGGATGTGAGCCCAAGGTGAGCCTGAGGTCATACCATCCAGACTCGGGACCTCACGTGTGACAACGCGGCAGCAACCAGGCGGCACCGAGCTTGACAGCGCCCCGGCCCGAACCTTGACCGTGATCGAAGCGGTCCGCGAAGCGCTGCGCGAGGAGATGGAG
>DATGER010000099.1:0-7440 GCA_035309865.1 Chloroflexota bacterium
AGTCATCCGTGAGCATCGCGCCCGCCGCGGGCTCGCAGTCTGACACGTTTACCGTCGGCGGGGCTGGTCTACCCGCTGGCCTGGCACTGGACATCAACTTCACCTCGCCCGGTGGCACCGTCTTCAGCACCGCCGCACAGAACCAGGTCGTGGTGGTCGATGGCGATGGCAACTTCGGCTTTGACTTCGTGCCGTCCAGTGAGTTCCAGGGCGAGAGCCTCGGCACCTGGACTGCCCAGGTGTGCGTGTCCGGCACCGACGGCTGCGTCCAGGGAACCTTCGACATCGGCCAGTAACGCGTAACGCGCGGCCTCCGTCCGACGTGGTGATGTTGGAGTCGAGCGCAGTGCTCCTCCAACTTCACCTCAGACAGGAGACGATTCATGCGCATTCTTCGGATTGCCCGTGTTTTGCTAATCGCGGTCGCGACGCTCGGTATCAACAATGCCGCGGCCTTCGCTGCCGAGCCAGCCACGCCAGTTGACAGCACCCGCACCATCACCGACGCCAGCCCGTTCGGAGCGTTCCTCTTCCACAACGACGATGGGTGGCACTTCCGGACCCACGGCACTCCGCAGGGCACCACCTTTACCGCGCACATCGTCACGAATGGCACGCTCCACGATGTCGCCGCGGTACGCGACGAAAAGGACGACCACATCCGGCTTGACGATGCGGGGCATGCATTGGACCTCTCATTCGCGACGTATTCGGGCGTCGACGGAGTAGATTTCCGCCTGGACGACGCGAAGTACCTGCACGTGCGAATCAACGCGAATGACGAGCTCCTGCCGGTTGAAAACATCTTCCTCGGCGACGACGGTCGACATCCGGCGACCAACCCGTTCGCGATCCGTCTGGGGGATCTGCACATCCCCAATGACCTCGAGCCGGGATACACCGTCCGTCATGACGGCGATCGTCTCCAGTTGCTCACGCATGACGAGGCCGGCAGCCACGAGTACACCGGCAACCTGACCACCACCGGGACGATCGAGGTGGTGGACCTGGTTCAGCCGGAGAAAGACGACAGCGTTGCCGTCAGCTCCGATGGCCACACCGTCTCGTTCAAGTTCTCAACACAAGAGGGCGTGGACGGCGTCGTCCTGCGGATGACCGGCGCCGAAAAGGTCCAGCTCACACTGGATACGGATGGTCAGCTGACCCCCGTCGCCAACATTCACCTGGGTTCGAAGAACCGATCCCCGAAGACCAACCCCTTCGACATTCGCGCCTAGCGGTACTGCGAAGCGGTCTGCATGCTGCGCGCGCTCCGGCGGCGCAGCAGCAGATTCTCCAGGGCCAGTTCGCCCGGTCCCACCAGGACCAGGGCGATCGCCGTGGCCAGCATCATCAGATCGATCCGCATGCTGTCCCACCCGCCGAACGGTGGCTGCCGCGGGATCTTGAGGATGAAGACGTTAACGGCGAACTCGCACACAAATAAGATCGCCACCCAGCGCGCACCGAGGCCCGTGAGCAGCAGGATGCCGCCCACCAGCTCCAGGCCGGTAATGAAGGGTCCGAAGAACTGTGGCAGCGGCAAGCCAAAGTTACTGATCGATGCGCTGAACCCGAAGAACCCACCCGCGCTGAGCTTTTCATAGGATGCCACGATGAGGATGATCCCCATCATCATCCGCACCAGCGTGATCCCCCACGCCGGCGTTAAACCCCGTCCAATCATGGAAGCCACGCTACCACCCCTCGCCGCGCGGCGAAATAAATGCGATCCTCGCTTACGCTCGCTCGCCCCCTGCCGCTGGGGCCGAGCCTCGGCGAGGCCTTTACGCGGCCAGGGGTTCGCGGACGTCGCGGACCATGGGCCACGTCGGATCTTCGAAGCGGCCGCGGAGCATCTGGAGGCGCAGGTATTCGCGGAACGTAAATGGGTTCAGCGCGGACGAGCTCACACGATTGCCGAACGTATACGGCTGATCGTGGTCGGCGCTGCCGACGCCGTCACGCGATTCGTTTACGACGGTGGCTTCGGCTTCCTGATTGTCTGGCATATGGTCTCTGCTAAATGAAGAGTGTAACGTCGCTGTGAGTATCGGTCAGCGCCCGCCACAACTTGAGGCCAGGATTCACAGCAATTTCCAAGGTTCGCTCCCGATACTGCCAGCATGTCTTCACCAGGTCCCGCGGTCGCTACCAACGGGCGGGTCCACACGAACGGCATCGTGCGAGCACCTGCCGACGCGGCAATTGATACTCGCACACCCGTCATCCAGGTAACCGATCTGGTCAAAGACTATAGCCGTGGCGCGAACGTCGTCCACGCCCTGCGCGCCGTGACGCTCCAGGTCCATCAGGGCGAGTTCGTGACGGTGATGGGACCCTCCGGCTCAGGCAAGTCCACGTTCATGAACCTGGTGGGCTGCCTGGACCGACCGACCAGCGGGTCCTTCCTGCTGGACGGCGTGGATGTCCCGAGCCTGACGCGCTCCCAACTGGCCGATCTGCGCAACCACAAATTGGGCTTCATCTTCCAGGGCTTCAACCTGCTGCCGCGGATGGATGCGCTCGACAATGTCATGCTGCCGATGGTCTACGCCGGCGTCTCAGGCAGGACCCGTCGCGAGCGCGGAAACGCCGCGCTGAATGCCGTCGGCCTGGAAGATCGCGCGCATCACCGGCCCAACGAACTGAGCGGCGGCCAGCAGCAGCGGGTGGCCATCGCCCGCGCGCTGGTCAACGCGCCAAGCCTGATCCTGGCCGACGAACCAACCGGCAACCTGGACTCGCGCACCAGCGTCGAGATCATGGCCATCCTCCAACGCCTCAACCACGCTGGGGCCACGATTGTGCTGGTGACCCACGAGCCTGACATCGCCACCTACAGCTCGCGGACCGTCGCCTTCAAAGACGGCACCTTGCTCTCCGACCAGCCAAATCGCCATATCGTGCAAGCCAGCGAAACGCTCGCCGGCTGGCCGCTGGAGGAGGAAGCAGCATAAACCCGCGTTCCGCTGCGCTCCACGGGGCAGGCCCGCGTTCCGTTCCACCCCTGGGGGGAGTCAGTTCATGTCGGACTTCATCATTTCACTTCATTGGGACCTCTAGCCATGCACCTCAACTCCACGCGAATTCGAATGCTCGCAGCGGCCGGGTTGCTGCTGGTAGCCATGCTCACGCCGAGCTTCGCCTTTGCCCAGGCCGCCGATGACGCGCGGGTATTTGCCGACACCGGCTACACCGTCGCCGACGATGCCATCTGGGCCTTCTTCAGCCAGCACGGCGGGAGCGCCACCTTCGGCGAACCAATCTCGCGCGAGTTCACGCTGATGGGCGCACCCGTGCAGTTGTTTCAGGACGCCGCGCTCCGCGTCCAGCCCGATGGCTCGGTGCAAGTGATGCAGCTGACCGATCCAGGCCTGGTGCCCTTTACCCACATGGATGGTCTGACCGTGCCGGCCGCCGATCCGGCCATCGCCTTCGTGACGCCCAGCCCCGACCAGCCGAACTACGCTGCGCGCCTGCAGGTCTTCTTGCAAACCAGCGTGCCCGACTCGTGGAATGGCCTGCCGGTGCAGTTCTGGTCCACGTACACCGCGGCGGGCGGCACTGACGTCTGGGGGCTGCCGACCTCGGCGGCAAAGGCTGACCCGAACAATCCCAACTTCGTCTACCAGCGGTTTCAGAACGGCACCCTGATGTACGACGCCACCGTGGGCGCGACTCAGGCGCTGCCCATGGGCGAGTATCTGAAAGACATTCTCACCGGGCAGAACCTGCCCGCCGATCTCGCGAGCCAGGCAGCCAACTCGCCGCTGTTGCGGGCGGGCGGCCTGAGTGGCACCGATCTCACCGACGCGTTCGTTCCGGACGCCGCCTGACACGTATGCGCACCGGCCTGCGCCGTGGGCCAAACCACCATGCAACCTCTCTTTACGCGCATCCGCTGGCGCCTGGTCGGCTGGACCATGCTCATCCTCGGGCTCATCCTCGCCTTGCTGGGTACCACGGTCTATGTGGCGCTCTCGCGCAGTCTGACCGATGAGGTAGATCGCAACCTCCAGATCAGCAGCCAGCAAGCCCTGCCAGCGCTGCTCGGTGCGCCTAACCAACCGGGTCGAAACCCTCGCAACGACGACACCAACCAGCCGCTAGGCGGCCGGAATGGGTACCGCGGCGGAGTGTTCGTGCTGCACCTGGACCCCTCCGGCCAGATCCTGGCCAATCCCCAACAGGTCAGCCTGACCGGCGTGACCTGGCCAGATCCCACTGATCGGGCACCGATCCTGGCCACCATCAGCCTGAACGACGAGCCAACCCGAGTGCTGGTGCTGCGCGCTCCGGATGCAGATCTCCTGATCGTCGGTCAAAGCCTGGCACCCGAGCAGACGGCGCTCCGCTTTCTGCTGATGGTGCTGGTTGCTGGCGGCGGCCTGGGCCTGCTGATGGTGCTCGGTGGCGCCTGGTTTCTGGCCGGCCGGGCGCTGGTCCCCATTCAGCAAGCGTTCCAACGCCAGCAGGAGTTCGTGGCCGACGCATCCCATGAGCTGCGTACCCCGCTGACCGTCTTGCGGTCGGCAACCGACGTGCTCAATGAGCATCGGACCAGCCCGCTCGAACGCAACGGTGAGCTGTTCGATGACGTGCGCGCCGAAATCGCCCGCGTCCAGCGGCTCTCGCAGGATCTTTTGACGCTGGCCCGCTCCGACAGCGGCGAACTGGAGCTCATGACCGCCCCGGTAGAATTGGCCGGTCTCGCGGGCGAGGTTGTCCGGCGGACCGCACCGCTGGCGCACAGCCGGGACGTGCGCCTCGGGCTCACGGTGGACCCGACCACGCCGCGGGTCGAAGCTGACCCCGAACGCCTGCAGCAGGTGCTGCTGATCCTGCTCGACAACGCCATCAAGCACACACCTGCCGGCGGCGACGTCGACGTGCGGGTCAATCACCCCGGTCTGACGCACGCGCAGATCCAGGTGGAGGACACCGGTATCGGGATCGCGGCGGAGGATGTACCGCGTATCTTCGATCGGTTCTATCGGGCCGACAAGGCCCGGTCGGATGGTGGGACAGGCCTCGGGTTGGCGATCGGCAAGATGCTGGTCGAGGCTCATGGCGGGCACCTGACGCTGACCAGCCAGCCGAACGTCGGCACTCAAGTGACGGTTGCGTTGCCGCTGGCGGCCATCGAGTCCACCCACCCCCGTTACGAATTCGCTAGCACCGTTCTCAGCCAACTCCAAGGTTGGCTCTCTAGATTCAAGTCACTGGAGAAAGTTTGATGGCCGTTTCTGCCCCCCGCTCACGCCCCTGGAGTCCCGGACGCGTACCCACTCGCTTGCTACTGCTCGGCCTGGCGGCCGTCGTGGCCGCGGGCGGGACCTACGTCGCGATCGAGGGCAATCCGCTCACCCGAACCCAACAGGCGGCCACCTTCCCGACGTCTACCGTACGCCAGGGCACGCTGCAGGTGACTGTCAGCGCCACCGGGCCGATCACCAATCCGTCAACGATCCCGCTGAGCTTCAAGAGCAGCGGCAAGTTGGCCCAGCTCATGGTCGGCCTCGGGCAGCAGGTCACTGCGGGCCAGGTTCTGGCCCAGATGGACACGACTGACTTGCAGGCCGCGGTCGACCAGGCCCAGGCTAGTCTGAACCAGCAGCAAGCCAACCTGGCCAAGGTGTCCGCGGGCGCCACTCCCGAGCAGGCCGCGGTCACGCAGGCCCAGGTCGACGCGGCCCAGGCCACGCTCGACGGCGCCCAGAAGAACCTGCTCGCCGCCCAGGCGAGCGCCGACAGCACCGTCGCCGCCGCCCAGGTCGACATTGCGACATCGCAAGGCACACTGGACTCCAGCCAGAAAGCCCTGCAGAGCGCACAGGACCAGGCCCAGGCCGCCTTGCAGGCCGATCAGACTGCTCTCGCCAACGCCCAGCAGGCGTACCAGGACCAGATGCAGACATTCCACGGCAACTGGGACCAGGTCCAGGCAACGCTTGACCAGAACCAGCTGGCCGTCCAGAACGCCCAGAAGACCCTCGACGACGCGAAGGCCAGCCTGACCGCGACGCAGAACTCGCTCGACCAGAGCAACCAGAGCGACCTGGTCGCCGTGCAAAACGCGCAGCAAAGCCTGAACACGGCCCAGGCCAGCCTGGCCGCCAGCCAGCAGCAAATTGCCGCCGCCGTCGCCGCCGATCAGGTCGCCGTACAAAACGCCCAGAGCAACCTGTCAACGGCGCAGGCCGCGTTCAACAACGCTCAGGTGGTGGCCTCGGCGTCGAACAACGTCGCCAGCAAGCAGGTCAGCCAGGCTCAGTCGAGCCCGACGTCCACCGGCGCCAGCGTCAACACCAGCCAGGCTCAGCAGAGCCTGACGCAGGCGCAGAACGACGCGACGCTCGCGAATGCCCAGGCGGCGGTGACCTCGGCGCAGAACGCGCTGAACACCGCTCAGGCCGCGGTCGTTTCCGACCAGGCCAAGAACCAGGGCGCGCTCGTGACCGCCCAGGGTCAGGTGACGTCGGCTCAGGACGCCCTCAAGACCGTCCAGGCACAGCAGCAGGCGGACCTGGCCAAGAATCAGCAAAGCCTGATTACGGCCCAGCAACAGGTCACCACCGCCGACAACGGCCTGCGGACCGCCCAGGCGACCCTGGCCACGGCCCAGGCTCAAAACCAGCAGGGGCTGGCTTCGGCCAAAGCATCGCTCGACCAGTCGCTCAGCGGCGTGCTGACGGCTCAGGACGCGCTGAGCAACGATCAGACCAAGCAGCAGGGCAGCCTGCAGACCGCTCAGAACAGCGTCGACCAGGCTCAACAGGCGCTGAACAAATCTCAAGCCACACTGCAGACCACCATCGCCCAGCAGAACGCGACGCTGCAGTCCGCCCAGAACACGGTCGCGCAGAACCAGGCCGCGCTGCAGACGCAGCAGGCGACCGCCGCGCAGACGCTGGCGCCGCCGCTGCAGTCGGACATCAATGCGTCGAAAGCGCAGGTCGCGAATGCGACGGCCGCGCTCCAGCTCGCCCAGTACAACCTCCAGGCGGCGACGCTCGTGGCGCCCGTCAACGGGACGGTCGCCAGCTTGAACGGTGTGGTCGGCCAGTGGATCAGCGGCGGGCCGACGACCTCGGTCTCGACCAGCAGCACCAGCACGTCCAGCACGTCCAGCACCTCGTTCGTCACGCTCATCGACGTGACGGCGCCCCAGATCAGCGCGGCGATCAGCGAGGCTGACATCGGCAAGGTGCAGCCAGGTCAGAAAGTGACCTTCACGCTGACCGCGTACCCCAGTCGGACCTTCACCGGCAGCGTGGCGGCGATCGAGCCAGCGGGCACGACGACGTCCAACGTGGTGACCTACACGGTGCTGATCGCGATCGATCCCACCGACGTCCAGGTGCTCCCGGACATGACCGCGACGGTCACGATCATCACCCAGTCCGCTGACAACGCCGTCATCGTGCCGAACTCAGC
>DATGER010000100.1:0-34411 GCA_035309865.1 Chloroflexota bacterium
TACTCGGGCTACGAGAACAAGGTCAAGACCAATCTCGAGCACCGCATCGAGTCGATGGGCGTCCAGGACAAGATCTTTCAGGTCGTCATACCGACTGAAGAAGAGATCGAAATCAAGGACGGCCAGCGGCGGACGGTCCAGAAGAAGGTCTACCCGGGCTACGTCATGGTCGAAATGGCCATGGACGACGATGCCTGGTACGTGGTGCGGAACACGCCTGGCGTGACTGGCTTCGTCGGCACGACCACCCGGCCATCGCCATTGCAGGATGACGAAGTCAAGAAGATCCTCAAGAAGATTGGCCAGGAGCCGCCGAAAGTCAAAGTCAGCTTCGCCAAGGGTGAGCGCGTGAAAGTGGTCGATGGCCCATTCACCGATTTCATCGGCGTGGTCGACGACATCAACCCCGAAAAAGGTAAGGTGCGGGTGCTCGTGTCGTTCTTCGGCCGCGAGACGCCCGTCGAGCTGGACTTTCTCCAGGTCCAGCGCATCGTCTGAGGATTTGAGATCAACGCAACATGGCTAAGAAAGTAAAAGCAGTCATCACGCTGCAGCTTCCGGCGGGTAAGGCGACGCCGGCGCCGCCCGTCGGCCCCGCGCTGGGCCAGCACGGCATCAACATGATGGCGTTCCTGAAGGAGTACAACGAGCGCACCGCGAGCCAATCGGGTTCGGTCATCCCGGCCCTGATCACCATCTTCGAGGACCGCTCGTTCAGCTTCGTCACCAAGACTCCACCCGCGGCGGACCTGATCAAAAAGGCCGCGGGCATCGAAAAAGGGAGCGGCACCGCGGGTCGAGATTCCGCCGGAACGATCCGCCGCGCCAAGGTCCGCGAAATTGCCGAGATCAAGATGAAGGATTTGAACGCCAACGACATCGATGCCGCCATGCGCATGATCGAAGGCGCGGCGCGCAGCATGGGCGTTGCAGTTCAGGACTGACCGGACAACATATGCCAAAACAGAGCAAGCAGCACCGCGCCGCCCTGGCCAAAGTCGATCCGCTCAAGCAGTACCTCCCAGCCGACGGGGTCAAGCTCGTCAAAGAAGTCGCCTACGCCAAGTTCGACGAGTCGGTCGAGCTGCATATCCGCACGGGCCTCGATCCCCGACATGCCGACCAGATCGTGCGCGGCTCGGCGGTGCTACCAGCCGGCACGGGCCGCACGCAGCGCGTCGTCGCGTTCGCGCAGGGCGACAAGGCGCGCGAAGCCGAAGCCGCCGGGGCAGACATCGTCGGCGCCGATGACCTGGTGCAGCGTATTCAGGCCGGGTGGACCGACTTCGACGTCGCCGTGGCCACCCCGGACATGATGGGCGCGGTCGGCCGGCTCGGTAAGGTGTTGGGCCCGCGCGGCTTGATGCCCAATCCACGCTCGGGCACCGTCACGGTGGATATCGGGCGGGCCATTCGGGAGATCAAGGGCGGCCGCGTCGAGTTCCGCGTCGACAAGACCGGCGTGATCCACGTGCCGATCGGCAAGGTCAGCTTCGACGAGGACAAGATCCTGCAGAATCTGGGCGCACTGGTCGATGCCGTCGTGCGCGCCAAACCGACCGGTGCCAAGGGCCAGTACATCCGCTCGCTGAACATCGCGTCGACGATGGGTCCGGGTGTGAGCCTGGACGAGCAAACGACGCTGGCGCTGGCAAGCTCTGAAGGGTAAAATCCAGCCAACCAGATAGCCGAAGACCGCCGGTACTCCGTCACCCGGAGTTGAAAGGCTGGACCGACCAGCCGCCCGCAGAGGCGAAATACGTGCTCCAGCAAGGTTTGCTGCCGAGTCATGGCCTTCGACCTCTGTGCAGGTTGAAGGCCTTTTGTTGTCTCGAAAGGAGGGAGATGGCCCTTGGCAAAAAGTAGAGTCCGTGCCCGATCCGAGAAAGACTCGGCGATTCTCGAGCTCGCCAATCGACTCGCGCACGCCGAGATCGCGGTGCTGACCGAGTATCGCGGCCTGAGTGTCGCGGAGCTGCAGGACCTGCGCGGACGCTTGCGACCCGTCGGCGTCGAGTACGTCGTCGCCAAGAACACCCTGGCGCGATTCGCCGCCGAGCGGACGGGACGAACCGGGATTGTCGCTGACCTGATCGGTCCGACCGCGATCGCGTTCGGCAAGGATCCGGTGGCGACCGCGAAAGCGCTCCACGACTACGCTCGTATCAACAAGACCTTCCTGCTCAAGTCCGCATTGCTGGGCGACGAGCGCATCGACTCGAAGGCAGTCGAGCAACTCGCCAGCTTGCCACCGCCGGAGGTACTTCGGGCGCGCGTCTTCGGTATGATCGTGAGCCCGCTGCAGCGGATGGCCAGCGTCCTGTCCGCGCCCCTCGCGGGCCTGGCGCGCGTGCTCGATGCGCGCCGTGCACAACTTGAAGAATTGGGCGGCGACGCCGCCTCATCAGGAGAAGGAAACATGGCATCTGTAGACGAATTGGTGCATAGCCTCGGCGACATGAAGGTGCTCGATCTCGCGGCGCTGGTGAAGCGGCTCGAGGAGGAGTGGGGTGTCTCCGCGGCCGCGGTGGCAGGCCCGGCGGTGGCCGGCGTGGCTGCTGGCGGCGGCGCGGAAGCGGCCGCGCCGGTCGAAGCTCAGACCGAGTTCGACGTGGTCCTCAAAGACTTCGGGGCCAAGAAGATCGAGGTCATCAAAGTCGTGCGCGAGCTCACCAGTCTCGGCCTCAAAGAGGCCAAGGACCTGGTCGAAGCCGCCCCCAAGTCCGTCCTTGAAGCCGTAGCTCGAGACGCCGCCGACGCCGCCGCAGGCAAACTCCGCGACGCCGGCGCCACCGTCGACGTCACGTAAACGAAATCCGGGCGACGAGTACGAAGACGATTTGGCAGTCGGCGCCGGCGCGACTGCCAAATCGTCTTCCTTCGCCCAGTCCCCTATTTCTGATCCTTGTCCTTCTCGCTACGACCGAAGCGGCCGAACAGGCTCCCCGTGAGCATGGAACGCGTCGTTGGCAGCGGGTTCTCGGCCTCGGTCACCTGGCCCTGAGCGCGACCGGCGAGCCAATCCTGATGCAGCGCCTGGGCGCGGACAAACGTTTCTTTGATTTCGGGACTCTCCGAAGCGATCGCGTCGCGGAGCGACTCTAGCTCGGCAATATACAAATCCAAGCGTCGGACGACGTTGTCGCGATTGGTCCGCATGATGTCGGCAAACATCTGCGGGTCGCTGTCGGTGAGGTGCGTGGCATACGCGAACCCGCCCGCGGCCAGCGACGCCGTCTCGCGCCAGCTCTTTTCACGGCCGAGATGCCCGATCAACGCCACCGACATCAAATACGGCAGGTGCGAAACCGAAGCCACCAGGCCGTCGTGCTCGTCAGGATCGAGAAAATACGGCGACGCGCCGAGCGATTCGACCAGGCGAACCGCATCGTCGATGGCGTCGCGGGACGTGCTTGGCAGCGGCGCCAGACACCACACCGCCCCCTGAAACAACTTCGCGTCCGCGGCGTCGGGCCCGGTTTCGGTCTTGCCCGCCATGGGATGCCCGCCGACAAACCGCACGCCGTTTGGCAAGAGATCACCAGCCCACTGAAGCACGCGCGCTTTGCTGCTGCCGGTATCCATGACCAGCGCGTGCACTGGCAGCAGCGGCGCCATCTCTTCGAACAGCGCCTTCATCGACACAACCGGGATCGAAACGATGACCAGGTCCGCGTCGGCCAGCGCGTCGCGCAGTGAGGCCCGTCGATCGATCGCTTTGACCGCTTGCGCGCGGCGAAGATGGTCGCCCGAAGCGTCGTAGCCAACGATCTGCGTCTGCGGTCGGGCCGCCTTCAGCGCCAGCCCGACGGATGAGCCAATCAGGCCCGTGCCGAGGATCGCAATTTTGTTAAAGGGCACTGAGCGGCACCCCCAGGACGTCGAAGAACAGACTCGACCCGGCGCGGAGCACGACCTGCAGTATCGGCGGGAAACTCCGCGAAAAGGTCGGGAGGAATACCAGCGCGAGCAGGATCAACGACCCGTAGCGCTGCACCGGCAGCAGCGCGATCTTGAGCGGCCGCGGCGAGAGACCGAACACAAACCCGAACCCATCCAGCGGCGGGATCGGGATCAGATTGAAGGTGCCGAGCGCCACACTGATGCCGATGAACTGCAAGACCGTCTCATGCCAGAAGACCTCAGTCGGTCGCCCCAGGCTGACCACCAGGCCGACCGCGATGGCGGCCGACACGAAGTTCGAGACCGGTCCGGCCGCCGAAGAGAGCGCCCAGCCGAGGTTCGGGTTGCGCATGGCCGCCGGGTTGATCGGGACGGGCTTGCCCCAACCGAAGTGGGCCACCAGGAACAGCAGACTTCCCATCGGGTCGAGATGCGCCAGCGGATTCAGTGTGAGCCGTCCGGCGCGGCGCGGCAGATCGTCGCCGAACCACGTGGCAATGCGCGCGTGGCTGAATTCGTGAATAGTGACCGCCGTGATGATGGCAATAAAAAACGGCAATTGGTTGGTCAGGTCACTCAAATTGCCCTGCAGGAAGCCTGTCTGGTTGAGCAGGAGCAGCACCAGAACTGCCAGCCCAACCCACTGAATCGGGGTGATTCCCGCACGCCGCGTGCGTACCGGTGGCTCGGGCGGCCCGCCGACCCCCGTGTTGTCAGGGAGTATCGCAGGGCGATCAGAAGGAGCAGGCTGCGCGCACACGTTGGCTGGATTCTAGGTGTACGGCGACTGCCACGGGCGGATTAGGCTCGACCCGTATACTTCACATCCCATATGTCGAGCCGAATGCGGGTCGGAGTCGTCGGCGTCTCGGGTTACGGCGGCGGCGAGATCCTGCGTCTGTGCGCCCAGCACTCCGCCGTTCAGGTCGTCTACGCCGCGGGCGAAACCAGCGCCGGACAGCGTCTTGGCAGTCGTTACGTGGGCCTGGGCGGCGCGCTCGCCGACCTGACCATCCAGAAATTCGACCCCCACAATTTGCCCCCGCTGGACCTCCTGTTCCTGTCGCTGCCGACCGGCGACTCGCGTGCCGCCGCGGCCGCCCTGCCGCCTGACCTGAAGTTGATCGACGTCGGCGGCGACCACCGTTTCGTCGACGGCTGGACCTACGGATTGACCGAGGTGACCGGACCGGCGGCCATCGCCGACGCGAGCCGTGTGGCCGACCCCGGGTGCTTTCCTGCCGCGGCTTTGCTGGCACTGGCGCCCCTGGTCGCCCGCGGTCTGGTCGAGCCCACCGGCATCGTGGTCGATGCCAAGACCGGCATCAGTGGCGCCGGTCGGGGTGGCGGCTCGACGTTCGGCTTCGCCGACGTGAACGAAGACGTCGTCGCCTACAACCTCTTCAAGCACGCCCACAGCCCTGAGATGCGCGAGGCGCTCTCGCGCATGGCGGGTGGCATGCCTGCCTCACTGGTCTTTACCGCCCATCTCGTGCCGATGACGCGCGGCATCCTGGCCACGTGCTACGCGCACGGACACCTCACGACCGACGAGGCGCTGCGGGCCGCTCGCGAGTTCTACGCGGAGTCGGCTTTTGTGCGTGTCACCGACGCGCCACCGCATTCGAAGTGGGCGCAGGGAACGAACCTGGCCTTCGTGTCCTATGCGGCCGACGCCGAGGCCGAGACGGTCATCGCGCTCGCCGCAGTCGACAATCTTGGAAAAGGCGCGGCCGGCCAGGCCGTCCAGAATATGAATCTGATGCTCGGCTGCCCTGAGCAGCTCGGCCTCGAACTGGTGCCAATGCTGCCATGACCCTGACTGCTCAATCCTTTACGACCCTCGCCAATGGTTCCGTTACCAGCGCCCTCGGCTTCCGCGCTGGCGCATTGGCGGCCGGGATCAAGGCCTCTGGAAAACCCGACCTCGGCATCTGGACAGCCGATGCGGACTGCGTCGCCGCGGCAACATTTACCCCGAACAAGTTTCCGGCGGCGCCCGTGGTGCTCAGCCGCGAGCGCGTTGCGCGCGGCATCGCCCGGGCCGTGGTCTTCAATGCTGGCAACGCCAACGCGTGCAATGGCGCGCGGGGGCTTGCCGACGCCCGCGAAATGACGCAGTTGGCGGCCGACCGGCTCGGCATTGCGCCAGAACTGGTGCTCATTGCCGAGACCGGCATCATCGGCGTGCCGGTGCCGATGGACCGCGTGCGGGCAGCGATGCCACGAGTCGAGGTGCGCGCAGACGGTGGGCACGAGGCCGCCCTGGCCATTATGACCACCGACACGCACGTGAAGGAATTCGCGGTCTCCGTCGACATCGGCGGCCACGCGGTTCGCATTGGCGCCATGACCAAGGGCGTCGGCATGATCCACCCCAATATGGCCACGATGCTGGCGTTCATTGGGAGCGACGCCAGCCTGGAGCTCGCGTTTGCGCGCACGGCGCTGAAGCGGGCCGTCGATCGCACGTTCAACATGATCACCGTGGACGGCGACACCAGCACCAACGACAGCTGTTTTCTGCTGGCCAACGGTCTCTCGGGGGCGCCACCGCTGGCCGCCTCGAGTCCCGACGCCGAGCGGTTCTCAGCGGCCCTCGAAGCCGTCTGCACCGACCTCGCCCGCAAGATGGCCGCCGATGGCGAAGGCGCCTCGAAACTCCTGCAGGTGGACGTCACCGGCGCGGCGTCTGAGGCCGACGCGCGTGCGGCCGCGCGCGCCGTGGTTGGATCCAGCCTGGTCAAAGCCGCCCTGCATGGCGAAGATCCGAACTGGGGCCGCATCTTCTGCGCCGTGGGCAACTCGAGCGCCCAGGTTGACGCCGGTCGCGCCGCGCTGTGGATCGGCTCGGTGCAGGTGGCGCGCGACGGCGTCGGCACGGGCGTTTCCAAAGCGGACGCCAGCGCCCAGATGCACGGTTCGGAAGTCTCCATGCGCATCGACCTCGGCCTTGGCAGTGGCAGCGCCCGCGCCTGGGGCTGCGACCTGACCGAGGCGTACGTCGTGGAGAACAGCGCGTACTCCACGTGACGCTCGCGCAACTGACAATCGATGAAAAGACGGACGCGCTGCTTGAAGCGCTGCCGTACATCTGCGAGTTCGTCGGCAAGACTATCGTCGTCAAAGTCGGTGGTTCGGTCGGCGACGAGGGCACCGTCCTGGACGATGTCATCTGGCTAAAACGGCTCGGCATCAATCCCGTGCTCGTCCACGGTGGCGGGTCGCAGATCTCCGAGCGGCTCGGACGACTGGGCGTCGAGACGCGCTTCGTCGAAGGCCGCCGCTTTACCGACGAGCAAACGCTCGAGGTCGTCCACGAAGTGCTGATGCGCATTAACGGCGACTTTGTGTCGTACCTGAATGGGCACAAAGTCTCGGCCTGGGGCTGCAACGGCCTGGACGGTGAGATACTGCAGGCGCGGCTGCGGGATGAGCGATTGGGCCTGGTCGGCGAGGTTGAGGCGGTGAACCTCAAGCCCATCGTGTCGCTGGTCGAACAGGGCTACGTGGTGGTCATCGCGCCGCTGGCCGCGGGACCGCAATCGCAGCCCCTGAACGTCAACGCCGATACCGCCGCGGGCGAAATCGCCCGGGCCCTGAGTGCCGAAAAACTGGTCCTCTTCACCGACGTGCCCGGCGTGTTGGACGCGCACGGCGCAGTTGTGCCCGAGCTGACCCGCGAGAAGGTCGAGCGCATGCTGGACGCTGGCACCATTCAGGGCGGGATGATCCCCAAAATCCAGGCGTGTCTGCGCGCCCTCGATGCGGTGCCGCGCGTCCACATTCTCGATGGGCGCGTGCCGCATGCGCTTATCCGCGAACTCTTCACCCACGAGGGCGTGGGTACCATGCTTACGAGCGAGAACCGACAAGGAGCCCGCGTATGACTACCACTACGAGCGTTCGCCCCAGGTCCAGCGCCGATTGGATCGCCATCGAGCAAACGACGTTCTTCCCGAACCGTCGCCCGCCGATGGTCCTCGAGCGCGGCCAGGGCAGCCGAGTATGGGACGTCGAAGGTCGCGAGTACCTCGACATGATCGCGGGCATCGCGGTCACGTCACTCGGCCACTCCAGTCCCGTCGTGCAACGGGCGCTGGCCGAGCAGTCGGCGAAGCTGATCCAGGTTTCGAACCTGTACTACAGCATCCCGCAGCTCCAGCTGGCCGAGTTGCTGCTCAGCCACTCCCCGTTCGATCGGGTCTTCTTCTGCAACAGCGGCGCCGAGGCGAACGAGGCCGCGATCAAGCTCGCGCGCAAGTGGGGCAAGCGCAATCGCGATGGTGCCTTCGCCATTATCTCGGCGGACCACGCCTTCCACGGGCGCACGCTGGCCACCGTCACGGCGACGGGCAAGGAGGCCTATACCCGCTCATTCACGCCGCTGCCGGACGGGTTCCCACACGTGCCGCTCAACGACATGGACGCGCTCGAACGCGCCGTCGACGCGACGACGGCCGCCGTGCTGCTCGAGCCGATCCAGGGCGAGAGCGGCGTCAACGTCTCAACTCAGACGTACCTGCGCGACGTCCGAGACTTCTGCCGCGACAAGAATCTGCTATTCATGCTCGACGAGGTCCAGACCGGGATCGGGCGTCTGGGCACGCTGTGGGGTTTCGAACGCTGGGGCGTCGAGCCGGACATCATGACCCTGGCCAAGGGTCTGGGTGGCGGCGTGCCGATCGGGGCCGTCCTGGCCAAGGAGTCAGCTGCCGTCTTCGAGCCAGGCGATCACGGGTCCACATTTGGCGGCAACCCGCTCATGTGCGCGGTTGGCTTTGCGGTTGTCTCCTACATCCTCGAAAACGACGTGCTCGGCAATGTCAACCGTGTCGGTGGCGCGTTGAAGGCCGGTCTCGAGCGGCTGGCGAGCACCCACCCACTGGTCAAATCCGCGCGCGGCGAGGGCCTGCTGCTGGCTGTCGACCTGACTGCCGAACGCGCGAACGACGTCTCACGGCTCGGCATCGAAGAGGGCATCCTCCTCAACGCCACCGGCCCGTCCACGATCCGCTTCGCCCCGGCCCTCACGCTGACCCAGGCCGAGGCCGAAGAAGCCCTGGACAAATTCACGCGCGCCCTGAACCGCGTGGAAGTCCCCGTCGCGACCACCACGGAGTTTCGCAGCGACTAGATACGGCTCGTGCTTCCAAGCCGCACCCTGGGTTTCCGGACTGCTACGCGCGGCCGGACTTCTGACCAGCGTCAGACCGCAAGTACGGCCGTAGGCGGCGGGGCACCAGGTTCGGCCTCGACGTAGCGGGGGTGCCACGGCCCGCCGCGCCAGGTGGTCGTCTGCACTGGCGTGATCTCGACAAGGAAACGCGGCCGGTCCGCGGTCAGCTGCGCGTAAGCGCGGCCCTGCGCGTCAGCCATGTAGCGGGCCGCGAGCAGATGATCGAACTGACGCCAGCGCGCGCCGCCTTGCGCGCGCGGCACCGGCCCGTCGATGACCTCCGCGGTCGCGGTCATCTGGACGCGCCGGTGCCGCCGTGCCTCCTCGTCGATCAGGACCCCGACCCGCGGCTCGGCGGCGATGTACTGGATCCAGACGGCGCGCTCGCGGCCCACGACATAGAGCTTGCGCTCGTGCCAGGCGTACCAGAGAGGCACCACGTATGGCCACCCGTCCGGCCGAATACAGGCTAGCTTCAGCAGTCGCGGCTCGGCCAGGAACGCGTCCAATTCCGCTGGGCTCAGCGGCCCGCCAGACTCCTCGGTCATCGTCGCTATGCTACGGCGACCCGGACAACGCGGTCGTAGCCGCCCGCGTCCTGGCACACGCTGATATCGGCGCCCGCGTGGAGCGCGCGGGCCAGGGCGGCCATGGGCGCGGCCTGCGCCTCCTCGTCGAGCTCGACACACACCTCAGCGCCCGACACCAGGAGTGAACGTGTTTCCCGCAGGAACCGTTCAATGAGTTCGGTGCCGCGCGCGCCGCCGAAGATGGCCAGCGATGGTTCGTAGTCTTTGACGTCGCGCGGCAGCTCGCGGCCCCGCGGGACGTAGGGCAGGTTGGCCAGCACGACGTGCAGCCGAGCGCGTACGCCAGCCAGCAGGTCGGTCTGGACGAGGCCCACCGATCTGCCAACGGCGTGTTGGAAAGCGTTTTCCCTAGCGAGATCGAGTGCGTCCCAGGACAGATCGGTGGCCAGCACCCGCACGCCAGCTTCGGCCGCCAGGCTGATGGCGATGGCGCCGCAGCCGGTGCCCACGTCGACGACGGTTGGTTCAACACCGCGCGCGCGCCAGTGGGCCACGGCCGCGCGGCCGAGGTCGACGAGCAGTTCGGTCTCGGGTCGGGGGATCAGCGCGCGGCGATCGACCTTGAAGACCCGTCCATAGAATTCGCGCTCGCCGAGCAGATACGCAATCGGCTCGGCCGCCTCGCGGCGCGTCAGAAGCTCATGGAAAGCGCTTTCCTCAGCCGCTGGGACGCCAATCTCGGGATGCGCGAGCAATTCCAGTCGCGACCTGCCTGTCGCCCGCCCGAGCAAGAGCTGCCCTTCCAATCGGGCGCTGTCAAACCCCGCCGCTGCGAGGCGCTTCGCCGCGGACTCGAGCAACTCGCCCACCGTCAATGCAGCTGACATCCCTTCGCTCGCGCGTGTCGGTGCCCGGCTTCCATGGTCATCTTCGCTCGCGCGTTGTCGGTGCCCGGCTTCCATGGTCATCTCCCCTGGAGAACGCCGGACAGATCCGCTGCCGCGTGCGAGAGGCCACGCCGCAGGTCGGTTCGCGTCGCTGCCAGGCGCACGCCCGCGAGCCGCATATCACGTCCTTGGACACAGAACAAAGCGCGCGGGTAAACCATCCGGGGCGAGGGCGAAGCCCGTGGAGCTCAGTCGGCTTCCTCGGCCGCGGCGGCGTCGGCTTCTTCCAGGGCGTCCAGCAGCGGGTCGAGCTGACCTTCGAGGATGCGGTCGAGGTTATACAGCGTGACGCCAGCGCGGTGGTCGGTCACGCGGTTCTCGCGGAAGTTGTACGTCCGAATCTTGCTGCCCCGCTCGCCCGAGCCGACCTGCAGGCGTCGGGCACTGCCGACTTCTTCCTGCTGCTTCATCAGCTCGCGCTCGAACAAGCGCGAGCGCAACACGGCCATCGCCCGGGCTTTGTTCTTGAGCTGCGAGCGCTCATCCTGACAGGTGACCACCAGCCCGGTCGGCAGGTGGGTGATCCGGACTGCCGAATCCGTGGTATTTACGCCCTGGCCGCCGTGGCCGCCCGCGCGATACACGTCGACTCTGAGCTCGTCGTCGCGAATCTGCACGTCGACTTCCTCGGCCTTCGGCAGCACGCTGACGGTCGCCGCCGACGTATGAATGCGGCCCTGAGCTTCGGTTTCGGGCACGCGCTGCACCCGGTGGCCGCCACCTTCCCACTTCATGCGCGAGTACGCTGCCCGACCGTGAATCTCGAAGATCACTTCCTTGATGCCGCCCAGATCGGTCTCGCTGGTGTTCAGCACTTCGACCTTCCAGCCCTTGAGCTCGGCGTACTTCATGTACATCCGCATGAGATCACCCGCCCACAGGTTGGCCTCCTGGCCGCCCTCGGCGCCGCGGATCTCAAGAATGACGTCGCGTTCGGCATTTGGATCACGCGGTCGGAGAAACGGCTGCAGGCTGGCAACGACGGCCTCGAGCTGGGGCTCGATCTCGTCAATCTCCGCCTGCGCCATTGCCTGCATCTCGGCGTCGTCTGGCTCACTGGCCACGCTGCCGTTGACGTGCAGCAGACCCTCGGCCTGTTCGATCTGGCCAACGAGGGTGCGATAGCGGTCGTAGCGCCCGACGACCTCGGACAGCTCGGCTTGCTCGCGACCTACCTCGGCGGCGCGGCGAGCGTCCTCGAAAATGGCCGGGTCGGAGAGCTCCTGCGACAGCGCCTCGGCCCGTTCACGCGCCTCGTCCAGTCGCCGGATCGCGGCCTCACTCAGTCGCGCCATTGGAATAGTCCTCTTCCAGGAACGCGACGAGCTCAGTGCTGGGCATGCTTCGCTGATCGGCGCCATCGCGGAGATCTTTGACGGTGACCGTGCCCGCGGCCAGTTCGTCCTCGCCGAGGATGACCGCGTAGTGCGCGCCGGCGCGATCGGCTGCGCTCAGTTGCTTGCCCAGCTTTCGATCGCCGAACGACAGATCGGCCGAAATCGAGTGTGACCGGAGTGTCTCGGCGAGCTTGAACGCGGTCTGTTTGCCCAGCTCGCTCTGGTAGACGAGAAACGCCCTCAGCTCACGCGGCGACGGGAGCCTGACCTGCTGGTCCTTCAACTCGAGGATGATGCGCTCGACGCCGGTGGCGAACCCGACGCCCGGGGTGGGCCGCCCGCCCAGTTGTTCGGCCAGGCCGTCGTAGCGACCGCCACCGCCGAGGGCGCTCTGGGAGGCCACGATGGGTGGGAAAACCTCCCACACCGACCGCGTGTAGTAGTCGAGCCCACGGACCAGCCGCGGGTTGATCGTGAACGGGATGCCCGCGCCCTCGACGTACCCGAGCCACGCTTCGAAGTGCGCGCGACACTCCGCGCACAGGTGATCGGCGCTGTGCGGGGCGCCCTCGAGCACCGCCTGGCACTGTGGCTTCTTCTCGTCGAGCAGGCGCAGCGGGTTCGTGTCGATCCGTTGCTGGCACTCCTCGCACAGGCCGTCCAGGTGCTGGCGGAAGTAGTCGGCGAGTCGGGCGATGTAGGCCGGACGGCAGGTGTGATCGCCGATGCTGTTGACCTGGAGGCTCAGGTTGCCCAAGCCCAGCGCCGCGTACAGGCGCCATTGCAGACCGACCAGTTCGGCGTCGGTCGCCGGGTCCGCCTCGCCGATTGCTTCAAAGTCGATCTGGTGGAACTCGCGGAAGCGGCCCTTCTGTGGCTTGTCATAACGAAACGCGTTGAGCATGCTGAACAGCTTGACGGGCTGCGGGCGACTGGCCATGCCGCGCTGCAAGTAGGCGCGGACAATGCCCGCGGTGGCCTCGGGCCGCAGGGTCATGCTGTCGGCGCCCTTGTCGAGGAAGGTGTACATCTCCTTCTCGACGATGTCGGTGGTCGTGCCGACCCCGCGCAGGAAGACACTGGTGTCTTCGAACGTCGGCGTGCGGATCTCCCCGTAGTTGGCCAGGCGCGCCTGGCGACGCATCTCGTCCTCGACATGCGTCCAGTACGGCGCATCCTCCGGCAGGATGTCCTGGGTACCGCGAGGAGCTTGAAATTGAGTGCCGGCCATCTGTACGACGTGACATGATACGGCCAATGCTGCGAATTCACGTTGCAGCGCACCCGGGGTCACGCCGCGAACGGGTCGATTGGCTCGGCGACGACGTCCTCGGCGTGTGGGTCCAGGCAAGACCCGTAGGCGGCCAGGCCAACCGGGCCATTGAACTTGCTATCGCCAGCGCGCTAGGCTTGCGTCCGCGTCAGGTACGGCTCGTCGTCGGCGAAATCAGCCGACGTAAGATTGTCGAGATCGATGCACCCAGCCTGGAGGCGTTGCGAGCGCGCCTGCAAGCAGCGGCGGTGCAATCGGATACGGCTTCGGATTCGGACTCGGACTAACACATCGCTCCATGGCTATTGCTGATCGAGATACCCAGGACACCGTGGCCGTCGGGCCGCGAACCCGCGTCCGTGCTTTCAGTCGCGCGGATGTCGATACGTGGCAGGCGTGGCCCGACTATGCCGAGCAACTGCTCGTCGGCACCAGCCCGCGGCGCATGGCGCCTGACCAGCGGTCGCGCTGGTTCGAAGACATCACCCTGCGCCAGCGCCAGATTCCCTTTGCCATCGTGGACGAGTCGGGCGAGATGATCGGGCGCATCTTCCTGCGGCATGTACGTCACGAGGAGGGCTCGGCTGTCCTGGGCATCGACCTTCACCCTGGCTTCCTGGGCCGCGGCTACGGCACCGAGTCGTTGGGCGCGTTTTTGCACCACTTTTTCGGGGCCCTCGGTTTCCAGCGCATGTTGCTCAGCGTGGCGGCCCACAACGTCCGGGCTCGACGTTGCTACGAGTCGCTTGGCTTCCTGACGGTCGGCTCGCACTGGGACGCACACGTCGGGCCCGATCTGACGCGTGACCCACAGTTCGCGTTTGTGCGCCAGTTGTTCAGGCGTGGCCCACTCGGCCTCGAGAGCATGTTCTACGATATGCGTCTCGAGCGCACCGAGTGGCAGAAGCGGATAGACACCGCGGCCAGCACCTAGAGCTGCCCCAGGTAGAACTGCGTTCGTGCCGTCCCGACGCTCAGGCTAGAGCGCGAGCGTCCGAAAGATGTCGGGCAGGTGCTGCTGCACGAATTGAATGACCAGCATGGCGGCGATCGGCGAGAGGTCGAACATCCCGATCCTCGGAATGATTCGCCGAAACGGCGCGAGCACTGGCTCGGTCACGTCGAAGAGCAGTCGAATGATGGGGTTTGATTGATCGATCGGAAACCAGGTCAACAAAACGCGCACCAGGATCGCGATCGAGAGGATCTGAAGGAGCAGGTTGAGAAAGGTAAACGCGAAGCCAGTCATCTGAGGGGTGAGTTTCTGCGAGGACCAAACAGTGCCGTACCAATCCGGATCTCAGTCGATCCTTCCTGGATGGCCAGCACGTAGTCTTCGCTCATACCCATGGATAGCACGCCGAAGTGTACACGTGGAAACATTTCCGCCAGTTTTTCACGCAGAGCGCGCACCTGGGCGAACGCGGCGCGTGCGTCGCCGCCAAGCGGCGCGACCGTCATGAGGCCTTCGACGCGCAGGCCGGGCAGTTCGAGAATCTCGCCGGCCGCGTCGGCGAGCGCGGCCGGCCGCAGGCCTGGTCGGCGCGGATCGTCGCCGACATACACCTCGAGGCGGACGGGCAACGCCGCCCGCGATTCGAGCAGCACCCGACGGCTCAACGCCTGCGCCAGGTGCACGCTGTCCACCGAGTCGACGCAGTCGAACAGGCCCACCGCCGCGCCGGCTTTGTTGCTTTGCAGGTAGCCGACCATGTGCAGCACCGCCGCCGACGCGAGCGAGGGGAACCGCGGGCCGAGCACCGGGTCGGCCTGCAGCAACTGGCGCACCAGCGGGACTTTTTCCGCGGCTTCCTGCACTCGGTTCTCGCCGAAGTGCAGCACGCCAGCTTTGATCGCCTCGACAACCGCCTCCGCGGGTTGCGTTTTGGAGACGCCGACGAGAGTGATCTCTTCTGGGCCGCGGCCGGCGCCTATCGCCGCCTCGGCAATGCTGTCCGTGAGTCGCGCGAGATTCCCAGCGACGTTCGACTCGGTCCGCAGCACGTCAGTCCTCCAGTCTGATGAGCGCCGCGAACCGCCCCGCGGGCTGTCCGTTGTTGGCGCGATGGGAGAAGAAGCGCTCGGCTTCGCACTGGGTGCAAACGCCGGCCAGCTCGATATGCTCGGGCAATACGCCCGCGTCCACCAGCGCCTGGCGGTTGGCCTCCCACAAGTCCAGTGTTCGCCCGCTTCGCTGCGCTCGCTCGCTTGCTTGATCCGCCGGGCGAGGTCGAACCTCCGACGTGGACTCTGGAGTGCCTGCCTTTTCCCCTGAGAACCCGAAGGGAGCGAGCGCAGCGAGGCGGGCAGCCGGATGCGAGAAGAGCTCGGGGCGATCGGCGAAGGCGTCGACGACGTCCTGGCCGACCACGTAGCAGCACGGGCCGATCGCCGGGCCGATGCCCGCGATGATGTCTTCGGGCCGGGTGCCGAATGCCTCGTGAAGCGCCTCGACCGCGGCGCCCGCGGCGCGGACCGCGCTCCCGCGCCAGCCTGCGTGGACCGCGGCCACGGCGCGCCTTTTCGGATCGGCCAGCAGCACCGGGGTGCAGTCCGCGAAGCGCAGCATCAGTGTGTGCGCCGCCGACCTGGTGACCAGCACGTCGCACCGCGGCCGTGGCTCAGACTCGGTGCGGGTCTCGACCAGCGTCACCGCACGCCCGTGCACCTGATAGGCCGAGAACAACTCGTCCGGCCGAGCACCCAGCGCGGCCCCCAGACGCCGCAGGTTCTCATCCACGTTTTCGCGAGGGTCACCCACCGAGTAGCTGACGTTGAGCGACGCGCAGCGACCCTGGCTCACTCCACCGGAGCGGGTTGAAATGCCGTGAACTACACCCGGGACCTGAGCCAGATTGTCAAACCTGAACAGGTCCATGCGCTACACCGGCACCGGTTCGGCGTGGGCCTGCCCCAATAAGCGGGCGGCTTCAACCAGCGCCGCCGCCTTTACGGGCAGTTCGAGCATCGGCACGTGCTGCCCGCCGAGTCCCCGCGAACGCCCGAACTCCTGCTTCAAGTACCACTCGGGCACCCCGGTGGAGACCAGCGACCATGGCATGATGCCGTTCGGGTCCATCGCGCCGAGATAGAAGTCGGGATCCAGCCCGTGCCGCACGAGGTTTGCCTCGAACTGCTGCAGGTGCGACGTCTCGAGCAGCACCGGCGCCAGTCGGCGATCGCCGCGGGCGAGAATCGCTTGCACGCGCTGCGAGGCCGGCGCTTCGAACCGGACGTCGATGCCCAGCGGCCCGAGGGCGCGCTGGACGAGCTTGATGCGCCGGTCGCTGGTTTCGACCGCCGCCATGGGCTCCCACTGGAAAGCCGTCTGGGCCTTTGGGACGTGCGGCGACATGTTGACCGCGACCCGCGCGCCACGGTTGTGATCGCGCATCCGGCCCAGAATCTCGGCCGAGAGCGCGGCCAGCTCGCGCACGTCGTCGTCCGTCTCGCCTGGCAGGCCAACGATGAAGTACAGCTTCGCCTTGGGGATGCCACCCCGGCCGGCGAGCTCCGCCGCCTGCACGATCTGGTCGTGCGTCAATCGCTTGTTGATGACATCTCGCATGCGCTGGCTGCCTGCCTCGGGCGCCAGGGTGATCGTCTTCGTCCCGCTGCGGACCAGCGCGTCGACCAGAAACGGGCTGATGCGGTCGATACGCAGCGACGAGAGCGAGACCTCGGCGCCCGCTTCGAGCATGCGCGACAGGAGCTGCTCGAGCTGCGGATGGTCGGAGGTGGCGGCCGAGATGAGGCCAATCCGCCTGCGGAGTTGCAGCCCGTGCGTGACGCCCTCCATCAGGTGGTCGACGTTGCGGTGGCGCACGGGCAGTGAGGTGTACCCCGCCAGACAGAAGCGACAGCCGCGCGCACAGCCGCGGGTCATTTCGAGCAGGAACATGTCGCCGAGCTCGATGTCCGGACTCAGGACCGTCGACATCGTCTGGAACTCGTTGACGTTTCGCGCGTTGAGCCGCGCGACCGGTAGGGCCAGGTCATCGCTGGCTGGCCCAACGTGTCCGATGGTGCCATCGGCGGCATACGTCATGGCGTACCGTGAAGGGACGTAGACCCCCGGGAGTCGGGCCAGCCGGTCGATCTGATCGGCCCGGCTGCCGCCGCCCAGGAAGACGTCCTGCAGGCCGGCCATGACGGGCTCGACTTCGCCGATCACCACCGCGTCGAGCATCGGCGCGACCGGCTCGGGATTGCCCGAGACGGCGGGTCCGCCGGCGATGACGATCGGGTCGTTGTCCGTCCGATCGGCGGCCAGTGGCGCGATGCCGGCTCGACGTAACACGTCGCCGACGTTGAAGTAGTCAAGCTCGAACGACAAGCTGAAGGCAATCACCGAAAAGTCGCTCAGGGGGCGTTGCGACTCGACCGCCAGGGGCTCGCCGAGCGCTTCGAGGCGGCTGGCGACGCGGTATTGTTCGTCGCCGGTCCAGTCACCCCGCCCGGCCGTGCGGCTGCCGATGAGCACGGGTTCGGCGAAAACGCGTTCGCAAACGAACTCGCGGACGGCATTGAACTGGCTGTACACGCTCTGGAAACCCAGGTTGCACATGCCCACGGCGTACGAGTTCGGGTAGCACAGCGCAATTGGCAGCCGACCGCCCCAATCGCTCCGCAAGGTGCCCTGCTCCCGCGCCAGCCGCTTGCGCTGGATGTCGACGTCCTGTTGCCGAATGCGCCCCATCGTGCCGCGAGAGTCTAACAAGTAAGCACGAAGCTGCGGTCTGGAACGAATCGGGGTCGGGGGAGCCTGCAGCCAACGCTGATCCAACCTGTACCCTGCCGCCGAACCCCTGCCGAACTTGCCGTGGCGGATCTAACTGCCGCGTGCCTCTGGCCGGGTAGGCGCCGCGGGGCTCCCCCGACCCGGACGAGTTAGCAGCCTTAGCGTCTGCGCCCGCGCAGGAACGCAGGGATATCGAGGTCGCCGTCGTCGTTGTCGCCGAAGACGGGCTCGGGCAAGCTGGCGCCGATCGAGCCGACGCGAATCGGGCCCTGCTCGCGCTCGGGCGGCCGATCCCGATCGCGATCTTCAACCGGCAGCCCACGGTCGCGTCCGCCGCTCGACGGCGGCGGCTCGGACGCGGCCGGTTCAGTGCTGCTACCACCGTATTGCGAACGCGAGCGGAACAGCGGCTTGGACCGGGGCGACCGCAGGCTCACATCAAAACCCGTCGCGATCACCGTGATCTTGACCTCGTTATCGAGTTTGGGATCGATGACCGCGCCGAAGATGATGTTGGCTTCGGGATCGGCTGCCTGAGCGATGATGTCGGCGGCCTCGTTGATCTCACTGAGCGCGAGGTCAGTGCCGCCAGTGATATTCAGCAGGACGCCGCGCGCGCCCTCCATGCTGATGTCGAGCAGTGGGCTCGAGATGGCCATGCGCGCCGCGTCCTGGGCCCGGGTCTCGCCCGTCCCGCGACCAATGGCCATCAAGGCACCGCCAGAATCAGACATGATCGACTTCACATCCGCAAAGTCCAGATTGATCAGACCCGGCTCGGTGATCAACTCGCTGATGCCCTGGATACCCTGCCGCAGCACGTCGTCGACTTCCATGAACGCCTGCTCGAGCGTCGTCTTGCGATCGATCACCTCCAGCAGTCGGTCGTTGGGAATGGTGATCAACGTGTCGACCCGCTCGCGCAATTGGGAAATCCCGCCCTCAGCGTTCTTGGCGCGCTGGCGGCCCTCGAACGTGAAGGGCTTGGTCACCACGCCGACGGTCAGCGCCCCCTGGTCTTTGCAGATCTGCGCGATGATCGGAGCGGCGCCGGTGCCCGTGCCGCCACCCATCCCCGCGGCGATGAAGACCATGTCGGCGTCGCGCACCAGTTCGCCGATCTGCTCGGCGCTTTCCTCGGCCGCCTTCTCGCCAACGCTCGGGTTGCCGCCCGCCCCCAGGCCGCGGGTGAGCTTCTCGCCAATATGGATGCGGGTGCCAGCCTCCGAGCGCGCCAGAGCCTGCGTGTCGGTATTGATCGCTACGAACTCGATTCCGCGCACACCCGACTGAATCATCCGATTGACGGCGTTGCTTCCACCGCCACCGACGCCAAGGACGACGATCCGTGCGGCGCCGTCCAGGCTGGTGTGTCCATTCATTGTCAAGGCCCGTTCCCCCGCATTCTAAGCGCTCCGCCGGCAGTAGTCAGCCATCGATACACGATTGGTACTGACCGAAGGCTGAAAACTGCTGCCGTTGATGGCTTCATGGCGCAAATTTCCAGTTCTGCGACTGACGCCTTCATGGCAGGAAATTGCGCAGCCAACTGGTTACCGCGCTGCCAATGCCCGAAAGTGGCAGTCTGCCACGGCTCGAAGACGGCTCGAATTCCTGGTCGAGCCCCCACTTCAACAGGCCGACGCTGGTGGCAAACGCGGGCGTCGAGATCTGGTCGGTGAGGCCGTACATGCCCGTGGGCGTCCCAATGCGGACCGGCGACCGAAACACCTCCGCGGCGAGGCGTCGGATACCACCCAGCTGCGCCGTGCCCCCGCACAGCACCACCCCGGCTGGCAGGCCGCGCAGCCCGGCTTTGTCGAGCTGCTCGATCGCCAGCTCGAAGGTCTCCTCCAGCCGCGGCTCGATGATCTCGCTCACCTGACGTCGCGAGACGGGCCGTCCATCACCCGTGTCGAACGCCGAGACGTCGATCGTGCGGTCATCCTCGAGCAACTCCGGCAGCGCGTAGCCGTGCCGGATCTTGATCTCCTCGGCCGCCGCGAAGGGGGTCCTGAGCCCGACAGCCAGGTCGTTGCTCACTTGAAATCCGCCGATGGGCAGGACCCACGCGTATACCAGCGCGCCTTCGACGAAGACGCCGACGTCGGTGGTCCCAGCGCCAATGTCGATCAGGGTGACGCCGATCTCGCGTTCGGCCTCGGTGAGGACCGCCTCGCCCGCGGCGACCGGTTGCAGCACCAGCGAATCAATGCCAATCCCGGCGCGCTCGACGCACCGCACCAGGTTGCTCACCGACGTCATCGCGCCCGAAACAATCGTCGTGGAGACCTCGATGCGATGTCCGAGCATGCCGATCGGATTTTTGATCCCGTCCTGGCCGTCGACCACGTAGTGCCTGGGCAGCACATGCACGATCTCGCGGTCGCTCGGCACATTTACCACCCGCGCGGCCTCGAGCGCGCGCTGAACGTCGTCGGGTGAAATCTGTCGGTCGGGGTGGCGCACGGCGACGACACCCTGGCTGGTCTGCGTATTGATGTGTGCGCCCGAGATGCCGACGAACGCGCTGACGATCTTGAACCCCGACTGTTGTTCGGCCTTGCTGACGGCGCTGACGATCGACTCGACGACCTCTTCGGGGTTGACGACGACCGCCTTCTTCATCCCCCGCGAAGGCACGATCCCCGTGCCGATGACCTCCAGGTGGTCATCCTCGGAAACCTCCGCGATCAGGGCACACACTTTGGTGGTCCCGACGTCGACACCAACGACGATACGGTCGCTACTCATCGGCTGGCGGGGTCGCTGCCCTTGCGGAGGTGCTCATCGGATGTAGGGCCGGTCGCCGAAGCGAACGTCGATCAGCGTCGCGGCGCTCCTGGTCCGCGTGAGCTCGTCGCGGATTGCCCGCAGCACGGCCACCTGCTGATCGACACTTCCAGTTTCGTCGAACCGGGCTCGCCAACCATCCTGCGTTGGTACTTCGAGACCAGCATCCGGACTCCACTCGAAGGCCAACGGCGCCACGCCCACGTCCGGCAGCAGCGTGGTCAACTGCGCCGACGCGGCGAGTGCCCGCGCGTCAACGCGACTCCCAGCAGTTAGCGGCTGACCGTCCATCTGGGCCACGGTGGGCATCGACGCCGGTGGCGTGTCAGGGTCTACGGCCTTCAGAATAACCCCCTCGCGGTCAACCAGGTAGGTCGTGCCCCCGCTCACCCAGTAGCCCGCGGGCTGGCGCTCGACAATTGTTACGTCCACAGTATCCGGCAACGTTACGCCCACCTCCGCACGCTGCACCAGCGGCAACGCGCGCACCCGAGCAGCGACCTGGCCCGGGTCGATCCAGAAGACATTGGCGCCGATGGCCGCGACTACCTGCTCCACCTCTGCCCGGCCCAGCAGCACATTACCCTGCACATGAATCGAGCGCACCTGGAAGCGATCGGAGGATGCGGAATCGTACACAACCCAGGCGGCGCCGACGAGCAGCGCCATGGCCAGCGCCCGACCAAACGCCCAGCCCAGGAAACCGGGTGGCAGCAGCGGCTCGCGCGCGGTGGCGGCCCGCACCGCCCGGTCGGCGGCAGCGTTCGGCCGGCGCGATGCGCGCTGCGGCGGCCGCGGCCTAGGCATGCCCGCTGAGCACCGTTCGACCACCCAACGCCTGCTGCTCGTCGGGACTCCAGCGGCCAAGGAGTTCAATCTCGGGCCGCAGCCAGATGCCAGTCTGGGCGTGCACCACGTCCTGCGCTCGACGCATCAACGTGTAAACGTCGCGCGCTGTTGCGCCGCCCGGATTGACGATAAAGTTGGCGTGCTGGTCGGAGATGACGGCCCCGCCGGCGCTGGCGCGCTTCAGGCCGGCGTCTTCGATCAATTTGCCAGCCGGGTGAGCACCGCCCGCCGGATTGGCGAAGACGCTGCCCGCGCTGAGGATGCGCGGCTGTGAGCGCATCCGCTGCGCGTTGAACTGTTTGACCAGACCGTCGGCTGCCTGTGGCGTGCTCGACGTCAACCGCAGCTCGACGGATGCTACGGCGACGTCGCCACGTTCGCGGCGCTTGAGGACGCTGGTGCGGTAGGCATAGCCCAGCTCATCTGGGGTGAGCGTGTGGGTCGTGCCGCGGGCGTCGACGAGGGTGACCGAGAGCACACATGTGGCAGTCTCGCCGCCGAATGCGCCGGCGTTGTTGACCGCGGCGCCGCCAACCGTGCCGGGGACGTTGGCTGCCCATTCGAGCCCGCCGAACCCTTGCTTGGCCAGCTTGCGCGCTAGTTTTGCGAGCGTCGCGCCCGCCTCGGCGACGAGGACCGGCTCGCCGCCGCGCGGTTCAACGCTAGCGTGCGAGTTGCCGGCTTTGATCACCAGCCCCTCAACACCGGCTTCGGCCACCAACAAATTCGACCCGCCGCCAATGACGCGAACCGGCAACCCCCGCTCCGCCGCCCACCGCAGCCCCTCCGCGATCGCCTGCCCCGAGGTAGCGAGCAAAAAGTAATCCGCCGCGCCGCCCACGCGCAGCGACGTGAATTGCGCGAGCCCGACCCCCCGCTCCGGCGTCACCGGACGACTCCGTGGCGAATGGGAGTCACAGGACCACTCCGTTGCGACCCGGGATCACCCGAAGACTCCAACCAGGTAAAGGCCTTCCCCCTCTCCTCGGGAGGAGCGGGGGGCCAGGGGGGTGAGGTGCGATGCTCGCGCAGCACCGGGGGTGTGGCGCGAAGTTCGGCGCAAGCTTCACTCGAGCGCTCTCACCAGGCGGTCCGAGAGGACCGTCACGTCCCCCGCGCCCATCGTCAGCACGAGATCGCCGGGTTGAGCGCCCGCCACCACG
The DNA here is from genome assembly GCA_035309865.1 of Chloroflexota bacterium. Taxonomy (GTDB): domain Bacteria; phylum Chloroflexota; class UBA6077; order UBA6077; family CF-72; genus CF-72. The sequence goes on from DATGER010000100.1 coordinate 22,716, forward strand.
GCCGCCTCGGCTTCCTCGAACGACGCTGCGAAGCGCGCATCTGAGTGGCCTGAACGTCGAATGCCCGAAACAAGATCGTCAGAGCTCACCGCCCGCGACGCGGTCTCACGACCCTGCGGCTGAAAAATCGGCAGGATCAACACGTGTTGCGCATCGCCAAATGCCAGCGCGAAGGCGTCGAGCAACGCAAACGTGCGGTTGGTCGTGTGCGGCTGGAAAATCACCCACACCGCGCCCTCGACAACTTCAGCCGCCGCCCGCAGGACGGCGAGCACCTCGGTCGGATGATGGGCATAGTCGTCGACGACCCAGATGCCGCGCGGCCTGCCCCTGGTTTCGAACCGCCGCCGTGGCCCACGGAACCGCGGCAAGGTCGCCAGGGCAGCCAGGAGCCCAACACCAAAATGATCGGCGACCGCGATCGCGCCCGCGACGTTGCGCGCATTGTGCTCGCCGACAAGCGGCGACTCAACCGGCCACCCGCGCCCCGCCGCGTGCAGCGTGAAGCGCGTCCCCCGGCCGTGTAACGCCGCGTAATCGGAGATGCGCCAATCCGCATCCAGCGCAAAGCCATACGTTTCGCGACGTGCGGCCGAAGCCAGCGACATCGCGCACGGCTCGTCGGCGCAGACCACCAGCCGACCGTGCTCCGGCAACCGTTCGACCAGTTCCTGAAACGCGCCGCGGATCTCGGCCAGATCGCGGTAGTAGTCCAGATGATCGGCCTCGATGCCAGTCACGACCGCCACCTCGGGCGAGTAGTTGAGAAAACGCCGGTCGTACTCGTCGGCCTCGACCACCATCGGGCCGTCGCCGCGGCGCGCCCCGAACCGGTAGTCCGGCGTGTCCGCACCGATCAGCGCCAGGGGATCCAGCCCGCCCCCCTCGAGCAACCAGGTTACGAGCGCCGTTGTCGTCGTCTTGCCGTGGGTGCCGGCCACGGCCACGCTGTCGCGGCCGCGCATCAACTCGCCCACGGCTTCGGCAAGCTTTCGCGAAGGCAGTCCGAGGCGCTGGGCCTCGACGACCTCGGGGTTGTCAGCGGGCACGGCTGACGAGCGGATCACATAGTCGGCTTGCCCGACATGCGCGGCGAGATGGCTGCCCCACACGACCGCCCCGTCAGTGCGCAGCGCCTCCGTAGCCGCGCCCGGCGAAAGCTCGCTGCCCGTCACCTGCTTGCCCAGCTGCAGCAGCAGACTCGCCAGCGCGCTCATGCCCGAGCCGCCGATGCCCACCAGGTGCACCCGCTGTGCCTCGGCCAGCGTCTTTTCCGGCTCAGGCACGCGGCACGCCCCGGGGCCGGCGGGTGCCGCCAGGTCGGACGCGTAACGGTGCCACCTGGACAGGCTGATGGCGTCTACGCTCGACTTTCGGCACCCGAGCGCGCTCGATGGGCCAGCCTCGCTGCGGTCCCGCCGGCCAGGGGGCCTCGTCATCGTCATCGTCATCGTCGTCGTCGTCGACAGACGGCTCGATTGGTGTCGCGGCCGAGGGCTGGCGCGAGATATTCAGCAGCAGGCCGATGGCGATCAGCGAGATGACCGTCGACGACCCGCCGAACGACACCAGCGGCAGCGTCACCCCCGTATACGGCAGCGAGTTGGTAACCACCGCCACGTTGACGAGCGCTTGCAGCGTGAGCAGACACGTCAGCCCGGTCGCGAACAGCCTGGCAAATGGATCGGGGGCGCGCCACGCAATGAGGAAGCCGCGCCACGAGAGGATGCCAAACAGCCCCAGGACGCCTACGCACCCGATGAAGCCAAGCTCTTCGCCGATGATGGCGAAGATGGCATCCGTGTGCGCGTTGGGTAGCCAGTAGGCCTTCTGCAGCCCATTGCCGAGGCCGTGACCGACCACGCCGCCCGAGCCGAGCGCGATCAGACCCTGCGCGGTGTGCCAGCCGCTGCCCTGGACGTCGCTCCAGGGATCGATAAAGGCGCGAATGCGTTCCAGTTGATAGCCGCTGAGATGCGCCAGCAGCGCCATGCCCGCCCCGCTGGCAGCGATCGCCAGCAGTGCGATGTGGAACAGGTTGGCCCCTGCGACGAAGAAGACGCACGCCGACGTCGCGACGATGATCGCCGTGGTACCAAGATCAGGCTGGACTTCCACCAGGGTGGCGACAATGCTGACGATGATCGCGAAGGGCAGTAGGCCCTTTACGAAGCCGCCGACCACCGACCCACGCCGCGACAGCCAATCAGCCAGGTACAGCACCAGGGCCAGCTTGGCAATCTCACTGGGTTGGACCTGGATGCCGCCGAGCTTGAGCCAGCGCACCGCGCCGTAGCTCGTCGAGCCGATGCCCGGGACCAGGACCAGCACGAGTAGCCCGATGCAAACGAACATGATCGGCAGCGACAACGCGCGCCACCGACGGTAGTCGATGCGCATCGCCACCAGCAGCCCCAACCCGCCGACCGCGATCCACAGCAACTGGCGGTTGAGAAAGTAGGCGTCGTCGTTGAACTCGTTGTGGGCGACCACGAAGCTCGCGCTATAGACCATCAACGAGCCCAGCACCAGCAGCGCGATGGTGCTGGCCAGCAGTAGATAGTCCGGCCGGCGGGCGTCGAGGGTCTCGGCAGGCAGCGGCGCGCTCATTCGGGGAGCTCCGCAACCGCGCGAGCAAAATCCCGGCCGCGCGCTTCGAAGTCGGTGTACATGTCGTAGCTCGTTCCGCCAGGTGAGAGCAGCACGATGTCGCCGCTGTGCGCCGCGCCAGCAGCCTGGGCGACGGCGTCGTCCATTGAATTTGCCCAGCTGATCCGGGTGTAGCCGGGATCGGCGGCATGGAGCGCCTGGGCGATCAATTCGCTCATCTCGCCGAGCAGCACCACGTGTTTGACACGCCGGGCGATCAGGCTCGCCCAGTCCTGCATCGGTAGGTGCTTGTCACGGCCGCCGGCCACGAGCACGAGCGGCTCGTGGTAGGCGCGCAATGCCGCGATCGAGCGCTCGGGGGCGGTGGCGATCGAGTCGTCGACGAACTGGACGCCGCGCCGTTCCGCAACTGTCTGCAGTCGGTGCGGCACGCCCTCGAAGGCTCGCACCGCGGTCGCCATGGCCTGCCGATCGATCGCCGCGGCGTGACACGCCGCCATCGCGGCCAGGACGTTGGCGACGTTGTGGCGGCCTCGCAGCGGCACGTCCGAAATATCGAGCAGCGGTTCGCCGAGGAGCATGAGTTGCTGGCCGGCCAGATACGCCCCCTCGACCACACCCTCGAGGCTGAAGTGGAGCACGCGCCCCCGCGGCCGATAGCGGAGCGTCCAGGCGTCGTCGGCATTCAGCACGGCCCAGTCAGTGGTCGCCTGGTGGGCGAGGATCTGTCCTTTAGCTGCCCAATACGCCTCCATGCTCGGATGACGGTCCAGGTGATTGGGGGTGACGTTGGTTACCACGCCGATGTGCGGGCTTACCTGGAGCGGCTCCAGCTGGAAACTCGAGAGTTCCATGACGACCCAGCTCTCGGGGGTGATCTGGTCCAGCTTGCCGAGCAGCGGCCGGCCGATATTGCCGCCGACGGTGACGTCCCGACCCGCGGCGGCAAAGATGTCGCCGATCAGGCTGGTCGTGGTGCTCTTGCCGGCGCTGCCCGTGACCCCCAGGATGGGCGCCGGACACAGCGCAAAAAACAATTCGACCAGACTGCTGAGCTGGATGCCACGCGTCCGCGCGGCCGCGAGCAACAGGTGCTCGGGCGGGACGCCCGGCGAGGCGTAGACGACGTCGATCCCGTCGAGGTCGTCTATCGCATGCCCGCCGAGCCGATACGTCACCTCGGCTCGCATCTGGCTCTCCCGCAGAGGATGAAGCGCAGCGTCGAGCTGGGCTAGCGCGTCCTCCAGCTCCTCCGCGGGCTTTTGATCGGTCACCACCACCGAGGCGCCGTGTTTCACGAGGAATCGCGTCAGGTCGAGGCCCTCGCGGGCCAGACCAATCACCATCGCTCGCTTCCCAGCCACCAGTGCGCGCGCGCTAGACGAGGGCAAGCGCCACCCCCAGCAGTCCGCTGACCATACTGATGAGCCAGAAGCGCTGGGCCACTTGCGTCTCGCTCCAGCCCATCATCTCGAAGTGGTGGTGCAGTGGCGCCATCCGAAACAGCCGTCGTCCGCCGGTCAGTTTGAAGAAGACCACCTGCAGCATGACCGACACCGCTTCGGCGACGAAGACGAAGCCGATGAACAGCAGCAGGAGCACCTGGCCGAGCATCATCGCGACGATCGCTAGCGTTGCCCCGAGCGCCAGCGACCCCGAGTCGCCCATGAAGACTTCCGCCGGGTGGGCGTTGAACCACAGAAACGCCAGCAGCGCCCCGGCGACCGTGAAGCAGAACGTCACCAGGTAGATCTGGCCATACTGGGCGGCGATGATGCCGTAGGCAGCGTAAGCCACCGCGGCCGTGTGGCCGGCGAGTGAATCGAGGCCGTCCGTCAGATTGACCGCGTGGGCGCTGCCCATGATCGCCAGCAGCGACAGAGGGATCACCCACCAGCCAATGACGAACGGCGCCTTGACGCCCGGTAGATACACGAAGTCGATCCCCAGCCCGGTCGGCCGGTCCCACAGGATGAATGACGCGGCCAGGGCGATCACGCCCAGCACGGCGAATTTGGTCCGGGCTCGCAGGCCCTCCCCGGCGCGGCCGACGAGCGACAAACGATCGTCGTACCAGCCCAGCAGCGTCGTCAGCGCCATCACCGCCATCGGCAGCAGGATCGATCGACCCGTATCTCGATACAGAATCAGCCAGAGGCACACCGTCAGCGTGAGCACCACGGCGGTGACCAGGAGTCCGCCCATCGTCGGGGTGCCGGTCTTCTCGATGTGTGAGCTCGGGCCCTCGGTGCGCACCTGTTTGCCGAGCCCAGCCCGACGCAAGAAACTCAGATACGGGTAGCCCAGGAGGATGGTGATCAGAAAGGCCATGGCCGCCATCGACAATGCAGTCGGCACTGGTCAGTTACCGTGGGCCGGTGAGCGGATGCCGTGCACGACGGCGCTCATCCCCATCGCCAGCGACCCCTTGACCAGCACGTCGTCACCCGGACCGAGCCGGGCCCGCAAGAGTTGGACGATCTCGGCGTGGCTGTCGGCTTCGAAGACCTGATCGGCGCGGAGGCCGCGGCGGCGCGCCTCGGCGACGGTGGTCTTCGATCGCGGGCCATACACGATCAGCAGGTCAAGGACTGCCGCCGCCCGGGCACCGACCCGCAGATGACTTGATTCTTCCTCGGTGCCGAGTTCCAGCATGTCGCCGAGCACGCCGATCTTGCGACTGCCAGGCAGCTCGCTCAGGAGGTTGAGCGCCGCCAGCACGGACGCCGGGCTCGCGTTGTAGCTGTCGTCGACGATGCGCGAGCCGTTGATGCCGTCGACCACGAGCAAACGCAGCGTCGGCGACAGCTTTTCGAGGGCGTCGGCGGCCGCGCTGAGTGAGAAGCCAACTTCGAGTGCAACTGACGTGGCCGCCAGCGCCGCGTACGCGCTGTGCACGCCCAGCAGCGGCAGGTGCACGTGGCTGCGCTGGCCGGCGCTCAGCACATCGAATTCGACGCCGCCCAGACCATGGCCCTGGATGTGTTCTGCGCGCACGTCGGCGTTCTCGGAGACACCGTAGCGCACGACGCGCGCCGGCGTGGCGTCCGCCATCTGGGCTACTCGCGGGTCATCGGCATTGAGCACGGCGACCCCATCGGAAGGTAGCTCCTCGACGAGCTCCTGCTTCGCCTGTTGTATGCGTTCGATGGTACCGATACGCCCGAGGTGGATGGGCAGCACCGAAGTCACGACCCCGATCCGGGGTCGGGCCAGGCGCGCGAGAAACCGAATGTCACCCACCTGATACATGGCCATCTCGAGGACGGCGATCGCGTAGTGGCGGTCGGCAGCGTGCAGACCGTTCAACACGGTCAGGGGCAGGCCGATCTCGGAGTTCAGGTTGCCTTCGCTTTTGAACACCGCCTCGCGCGAGCTCAGCACGTCGGCGACGACTTCCTTGGTCGTCGTCTTGCCGATGCTGCCCGTAATGCCGACAAGCGTCAGGCTCGGGTACTGGTCCAACGCATACCGCGCCATCGCCGCGAGCGCCGCGGGCGCGCTTGGCACGACCACGAGCAGCCGCCTGTCCCCGAGATCCGCAGGCACGTCCTCGACGAGCGCCCCCGCCGCCCCCGCCGCCAGCGCCTGCCCAACAAACGCATTCCCATCGTGCGTCTCCCCCCGCAAAGCCACGAACAAAGCCCCAGGCGTCACTCCGCGAGAGTCCACAACCACGCTAGAGAACCGCACGTCGCCACTCGGTGGCAGTGCCCCCACAGGGGTCCCTCCGGTTGCTTCGAGCACCTCTGCAAGCGTCAGCACGCCGAGAACCCACGGAAGCGCGCAGCCCTTCCACGCCGTAGCGTCGGCCTCGCCTGCCTCGGATCGGCATAGGCCGCCGAAGGCCCGGGGGCGGTGGGGGCAGCGCCCCCGCGTTTGTCCGCCCCTGCGCCCTGACGCGGGCTCACGCAAGCGGGGTAGAGGGGTAGAGCCCCTCCGGCGCGCAGCGCCGTGCCAAACAAACACAAGACCCCGCCCCTTCGCGGCGATCGGCACAACATGCAATAACTACGGACCCGGGGGGACACGGTAGTAGGTAAAAAGCTCCTGAGCGAGGTCTTTGAGCACGGGCGCAGCCACGATGCCGCCGTACAGCTTCTCGGGGCCGTCCAGCCTGATCAACACGGCGAACCGCGGGCTGTCGGCCGGGAACAATGCGACCAGCGAGCCGACCGTGAGCGCGGTGTTGTAGCCGATGTTGGTCGGCGTATCGGCGGTCCCCGTCTTGGCCGCGATGTGGTACCCGGCGACGCGGTACGGCCGCAGGTCGGGCTGTTCGTGGACCGCCTGCATCATCTGCAGCATCGTCTGCGCGGTTTTCGGCGAGATCACCTGTCGCTCGACCTCCGGGGCCAGGTCCTGGACGCCGTCCGGTCCCCGAATCGCCCGCACCAGGCGCGGCCGGACCAGTTGTCCCTGATTGGCAAAGACGGCCACCGCTTGCAAGAGCTGGACCGGCGTCATGGCGATGCCCTGGCCATACGAGTTGGTTGCCAGGTCCACCCGCGACCAGCCCGGGTCGTGGTTCGTCCGCAGCATCCCGCTCACCTCGCCGGGCAACCGCAGCCCGGTCGGCTGACCAAATCCATACCGATTGTAGTAGTCGTACATGCGGTCCGGCCCGAGCATGCCGCTCACCTGCGTCATGCCCACGTTCGACGAATGGATCAGGATTTCGGTCATCGTGCTGATGCCGTTGGCCGCCCCGTTCCAGTTGTGGATGGTCGACCCGTCCACGTGCGCCACGCCCGTGTCGTTGATCGTCGTCGCCGGAGTCACCACCCCCAGGTCGATGGCCGCCGACATCGCGATCGTCTTGAGTGTGGAGCCAGGTTCGTACTGGTCGGTCACGATCTTCGCGCGGTAGCGATCGCTCTGTGCCGGGTTGTAGATCTGGTCGGCCGTCAGGTTGTACGTCGGGTTGTTGGCCGCCGCCAGAATATTGCCCGTCTGTGGCTCCATCACGATGATCAGGCCGCCGCTGGACTTGGTGTCGACGACGGCCTGATTCAGCAAGCGTTCGGCCACGCGTTGGACGTACCGATCGAGCGTCAGCACCAGGTCTGATCCCTGGCGCGGCGGCGTGAGCAGGCGTCGGCCCAGCGCGATCTCCTGGCCGCCCGTGTCCTTTTCAGTGTCGATTGCGCCAGGTGTGCCAGCGAGCTCCGTGTCGTAGCTCAGCTCCAGCCCGCCCAGGCCGGTGAAGTCGCGACCGACGAAACCCAGGATCTGGGCAGCCAGGCTGCCCTCCGGGTACTGACGGACTGGCTCCTTGTCCAGGTACACGCCCGGCAGCGCCAGTTGCTGGACCTGTTGAGCGAGTGCTGACGGCACGCCACTTTTCAGCACCACCGGGTGTTCGCTCACGGGATCGATAGCGGCGCGCAGCTCCGCGGCCGGGACATTCAGCAGCGGACTCAGGGTCGCGGCCAGCGCGTCCGCTCGGGCGGGACCACCGACCAGCGACCCCAGCACATACACGCTGTCGTAGTGCACACTCACCGCCAGGGGAGCGCCGGTGGTGTCAAGCAGCGCGCCCCGAATCGGGATGATCGGGATCTCGGCATGGCGCTCGGCGTCGGCGAGCTGCTGGTAGTGCGTGCTGTCGAGAACCTGAAAGGCATACAGCCGCCACACCAGCACCAGGGTGCACCCGACGAACAGCGCGCAGATCAGACCCAGGCGTATCTGGCCAGCGAGCGGGGTGCGTGTCGGCGTACGGAGCGCGTGCTGGGATGCCACCTCGGCGGCGCGCCTCAGGGCGCGACTTTCAGATAGGTAAGCGCCGTCGGTTCGGCCCGCACCATGCCCAACCGCCCGGTCGCTTCCGATTCGATCCACGTCAGCGAGCGCCGCTTCGCGAGCTCCAGCCGGAGCTGCTCATTCCGCAACTGCCAATCGTCGCGCTCGATTTGCAGGCGCTGGTTGTCATAACCGGTCGCGGCTACACCGCTGGCCTGGAGCAGGTACATCAGCGCTACCAGGCTGCCGGCCAGGAGCGTCGACGGTAGCCACGCGCGTGCCCAGAGCCGGCCGAACAGCGGGAGCCGCGCGTCCTGCCACTCGAGCGCCGCGGGGCGCGCCGACCTGCTGCGCCGGGCGACTGCCGGAGCGGCGGGCGGTGGCGGAGAGACGCCGTTGTCCCTCCGCGGCCGCGTCCCCGTTTTGCGGCCCATCAGCCGTACGCGCGGGCTGAAGGCGAGCTCGGTCTCAGTGCCGATGCTCATGACGTCCCGATTCGTTCGGCGACGCGCAGCTTGGCACTGCGCGCCCTGGGGTTGCGCCGAACTTCCTCGAGCGTTGGCACCAGTGGCTTGCGGGTCAGAATCTGGACCTGGCCGTCGTCCGCCCAGCCGCGGAAGCGCCACTTCACGATCCGGTCCTCGAGTGACTGAAAGCTGATGACGGCCATTCGGCCACCTGGCTTGAGCAGTCCAAGCGCCGCGTCCAGGCCGGCTTCGAGCGCCGCAAGCTCGTCGTTGACGGCGATGCGCAGGGCCTGAAATGTGCGGGTCGCCGGGTGAATCCGGCCGCGGGCAGGTCCCAGCGCGGCGGTGACGGCCGCCACCAGGTCGCCAGTGCGATCGAACGGTCGCTGCGCTCGCCGCTGGACGATGGTCCGCGCCAGGCGTCGGGCGCGCGGCTCCTCACCGTACTCGCGGAGCGTCCGCTCGACGTCGGCCTCGGGCCGCGAGTTGAGCAGATCGGCGGCCGTCGGCAGATCGGGGTGCGGGTCGAACCGCATGTCGAGTGGCTCGTCGAACCGAAACGAAAAGCCGCGGCCGCTCGACTCGAGCTGCATCGACGACAGGCCGAGATCGAAGACAATGGCATCGACTGGTCCCAGGTCGGCGACGACATCGGCCAGGTCTCGAAAATTGCGGTTGAGGAGGCGGTAGCGATCGGCGAACGGCGCCAGCCGAGCCGATGCCGCCTCGAGCGCGCCTGGATCGGCGTCAAGTCCGACGAGCTGTCCGTCAGGGGTGGACCGCTCGAGCAGGCCAAAGCTATGCCCGCCGCCGCCAACGGTGCAGTCCAGCGCCCGGAAGCCCACGCCGGGCCGCGGCCGAAGGGCCTCGAGTAACGGCTCGAGCAGGACACTGGTGTGGCCGGGAGACTCCACCGCGTTGCTTCCACTCAGGCCTCAGTCCTCGGTCGCTGACCTGACAGGTGCTCGGCGAGCTCGGCGCCGTCGCGCTCGGCGTCCGATCGCTCGCGGCCCCAGGCAGCCCTGGCCCACACTTCGATGCGGTCGGCGAGCCCGACGACCACGACGTCGGTGTCGATCTGGGCGTACGCGCGCAAGAACTGGGGGATGATGACCCGGCCGAGCTTGTCGGGCTGGGCCGGCACGGCGCCTGAGAAAAAGTGGCGCTGCATGCGCCGCGCGTCGCCCTGCCACGGGTTGAGCGCGCGGACCCGTTCGGCCTGAATGCGCCAGCTCTCAGAGTCCCAGATGACAAGGCACCGGTCGAGGCCGCGGGTGATCACGAGGCCATCCTCCAGAGCAGGACGGAAGCGCGCGGGCACGGCGAGTCGACTTTTATCGTCGATCGAGTGCTCGAACTCGCCCAGGAACAGGGTCGGCGGTGGCATAGGCGACTCCGACTCCACTTCCCTCCACTTTTTACCACCTTTGATCCACTTTACGCCCGCCGCGGGCCCGCGGCATAGGTCCCGGGCGTCGAGGCGCGTTCCAAAGTCGTGACAGTTCGATCACCCGCCTCGGCAACCTTCCCCCGCTCCGCGGGAGGAGCGGGGGGTCAGGGGCGTGAGGTGCGAACCTCGCGCAGCCTCGGGAGTGAGGTGCGAAGCTAGCTGCCAGCCGCGACGCGCGGCCGGCTCGACGCCCGCACGTCCGCGTACAGCGCCAGGTGCTCGTCCGCGATGCGGTCCCAGCCATACTCGAGCACCGACGCCCGCGCCTGCCCAGCCAGCCGGCCGCGGAGCGTTTCATCCTCGAGCACGCGCCGCAGCCGTTCCGCAAACAGGTCGGCGTCCCGCCACGGGACCAGCAAACCCGTCTCGCCGTCGCGCACGATCGACGTCAGCCCACCGACGCGCGTGGCTACGACCGGCGTCCCGCACGCCAGCGACTCCACCGCGACCAGTCCAAAGGATTCATAGCTCGATGGCATGACCGTCGCGTCCGCGGCGGAGTAGTAGAGCGGCAGCCGCCCGTGCGCGACGGGTCCGACAAACGTCGTCCGCTCGGTGATCCCGAGACGCGCTGCCAGATGATGCAGCCGGCTGATCTCGCGCGATTCGTGGCTCGTGCCGGGCTGGCCGCCAACGATGAGCACGCGGGCGTCGAGATCGCTCATCTGGGCGAAGGCGCGCAGCAGAATTTCGAGTCCTTTGAGACGCTGAATCCGGCCAACGAAGAGCAGCACTTTCTCGGTCGCCCCGAGCCCGAGCGCGGCGCGCGCCTCCAGGCGCGGTTGTGGGGCGAAGAGTTCCAGGTCGACGCCACCTGGAATCACTGAGATCGGCGTCGGGGCGCCATAGTGGCGGATGGTTTGCTGGCGGTCGATCGCTGTCAACGCCACCACGCGATCCGAGCCCGCCATGGTCCGCTGTTCGATGTCGTAGCGCACCGCCTGCTCACGTTCGGCGGTCGACTCGGCAACGCGGTTCTTCAGCTGCGCCAGCGTGTGAAAGGTACTGACCAGCGGTACGCCCCAGTGATCGGCGAACAGCAGGCCAAGTCGCCCCGACAGCCAGTAGTGGCTGTGGATGACGTCGTAGCTGGCGCCCATCAGGGCCCGAAATCGCTGCACCCCGCAGGCAAATTCGGGCAAATAGTCGAGGACATCGTACTTGTCGACGTGGCGATGCGGTCCGGCGTCGATGTGAATGACGCGTGCCCCCGGCGCATATTCGACCACGTCCGGGACGTCGCGGGCCTGGCGTCGGGTGAAAATGTCGACGGCCACGTCGCGCGCGGCCAGGGCGCGGCCCAGTTCGCGGACATAGACATTCATCCCGCCCGTTTCCCAGCCACCGAGTGGCGCCAACGGACAGGTATGCGTGCTCAGAACGGCAACTCTCAGCGGCAATCCGGTCGACCCATCGTATGCCTA
>DATGER010000101.1:0-46406 GCA_035309865.1 Chloroflexota bacterium
ACCTGGCCACGTTCCTGAGCATCTCGATTGTGCTCATCATCATCCCGGGCCAGGACATGGCGCTGACGACGCGCAATACGTTGATCGGCGGCCGCACAAACGGGGTGTTTACCGCTCTCGGCGTGGTCACGGGACTGGCCATCTGGGCGCTGGCGACCAGTGCCGGTCTGGCAGCGCTGCTCCGCGGCTCGGAGCCGGCATTCCTGGCGGTCAAATTGATCGGGGCGGCGTACCTGATCTTCCTGGGCGGCCAGACGCTCTGGAGCGCCGTGCGCACGGGAGACTTGACCCATGCCGCCGGCGCGGTGCGCGGACCGAGCAAACACCCGCCGGCCGCTGCGCTTCGGCAGGGCGTCGTCAGCAATCTGGGCAACCCGAAAATTGCCGTGTTCTTCACCAGTCTCCTACCACAATTCACCACCAACGACGAGGGTTCGTTCGCGGCGCTGCTCGGGCTGGGTTTACTTTTCTGCGGGCTGACCTTCGTGTGGCTCACGGCGTACGCGCTGGCCGTCGCCAGGGCGCGCGACGTGCTGCTCAAAAGCCGGATTCGGCGGGCGCTCGACGCGGTGACTGGTGCGGTCCTGATCGGCTTTGGCGTGCGTCTGGCCACCGAACAGCGCTAAACGCTCCCATGTCCAATCCCGCCGCCCAGTTCAACGCTCGCCCCGACACCCGAAAGTTGCTCTAAGACTGAGGCATCGCATCTTTATCACGCGCGTCGGAACCCGGTAGCGTATGTACACCAGTGGACGAATTTCTCGCTGAACTCGAGGCGCGCATGGCCGCGGCCACGCGGGCCGATGGCGTGCACCCGCCACTCACGGCGGAGGCGCTGCAGGTCATTGCCGCAGCGGATCAGGGCGGCACGCCGATGTTCACCTCGGCCAATCTGGCGCGCATCGCGAAGGAAAATGGCGTTGACGTGTCATCGGACATGACACCCAACGACATCATCGCCGAGCTGCGGCGGCGACAGCGGCCCTAACTCGTAGTCCGATTCAGGCTCCGTCATGACGCGCCAGGAGCCATTGCGGCGGCGCGTTCGCGATCACGGCCAGGACCGGGTGCCTGCGGGCAGACGCGTGACTTCTCGCCTGACCGCGGATCCGGCCCCTGGGTGCTGAGCGTTGCTCGGATCGACCGGGCAGTGCTCTTGCGGCACTGCCCGGGCCATGACTCCGTCGTCGAGACGTGCCGGGTAGCTCTTGAAGTGCAGCCCTTCAGTGAGACGCAGGCTCCGGATTAGCTCGCGGAGCAGGTCACGCTCGGGTTCCACATGCTGAACATTCCCGTTGGATTGTCGCTCCAGAGCCAAGCATGCAGCGAATAGAACGCTGGTAGCCCGTAACGGTTGTCGGCCGACGTCAGCATGAATTCCTGCCCAAACAGCGACGGCGGTGCGTCATGGGCAGCGTCCCACCCGGCCTGGAGCGCGACGTATTCGACAGCCGCCAACTGGAGCCGTCCCTGTGGCGTCCGCTGGTAGACCAACGCCTGAGGGCGTGCGGCGTCAATCGTTCCAGCCTGAACAAGAGAACTCTTGACGTAGTGAATGCCCATTGCGCCGGAACCAGGCTGGTCGATGCAGGCAATGTCGGCTGCGTCAGTCAGCAGGTCATAGCCGGCTGCCAATGCCGCCGCCGGGTCGTTGAAGCCCGCGGTGGCATCACGCACGTTGCTTGCGCTCTCGCTCGTGGTAGCCGCGGCGGCGAGGTTCGGCAGAAGTACAGCCAGAATTGTCAGCGTCGCAACCGACGCTGGGATGAGCTTCCTGATCATTGCAGTGTTCTCCTTGTTCGATACCGTTTACCAGTCGTCAATCGGCGCGGAGCGGTTAGCTGATCTGCGATCCGGTGGCTCAGGGAGACGCGTCGCCTCTCGCAACTCGCGTTGAACTGCCGAAGCTCCAGGACGGGCTGCGCACACGCGCAGCGCCTTCTGTTGTCGGGTCTCCCCCGCCAGAAGCAGAAACGCCATAGAGTCTTGTTTCTGCCGGCGACAGCTCGGTCATCAGCGTTGATCCGGAGCCACTATCGACTCGGGTATCACTCGAGCAGCAACGAAGTACCGCCGCGTTGGTAGCGTACGCGATACCACCCGAGACCAACAGGACGCTGAGCCAGGGGCCGATCCAGCGCATGCCGCCGATGAGAGCGGCTGCCTGTCCATTCGCCGTGTGCATGGGCTTGGCCCGCCCTGCGCCCCTGTTGCTTAGCTGTAAAAGTACGGGTCCAACACGGTGACTGGCGTGATGGAATCAATCGGCAGAGTGTTGCGGGTTGCGGCTCTGCGGATCGCTTCCTCATCGGGCCCGTCGTAGATGCAGAACGTCTTCTTCTTGTCCAGGCTCACATACGAGTGGACCCAGGTGACGGCGACTTCGGCGTTGTGGTTCACCACCCCAAGACAGGTACGCGCTCCATCCGGACTCATCGGAATGTGCAGTCCGTCAGCAAACGTGCGCTCGACCATGTAGCGTGGCATCTCGCCAACCTCCTCAAAGAGATGCGGCCAGCCTAGACTGGCCGCACAGTGGCGACATGCGTACAAGCACTCACTTCACCACCTACTTTTCGCGGGAGCGCAGAATCTCGTCAGGCCGGGATGCCAGCAAACATGGTCCCGCGGCGGAGGACCCAAAACGCCACCTGCGCGCGTGACTCCAGGCCAAGTTTGCCCAGCACGTTACTGACGTGGTTTTCAACCGTTCGCTCACTGATGACCAGCGCGTCGGCGATCTCGCGATTCGTTCTGCCGCGCGCAAGGAGCTCGACCACCTCGCGTTCGCGGCGGGTAAGCTGCTCGTCCGCGCGCGGGCGGAGGCTGCCCAGGGAGTTCACCGTGGCAACTGTAGCGTGGCGGCTTTCGACGCGGAACAGGTGCCACATCCCGCCCGGACCCGGCGCGGCGGGCCGACAGTCCGCATCGTCGAAAATGATTCCAGAGCCAGATACCAGATCGCGCACGGTGGTGGACGACAGGATTTCGGTTGGCTTAGCGTGCGACATGATCCACGCTGCGACCTGGAGTGGAACTCCACCGGGCACGCCATCGGTCAGGACGCATTCACCCGTGTGGAGTCCGGTGCGCACGTTCACACCCAACACGAGAGAGTCCTCGACTATGGTCTGCGCGCAGCGAATCGCGCGTGATGGACCATCGAAGATCGCCAGCACGTGGTCACCCGAACGCGTCACCTGGCGACCGCGGTGTGTTTCCAGTGCACGCTGAAGGATGTCGGCATACGCCCGCTGCAGCTCCTCCCAGCGGCGGTCGCCGACGCTGGCCATCACCTGAGCGCTGTCGCAGATCTCGACTGCTAGCGCCGTCGCCAGCACTGTGTCCGGTAGTGATTGAGCGCGGCCGGTGCCGAGGAACGCCTCGATCGCCGCCAGGACCTCCTCTTGAACGCCCACGAACGGCAGGTGCTCGTTTCCGGGCAACTCCACGTACTTGGCACCCGGAATGTGCGCTGCCATATACCGCGCCGCCTCGACGCGCGCGATCTGTTCATCGACACGGTGCACGATCAAGGTGGGCACACGAATCGACGGAAGCACGTGTCGATTGTCGATCGTGCGGTTCATCAGACTCAGGGCTATCGCAGCACCGGGACTCGCGCCCATACGTGTGTAGGTCGCCCACCAACGGATGAAGTCGTCATTGTCGGCCATGCTCGGCGCGCGGCGCCGCAGATCATGACGCGCCCACTCGAGCGTGCCCCAACCACGTTCGATGACCTGCATCCGAGCTTCGATATCGCGGTCGGACACGAACCAAGGCCAATCCGGAGCCCAGCTCCAGCGCGGCGCGGTGCCCACCAGAATCAAGCTAGAGGTCCGTTCCGGATACGTTGCCGCAAACAGGATCGACATCGATCCGCCCTCGGACACGCCCATGACGACCGCGCGCTTGGAGCCGACCGCGTCCATGACGGCGCGAATGTCGTCCATGCGCTCCTCCAGAGTCGGGAGGCCGGCGACACGGTCGGACAGGCCCGTCCCGCGCTTGTCGACCATGATCAGGCGCGAGAAGGACGCCAATCGGCGCAGGAATCGGGCAAACCCGGGTTCCTGCCAGAAATAGTCCAGGTGCGTGACCCAGCCCATGACGAATAGGAGGTCGATCGGCCCGCTACCCACGACCTGATACGCGATGTGCACCCTGCCGCTGTTGGCGTAGTGAGTCGGAGGCGTGGCGGTCGGCTGTATTGGGACTGACATCTACATTCCCACGGATACCTCGGAAGGCTCGCGACCTCGCCACCATCGGCAATGCGTCGCTTCGCGAGCTCGCCGACAATGGAGCAAACTGCGCGGGCCTACGAGCACAACGCATTGGTGAGGAACTTGATCAGCCAGCATGCGCCTGATGCGGATTGGCGCGAAGTTACCGTCGAGGGAGGTGCGCGTGAAGCAGGTCCGGACAGTTGCACTCACTGACGCACCTGCCGCATGAGTTGGCGGACGATCTGGCGGACGCGCGCGTAGCGGAACAGGTGTGGGTGGACTGGTACCGCCGCATCAGCTGGGCCATGCTTCGATGCACGCAAAGCCAGGACCCGTGCATCTGCCCGTTCAGATGCCTCCTTCATGATCAGCCACGCCTGGCCACGCTCAAGCGCCTGGCGGTCACCATTGGCGGCGCGCTTGCGCGCGAAGAACAGCGGCTCGTGTTCGGCAACGCCCAGCTCTTGGCCCACAGCTGCAGGTTACCCGTAACCCCGAGCTCAGCGGCAGACGGTCACGTTCGCTGCAGGCAGCGGCGATGAGGCGAACGCGAAGAAGTCCACGCTCGCACGCTCGCCGCCGTTTGGTGGCTTCTTTGAGAGGTTCGATAGGGCGGGGAACTTTGGCGAGCTTGTTGTAAGCGGTGCGACGAGCGTCCCCGTGAGGCCGTAAATTACCTGTGCAACCCGGCCTCGGGATTGGCGCCCAACACCTGCGGCACAAACCGGATCACTAACAGGACCTCGATCAGGCCGAAGATCAAATAAATCGCCTGCGTTGATGTGCCTGCATGTCCTACTCGGGAAGGAAGAACGATCGCCTGCAGCATTGCGTCGAACGAGCCTGGCAGCGTGACCCTCACGTGTGCCCACCACCCCAGCCAGGTCTCAGCCGGCGCGGCTGGCCGAAGGTCAGGGCCCGGTCGCTACACGCCTCAGCAGGCTGCGCAACCAGTCGGCTGGGGTGAGCGCGACCACCGGCTGGCGACGGGTGCGACGTGTGCGCGGCTGCCTGGATGGAACCCCGCGCGGCTTCGCCACGTCCAGGGCGCGGATGCCGACGACGCCGTCCTCGGTGATCGCGGCGAGCGTGCCGCCATCGGGCGAAAAAGCCAACCCCGTCACCTGTCCGCCTGGCGCTGCGACCTGGTGCAGGCGGGCCATCGATCCCAGGTCCCAGACGATGACCTGTCCGCTGCGCGTGCCGGCGGCAAGGCGCCGCCCATCCGACGAAAACGTCAGTCGCACGACCGGTTCGTGGATCGGCAATTGATCGATTGCGCCTCCACCGGGCAATGTCCTGAGCTGCACGCACGGCCCGGGACAGAATGATGCCAGCCGCGATCCGTCGGCCGAGATCGCTAGCGCGACGACGGGCGCCGGTTCGGTGGCCGCGCCGACCAGGGCACCTGTAGCCACCGACCAGCAGCGCACGCCCCCATCCGCGGCGCCGGCGGCAACCAGCGTTCCGTCCAGCGTCAGCGCCAGACTACTCACCGGCGCGAGTCCGCCGCGGAACCGTCGGATGTGCGCGGCGTCCCAGACGCGGATGTCCGATCCGCTGCCGCCCGAGGCGACCACCACGCCGGCCGGTCCAGAGCTCACCAGCGCGAGCCGATCGGCCAGGGTGCTGGTGAGTGTCGCTGGGCTGCGCACGGCGGAACTACCGCTGGCGAGGCGCCGCTGCGCGAGCCCGCCATCGGCGCCGAGCACCGCCACGTGCTCGCCCCGGGCCGAGCAGGCAAGGCCCACGACGCGCGACGGGTGCGTCCAGGTCGCGGCGGTTCGTCCGGATGCGGTCTCCCGCACGCAGACCTTGCCGGCGCGGTCGGCGGTTACCACGAAGCGACCGTCCGCCGAGAAGGCCAGCGCCTCCTGGGCCGCCTTGCGGCGGACTTTCCAGGAGCGCGGCGCCGCGGACAGGGGACGTCGCGCCGGCGACGGCCCAGGCGCAATCGCCGTGGCCGCTGGCGGCGTATACAGGCGGTTCAGGATGGCGAGGTGCAGGGGCACGCTGGGTCGCTGCCGTTGCGATGCCGGCGACGGACCGTACAGGCGGTTCAAGATGGAGGCATGCAGGGGCGCGATGGGCACCACCGCCGTCGTCCGCGGCGTGCCTGGCCCGAGGCGCAGAAAATCGTCCAGGCTCGGGATCCGCGCGTAGTCGTCAACGCACACGCGCGCCAGGTGCGCCACGAGATCACGGGTTTCCGAGAGCGCCGTCAGGTCGCGAATCAGCGCTGAGCGGGACGGGGCCGCGAAATCTGCTCGGCGGAAGAGCAGATTGTCGTCGCTGTTGTACATCTGCCACAGCCCGGGCCGGGCGGCCAGCGCACGTAGCGCGACCACCACGACCAGCGCCGAGAAGCGGTCGAGGTTGGCGTCGAACTGGTCGTGGCGGCCGGGGTGCTGGTAATTCGGATCGCCCGCTTCGCTGGCATTCAGCCCGCGCAGGGCGGGCACGAACATCCCGTCGTAGTCCACCAGGCGCAATACGCCAGACGGGTCGACCAGGATGTTGCCGTGCTGCAGATCGCCGTGTGCGACGCCGTGGCGGCCCAGGTCGGCGACCAGTTGGACGAAGCGCTGCTCGAGATCATGCAACGCCGTCGGACGTCCGAGCCGCTCTTCAACGGCCCGGTTGAGCGTGCGGCCGTCGAGCCACGGCATTTTCGTCACGGGGTACCACGCCTGACCGACCCGCACGCCCGCGGGCAGGTAGGCGATCTGGACGAAGGCGTCGCTGCGCAAGGTGAGCAGCGTCTGGCTGATCGCGGCATACCGCTGGGCGCGATCGACCGCGTCGCGATGGAAACAGCGCACGGCCCAGCGGCGGGCGCCCTGGCGGAGTTGATAGGTCACCGCAAAGTTGCCGGCCACCGCACGCGGCAGGCCGAGGCGACCGGTAGTGACGCTTGCCGCGCGCAGCTCAGGATCGGCGAACGCCGTCGACGGATGCTGGACCGCCGCCTGGTAGGCGACGAGGTCAGGTAACCGCACCGTAGTCAAGGTCGATGCCCAGCCAGAGCAGCGAGACGTCGTCGTTGCGCAGGCAGCCCGCGCTGCGCAAGCGGCGAGTCCAGGACCGGAAGCCGGAGGCGGTGCCGTCGAAGTCCAGCGCGGCCAGGGGCGGATCACCGCCAGCGCGCACGCGGCTGAGGAACAGCGCGGCCAGGGCATCGGACATCAGCAGAAACGTGTCGCCGGGCTGCCAGGTCCCGTCGGCCACGACGATCGCGCCCGCGCTGCGCAGCTCTCCATTTGCGGCCGGTCGCGAGCCGAGCAGCAGTGGCCGAACCGTGAACTGGGAAGGGTCGTTCAGTGGGATGGCCGTGACCAGCGCGTCCCCGCGGATCTGAAAGAGGCAGCAGTCGCCGACGGCGAGCGCGCTCCAGTGCTGGTCCACACCCAGACTCAGGCCAACCAGGGCGGCGAAGGCGCCTCGGCGGGATTGTTCTTCGGCGTACCACGGCAAGCGACGGCGGCCGACCAGTTCAAGCCAGCGCGCCTGGGCGGGCGCGAGGTCGTCCTCGAGTGTGGGTGCGTCGAGCGACCCACCCGTATAGGCATGCACCAGCAATTGGGCCCACAGCCGCGCAAACGCGCTGGCCGAGGCGCCGTCGGCGACGGCGTAGCGGTAGCCGCGACGGCTGGTGGCCACGGCGTCCTCGTACTCGGCGGTGCTCGAGCCCGCCCTGGGCAGTTGATACACCCGGGCGCACGGTGCCAGCGGACGTGCGGCGAGCACGCTTGTCGCGCTAACGCAGATTCGCCGGCCGCGTGCCGATATCCAGGAACTGTATGACCGCCGCGGCGTCGGCGTTGAAGACAAACCCGCGGCTGCCGTTGGGCACTTCGTAGCCCTCCTGGCGGGCGGCTGTCTGCAGATGGGGCGGCAGCGGGCTGGACATGCTGAACAGACGGCGTGCGAACGAGTCGGCCAGAGCCTCGTCGGTCGCTGGAAACTCGACCGAGGGCGCGCGGCGCTCGGACAGGTGCACATTGAAGAGCAGGGTCGAGCCGTCGTCGGTGCCCAGGCTGCGCAGGCGCTCGGCGGCCGGAGCGGGATCTCCGTCGGTCGCTTCGCCGTCGGTGATATTGAACACCACCGGCGGGAACGCACCCGGATGTCGGCCGACCCAGTCGCTCAGCGCCATGTGGCCCTGCGCCAGCGCCTCGGTCATGGGCGTGCCGCCCTCGGCGCGTGGATCCACCCAGATCGGAAACTTGACGGACTGCTCGACCAGACCACCGGCCCCGTCGGACACTTTCTGCAGTCGGTCCTCGACGCGCAGCGGCTCATCGGCCAAACGGCCGATTGGAACGATGGGCAGGTTGGCGACCGCGCCGGCCAGGGCCGGCGCGACCTTGCCGCCGCCGTAGCCGAGGACGCCGACTTCGAAGTAGTCGCGCACACCCTCGTCTTTCGAGCAGCGGATGACCAGCGACGCCAGGAGCCGGTTGAGGATGGTCGCCAGTTCGTCGGCCTTGCTGCGACCGACGGAGCTGCCGAACGGGTCGGCCATCGACCCGGACTGATCGACGAGAAACAGGAAGCAGGTGGGATTCGAACGGCTGATCTCTGCCTGATAGGCCATCCACGCGGTCCTTTCGTTCGACAACCAGCCTAGCCCGAGCCAGCGGCTCGCAAGGCATGCTGACGGTCACGATGCCGCTTCGATCTCGCCGCGCAGGCAAGCCAGTCAGTTGCTAGCGCCGCTCGGCTCGGGGACAGTTCATCTTCGTGTCTCCGGCCGACCACGTCGTGATCGTCCGCAATGGACTGACTGCTGGCGGCGTCGACTCGTGGCCGGACGTCCTCCAGCGCATTGCCGACGCAGTGTCGAGCTGATTGCCTGCCGTGAGCGCCAGACCCGGTCTCAATCGGTCGACCTGCAAGACCCTGAAGTTCGCGCCTCGCTGCTCGGGCAAGCAGCTCGCGAATCAGGCGCGCGTCGCCAGGGTTGGCCTCAATCAGGAGGACTTAATGTGCTCGGAGGTCGAGGTAGTCGGGAAATGCCCAGAAGCCCGGACGCCCCGGCTGTGGGCCCTGCTCCAGAGCGCCCTCCGCTCGCGGGCGAGCGCCTCCAGTACCCTCCGCGTAGGCCCGATCGGCCGGTCGCCGCCAGAATACCCGCTTGAGCCGGCTAGAGGTTTGTCGCCGCGCGCTTGACGACCTCGCGGTGCAGGCGCAGGGTGCCGCCGCTACCGCCAGTCTGGGCGCTTACGGCGATGTCGCCTTTGAGCACGTACGGCACTTCGTCAAGTTGGAAGGCCTTGTCCCCGCCGAGGTCGGTGACCGATTTGCCGAACAGCGCCGTGGACTCGAAAAACTTGCGGGTGAATAGCGTGACCAGGGTCGAGTTGGCTCCCCAATGGACTTTGCACGTTTCAGTCGAAGCGCCAGGGCTGTCGGGCGGCTCTTCGGTGTGGGCGACGCGTTCACGGCTCACCTTCGTATCGCCACTGGCAGGTCCAGCGGAGGATACGGCCGCCAGCGCCGCGCGCATGTCGTCGTCGGTGATCACCGAACACGGGTCCATGCTGGCGGGCGTCCGGCCGCTGGCCGGGGCGGCTGCCGGTGCCACTGCTACCGGGTTGGCGACCGGTGCGCTGGTGCCAGCGGATTTCGCGGCCACCGCTGCCGTCGGCACAGCACTCTGGCTATCCAGTGTCGGTGTGGACGGCAGGGTGGCAGCCGATGTCGGCGCGCTGCTCACCGTCGGCGACCCGCTGTTGCAACCAACCACCAGGCTGAGTGTCGTACCCGCCAACGTCGCCCAGAACAGACTGCGCGTGCGCGCCCGAGACAAGTCTCGCATATTTCTGAGGCCCTCTCCTGTCGAGCGCAGCCTCAAACCAGGCGGCGGTCTAGTGTGAGTCTAGCCGTAGATGTTGCCGGGGGCCCAGCTTATTGAGGCTCCCGAATCCGAGGATTGACACCCGTCAACCCAGCGGCCGCACGCTGCGATCCTCCCGCATTTCCAGCGACTGGCTAGTCGCCAGCGGTGGACCGCTGTGGTACGAGGCGATCGCCCGACATCGGAGAGCGACCTCGGCGTTTGCGTGACCCAGCTCAGCTGCCTCGATGCTCAGATCGTTATCTGGCATGGACGACGGCGGCGCTGCGTATACAACGCGCCAGGCCATGCACTTTATCTCCATGGAATCTCGAGAGCGAGCGGAACATCGATAACCACCGGGCGGGGGTCCGCCAGCGCTGTTTCGAGGGCGGGTCCAAGCTCGTACGCTGAGTTCACGCGCAAGCCTCCGGCGCCAAACGCTTCGGCGACCGCGACAAAGTCTGGCGTCGCCAGATCGGAGGCAATCAGACGACCGAAGCGGCGGCGCTGATGCATCCGCATCGCCCCATAGCCGCGGTCATTGCACACGACGATGATGATGTTTGCCCGAGCCTGCACGGCGGTCGCCAACTCTGGCAGGGTAAACATGAGCGCGCCATCGCCGCACAGGGTGACAACTTGACGGTCCGGAAATGCAACTTTGGCGCCGAGAGCCATTGGCAGGCTGCTGCCGAGGGTGCCGTATGTCCACGGCAGGTGCATCGACCGCGGGGCATAGGCCGGGAAATGGCGCGCGGCCCAGTACTGGATCAGGCTGTCGCAGAAGACGATCGCGTCACGTGCGAGCCCGGTCCGCAGGTCATGCAGCAACCGTATCGGTTCGGGCCATGCGCTCGCGGCGGTGGCGTCCAGATCCCGGCGCAACCCCTCCAGCGCTGTTCGCCGACTGGCACGGCCATTGCTAGCGCGGCCCTGGAGCTCCTGAAGTAGCTGGCTGAGCACGATCTTCGCGTCACCCGCGAGGGCGATCTCAGCCGGAACGTTGCGGTTGAGCTCGTCCGCGTCAGCGTCGATGTGCACGACGGCGGACGGCAAGGGCAGCGTCCACTGACCTGTGTCCGTCGCGCCGAACCGCGTACCCACCGCCAGCAAGACGTCGGATTCACTCAACAGCTTTATCAACTCCGCTTCGCCAGTCCAGCGATTACCCACCGCGAGCGGATGATCTTCGGGAATCGCTCCCTTACCCTGGGCGGTGGTGAAAACAAGCGCATCGAGGCGCTCTGCCAGCGCGAGAAGCTCGGCATGGCCGCCGGCGCGGTGGATCCCCACGCCGGCGTAGATAGCAGGCCTCTCGGCGCGTGCCAGCATGTTCGCGGCGGCGTGGACCATCGCCGCCTCAGCCCCGCGCTTTTGGACCGGCACCGGTTGGACGGGCTCGAGCTCGGTGCTTCCGTTCAGCACGTCCTGGGGAACCTGGACCATCACCGGTCGAGGTCGGCCACGCTGCGCTTCAGCGAACGCTTCGGCAATGCTCGGTCCGATATCGCGGACGTGCATGGGTCGCGCGCGAAATCGCGTCGCAGTTTGAAATACCTCGAGTTGTCCACGCAATTCGTGCCCGAACCCGCGTTCGACTTCCAGGTACGGCGACCCGACGTGACTGGCGATCAACACGACCGGCGAAGAGTCCGACCAGGCTTCGGCGACGGCCGTGAGTGCGTTGGTTGCCCCGGGCCCGGCCGTGGTGATCGCCACGCCCGGCCGACCAGTCGCCCGCGCGTAACCATCCGCCGCGAAACCAGCCGCCTGCTCGTGGCGAACGACGACATGCTGAATCTGGGGGGCGGCGTCGTACAACGCGTCGTAGAGCGCCAGGTTGTGCACCCCGGGCATGCCGAATACGACCTCTACGTCGTGGGCCGCGAGCGCTGCCACGACTGCTTGACCACCCGTCATGCGGGTCATGTGTATCGCCCCCAGAGTTCAGGGATTGAGTAGGCCAGCTCCCAAATCAATTCCTCGACGGCGATGGTCATCGGACTCTTCGCCACCACACGTGCTTGGAAACGCCCGCTTCGTGAGCGCCATCGTACAGTCCGGGTCGAGAGTGTACAGCTCAGGGAAAAGCGTGTTGCCAAGGCGTGGTCGCCCGAGGTTGCCGACGATGTCGAACTCGCAGACGCTCGTGTTGCCGACGGCATGGTCGATGCCGCTTCACACGAGCAAGCCAATCATGCCAGCTCCGCGTACGTACAGGCTCGATCCATGGTCGACCCGGCCTTAACGGATGGCGTGCACGCTGTTGGGGGAGCCTCCGCAACAGCCCGAGTAAGATGGGACGGTCATCCTGGTGGCAGACGGTGGGTAGAGCTTCAGCGGGCAACTACACAAGCCTTGGTCGGCGGCCAGCCTCATCCATGGGTGCGTGCAGAAAGGATCACGACAATGAGCGAGCAGGGTGATCGCGGACCTGTCCAATCGAACGGTGTGCGGCCTACGGTGAGTCGACGCACCTTGCTGCTGCGGACTGGCGGCCTGATCGGCGCCGCCTGGCTGCTGGAGGCGTGTGGGCCGGCTGCCGCGCCGGCGCCGACCATCGCGCCCGCCGCGGCACCGACCACCGGGCCGGCGCCAGCTGCCGCGGCGCCAACCAGCGCTCCCGCCGCCGCGGCGACCGCCAAACCGGCCGCACCAGCCGCACCGGCTCCGACCACCGCGCCGCCGGTGATCGCCGTGCCAGCCACCGTACCAGCCGGGGCCGCCACCGCCACGCCGAAGTCTGGCGGAACGGTGGTCTGGGGTGTGTCCTCCGATCCGGTCACGCTGGCGCCAATCGGCATGAACAATACCTCCGCCGCCGAGCCAGGTAACCTGGCCTACGAGTCGCTCGTCCGCTGGGATCAGAACCTGCAGGTCCTGCCGGCGCTGGCAGAAACCTGGGAGACCCCCGACAACAAGACGTACCTTTTTCACCTGCGCCAGGGAGTCAAGTTCCACAGCGGCAAGGAAATGGATTCGGGCGATGTTGTGTACTCGCTCAACGCGCAGAAGAACCCGCCGCCGCCAGGCAATACCAACGCGTTCTATCCCAAGATCGAGAGCATCGACGCCGTCGACAAGTACACCGTTCGACTCAACATGGCGCAGCCGGACGGCACGGTGCTCGGCTACCTGGCCTGGAACATCTACTCGCACATCATCCCCAACGGCTTGTATGAGAACTCCGATCCGCGCAGCACCGCGGACGGCACTGGTCCCTACAAAATCACCGAATTCGTGCCCAACGATCATGTGACGCTCGTCCGTCACCCGAACTACTGGCGAACCGGGTTCCCCTACCTGGACGGCATCACGATGAAGGTCATGACCGACCAACAGGCGCGCATCGCCGCGTTACGCTCTGGAGCCGTTGATGGAGTCTCGGTGTCCGCCGACGTAATTCCAACCTTGAGCAGCGATCCCAACCTGAAGGTGCTGAAGACGCTCACCGCGGGTTTCCGCGAGATGCAGATGACCATCAAGGGTGACGGCAAGCCGTGGAACAACGTGAAAGTCCGCCAGGCAGTCAGCGCGGCGATGGACCGTCAGGAGATCCTCGACAAGGTCTACGCGAGCGACGGCAAGTTCACCAGCAAGATCCCCGCGAGTTATGGTGATTGGCCGATTCCCGACGCCGACCTGCACTCGAAGTGGGAGAAGTTCGACCTCGCATCGGCCCAGCAGTTGATGTCGGATGCCGGCTTCGCCAGCGGTTTCGCCGTGACCCTGCAGGCCATCTCCAACCCCGACGACTACACCCAGATCGCCGAGATCATCAAGTCGCAGATGGCCAAAATCAACATCGACGTGACGGTCCAGCCCCAGGAGATCGGCACGTTCGCCACCAACAACGCCGCCGGCACCTTCGAATGGGCGCAGACCGGCCGTGGCATGCGCGGTGATCCAAGTGGCTATTTCTCGGATTTCGATCCGGCTGGCTCGATCTACAAAGCCTGGTTCCAGGGCGGATATAACAACGCTGAGCTGACGCAGTTGATCAGCGATGCGCTGGGCAATCCCGATCAAGCCGCGCGCCACACCCAGTATCGGCGCATGCAGGAGATTGTCCTGACCGAGTGGCCGACGATTCCGGTGGTCGACCCCACCCTGTATCAAGTGGTCCGTAGCCGCGTCCAGAACATGTACGTTTCGATCGACGGCACCGAAAAGGGCCTCGCCGAGGCCTGGATCAGCAGCTGAAACCGGCTGGCCGATGACCCGTTACGTCTTTCAGCGCGTCTCCCTGATCATCCCGACGCTGCTTGGGATGACCGTGCTCATCTTCTGCCTTGTACGGCTGCTGCCGGGTGACGTGGTGACGGCCAACTCTGGCCCAGATGCCAACACCAGCGCCGCGACAGTGGCGCGGGTACGCCAGGCGCTCGGCTTGAGCGATCCGCTGCCTGTCCAGTACGTGAATTATCTCGGTGGTCTGGTGAGCGGCAACATGGGCAAGTCATTTCTCAGCGGCGAGCCCGTCAGCACTATTCTCGGTCGAGCCATCCCGATTACCCTCGAGCTCGCCGTCCTTTCGGCCGTGCTGGCCATCCTGGTCGGCGTCCCGCTGGGCATCATCTCCGCGGTACGGACTGGCACCAGGCTCGATTTTGCCGCCCGGGTGGGCGGCCTGATCGGCCTGTCCCTGCCGAATTTCTGGATCGCCACCCTGGGTTTGTTGATCAGCTCGGTCGTCTTCCACTGGGTGCCGGCCGTCACCTGGATTCCATTCTGGACGGACCCGCTGGGCAACCTGGCCCAGGTTGCGCTGCCCGCGTTTGCGCTGTCTTTGAGCACGCTGGCCATCGTCATGCGCATGTCCCGCGCGAGCCTGCTCGAGGTCCTCCGTGAAGACTTCGTGCGCACCGCGCGGGCCAAAGGCCTGGCGTCCACCCCGGTCGTGTTCGGGCATGCACTGCGCAATGCGCTGATCCCGGTCGTCACCGTGGTGGGCACCCAGGTCGGCGGCTTGATGGGTGGCGCTGCCATCGTTGAGACCATCTTCGGCTTGCCAGGGATTGGCTACTCGCTGGTGCAATCGATCTACCAGCGCGACTACCCCGTCATTCAGGTCGCGGCGGTGTACCTGGCAGCCGTGTTCGTGCTGGTGAACCTGGGCGTCGATCTCCTGTATGGCGTTATCGATCCGCGGATCCAGCAGCACTAGCCTGGCAGGGATCGTCAGCCCGTCCGCCGTTGCCGGACCGGATCGGCGACGATCGCAGGTACTCCTCAGCCTGGCCCACAATCCAATCGGCCTGGTCGGAGTCGGGATCGTCGGCGTGGTTATTCTGGTTGCGCTGGTGGGCCCATCGCTGTGGCGGATCGACTATTCGGACCAGAGCTTCCAGCGTCTGCTGGCGCCGGCTGTCGCTCACCCGATGGGCACCGACAACCTCGGGCGCGACGTGTTCTCGCGCGTCATCCATGGCGCGCAGGTCTCACTCCAGATCGCGGGCATCGCGGTGGTCGTGGCGCTGGTCGTGGGCATGCTGATCGGCGTCGTCTCCGCGTTGTCTGCCGGGCTAACCGATGCGCTGCTGATGCGCTGCGTCGATATCCTGTTCGCGATTCCCGGGCTCATTCTGGCCATCCTGATCGCGGGTCTGCTTGGCCCCAGCCGGACCAACGCCATGCTTGCGGTCGGGATCGTCTATGCGCCCGCGTTTGCTCGCGTTGCACGCGGCACGTCGCTATCGGTGCTCAGCCAACCGTACGTCGAGGCCGCGCGCTCGATCGGCGTCAGCCATCTGCGCATGATCCTGCGCTACCTGTTGCCGAATATTGCCGGCAGCATGATCGTGCTGACCTCGGTCTATCTCTCGGCGGCGATCCTGACCGAGGCCGGCCTCAGCTTCCTGGGCCTGGGCACCCAGCCGCCGGAACCGTCCTGGGGGGCGATGCTCAACGCGTCGCGCACGTATATGGAGATCGCGTCGTGGCTGGCCATCTTCCCAGGGCTGGCGATCATGCTGGTCGTGCTCGGCTTCAATTTCCTAGGCGACGGCCTGCGCGACATCCTGGACCCCCGCTTGCGCGACGCCTGACAGCTGCCGGTTGGAGGTTGACCTCGATCGCGGCGGTCCGCTGGCCGAAGCGGATCGGTCGTGGCGCCGAGATGATCCGCGAAGCGTGTCGATTTGAGTGAGGCCTGTTCGACGTGAAGGTGAAAGCGAAAGGAGAACGCACTCGTGGCAACCACTTACGTCCGTCGCATCGCCCTCAGTGACTCGGCCAGCCTCCCCATTCCCAAGCGTGCAAGTCGCAAGCTCAGCGCCTCCGTGTGGACGCTCCAAGCGCTCCTGGCGCTCATCTTCGTGATGACCGGCGCCATGAAGCTGCTGATGCCCGCTGAGATGCTGGAGGCTCAGTCGCCATTGCCGGTAATCGTGTCGCGATTCGTCGGACTCTGCGAGCTCGCCGGGGCGCTCGGGCTGATCCTGCCTGGCCTGCTGCGCATTCGCCCGATCCTGACGTCCCTCGCCGCCGCCGGCCTGGCGGTGCTGATGATCTGCGCAACCATTCTTACCCCGATCCTGATCTCGCCAGACCCGTTGACAATGGCCCTGCCAGCAACAGTGGGTGTGCTGGCAGCATGTGTTTGCTACGCTCGCCTCCGCCTTGCGCCATTTCGCGCCCGCTAGCCGCCAACTTACTCCCACCAACGGAGGACATTCCCATGGGCAACGTCGTCGTGCATGAGTTCACCACACTGGATGGCGTCATTGACACACCAACCTGGACGTTCGACTTCGGGTTCGATCCGAACATGGGTACGGCGATTGCCCAGATCATGGGCGACTGCAGAGGGCTGCTTCTCGGACGTCGTACGTTCGAGATGTTTGCCCCGGCATGGTCTGCCAGGACGGCGGCAGAAGCCCTGGTGCGCCGTTCATGAACGAATCGCCCAAGTACGTTGTGGGCTCTGCGCTGCAAGTTGAGTGGAACAACTCGAGGAGCCTTGGTGCCTACAACAAGGATGCGATCCGTGAGCTCAAGGACCGCACGGAGGGTGGGCTGTACGTGAGCGGCAGCGGGACGCTCGTGCAGGCGATGCTTGCTGACGCGCTTGTCGATGAATTGCACCTCTTCGTTGTCCCGCTGACCGTGGGTACGGGGCCACGGCTGTTTCCTGAAGGCCAGCCGGCTGCCAAATTCGCGCTCGCGCGATCCGAAGCGTATGACAACGGCGTCCTGTACCTCGCCTACCGACCGCTCCACTAACCAATTCACACGGAGGCAGAAGATGGGGGACCCCGCACCTCGCCAGACCAACCCGGCGCTCGCGCAGCTCGCTGTCTTCGAGGGCGAGTGGCAGATGGAGCTTGCCAACGCGTCGTTTCTGCCCGACCCAGGCGCGACGGTTCGCGGCCATATGTCCGGCTACTGGGCACTGGACGGCGCCTTTCTCGTCATGCGCCAGGGCGACCGCGAGCCCAGCCCGCCCGCCGCGCTCTGGCTAATCGGGCGGGATGAGGCGCTTGACGGCTACGAGGTGCTGTACTTCGATGCGCGCCACGTCTCGCGAATCTACCGCATGAGCTTCGTCGGCAGGACATGGAAGATGTGGCGGGAGGCGCCCAGCTTCTGGCAGCGGTTCGAGTGCACAGTTGCTGAGAACGGTTCCAGCATGGCTGGCCACTGGGACAGGTCGATGGATGACGGAGCAAGCTGGCAGCACGATTTTGACGTCGCCTACGTCAAGAAATGCGCTTGCGCTTGATGAGATTGTCGACCGGGGTCGGCAGGCGTGTTTCAAAGTCCAGCAATTTCGCCCAGTGCGGCTCGATGCTGATTCGCACCATCTGCTGATACAGCTGCATCACATCCTGGCGTTGCATCTTTATCCTCCTGGTGCAGTGTGTGAGCTGGAGTCCGCGAACTCAAGGGTCTCGTTCGGCGGCCCGCGCGCGGGCCGCCTGACGGACCAGGTGATCGCGTTCGGCGACGTCGGTGGCCCCACGGGCGGCATCCGCGTACGCCGCGGCGGCCGCAAGGAGGTCGCCGCTGAGCTCGAACAGGTAGCCGCGCACGGCGTGCCAGCGGTGCCGCTCGCCGAGCACCTCGCGGAGCCGGTCGGTCTCGCGCAGCCCGGCGGCGGCGCCCTGGACGTGGCCGACTGCCACGGAGCGCCCAAGCACCGCGGCGGGGTCCTGGCGCACCGGGTCGTCGGTGAGGGCGACGAGTTCGTCATACCAGGCAAGGATCTGCGGCCAGTCGGTTTCCTCGGTGCTCGCCGCGTCGTCGTGCAAGGCGGCGATGGCGGCCTCGATCTGGTAGCGGCCGGGGCGCCCGATTGCCAGTGCCGACTGCAGCACGCGCACGCCATCGGCGATCTCGCGCGTGTCCCACAGGCCGCGGTCCTGTCGGTCGAGCGTGACGATGCGACCCGCTGAGTCGCGTCGCGCCGGGAGGCGGGCGTGGTTGAGGAGCATCAGCGCGAGCAGCCCGCGCGCCTCCGGCTCCTCGGTCGCGAGGGTGAGTTGGCGGGCGAGTCGGATCGCCTCGCCGGCCAGGTCCACCCGCCCGGCGTGGCCGGCCGTGTAGACAAGGTAGAGCACGCGCAGCACGACGGCGAGGTCGCCAAGCTGGTCCAGGCGGCGCCCCTGCAGGGTGCGCTTGGCGCGGCTGATCCGCTGCGCCATCGTCGGCTCCGGCACGTAGAAGGCGTCGGCGATCTCGCGGGTCGTGAGACCGCCGACGGCGCGCAGGGTCAGTGCCACCTGGGAAGCCGGCGCGAGGTCGGGGTGGCAGCAGCAGAAGAGCAGGAAGAGGGTGTCATCGCCCTCCTCGGTGGCGTGGCTCGCGTCATTGGCGGCGGGCCGCGGCTCGGCGTACGTCGCCTCCTCGCGGCGGTGGCGGGCGGCCTCGCCGCGGCGGGCGTCGATGAGCCGCCGCGTTGCGACCGTCGCCAGCCACGCGCCCGGGTCTCGTGGTGGGGTCGACGGCCACGCCCGCAACGCCTCCAGGAGCGCCTCCTGGAGCGCGTCCTCCGCGGCATCGAAGTCCTCGCCCCGCCGGACCAGGCTCGCGAGCACCCGCGGGACGAGGGCACGCAGCCCGTCCTCGTCCAGGTGTTGCGTCGGTTCGTCGGTCACGCCGGACCAGCCCTCTCAGGGCGCCTCGGACATGACCTCGCGAACGTCGATCCACTCGTACAGTGGATCCCCGCCCGGACCGGGCTCGGATGAGACGTAGGCCGCCAGCTCGAGTGCGCGCTCATATGACTCGACGTCGATCATGTACCAGCCCGCCACGAGATCGCTGGTCTCGGGCAGCGGGCCGTCGGTGATCACTGGCGCGGCGTCCGGTCCGCCGTAGCGCACCCAGGTGCGCGCCGGCGTGAGCGCCTGCGCATCGACAAACTCGCCGTTCCGCTCGAGCAGCTCGCTGACATGCTTGAGGAAGGCCATGTGCGCCTCGACGTCCGCGGGGGCCCACTGGTCCATCGGGGGTACGCGACGGTGCGGCTCGGGGCCGCCGCGGTAGTGCTTGAGGAGCAGGTACTTCGGCATGCTGGTCTCCTTAGTTGTGGTGTGGGCCGCGCCTGGCGTGGCCTCAATTATCTGAGCGGAGCCGGTCCGAGCTTCTCGACATGGAATCACTCACTCAGGGCACAGATGCAAGCCCTTAACGCAGAAGGGCCCCATCGGAGACGCAGCCTGACGGGCCGTCAGTTCTCAGCGAACGCGTCGGGTTGCGGGCGTCCCTAGCGTGACGGTGTGAGGAGCGCCAGCTCTTGCAACGCCGCGAGGCCTGGCGGGGTCGCGGCGCCTGGCGGGGGGGACTACCAATCGCTTCTGACACGCTCACGTCGGTGACCCGGTCGTGCGGTCCAGCGGCACGAGGCGGGTAGCCCTGTTGATACGTGCCCGTGAACTGGATCACCTGTATCTCCGTCACCTGGACCGATCCGCTCTGCGGTACAGCCAGATCCACGTCAAACCGTTGCCAGGCAATGGAGTAAGCTGCGCTTGGGCCGCAGCCGAGTGAGCGCCTCCCACGACGACGAACACCAAAAAGCAGATTGCCCCGGTTACGCTCGCAAAACCTGTTTTGCTTTTGGGCTTATCCCCGCGCTGCGCACCGTCGGCAGCGTCCGTTACGGCAGTTGGCGAGATGCGTGAACCTGAGGTAACCGTTGTCTGTGACCGTCACGGCTCACCGCCGACGTCTCTTTCTGCGCGTGCCGTCGGAACTCGACCAGCCGTTCTGCCAGATTGGCGAGGCGCTCCTGGACCCGCCCGTGGATCGTGCCGGCTGGGAACTGGCCGTCTGCCAGGCGCTTGCCGGCCGGCAGCCCGGTCAACAGCGCGAGGCCTTCGTCGACCGTTCGAACGGCCCAGACGCGGAACGTCCCCGCCGCCACCGCATCGACGACGTCCTGCTTGAGCATCAGGTGCTTCACGTTGGTAGCCGGGATGATGACGCCCTGATGCCCATCGAGTCCCTGGAGCGCCACCGGAGCTGGTCCGTACGGAGGCTCAGCGCGGAGGGTGTAATTGCTCGTGCCATGCTCCATCACGCTATGCGCCGCACGTTGCGGCGAGCGTCGCAACGGGTGAACGGTGAGTATCCAGCGGTTGAGGCTGGCGGATCCCGCGCGAGCGGCGGCGCAATCGGCGGGATCCGCAACTTCCAGACGGTTCTGAGGTTCAGGCGATCCTGATCGAACCAGGAACAGCGACCTCGCGCCGGGACGGCTCAGGAGCGTGCGGCGTGGCTGGCCGAACCAGGAGCAGCGGCGTGTTGCCCTTGCGTAGCACGTTGCCGGCGACACTACCCATGGTGATGCGGGTGAGGCCGGTGCGCCCATGCGTCGCCATGACGATCAGGTCGGCAACACGTTCGGTTGCCGCGGTGATGATGCCTGCGTCCGGCTCGCCGATGCGCACGTCAACGCTCACGTGCATGTCGCAGTCTTTCTGTCGCAAGCGCCTGGCCACGTCCGCCAGGTACGTGCGTGCCTCGCGGGTGCGGTCTTCCACTTCCTGGTCGAAGTAGGCCAGCACCCGTCCCCGTTCGTCCTGCAGGATATGATCTGGCTCCTCGACGACAGTGGCGAGTACCAGCTCGCCGGCTGGCCCCAGGAAGTCGAAGGCTAACTCCACCGCGGCCTCAGCAAACGCGGACCCGTCGAGCGGAACCAGAAGTCGGCCGGCCTTCGGGTCGAAC
The DNA here is from genome assembly GCA_035309865.1 of Chloroflexota bacterium. Classification (GTDB taxonomy): domain Bacteria; phylum Chloroflexota; class UBA6077; order UBA6077; family CF-72; genus CF-72. The sequence continues at coordinate 21,250 of DATGER010000101.1, forward strand.
GCAGGCTCAGCCGGTTGTCCTGGCCGGGCGTGCACGAGGAACACGGGGACTTCGCTCTCAGCGAGGACAGCTTCTGCCACGCTGCCGTACAGCAGGCGAGCCAGGCCGGTGCGCCCATGCGTCGCCATGACGACACCGTCGGCTTCGAGTTGCCTCACCTGATCCAGGATCTGGGCCGCGGGATGCCCGTACGGAACGACCGTCTCGACCGACACTTGATCTGCCAATTTTGCGGCGGCAGCGTCCAGATAGCGCTCAGCAGCGTCGATCTCTTCGCGCTGGTTGCGCTCCCAGTTGGTACCGTCGAGAGTCATCGGCGGTGGAGCGAGCGCAGCGCGGACAAGAATGATGCGACCCTGCCCGGCGCGGGCGAGTCGAACGGCATATGGCAGGGCGCGCTCTGCCAATTCCGATCCGTCAAGCGGCACCACAAACTTCCGAAACATGGCAGCTACTCCTTCCGCGGACGCTGCACTGCACCATCTCCAGCTTCCGCACCGAACCAGGATGTTTCACCCAGCATGCTGCGACCGGTGCGCCCCGGCCACACCTGCGGGGGTGGTCCTGAGACTACCCCCATGGGTAGGAACTGGAACTAGCGCACATGACCAGGAACCAGTGGTACCAGAGCACACTTCCGGCCACCATCGCGTCCGTCAGGGCGTGGCTGAGATTGCCGACCAGGGCCGGATCCGGCGCACGGCCGAGCACCACGAGTGCGGGGCGCAGCAGTCGGTGCGTGTGCCAGTTCCCGCATATCACCTCCGCCACGGTTCGACGTCCTCGCGCGGTTCAGCCTGGCCCAGAAGAGTTGCTGCCCACGTTGGACGTGTATCTGTACTATGCCTTGACGCTGGTGCTGCCGGCTGTGGTTGGTTGGAGCAAAGGCTTCGGCGGGCATACGTCGAAGCTTGACGCACCGGTCCCAGCGGCTGGCTCCAGCTAAGCTGCGCACCAGGCGAATGCGGCTGGGCGTGCACGTGGCGGTGCGTCAGGCTCGACAGATGCTGCTCACCCGCTTCGCCATCGCCACAATCGTCAGGATGGGTGGGTTCCCCAGCGAGCGGGGAAACAAGCTGGCGTCGGCCACGAATACATTCGCTGGCAGACGCTCGTCGTGAAAGGAGGCCGCCGACCGGCACGTCAATGGCAGCGTTCCGCCGGGATGGCCGGCGTTCACGGTGCCGAGGAAGACAGCTTTCTCGGGCACGCCCAGACGCCCGAGAATCTCGGTACACAGCCGCACGCCGGCCGTCAATTTCGACTGGTCCCGTTCGGCGAGCCGCTTGCTCACGCGGCTGCCTTCAATGTCGCCTGACTCAGTATCGGCCAGCTTGATCATCAGCGGCAGGATGTCGCGAGCCGGATATCGCCACGCGGGGTTGAACAGAAAGCTCAGATAATCGAAGTACGGCGAGATGATGTAGCCATCTCGCTGCACCACGAATGGCATTGCAATCTCATGACATTGCGCAGCGCCGGGCCACTCGGACGCGACACACAACACCGGGTCCACGAACAGGCGTGGCTCGGTGGGTATACCCGACGCATGCAGGATGGGCGGAGTCCCGAAGCCCCCGGCCGCCAGCACCACCAGGTCGGCGGCGTAGAACTGACGTCGCCAGCCGCGCCAGGCGACCACCCCGCGAGCGCGGCCCGCTTCGATGATGAGTCGTTCGACCTTGCACCCGGAGACCACCCGCGCGCCGTTGTCGACGGCAACTCGCAGGTAGCGCCGGCTATCCCACTTGGCGCCCGGCCGGCAGCCCAGCACGCATCGGCCGCAGCGGACGCAGCGCTCGGCGTCACCCATCTTGGGCATTGGCGTCGGTGTCAATCCCATTTCGCCGCAGACATCGAACAGGTCACGCGTGGACTGCCTCCAGCGCTGCTGATGGGCGGTGCCGATCGGGATCTCGCGGTGAGCCGACTCGAATTCAGGGTCCAGATCGATGCCGAGCGCCTGGAGGTCACGGTCCACCCGCACGCCGTTGCCCGTGGCCACCGTGGTGGTGCCACCGAGGCCGACTCCGTTGACGAGCACCATCCCGTCGGCGGCGCGGCGGGTGCGCATTGTCGGCATGAACCAGCGGATCTGGCGTTCATCGCGTACCAGGCCCAGCCGCTTGAGGCGCTCCACGGTGCGCAAACCGAAGCCCAGCGGTCGAAACTCGCCGCCCGCCTCGAGGACCGTGACATCGAAGGCGCCTTGCAGTTCCTTGGCGACCGTGGCTCCCCCGGCGCCGCTGCCGACGACGATAGCGCGCTTCATGGCGTGGCCCCCGCTCCAACGAGCCGCGCCCGACAGCAGGCAGAGCCCTCGGTTATGCGTTGCGAGAAGACCAGCTTGCCACCATCGGCCAAACCCGCCAGCAGGCCGGCGTCCAGGGACGACATCAGCTTGCACACCTCAGGCGTATAGGCACGACTGAAAAAGCAGCGGCTGACGATGATCTCGCCGCGGGCGTCGCCGGTGAAGTCAATGCCGAGGATTCCGTAGAGCACACGTGCGGCCGCCATGGCGTCGTTCGCCGACGCGACACCCAGTGCGCGCCGCAACCCTTGGCCGTAGCCGTATGCCAGGTCAAAGAGACGCTGAGACGCAGCTGGTGCCGCCGCCGGCTCGACGACCACCTGCGCCGTGAAGTCCCTGAACGCGTGTAGCGTCTCCTCCGCGGAGAGGCCTCGCGGCAGGGACACGGGGCGGACGGACGGCGGACCGCCGAGACCCGCGCTCCGCGCAGCGATGTCGGCCGAAGCCGCGGCAGGCGCAGCGGTCGTGAATGCCGCGGCGGTGCCCTCGAGCAGTCGGGTGAGCAGCAGCTTGCGGACCGGTTTCGGCACGTAGACCTGCGCCGCGCGACCAAGCAGATTCATCGGACCGCGGCCGCCTGCGGAACTACCGCATACAACGTCTGGATTTCGGCCGCGTAGCGCGCGGCGACCGCCGAGCGCTTGAGCTTCAGGTTCGGCGTCAGGTCGCCGCGCTCGATCGACAGGTCGTCAGCCAGGACGAGCCAGCGCTTGACCTGCTCCGCATGCGACAGTTGCGCGTTGACGTGCTCGACGCCCTGCGCAATGCGATCGCTCGCCGCACCGGTTCTGGTCCACAGCACCGCCGAGCAGTACGGACGCCCTTCACCGACCAGCATCGCCTCCGTGACGTCTGGGATCTGGCGCAGGAGAGCTTCGACGCGATCCGGGTAGACCTTCTTGCCGTAGGCGGTGGCGATGAGCTCCTTCTTGCGTCCATGGATGACCAGATAACCCTCCGGTGTGACGTGGCCCAGATCGCCAGTCAGCAGCCAGCCGTCCCTGAACGGCTGGTCCACCGGGCCGTCGTAGCCGGACATGACCTGCGGGCCCTGCACCAGGACCTCGTCGTCGGCGGCAATCGCCAGCTCCGTCTCCGGCAGTGGCTGGCCGACGGTGCCCAGCCGGTTGGCACCGATCCGGTTGATCGTGACCAGCGGGCTTCAGTGAGACCGTAGGCGGAGTAGATCTGAATGCCCAGTTCGTGGAACGCCTGCAGCAGCGTCTCGTTGACTGGCGCTGAGCCGACGATCAACTGCGCGCAGCGATCAAAGCCGGCCCGGCGCAGAACCGCCTGGCGGACCAGCGCTCGCAAGCAACTTTTCCATGGACCCGGCCGGGCGGCCAGGTACCATCGGCCGGGCAAACTCGCCTGGACGGCGTCCCACACTTTTTCGTACACGCGCGGGACCGAGAAGAAGACGGTCGGACGCGCACTGCACAGGGCCGCTGGCAGCGCGCGGAAATCCTCCAGGAAGTAGATATCGACCGCCGTTGGCAGGAAGTACGCCGCGTACGTCGCCAGCATGCCTTCGACGACGTGGTTCATGGGAAGGAACGACAGGTAGGTCGCGGGACGGTTACGCGCTTGCCAGGGCACCAGGCTGGCCAGCGTTTCGGCCATCCAGCGCAGGCTGGCGTGGTGAAACGTCGCCGCCTTGGGTGGTCCGGTGCTGCCGGACGTGTATCGCAACGTCGCCAACTCGCCCAGGCCAACCTTTCCGAGTTGTGGCTCGGGCGCCTGTCCGCCGAGCCGCAGCAAACCGGGCCAGTCGAGTGCCCTTCCAACCAGGCCAGCTGGCAGCGGGCCGTGCCCAAAAGAGACCAGTGGGAGATCGCTACGCAGCTCGCCCGCGCGCGCCAGTAGCCGCGGTGTCCCGATCAGCAACAGGCGTGCGCCGCTCGCTTTTACGAGCGCATCGATCTCGACCGGTGGACTCGTCGGGTACAGCGGCACGCTGACCGCGCCGATTAGGCCGATGGCGACGTCGAGTGTGAGGTAGCGGCTACTGTTCAAGCCGACGATCGCCACCCGGTCGCCGGGGTGGATGCCGAGTGCCTGTAACGCCGCGGCCGCGGTCAGCATTTCACCCCGGACTTCAGACGTGGCGCGGGTGATCACCCCCTCCGCGCTAATGTCGTGGTACGTCACCGGCCAGCGTGTGTTGGATAGGCGATAGATGACCTGCTCGGACACCGTCCGCTCGGAGCGCTGCAGGAAGCCGCGCGCCACGGCGTAGTCGAGCATTTTCGGCAGGTACACCCGCCAGTCTGGCGCCGTGGGCCCGAGCAGCCGGTCAACGTTGTCGCGGAGGAACTCCTGGCGCCCGTGAAGATACGGCCGAAGTACGCGGAGCGCCTCGGGTATGCCTGGCACGTCCGGAGTGGGAATGTCGAGAAAGAGCGTCGGGCGCAGGCGCAGGCCCAGCTGTTTTGCCGCCCAACCGCGCACCCCATCCACCAGCGCGCCCGCCGTGGGCAGTTGCGCGGGCGGCGGGATCAGGTGGAAGGTCAGCCCCTCGGCCCGCGGGTCGAATGTCAGCCGCACGATGCCCTCCGCCACGTAGTCCACCGGCACCATGTTCAGCCGCAGCGAGCGGCGAGTGGGCACCATGGGGAGCTTGCCATTGAGGAGCAGGCGGAGGGGCGGGTAGATGGTGTTGAACGTCTGGATGGCACCGGTCTTCGAATCGCCGACGATCATGCCCGGTCGGAAAATAGATACACCGAGCTCTGCTTGCGCGGCGCGCACCAGCGCCTCGGCCTCAAATTTGGTCTGCTCGTAGGCAGTGGAGAAGCCGTACTGGTCCGTGAGCGAGGCCTCCTCGATTCGCCCGGGCCGGGACCCACACACGTACGCGGTCGAGACATACGCGAATCGTTCGACCCCGTGGTCCGCCTGCGCGGCGCGCGCCAGGTCCAGGACGTGCCGGGTCCCGGCGACGTTGGTGCGCCGCAACTCTTCGAGCGGCGCCTCGAGGCGCAGTTCGGCGGCCGCATGGATGACGTGGGTCACGCGGCGTGTCAACGCCCGCAGCGTGGCATCCGCCAGACCGAGTCCCGGCCGGCACACGTCACCAGCGAGTGGCTCCACGCGGCGGCCAATGGCTGCCACGAGATCGGGCCAGTCCCACCACGCTCGCTCGAGGCGCCGTGCGGCAGCGACCTGGTCGTCCGCCCGCACGAGTGCGATCACGGTACAGGTGGTGTCCGCGCGCAGACGCCGGGCGACCTGGGTGCCAACGAAACCTGTGGCGCCGGTGAGCAGGACTACGCCGCGAGCTGCCATGAGCGTTGGACCGGCAAGCCGTGCGACGTGACGAACGACGACAGCAGCGCGCGGTTGCGCTGGGCGCGCGCGAGGTGGTCCGCATAGCCCCTGCGAAGCGCAGCCCGCGCCGGCTCAGGTGATCGGAGCAGGTAGTCCAGACGCTTCTCCACCCGGGTGCACATGCCTGGACCGGGTTCGACGAAGTCCGCCTCCAGCCCGAGTTCGCGATACAGCGTCTTGAGCCGCAGATCGTGGCCCACCGCGACCTGCGGCACTGCCGCGGCCAGCGAGAGAATGCAGGCGTGATAGCGCGATGTCACCAACAGATCCAGGCCGCGCAGCAAACTCGTCATCTGCGACGCGTTCAGCTCGCGCGAGGAGAACGCTCGGGCCTGCTCTGGACGCTGCATGTGGTGCAGGACACACTGCACCATGGGCTCGTCCAGCTGCTCATAAGCGATCAGTGCGACCGACAGGTCACGCTGCGCAATCAGCCGGTCGGCGACGGCCGCGTAGCCAGCCGCGAGTTCTTGGCTGGCCCGGCGGCGGCTGGGTGTGCGCGAGAAGTACAGCGGCCACCGGTAGCAGTCCTCGGCCTTACCCCACGGGCGAATTACGACGGGAAACAGGTTGAAGTCTACCGGCACCAGGCCAGCTACCCCGCTCGTGCGCGTCGCTTCCGGCCACAGGCGCTGCAGCACTCCGTCGTCCGTCGGGTTGGGGTGGAACGTCAGGGCGTTGTCGGCGGTGGACTCGATGGGCGCGGTGACTCCCCACCCCCGCAGGCGTTCGGCCGCGGCCTCGCTGCGTACGACAATCAGGTCCGTCTCACTCGCCACGCGCTTCACCAGCCACTGGTTGAAGGGACGCAGTTGCCCGGCGTCGACCGCGTACGCCAGGCACGGCTTGCGCATGACGTGCGCGCAGTGGGTGACCCACAGAAATGCCCACAGTAGCGCAGAGCTCCACGTGTCCATGTACGCGCTGCCCTCGACCAGCAGGACGAGATCCTGCTGGCGGACGAGCCGCGCCAGCTCGGGCACGTAAATAGACGAGACGGGCGCAATCCGCAGCTGTGGCGTCTCCTTGACGTAGCGCCGCAGATTGGCCGGATTCAAACTGGGAATCGTGAGCTGCGCGTCGGGGCCGAGCACGGCGCGGACGTCCGCGATGTCAGCCTGGAGCAGCGCTTCGGCCCCGGTGTTGTTCGCGCCGTTGTAGCCCATGAGCAACACGTTCAGATCGGACATGTCCATAGCCCTCGCTCATGTCCGCAGGCTCGCAAGGCCAGGTAGCGCGCGACGATGCGGGCGGTTACACGCAGATTAACTTCCGCCCTGGATCTGGATGCGGCCCTCGCGCAGCATGCCGATCGCCCTGGCGATCCGTCGCTGCCGAGTCTCGGTTGCCTTCGCTGCTTCGATCGGGATCAACACTCGCCGCTGGTTGCTATACGACAAGCGACCGAAGCAGCGCGTGGCATCCACATCCCGGGCGAGCGCGTCTTTGAAGTCGGGCGGCGCGATGACCTCGCGCGGCTGGGTGTCGAGCTCGAGTTCGACGTCCACTTCGTCGCCGGCGGCGATCCCCGCGCGGTCGCGGACCTCCGCGCTGATGGGCAGCATGAACTCCCCGTGCATCATCGCCACGCTGCTGCGGTAGCGGTAGTCGTTGATGGTGACTTGAACCATTGGTCGCTTGCTGGAGCCGAGACCCTCGACGATCGCTGGGGGCACTCGGACGCCGGTGGCCGTCTTGCCGCTGAGCAGGATTGTCGCGTGAAACCGCATGGCTACGCCCTTTCCGTAGGTGAATGTCGTTGAGATCTATCGCTCGGGCAGCGCGCTCTTCAGACGCGTCGTCAGCGCCGTGAGCCACGCCCAGGCGAGCACGACCGCGATCCAGAAGCCAAGGACCGTCCAGCTGTTGCCCGAACCGGAGGCGATGCCGACAAACCCGAGCAAGAACAGCAGGCCAGTCATCACTGAATACGCGGCCCATCGGCGTTGTCCAGGGCGGCAAATCGGCGAGCACATACCAGCGTCGCCGCGATCAAACCGAGGAAACCGATGCCACCGCTCGCGAAGTGCAGGAGGCCGTGCCAGCTGAACGTGGGGGTGTCGACCGGTGTCCCCGGCGGGAAGCCGGCCACCGGATCGGCAACGAAGAACCCCGCGCCGATCAGGCCCAGTCCGTAGACGCCGACCAACAGCGGTCCCCAGGTTCCTGCCCGACCAGCGCGGAGCGCCCGTCGCACGCCCAGCGCGCCGGCGATCACCAGCACGCCGCTGACGATGAAGTTGGTGACCTGAATCCAGCCCAGGTCGCCATTGCTCAGCAAGCTGAGGTCGTGGCGGGTGATGTCGAACCCGGGCCGGGTGAGCGCCTGGGCCAGGCCCACGCCGAGGTAGACGGGCCCGGCCAGCGCGCCCGCGCTGAGTAATCGGCGGGTAAGCACCGTCGACGTCGAGGGCGCGGCCGCACCGCGCCCCACCACTTCGTTCCGTCCTGGACCGTACAGTACTAACATGCCGCCGATCATACGCCGGCAGTACTGGTCCGTCAAGTACTATGTGGAACATGAACGCCACCGCCGCCGGCACGCCGCGAGCCCGACCGGCCCACCCAAAGCCCCGAGCCCGTCGGCTCGCCAGCAAGGACGTCATCATCGACGCCGCCACCGCCCTGTTCCTGCGGAACGGCTACCTGGGCACCAGCATGGACGAGATCGCCGCGGGTGCCCGCGTTTCGAAGCAAACCGTCTACACCCACTTCGCCGACAAGGAACAGCTCTTCATAGAACTGATTCAGGGCAACTTCAAGCTCGTCGACGAGTTCGTCAGGGCTGTCGCCGATCTGCTCCAGGACACCCCCGACGTGCAGCGGGATCTGCGGGTGCTCGCGCGCCGCTACGTCCGGAGCGTCATCCAGCCACCAGTCCTGCAGTTGCGTCGCCTGATCATCGGCGAAGCCGGCCGGTTCCCCGAACTGGCTCGCCGCTACTACGAGCAGGTGCCCCAGCGCGTCATCGTCGCCCTGGCGTCGAGTCTGCAACACCTGGCTGGGCGAGGACTGCTGCAGGTCGATGACCCACTCCTCGCCGCCAACCACTTCGCCTGGTTGGTCCTGGCCGTGCCGCTGGACCAGGCGATGTTCTGCGGGAGCGACGGATCGTTGACGCCCGCCGCGCTCGAGCGCCTGGCCGACGCGGGGGTCGACGTGTTTGTCGCCGCGTATGCCAGGCCCTGAAGTGTGGCGTGCGAGGTCCGCGCGTCGGTCAGGGCGAACCCGCCCCTAGCGAGACCAGGACGTGGTGGACGATCGCCGCCACGTATCCCGCATGGCAGGGCTGGTGGGCGATGAAACGTCGGTAGAACACCGGACTGACGAGGAGGTCGACGACAACGTCGAGGTCGGCGGTGGACGGGATGTCGCCACGCTGGCGGGCGTCGAGCAGGACTTGCCGGACCGGCTCGCGGCGGCTCTGGGTGAGCCGGAAGTGCATTCGCTGCAGCATCGGATCGCGCTCCGCGGCATCGATGAAGGCGGCCATCAGTCGGGGAAAGCGCGGCTCGCTCAGCAGCCCTTCGGCCCGCGAGAGCAGTTCGACCAGGTCGCGACGCAAGTCGCCGGTCGCGGGCAGCGGGAATTGGTGCGACGCGAGGGCGTCCATGGCTTCGACGAGCAGGCTTTCTCGGGATGTCCAGCGCCGGTAGAGCGTGGCTTTGCTGGCCCCGGCGCGCTGGGCGACGGCGTCGATCGTGAAGCCCCGCAGGCCGTGCTCGGCGAGCACGTCAAGCGCCGCGCGCAGCACCCGCGTGCGGGCGTGTTCCCCGCGCAGGATTGGCTCGTGCGTCGCCGGTGGTTGTCGCCCGGCGCTCTCGCCGGCCGGTCTGGAAGGTGCTTGCCGCGGCACGAGCGGAACGGTAGCATCCCTGGTATCGATACCAATGCGGATCGATAATTTCGATTGAGGAGGCTGCCCGTGGCCGCGGTGGTCAGATACCCGCGCGTCCCAGTCTGGGTCCAATTCTTCAATCCCATCGCCCGGCGCCTGCTGGCGGCTGGCGTGCCTATGGGCCCGAATGCCCTCATCACCGTTGCCGGCCGTCGGTCGGGCCTGCCCCGCACGACACCGGTGACCGTTGTGGAGAGCGCGGGTCGGTGGTGGGTGCTCGCGCCATTCGGCGAGGTCAACTGGGTGCGCAATCTGCGCGCGGCCGGGCGGGCCACGATCACCGTCCGTCGCCGCCCGGAACAGGTCACCGCGGTCGAGCTGCCCCTGGCGGAGGCAGTCACCTTCTTTCGCGATGTGCTGGCGCCGCTCGCCCGCCGCTACGGCTGGCTGGCGCTGTGGATCGTTCGAAACGTCGACAAGATCGACATCGACCGTCCTGTCGAGGCGGCGCAGGGTCGTCCGGTGTTCGAGCTCCGCCGCGGTCGATCAACCGTGGACCCGGAAGGTGGAGGTTAGTCAATGAGTCTGGCGCTCCGGAACATCGTCTTCACCCTGGTCGTGCCCGGCGCCGGGGCCGTCTACGCGCCGTGGTGGATCCTGAGGCAGAGCGGCCCGACACCTGAGCCCGTCGCCTGGTACGCCGGCATAGTCATCGTCGCTGGCGTCACCCTGTACGTTGCGTGCCTCCTGATGTTTGCGCGCGTCGGGCGTGGCACCCCCGGGCCGTGGGATCCGCCGCGGCAATTCGTCGCTGTGGGTCCGTACCGCTGGGTTCGCAATCCCATCTACATCGCCGCGCTGCTGGTCATGCTCGGCGAGGCGTGGCTGTTCGTCTCAGGTCCACTCGTGCTGTACGCGGTTGCGGCCGCGGCCGGATGCCATCTGTTCGTGGTCGGGTACGAAGAGCCCCACCTCCGCAGCCGGTTCGGTGCGGAGTACGCGGCGTATTACGCCGCCGTCTCGCGCTGGATCCCTCGCCCGCCTGGAGCACCTGCCTGGCGCTCGCAGTGGGCGGTGTTCGATCATCTGCGGAAGGCATGAGATCCCACCCGCGCGGGTAGTGGCGCCACCCGTTCGAGTCGGCCGCCAAACTACTCCGCCGGGTGTGGTGAGCGAAGCAAACCCGGCTCATGCTGCCCACGAGAGGAATAGTTGTGATGACCCCTTCGGCCCTTGTGCAACCGACCAGGGAGTCGCTTTGACGGCTCCGGCGCCGGAATTCATGACAGCCGTTGTTGGCCAGGCGCCCGCGCAGTTGCCGGTGGCCTGAGAGGTCCGACGTGCTGACGGAGTGCGGCGAGGCGAGGATCCTGCTTCCGCTGGAACAGGTCGAGGGCGGCGAGGCGAAGATTCCGGTCGCCACCAGCTACGCGCGCATGATGGGGGCGCAGGTGGTGCTGCTGCATGTACTGCCGCCCCGTGCGCTCGACTCGAGCGCCGTGTTACCCGAGGAAGCCCGCGCCCGGACGTACCTGGACACGATAGCCGCCCAGATACACGCGGCCGGAGAGTCTGCCGCCACGGTGGTGCGCAGCGGCCTGCCTGCCCGCATCATCGTCGATGAAGCTGAGACAATCGGTGCGAGGCTGATCATCCTGGGCGCCAATGTCCGATCGAAGTTGGCCACGCTGTTGACCGGCAGCGTGGCCGACGAAGTGGTGCGATCGGCTACCTGCCCGGTCTTGCTGGTTCACCCAGAAGCCCGGGTCCAATTCGGCGGACTCCGGACGTTGCGCAGTTTTCACGCCGATTCCGCGCGGATGGGCGCACTGACGCGGCGCCATCTGGGTGTGCGGACGATCGAGGTTGCGCGCATCGTTGGCAGCGAGTCGCGAGCCCAGGATTTCGGGCCCGACTTCCGGCGTGGCGAACACCGTTTGGACCCGCTCGAGGACCAGCGATTCACGCGCGTGCTCGTGGCCACCCGGCGGGGCGCGGCGCTGCCGCCGATCGTTGTCTTTCAACTCGGGTTTGGCTACTACGTGGAGGATGGGCACCACCGCGTGGCCGCCGCGCGACTAAATGGACAGACCGAAATTGACGCGGACGTCACGGAGTTCGTGCCGGTCGAGCGCGAGGCTAGTGCACTATTCGTGGCGCGTTCAGCCTTCGAGCAGGCCACCGGCCTGGCGGACCTGGGCGCCGCTCGAGCGGAGAGCTACCCGATCCTGCAACGGACGATCGAGCGGTTCGGGCGCGACGAGCGACTCCCGGAGTTGCGGCACGCGGCACGGCGATGGGAGGGCCAGGTCTACCGACCGCTCTGGGCCGCGATCCGAGCTCGCCAGTTGAGCGCAGCGTTTCCGGGCGACCGGACGGCCGACAGTGTAGCCCGCGTCGCCGAGCTGCGGGAGCAGTGTGGCCTTGACTGGGAACAGGCGCTCGACGCGATCGCGCGATAATCGTCCGGCGCGTTTACTGAAGGTTACGGGGTGTGCAACCTACCTGGCTGAGTCTGCTGAGCAGGAGGTGTCCGATGTTCAAGCGCATTCTCGTCCCGCTCGATGGCACACCGCAGGCCAATGCCGCGTTGCTGGTCGCATCGACCGTGGCGAAGTCCACGGGCGCCGCAATGACGCTCCTGCGCGTGCTCCCCGCCACCGAGTCGTCCGGTGACCGCGCCGCCATCTTCAGCACACTCGAGAAGGTGGCTATCGAGCTCACCTGCGATGGTCTGCAAGTCGAGCCGGCCCTCCGCGAGGGTGAAATCGTTCCACAGATTCTCGAGCAGGCCCGCGCTCGATCCATCGATCTGATTGTGATGCGCTCGCACGGCCGCGTTGGCCTCGGGCGTGCGGTCTTGGGCAGCGTCACCGAACGGGTGCTTGCCGCCAGTGGGGTGCCAGTCCTGGTCGTACGGCCGGGCGGACGTCGCGTGCGGCACCTCCGCACGCTCCTTGTGCCGGTCGACGGATCACCAGGTGGCGCGGTGGCGCTCGGAACCGCGGTCGGACTGTCACAGGCGAGCGGGGCGTCGATCAAGCTCCTGCGGGTCGCCGTGCCCATCCCCGAACACGTGTACACCGACTATGACTACGCCGCCATCCCCGATTTCGACCCGGCGGCCTGGGACGAAGAGGCGCTCGCGAGTGCGGGCACGTATGTCGATGACATCGTCGCCCGGCTGCGCGGCGCTGGCGTGCCGGCTGAGGGGGTGGCGCGCATGGCGCCGGAGATTGCCAAAACAATCGTTTCCGTGGCGCAGGAAACGAGCGCCGACGTGATCGTCATGAGCACCCAGGCCCTGACCGGGGCGGCGCGGGCATTGCTCGGCAGTGTGGCGGATGCAGTTGTGCGCGGCGCGCACTGCCCGGTGTTGCTGCTCCGTCGCACTGAGATCGATCGCGAGACCGGCGCGCACCAGGAACCGCTCTTAACCAGAGTCTGGGCGAATACAGTTAGCTAATGCTCTGGGCAGCAAGCGCGTGCGTGTTTTGATCGTCGAGGACGAGCCGCTGGTGGCCCGGGCGGTGGAGCGGGCGCTGCTGCAAGCCGGGTATCAGACGGAGGTGGCATATGACGGGGCCGAGGGTCTGGTGCGCGCTCAGGCGGGTGCACACGATCTCATCGTCCTGGACGTTCTGTTGCCGGAAGTCGACGGCCTGACGGTATGCCGTGAGGTCCGTCAACAGAACATTCAGACGCCAATCTTGCTGCTCACAGCCCGGGATGCGGTCGCTGATCGGGTTCGAGGCCTGGATGCTGGCGCCGACGATTACGTGACCAAGCCGTTTGCAACGGAGGAGCTGCTGGCCCGCGTCCGCGCTCTCAGCCGTCGGAATGGCGGAAACCCGGCCGGCTCGTTGCGCGTGGCGGACCTGATACTTGATCGCGCGCGCCACGATGTGTGGCGCGGTGACCGCCAGATCGAGCTGACCCCCACTGAGTTCGAGCTCCTGGCGTACCTGATGCGCCACGCCGGTCAAGTGCTGAGCCGCCACCAGATCGCCGAGAATGTCTGGCACGACGCGACGAGCACGGGATCGAAAATGGTCGAGCTCTACATCCATTACCTTCGCAACAAGATCGATCGCCAGACGTCTCACCCGCTCGTGCGCACCGTGCGCGGCGTTGGCTACATGGTCGACGGTTGAGTCTTCAGGTTCACGCTGAGTGCTCGTGATCGCGCACATACGCTGGCGTCTGGTGGGCTGGTCGGTCCTGGTGCTCGGCGTGATCCTGCTGGTGCTGGGAGCCATCCTGTATGCCAGCCTGACGCGCAGCCTCATGGACGCGGCCGACAGCAGCCTGGAGACCAGCAGCCGCACGGCGCAGGTCGAGCTCGCCGAGGCGTCTGAGAGTGACCTGACGCGGGCCGGGTACCAGGGCGGCCTTTTCTTCTTGCTGCTCGGCGCAAACGGGACGGTCCTGGCTAACCCGCAACAGGTTGACGTCACCAGTTTCCAAGTCGCGCTCGCGGGCAACGCGACCGCGGGGTTCTCGACGGTCGATCTGCCCACCGACGAGGTCCGCATCTACGTGCGCGACTTGCCGCAGCCTGGCGCCAAATCCGCTACGTTGGTGGTCGGCCAGAGCCTGGCGTCCGAGCGCGAAGCCGAGCGACGGTTGGTCTTGATTCTGCTGCTGGGCGGCACCGTCGGGCTGGTGCTGTCGTTTGTCGGCGCGGCGTTTCTGGCCGACCGGGCGCTCGTGCCAATCCAGCAGGCGTTTCGTCGCCAGCAGGAGTTCGTGGCCGACGCGTCGCACGAGCTCCGCACGCCGCTCACGATTCTGCACTCGGCGATGGACCAACTCGACGCGCGTGCCGATCTGCCGCTGCGATCCAACCGAGAGCTGTTCGACGAGGCGCGTCTGGAGATCGGTCGCATGGAGCGGCTCACGCGCGATCTGCTCGAGCTCGCGCGCTCGGATCGAGCTGAGTTGCAGCTGGCGCTCGGAGACGTCGATCTTGGCGCACTGGCGAGCGAGCTCGCGCAACGTGTTGGGTTGGTCGCCCGCGAACGGGGAATCGCACTCGAGGTCCGCGTCGACGATCCGCCGCCGGTGGTTGACGGGGACCCGGATCGGCTCCAGCAGGTGGGATTGATTCTTCTCGATAACGCGCTTAAGCACACGCCGCCTGGCGGACTGGTGCGCTTGTTGGTCAGCCGAGACGGGGACGAGGGTGTCCTCCAGGTCGAGGACACCGGCGAGGGCATCCCCGATGAAAACCTGCTGCTCGTCTTCAATCGCTTCTATCGAGTCGATCGCGCCCGTTCGCGTGCAACTGGTGGTGCTGGGCTCGGCCTGCCGATCGCACAGGCTCTGGTGAGCGCGCATGGCGGCGACATTGCACTTGGCAATCGGCCTGGCGGAGGCACCCTGGCCACCGTCCGGCTGCCACTGGCGGTGGACGAGCAAGGCGCGAGCGATCAGCGCCCGACCAGATCCTTGACCAATGCGCGACACCCGTCGACGTAGCCGGTTTTAACACCGACTTAGCAGTTCTCGAAACGAACTCCAAGCCGCGGGTTCTAGTATTGCCGTCGATGGCCAGAAACCGTACCCACCGTGGCCTCGTGGCGCTCAGTGCCGCCACGATTGCCGTGGTCTACGCCGCAGGCTACATCCACACCCAGGCGGCCGACGCGGCCCTTGGCGCCACGGACACGGCGCCAACCGCGGCAGCGGCACCTTCGACCGCCCCGCCGACACCAAAACCTGCCGCGCAATCGACGGCCCGAACAACCCAAGCCTCAGGATCACCTGCCGGGCAGACGCCACCTCCGCCGGCCAAGGCGGCATTCAAGGATGGCACCTATACGGGCGTCGGCAATAGTCGCCGAGGGGGTGTGCAAGTCGCGGTGGCTGTCCAGAGCGGCCGCATTGCCTCGGTCAACATCACCCGCGTGAGCACCGAGTATCCGCCGACTGACATCGCTGCTTTACCGCGTGAGGTGGTCAGTCGCCAGAGCGCTCAGGTGGACTTCGTCAGTGGCGCAACGTTCAGTTCGCTGGCCTTCCGGGAAGCGGTGCAGCAGGCGCTCTCAAAAGCGCACGCATAGTCAGTCAGTCGCCTTCTGGCTTTGAGAGCCCGCGACGGGTAGGGTCGCGTCAACACCCCGCGGCTGTGCTGACGCCAGGATCAGCGGTGTTGGAGGCTCCTGGCTGGCACGCGCAGGGGAACAGCGCGACGGCTGTTGAGCTGCGCGATCCGGGCGCGGCGACGCTGCTGTGGCGTCATGGGCGGGGGGCGCCGAGCGAGCCAACGGTAGACCGCAAGCCACACATTGGCGGCCAGCACGCCCAGGAGCAGATACACCTGACCAGCACCGAGTAGCTGTGCGACGACGGCAACGCCGGCCGCGATGAGTCCGTACCAGACCTGCTCCGGCAGCCGGTTCGGCGAAGTTGGCGGGTCGGTCAGCATGAAGAACGCCAGAAACAGCGCCGCTTGCACGAACGGGGAACGGAACATCTCCGCCACACTGCTGGCATCGATCAGCGAAATCAGCGTGAGCGCGGCGAAATATGCTCCGAGAAAGCTCAGGACCACCGGAAACTTATTCAGCCGATCGCAGATGAACACGCCAGTGACCAGCAGCACGCCGACGAGGGGCCAGGGTGCGTTGCCGAGTGCGCCCCACCAACTCTGACCACTGCCGAACACGACGCTGCTCGCCAGCAGCGCCAGGGCGGCAGGGTTGAAGAAATGCTCGCGCCGGTTTCGGAGCACATGCTTGCCGACGCTGGCGAGGCCGCCGACCAGGGCCGTGATTGTGATTGGTTCCTGAGGTCCAAGAATACCGGCGACAATCAGGCCGGTGAGTAGCGCACTCGTGGGAACAACCCAGCGCTGGGTCCTCCAGTACGTGCACAACACGTCGACCGCGCAGGCGGCGAGAATTGCGCTTGCCAGGTGGGGCACCAGCCCGAGGACATCTTCGCCCGGCGCGGCGACCGCGAGCAGGATGACGAAGATGACCAGCACCTGCCCCTTTGGGGTGCGGAGGAAGCTCGGCCCACCACTGGAGGACGATCGGTCAAACTGGGCGGTATTCGCCGGCAGCACACCTCCGGCAGGTGTAGTCACCACGGCCAACTGCCGACCCACTCAGGATGTCCGTAACGCATGCAACTCAGCAAGCGTAGCCAGTGCAGCTTTGAACCCGTTTTGAGACTCGTTAAGCGCTTGTCAACATCTTCAGCTTCGCGGATGGCATAGTTGGCCTAGTTGTACTCAGATTGCGTCGCTAAAGGGCGTTCGCCGCGTCGGCGAAAGGCTGTCTTTTGCTCGGCGCCATTTACGTTCGGTCAGCCCACGTTTACCTGATCCGCAATGGTGCGCGGCGAGCATGACGCTGGGAAGTGGCCATGATGATGCACAACTCGGCACACCTGATCGCAACGATTGACGTGCGGCAGCTGGACTCCGTTCGTCTGGGGGTTCTCCGACTCATGTTCCCGGCGTTCGCCGCCGAAATGGAGCTCGGCCGGTACGTGCGTCACTTGTTGTCCAGCGGGCGCTACGGGACCGTGTACTTCGAGCCGCATCGCGACGTCGATGGCCGGCTCTCGCAGCACGTGTTCGACGTCTACGGGTCGGGCGCGTCGGACGCGTCGGCCGCGTCGTCCGGTGTCCTGCACGTTCAGGCTTGAGGAGGCTTTCGCAAACCATGTTGAGCAAGATTCTTGTCCCGCTGGATGGCTCAGAGCTGGCCGAGCGCGCGCTCGCGGACGCCACCGCGCTCTCGATTCCCACGGCCGCGCGGCTCATTCTGATGCGCGCGGTCGTTGCCCACACACTGCCAGGCGTCGATGCGCGGCCTGCGCAGGCGGACGCGATCGCGGAGGCTGACGGTTACCTGCGCGGAGTGGCCACGGACTTGCAGCGCCGCGGCTTCAGCTCCGAGATCGCCACGCCGTACGGACCGGCGGCTGACTGGATCCTGGAGGAGGCCAGCCTGCGACACGCCGACATGGTTGTCATGAGCACCCACAGCCGCTCCGGTCCGGCCCGCTGGCTTGTCGGCAGTGTCGCGGAGTCGGTGCTGGCCAGGGCAACTCTGCCAGTCCTGCTCGTGCGCGCCTGGCAGCCGCGCGAACGCGAACTCCTGCTGCAGGATCAGCCACGCCTGCTGGTGCCGCTCGACGGGTCGGTCTTCGCGGAGGCAGCCCTGCCCGCGGCGGCCGCGCTGGCCGAGGACGTGGGCGCTGAACTGGTGCTGACACGGGTGCAACGCACCCCGACGGGCGTCCTGACGGCGACCGACGCTCAGATCGTGGCTTACGTGGACCAGGAGGAGGCGGCCCTCGCGGCTGAAGCGACAGACTATCTGACGAGTATCGCGCGCAGGCTTGCCGCGCAGCGGCCTGATGCGCGGGTGAGCACGCGCGTGCAATTTGGCGATCCGGTCGTCGGTATTGCCGCCAGCGCCGCGGAGACCGGTGCCGCCCTGATCGTGATGGCCACCCATGGCCGCACCGGTCTGTCGCGTGCGGTCTTCGGCAGCGTGGCCGGGCGAGTTCTCGAACACGGCACAACCTCCCTGCTGCTGGTTCGTCCGCCCAGTCCGAAGCACGCACCTGCAGGAGTCAAACTCGAGCAAAGGAGCGCCCGGTGATGTTTTCGAAGATCCTCGTTCCCCTGGATGGCACCGCGGAGTCGAACATCGCGTTGCCGCCGGCACGCGCGCTGGCGCGAGCGACCGGTGCGCCGATCACCCTTCTGCGGGTCGTTCCGCGGCCATACACGCTCGCCGAGCGAACGGCGTTCGACGAAACGGCCCAGGCGCTCAACCGTGTCGCCGCGGAGCTGGCGTCCGGAGGCGTTGAGGTCGAGGCCCTCGTCCAGGGGGGTGACGTCGTCGACGAAATCCTGCAGGCCTGCCGTGAGCAGGCCGCCGACCTCGTCGTGATGCGCACTCACGGGCGGGCGGGTGTGAGTCGTGCGGTGCTCGGCAGCGTCACCCAACGCGTGGTGGCTGAGTGCGGCGTACCGGTGATGTTGCTGCGCCCAGGTGGTCGGCGGATCACGCACCTGCGCAAGTTGCTGGTGCCCATCGACGGTTCACCGGGCGGCGCCGTGGCGCTGGGTACCGCCGTTGGATTGGTCAAGGCCGCCGGCGCAACGATGCACCTGCTGGAGGTGGCGGTCCAGATCTCTGCCTCGGTGTATGCGGGCGAGATTTACGGAGGTATGGGCTACATCGATCCCGCCTGGGATGCGGATATCCTCGAGCGCGCCCGTGCCTACGTTGAAGCGATGGTCAAGCGGCTGCGTATATCCGGTTTCGCCGTCGACGGCGAAGCTCGCCAGGCGACCAATGTCGCCGACACGATCGTCGGCGTGGCAGCGGAGGTGGAGTCGGACCTGATCGTGATGAGCACCCAGGCACTGACTGGTCCCGCGAGAGCGTTGCTCGGCAGCGTCGCCGATGCGGTCGTTCGGCGGGCACACTGCCCAGTGCTGCTGGTTCATCGCGACGCAGCCGCGCCGGCCGCGCGGCCCGCTGCACCGGAAGAATCTGGCCAGGTGGCGCCGGAGGTGGCAGCGACTGCCGGCTGACCTACCTGCGGGGGTAGGCGAAAGACTACCCCCGCGGGTGTCGTCGCGGATGTGCCGCCGAAGGATACTTCAGCTATCGAAGCTCCGACGAACCCTCTCCCGCAACCTGAGCAGTCGGCCCAGATCCTAGCGCCGACACACGAGGGGCGTACGCCCGCTCTGGGCGGGCGAGTCCAGTCCAGGAACTTCGCTCGGGGCCCCGGGCGCGCGAGGTAGGGCGCACCCGGGGCCGCTGTCAAGTCCGTCGCAACCCGGCTATGGTTGAGAGAGAGGTCCACTCATGGCACCAACGGCGACCCTATTGCTCGAGCGGATCGAGGCACCCGTCCTCCGGCCCGTCGAAACGGCGGCTCGGCTGGCGTATCCCTTGTGCTACGTGGGCGACGCCAATCCGCACTTGACCGGTCAGCCGTGCGACGTGCTGGCGCGCGCGAGCACGTCCACCGGGGCCGACAGCTACGTCGTCGTGTTCGCCTGCGGCTGTCGCGAAGTCGTGCCAGGCTGGACCCTCAAGCCCAATACCGTACCGCGCTGATTTGCCAGCGTTCGCCGTGTGGGCTGGATGAGGGTAGCCGGGCGCCGCGAAATCGGCACGCTCCGGTAACCCAGGGCAAAGCCGGGCGCAACCTCCGGTGGGCACGGTGTGCGTACATCCACGTGAATGGATGAGACGGAGGCCTGTTCGTGAACGCCAATGAGCTCTGCACCGCGGACTGGCACCAGTACCTGCGCGAAATAGGCCAACACCCCTTGTTGGAAGCCGCCGAAGAACTCGAGCTGGCGCGTGCGATGGATGCCGGCCGAGACGCCGCACGAGTCGTCCGATCCGCGAAAGGCACGTTGTCGGAAGGGCGTCGTGCCGAGCTCGAGATGCGCATCGAAACCGGCCGGCGCGCACGCGAACGTCTGGTCGAGTCGAACCTGCGCCTGGTCGTATCGATCGCGGGGCGCTACACGGGTCGCGGAGTCAGCCTCCAGGACCTCATCCAGGAAGGCAACGTTGGACTTCAAGTGGGCATCGACAAATACGAGTGGCGCAAGGGCTTTCGCCTGAGCACCTATGTGTACTGGTGGATTCGGCAGGCCATGACGCGCGCCCTGGCCAACGGCAGCCGTTTCATTCGGCTGCCTGTTCACGCCGGCGACCTCCTGCGCCGTGCGGCGCTGCTGGAGCAACGGTTAGGGGAGGATCTGGATCGAACGCCCGCATTGGCCGAGCTGGCGGCGGAGCTCGGTATCCAGCCCGAGCGGCTGCACGCCATTCGCCTCGCCGCCTCAGCGCCGGCTTCGCTGGACAGGCCGGTTGCCGGCGACTCCGAACGCACGCGCGGCGAAATCGTTCCCGACGACCGGGCACTGACCACGATGCAATCAATCGGTGAGCACGACGAGCTAGCCAAAGAGGTCGCAGATGCGCTGCAGGGCCTGCCAGCGCGCGAGCGCGAGGTGTTGCGCCTGCGCTATGGACTGGGCGACGCGAATGCGGCAACCCTGGTCGAGATTGGCGCACGGCTCGGTGTGACGCGCGAGCGGGCCCGCCAGATCGAGAGTCAAGCGTTACGCAAACTACGCGGCGACCGCCGTCTCCGCCGCGCGCTCGCGGAGCTCCAGACCGCGTAAGGCCCAGGCCCTGTTTACTTCCGATTAACCGACGGCAACTCGGGCAGCCCCGTGCGTCGGCGAGTCTGTGCCGGCGAGGCTCCCGTGTATGAACCCGATCCCAACACCAACATTGACGAACTCTCGAACGTTGCGTTTGAAATTGACGACTACGAGCCAGCGACCGGCGTGGGCTGGAGCCTCCTGGTGCAGGGTGTGGGGGTCGATTCGACCAGCGCCGTGGATGACGTCTCCTGGACGGCACGCGGGGCATCACCCCACGCGTTGGCCCCGGGCGTACGCATCCACCGGTTGGCCATCCGTCCGACGCAGCTCACTGGCCGTCGGTTCACCGCCAGCGGCTGAGTCCGCTGAAGCGGGGGCACCAACGGTGAACCTGAACCGGCTGGGTCGGCCCCTGGAAGTGGCTGACGCGCTCCGCCAATTGGTCGACGCGCGCTACACCCCGGTCCCGCGGATGTGATCTGACAGGCCCATCCCCTGGGGTGGGAAGCGACTACCCGTTGGGGCGTGGCCCTTGCTCAAGGTCTGGCGCAATCCTGTAGTCAATCAGCACGAAACGGAGATGCGTCATGTCGGAATCATCCGCTGGAGATGCAGTTGCGGCAAACACTCCCCTCATGGAGGGGTTGTACGGCCTGCCAGTCGAAATCAGCCCAACCTATGCGCGGGCATCCGGTACGGTCGAGTGGCTCCTCGAGGCGGTGGAGCGGCACGCCAGGGCCGAGCAAGACGCCCTGGACGAGTACGCCTTCGTGGCTGACGCGAGCGCTGACCCGGTGATCGCCCTGGTGATGCGGCTCATCCTGGAGGACGAGGAGCGGCACCACGGGCTCTTGCGCCGAATCGAGGCCACGTTGCGTGACGCGCTGAACTGGACGCACTCGCCATCGGCCTTGCCTGTCAGTTCGGTTCCCCAGCAACCGGTGGCGCGCGATCTTGTCGCGCTCACGCGTGGTCTCGTTCAGGAGGAGCTCACCGGGGCGCGGATGATGCGCAACCTGGCGCAGCAGGAAAAGGGCATCGACGCGGGACTGCACAGCCTGCTGCTCGAGATGATGGCGATGGACTCTGAAAAACACGCGCGGCTGCTGCAGTTCGTCCAGCACCGCCTCGAGCAGCGCGCGCGCACCACCGATGGCCCATCGGACTGATGTGCACATCGCAAGCGCGGGATGGAAGCGCGCACCTGAACAGGAGGTAGCGGTCTAGCGGTCCATGCCCGATCGAGCTCCGCGCGTGATACTTCCAGCACTGAGCGCCTGCTCGTCGTTCTGTCGCCGATTGGTGAAGCGATCGGGTTCGCGCCCTTGCCAGCGTTGTTCTTCCGTGTGCTGATCCTCTTTGTCGTCACTTACCTCGGGCTGGTCCAGCTCTTCAAGCAACGCTGCTACGCCGCGAGCGGCTGGCACTGACTTCGGGCGTGGGCGCCTGGTCCGCCGCCTTCGGGGCGGGCCGAATGAGCACTACCGGCACGTCGCCCAATTGCATGAACTTGCCAGCCACGCTGCCCAGGAGCGCGCGCATCACCCCGCCCCGACCGTGGGTAGCCATGACCACCAGCGTCGCGTCGTACTTGGCCACGGCCTCCTCGATCCCGTACGCGGCTTCGCCAAGGCGCACATCCGTTTTGATAGGCAAATCGGGATGGTGCTCTGCGACCCGATCCAGCGCCCGTGGGAGGTACTCCAGCATGGCGTGGATGGCGGTGGGGTGGTCTTCCACCCTGACCAGGATCAGCCTGCCGCCGAGTTCTTCAGCCAGGCGAGCGGCGGGCTCGAGCGCTGACTCGGCGAACGCGGAGCCGTCCAACGGCACGATCAGCTTCGGCTGGTTCTCAAGGAGCGGGTCATCCAACAGTGGCTGCCCGGCGCGTTGCACCAGCACTGGGACCGAACTGGAGGCCACCACCGTTTCGGCCACGCTGCCCAGTACCCACCGGCCAGGTCCGGTACGGCCGTGGGTGGCCATAACGATGAGATCGGCCTGGCGTGTCCGGGCTGACTCCGCCACGCACTCGGCGGCGTGGCCATAGCGGACCACTGTCTCGCACGCGAGCCCCCGCTCGCGCAACTTCCTGGCAACCTGCTCGAGGTACGATTCTGCTGCGTGAATGGCGCCGAGCTGCCGCTCACGTGGGTCCACTCCAGCCAGCGTGTGTGAAGTGACCGCGCGCACCAGCAACAGCTGGGCTTCGGTTCGGACCGCCAGCGCGGTCGCGTACGTCAGCGCCCGTTCCGCGAGTTCCGAGCCGTCGAGCGGCACGAGGATCTTGTTCAACATGACACAACTACGCTCCTTTCCCGATGTGGATCTCGCGCCGCTGCCACGGCGCAATGAACAGGGCCTGGTCGAGGGCCGCCTGGCGTTCGGCCGGAACACGATTGCCAACTCGCGCGAGCAGCAGGTTGCTGGCGTGCATCGCAACATTCGGCTCGCTGGTGTGCATCTCGCGGAATCCGGCGGGGAGCAGGAGCTTGCGCAGCAGGTCGCCGTAACCACTCGCGTCCAACCCGGTAGTCTGCAGATCCCAGTGCCAGTCCGGCCCCATGGCCAGCAGGATCAGGTGCTCAACCCAGGGCGCCTGCATGCAGAAGTCAAGCAGCCCGCGCGCGACCCCCAGCTGGCGCCAGTCGCGGCTCGTCTCGATGCTCAACTCATAGACGCCGGTCAGGTCTCGCCACCAATCGACGCCAGTGGACAACACCAGGTCGCCGACGATGGCTCCGGCTTCGGTGTGCGCGATGGCGACCGAGCCGTGACCGGTCTGGGCAACGCGCAGGAGGACCGCGTGCTCGCGCTCCGGCCGTCGAGTAAACGCTGCCAGCCCAGGGTCAGGTTGCATGCGCTCGAGCAGCGAAGGCGGGCACAGGTCGCGCAGCAGGAGCTGCCCATACGGCGTGTCGAGGCCTGCGACGCGTGTCACTG
Organism: Chloroflexota bacterium; assembly: GCA_035309865.1. Taxonomy (GTDB): domain Bacteria; phylum Chloroflexota; class UBA6077; order UBA6077; family CF-72; genus CF-72. Next base: position 44,848 of record DATGER010000101.1, read on the forward strand.
GCCCCTCGCCGCCCACCGCCAGGACGACGTCCGGCAGCTTCGGCGGGGCGGCTTCGACCCGATACGCCGGATGAGCATGGCGAACCAGCGCCGGCAGGGCCAATTGCCGAAGCGATTCGGCTCGACCGCGATTGGTTTGCTCGATCTCTACTCGGCGCGGCATAGCTGGCGCAGGCTCATCGAGCAGCAGCTCCGGTAGCGGCCAGAATCCAGCCTGGCGAGCCGGCTCCGCCCAGCGTGCCGTCCAATCGGCGGGAATCCGTTCGAGCAACCGCCGGCCGGTCATCTCGGACCACACGGCGGCCCAGCTGCGTGGCACGACGCGCGCCCAGTCGTAGCCCCCGCCGCCCAATGCCACCCACCGGCCCCGCGCATGGCGGTGTGCCAACTCGTGGACCAGGTGCGCCTGGGCAGCCAATGCCCGCGTTGACAGGCGCAAGTCGCTAAGCGGATCCCAGGCATGCGAGTCGCAGCCGTGTTGGGAGACGATCAGGTCAGGCGCAAACCATTCGGCGATGGCGGGCAGGAGGAGCTCAAGCGCTTCGAGCCACGAGCCGTCCTCGGTGAACGGCTCGACCGGCAAGTTCAGGCTGTAGCCGCGGCCGAGGCCCTCGCCAAGCTCGTGCAGGTCACCGGTGCCCGGAAAGAGATGTCGACCGGTCTCATGGATCGAGAACGTCAGGACCCGCGGTTCGTCATAGAAAGCGGCCTGGACGCCGTCGCCATGGTGGGCATCAAAGTCGAGATAGAGCACGCGCGCCTCGCGTTGCCGCAGCGCGGCAGCAATGGCGATGGCCGCGTCGTTGTAAATGCAGAATCCGGAGGCGCGATCACGCGCGGCATGGTGCAAGCCGCCAGCCGGATGGAAGGCGTGCTCGAACGTGCCGTCAAGCACCCCGCCAACCGCGTGCAGAGTCCCGCCGGCAACCAGAGCGGCCGCGCCATGCATGCCGACAAACGCAGGCGAATCGCCAGGGCCAAGGCCCCAGCGGGAAAGCTCCGGCGCTAGCAGCGGGTCGTCGGCGAAGGCATCCAGGCTCTGCACCGCGGCGACGTAGCGGGGCGTGTGGATGAGCCCAAGTTCATCGAGACTGGCGGACGGAGCGTGTAGCTGCTGATCGGTGGTAGGTTCGATGCCGAGACTGGCAAAGAGGTCCACCGAGGTGCGCATGCGCTCCGGGCGGAGCGGGTGCTCGGCGCCGAAGTCGTACGCTTCGTACTCCGGTCGGTAGACCAGTCGGGCGTCGCACCTCCGCTCAGACATCGGCCGCCCGCGACTCCAGGCTGTCGGGCTGGTCGACGTCGATACCCGCCTCGCGCAAGGCCGTCACAAACGGCGCGGCGACGATCGTGCCGATGCGCACCACCACCTGGCGAGTGCGCTCCTGGCCGCTGGCCGGCAGCAGCACCAGGCTGGTAATCGGCACCTGCCGGTCGCACGCCAGCGCGGTTATCCTGGCCAGCTGCCGGGGCGGATCGTTCAGGCACACCTCCAACCGAGTGCTCGGACCCTCGCCGCCGAGCAGGCGGGCCAGGACCGCGAACAGGTCACTCTGGGT
>DATGER010000102.1:0-43531 GCA_035309865.1 Chloroflexota bacterium
ACTTCTTCTTCGGCCTGACGGATCTCGATCCGCAAGCCGCCCGCGTCGCCGACCTCGACCAGCAACCGGTGCCCCTCGCGGATCACGTCGAAGTCGATCTGCGTCCCGGCAACGCGCAGTTTTCGAAAGCTCACCCGGCCGAGCCAGTTCGGGAGGACTGGCCTGAGCCGCACCACGCCCTCGAGCGCGTCGGCTTCCAGGCCGAGCAGTGCCTGGAGCAGCATGAAGGCGCTGCCCGCCGCCCAGGCCTGCGGGCTGCACGACACCGGGTACTGGGCAGGCGTGGAGTGATACCGTCGGTCGCGGTTGAAACCGCACCACAACTCGGGCAGGCGCGCGCCCGGGAAGCGGAGCCCAGCCTCGAACACCTGGCTGGCGACCTCCCGCGCGGCGTTGTCGGCGCCCGCGCGCTTCATGCCCAACGCGATCAGGGCGTTGTCGTGGGGCCAGATCGACCCGTTGTGATAGCTCATTGGATTGAACGTCCGCGCCCGGCTCGAGAGCGTGCGAATCCCCCAGCCACACCGCACGTCGTCGCCGAGCAGGCGATCGACGGTGAGGCGCGCCTCCTCGCCGCGCAATAGACCCGCCCAGAGCGCGTGGCCCGGATTGGACGTGACCGTCTCGATGCGGGCGTTGTCGCCGTCGAGACCCATCGCCCAGAAGGGCCCCGCGTCGTCCGACATGGGCAGCGCCTGGAGAAAGCGCTGCCGCGTGCGTTCGGCCAGCGCGCGTTCGGCCGTGGCCTTCGTCGGTTCGCCCAGGCGCGCGTACAGATCGGCCATCTCACGATGCGCCGCAAACGCGTATGCCTGGACTTCGGCCAGCGCGATCGGCGGCTCGGCGATGCGGCCGTCCCGATGGCAGGTCGAATCGTGCGAGTCCTTCCAGCCCTGGTTGCGAATGCCTTCACTGGATCGGGTGCGAAATTTCAGAAAGCCGTCACCCTCGGGGTCGCCGTAGTCGCGCATCCAGCCCAGAGCGGCTTCGGCGTTGGGCAGCAAACTGCGCGCCAGATCGAGGTCGCCCGTCCAGCGCACGTACTCGCCCAGCGTCACCAGAAACAACGGCGTGGCGTCGACGCTGCCGTAGTACGGGCTGTGCGGTACGCGCTGCAGCTTGGCCAGCTCGCCCAGGCGTATCTCGTGGAGGATCTTGCCCGGCTGCTCATCGCGGAAGTCGTTGGTTTCGGTGCCCTGATGACGGGCCAGGAAACGCAGCGTCCCAGCCGCGATCGACGGCCGCAGCGGGAGCGTCTGCATGGAGGTAATCAGGCTGTCGCGACCGAACGGGACCGCAAACCAGGGGATGCCCGCGGTCGGGACCAGGTCACCGTCGACGTTGTCGATCAGCAATCGCAGATCTTGCAGGGCGCGATGGAGCAGTTGATCGAACAGTTCGTGGTCGGATTCGATCTGCGTTGAGTCCGAGCGCCATTCGTCGTACGAATCGCGCAGACCGATGAACGCGGCATCCAGCATGCGGCCGCTGTCGCCGCCTGACCCGCTCCGCCGGCCTGGCGAGCCGTCGCCGGCCTCAGGGGTGATTCGCACGGTGATCGACCGGGCTTCCATCGGCGGCAGGGCGATCTTGAAGACCGCCGCCGCGACGGGCGGTATGACGCGCCCCTCTTCGCGCGGGTCGTTCCACGGGACCAGTCCGGGCACCGCCTCGGTGGGACCGAGTCGACGCAGCTTGTCGATGACAATCTCGACGTTCGCCGGCGCCGGGTCGAAGCTGAGCCGGGTGTGGCGCTCGACACCGTCGGTGCCCCGGTAGCCGAGCAACGCGCCGTCCGGCCGGACCTCGATCGGCTTCATCTCGCCGAGCGCGACGCCGTCGTCGTCCGGGTAATAGCCGCGCACCTCGAACATGTCGCGGAAGTCAGAACCAAAGGTGAACCGCACCGTCAGGTCGACCGGGTGCGGGTTGTAGTTGAAGAGCCCGAGTCGTTCGTGCAGGCCGTCGTCGTGCAAGAACCGATTGCGGCGGATGCTGATCGTGCGCGGCTCGGCCACGACTCCCCCGCCGTCGGGACTGATCAGCGTGTCGTTGGCGAACTGGAGGTTGCTCATAAAGTTGAGCTCGCCCGAGGCGGACAGCAGCGTGAGCCGCGTGCCGGTCACGTCCAGCTCGAACAAGCTCAGGTGTCGCGTGTCGCGGTAATACAGCCCGTGCCCTTCGAGGTTGAGCGCCTTGATGTCGCCGGCGCGGTCGGCGACGAGGAAGACCTGACCTTCTTTGAGAACGGTCCGCTCGAGCACGGACCCCGTCTGGGACGCAGCCATATCGCTCTACTAGAGTTGAACGATTTCTTCTCGCGCCTCGCCGACGCCGACGAGTTGAACCGGCGCCTCCAGCAGCACCTCCAGGCGGCGGACATACGCCTGGGCGTTGGCCGGGAGATCGGCCCAGCCGCGAGCGCCCGTGAGCGGCTCGCGCCAGCCCGGGAACGTCTCGAACACCGGCTGACAGCGCTCCAGCGTCTCCACCTGGCTCGGGAAATAGTCAATCGTGTGTCCGTCGACTTCGTAGGCGATGCAGATCCGCAGTTCCGGGAACCCAGCCAGGAGGTCCAGGCGGGTGATGGCGACCCCGTCAAACGCGTTGATGCGCGAGGAGTGCCGCCCAGCCACCGCGTCGAACCAGCCCACGCGCCGCGGGCGCCCGGTCGTGGTCCCGTATTCGTGGCCGATCTCCCGAATCCGCGTGCTGGTCTCGTCGAACAGCTCACTCGGAAACGGTCCCTCGCCGACGCGGCTGCAGTACGCCTTGAATACGCCGATGGCGCGGGTCAGGCGACGCGGCCCGACGCCCGAGCCCTGCAGCAGGCCGGCCACGGTGCAGTGGCTGCTGGTGACGTACGGGTAGGTCCCATGATCCAGATCCAGCAGGGTCGCGTGGGCGCCTTCGAGGAGCACCTGGCGTCCGCGGCCGACGGCTTCGTCGACCAGCGGCTGCGTCTCGACGATGAACGGCCGAAGCCGCTCGGCAAGCTGCAGGTACTCGTCGGCGATGGCTTGCGCGTCAGGGCGCGCGACACCCACGGCCGCGAGCTCGTGGTACTTACGATCCAGCACGAACTGCAGCTTCTCGCGGAAGAGCGCCGGGTTGAGCAGGTCGCCCACGCGCAGCCCGATGCGTCTTGACTTGTCGACGTACGTCGGCCCGATGCCGCGGCCCGTGGTGCCCAGTCGGCGCTGTTCGCGCGCGTCGTCCTCGGCCTTGTCCAGGCTCTGGTGGTATGGCATGACCAGGTGCGCGGCGGTGCTCACGCGCAACCCACTGGTGTCGATCTCGCGGGCGCCGAGCTCGTCCAGCTCCGCCACCAGCAGGCCCGGATGGACCGCCACGCCCGGCCCGATGATGCACATCGCTCGCGGATTGAAGATCCCAGCCGGGATCAAGTGCACCGCAAAGCGCCCCTGCTCGTTCACCACGGTGTGCCCCGCGTTGGCCCCACCATGCCCGCGGATCACGAGGTCCGCGTCGCGGGCAAGCAAGTTGATTACCTTGCCCTTGCCCTCGTCACCCCAATGGCCGCCGACGACAGCCGTTACAGGCACGTGCTTAACCTTACCCGTTCAGGACGTTGTCGGTCGTAACGAACTCGTCCGCATCGCTTCGCTCGCTCGATCCGAGTCTCCTGGTAGGGAATTTGCTACGGAGCGAGCGAAGCGATGCGGGCCGCGGACCACGTGTTCAGCGCGCGAACGTCGACCGATCGCCGTAGTTTTGCGCGTAGTAGGCCTGGTGACCCGCCTGGGATTTGATCGCGCGCCACCAGTCGGGCTGCTCGGCGTACCAGTTGACGGTGGCTTCCAGACCGTTCCAGAAGCGCCACCTGGGCTGCCAGCCGAGGCTGAGCAGCTTCTGGGCGTCCACCCGGTAGCGCCGGTCGTGGGCCGGGCGATCAACCACAAACGAGATCAGGCTCAAAGGCTTGCCGAGCAGTTCCAGCACGCGTTGGGAAACCAGCAAGTTGGCCGGCATCGCGGCTTCGGGCTCGGGACTGCCAATGTTGTAGATCTGCCCAGGGTCACCGTGCCGCAGGACGGTGTCCACCCCGGACGCGAAGTCTTCAACGTGCGTCCACTGCCGCCGCTGCTGCCCGTCGCCATAGACGGGCAGCGGCTGATCGTCGATCGCATTGGTGATGTGGAGCGGAATCAGCTTCTCGGGGTACTGGTACGGCCCGTAGGCGTTGGCGCCTCGCACGACCAGCGCCGGCAGGCCGTACGTCTTGTACGCCGCCAGGACCAGCAGTTCGCCGCCAGCTTTCGACGCCGAGTAGGGCGAACTTGGATCGAGCCGGTCAGTCTCGGTCGACACCGCATCCAGAACCGGCCCGTAGACCTCGTCCGTGCTGACCTGCAAGAAGCGCTGCACCCCCGCCGCGCGAGCCGCTTCGGCGAGCGTCCACGTGCCCAGGACGTCCGTTTTGACAAATGCGTCGGGCTCCAGAATGCTGCGGTCGACGTGCGTTTCGGCGGCAAAGTTGATCACCGCCTGGCAGCCGTCGAGCGCCCGCTCGACCGCCGGTCGATCGGCAATGTCGCCCTGCACGAACGTGAACCGGGGGTCGGCCGCGACCGCTTCAAGGTTGTCGAGATTGCCCGCGTAGGTCAGTTTGTCGAAGACCGTGACCCGATCGTCCGCGTACCCCGCCAGCGTCTGGCGAACGAACTCAGAGCCGATGAAGCCGGCGCCACCGGTGACCAGCAGTCGCATTCGATTCCCTAAACGGTCAGTGCGGCCGCGGGTAACAGAGCAGGTTGATTGGCGCCGTGCCTGCGCACCTCGTCGATGACCGCGTAATAGACGTCGATCGATTCGCCGGCGTCGCCCCAGAAGCCATCGATGATGTCGTATTCCATCGTGCCGCGGTCGACGTAGGCATTGTTGACGTCGGTGATCTCGAGCTCGCCTCGGCCCGACGGTTTGAGCTCGCGGACAATGGAGAAGACTTCCGGGTCGTACATGTAGATGCCGATGACGGCGTACGGACTGGGAGGCGTCTCAGGCTTCTCACGGATGAAGGCCAGGCGATCGTCCTTGCCGAACATCGGCACGCCAAGATGCCGCAGATGGCTCGGGTCTTCCATCTCCTTCAGCAGCAACCGGCCGCCGCGGGGCTGAGCGACAAAATGCTGGACGTATGGCGCGATCGTCCGGCCGACGATGTTGTCCCCAAGCATGACCACGACCTTGTCGCCGTCGACGAAGCTCTCACACAGCCCGAGCGCCTCGGCGATGCCGCCCGCCTGGGCCTGATACGAGAATTGCAGGCGCTTCAGGCCGAACTCGACGCCGTTACCAAGCAGTGGCAGGAACTCGCCGGCATGATTGCCGCCGGTGACGACCATGATCTCGTCGATGCCCGCCGAGACGAGTGTTTCGATCGGGTAGAAAATCATCGGCTTGTCGTACACCGGGAGCAGGTGCTTGTTGGTGATCCGCGTGAGCGGATGCAGGCGGCTGCCAGTGCCACCGGCCAGAATGACGCCCTTCATTCGATCCCCCGCTAGTACTTGTAAAGCTTGTCGTCTTCGCGCACGTCGGTCAGCACCACGCCCAGCAGGTTGGCTTTGACACGTTCGAGCTGCTCGCGCGCGCGACGCGCCTGATCGCGTTTCGTCCGTCCGGCGCTGACGACCAGCAGCATGCCCTCGAGGCGCGGCGCGAGCAACGCGGCATCCGCCAGGACGCCCGCTGGCGGGGTATCCACCAGCACGAAATCAGCCTGCGCCCGCGCCAGGGCCAGCACGTGGTCGAAGCGTCGCGAGGTGAGCGCCTCGAGCGGGTTTGCCGGGGTTGGCCCGCTGGTGAGGACCCTGACGCCGGGCGTCTGCGTATCCAGCAGCGGCAGCTGGGCCTGATCGCCCACGAGCATGTTGGAGAGGCCATCCTGGCGCTCGAGACCGAACAGCGTGTGCTGGCCCGGGCGGCGTAAGTCCGCGTCCACGACGATCACCCGCCGGCCGCCTTCAGCCAGCGCGATCGCGAGGTTGGCGGTGGTCGTCGACTTGCCCTCGCCGGCCGCGGCGCTCGTTATCCCGATCGTCTGCAATTGCCGGTCGGCGTAGGCGAATTGAAGCGTCGCCGCCAGGCTGCGATACGCCTCGGCGGCCGGCGAACGCGGATCGGTGAGCATGATCAGCACACGGCCCGCGGTCACCGGGGCGAGCGCCCGCCCGTTGCGGGAGACCGTCGCGAGCGAGATCGGACCATCAGATGGGGTGGGCGAGGGGCTCATAGCCTAGGTTCTGATCCTTCCATGGAGAGTGTCACGCAGACAGCGGTGAAATCGCCCGCTTCGCTTCACTTCGCTCGCGCTCCCTGCCGCTGAAGAGCCAACGCTCGTCGCATGTCCTGGCAGGCCCGTACTGAGCGGCGATGTGTCGGTGAACCCGCGGTCGGGACCCATCGTTACAACCGCCCCACAGGCGTCGGCGCATTGGCCTCAGCGGGAAGCTCGACGCGTCTGCCCGACCCTCGGGCAAGTGGTCGCGAGGCGACCCGATGTCGGGGGATGATGGCCAGCAACGGCAACTCGAGATAGCGCTGCACGTCGGCTGGTGAGCGAATCGACTCATCGAGAAATGCCAGGCCCAGGACGACCAGCCCGGCGACCACCACGCCGAGCAGCGCCGCGGCGCCGACCAGTGTCGGCGTCTGGGGCCAGATCAGCGTCGCCTGGTTCTGCCGATCGAGCGTGGACAGGATGACGCGTTCCTCGCGCAGTTTGCCCGCCTCGTTTGCGTTGTGCTCACGCGTGTACACGTTGGCGATTTCGAGGCTGATCTGCTCGGCGCGATGCGGGTCGGAGTCTTCGATATCGAGTCGAATCTGGCCGCTGTCCTGCACGGGTTCGGCGCGCGTGTGATCGAGCATGACCTCAGGCGGGACGTCGGTGTGCAGGTTGGTATTGACCTCGCGCATGATGCCCAGTTGGCGGACCTGCTCGGCCAACGGCCGGAGCTCTTTTTCGAGTGCCAGGAAGTTGCCGTAGTCGAGCCGGCCGGTGGCCTGGATGAGGACCGAGGACCGCCAGCGGGGCTCGACCCCCCAGGGCAGCAGCTTGACATAACCGTAGGCGGCTGCCGCCGCCAGCGCGCACGCGGCCAGCAAGATCCACCACCGCTCGCGCAGTGTCCGCAGCGCCTCGGCAAGGGTCACTGATACGCCTCAGGCGACCGCCCCACGCCGCGTGCGCGGGATCTCGCCCAGTATCGGCAGTTGCAGCACCGCCTCGGCCTCCTGACGCGTCCGCACGCTCGGATCGACGTAGTCGACCAGAAACGCCAGACCGATCCCCACCAGCAGCCCGATGACCGTGCGCAGGGCGATCTCGCTGATCAGGCCCGGCACCGTGTTCGCGCGGTGCACCACCGGTGGGGTGACGATGACCATCTGGGTGTTGTAGGCGGTCAGCGCCTTGAGATAGATCGCCACGTGGGCCGGGTCGCTGAGAATGCGGCTGATCGACTTCGAGATCATGTCGCCTTCCTCGAACGTCGACGTGGTGAGCGTGATGTCGATGAACCGGTGCGTCTTTTTGGTGCGCGTGGCGTTCACGATCGTGATCGGATCCACGGTCATCGGCGTGCTGGCGGTGGCCATCTCGGCCGTGACCTCGTCGGCGAAGGCGCGGCTGGTCAACAACTCGCTCATGTCGTCGGCCAGATACTCGGAATCCAGATTCGAGTAGTACGTCGGGTCGTAGTAGAGCACCGCGTTCGGGTCCGGCGTGGGGATCGTGCTGACGGCCAGCCGCATGTCGGTCTTGTAGGCCGCCGCCCCGCGCAGGCCGACCGCCGTCGACGCGATCAACGCCACCACGGTGATGGCCGCCGGCAGCCACCAGCGGCGGCGAATGATGTTCCAGTATTCCCGCAGCTCCACGTTCTGCCCTCTCGATCGCGGTGAACTATATCCCAGCCTCAGGCTTACGTTCGGCACACCTCCGTTGTAAGCGCCGCCGAGGTGCACCTCAGGCTTACGTTCGGCACACCTCCGTTGTAAGCGCCGCCGAGGTGCACCTCAGGCTTACGTTCGGCACACCTCCGTTGTAAGCGCCGCCGAGGTGCACCTCAGGCTTACGTTCGGCACACATCCGTTGTAAAGCGCCGCCGAGGTGCACCTCAGGCTTGCGTTCGGCTCACCTCCGTTGTAAGCGCCGCCGAGGTGCACCTCAGGGTGCCATTTCGAGTCGCAAGAAGTGGTACCCGTGCTCCACGGCGCGTGCGCCGCGCGCGTCGACCAGCCAGACGCTGACCCGCGGCTGGTCGCGCAACACGACTTCGCGTACGCGCCCGGCATCGTCCGGTCCGACCTGGAGCGGCGAGTCCAGGACGACGAGCTCCTCGGTACCCGTCGCGAGTTCGGTGCGCGTGCGCGCATTCTGGAAGTCCGGCACGTACTCGCTGAACAGCAGCTCCGACCGGTACGCCGGGACATAGAACTGGAGTTGCCGGAAGATATCGTGCGCCAGCACCAGGGTCGTCCCAGCCGGCTGCTGGCGCACGAAGTCGACCTGCGCGCTGGTCGTCGCGTCGTGAGCGCGCAAGTCGGGCAAGCGTCCGGGCCCGACACCGCGGGCAAACGCCTGGAGGTTCCAGCCGACGATCACCACGCCGAGCAACGCGGCCACGCCGAGCCCAACCAGGCGTGGGCGAGGCAGCCACCGCCAGCCGCGCGCTCGCAGGACCAGCGCGAGCTGCACGGTCTCGTCCCGCAGGTCGCCGATCGCCAGGGCGATCAGGATGCTCGCCTGCGGCGCCAGCGAGAGCACGTAGCCCGGCTCGCCGAGATGCGCGAACACATACACACCCAGCGGAGGCACGACCCAGATGGCGGCGAAGCGACTGCGATAGTCGGCCGCCAGCCTGGCCGGCCCGAACCGTCGACCGAGCAGGTACAGCACCAGCACCAGCCCGATCCCGAGCATCTGGCGCAAATAGTTGATGAGAAAGTTCAGGTTGTAGGTCGCCTGGGTATCGCCGCCCGAGGCGAAATCGCCGCCGACGTACGCCGATTGCGGCGCCCAGACTCTCAGATAGTCGGCCAGAGCCTGCTTGTACACGTCCCAGCCGCCGCTGAGCAGGATCATGGGCACCGCCCAGGCCACGACCACGGCCGCCGCCAGGCACGTCGAAGCCAGTCGCCAGCGCCAGGGCACGCCCCACAGCGCCCACAGCCACAGCGGCAGGCAGAAGACGGCCGCGTCCCAGCGGACGCCGGCCGAAATCCCCCATACGAGCCCGAACAGCACGCTTAAGCGGGTCCGTCCGGCCATGACGGTGTGCGCGATCAACGCCAGGGCCGCTGTCTCGCCGGCGAGCGCGACGTACGGGTAGGCCACTTCGCCGTATCCCCAGAAACCGACCGTACAGACCAGGAGCAACCCCGACAGCAGTCCGGCGGCCCGCCCGTACAGCGCGCGGCCCAGCGCGATCGTGCACGCGCTCGCCAACGCGCTCCAGACAATGCCCTCGAACACCAGCGACCGATTGGCGTCGTGCACGAGCACGTCGATGGCACGGCCAAAAAAGACGTACAGCGGGTAGCCCGGCGGGTGCGGCTGGTGGAAGGCGACGTTGTAGAAGGTGCTCACCGCCAGCGCGTAGTTGGCCGAGTCAAAGGCGTACAACGTCTGCGTCATGAACGGCAGCCGCGAGAGCACGGTCGCCGCCACGAGCGCCGCGGCCGCGATCGCAAACGGCGTCGGCGTCCTGACACCGCGCCACGCCGCAGGTGCACTCGCGGCTGTCCACGGGCTGGCGCCGGTCCGCGGCAGGGGACTCTTCGGGAGCGACGCGACGCTCACGCGGGATCCTCCGGAGCGTCGCTCCGTGATGGGGCGACGTGCGCCCGCGCCAGCGGCGTGCTATGCGAAGCGCGTACCTGCCGCATGGGCGGCGATGGACTCCCCGACGAACTGCTGGAGCTGCTCGCGGAACACCTCGCGGTCGAACTTGCGCGCATGCGCGCGCAGCTCGTCGGCATCCCAGGCGGTCGCCTCGGCCCGCCGAACGGCCGCGATCAAGCACTCCACCTCCTGTCGCTCGAACAGGATCCCCGTGCGACCGTTGACGACCGTATCCAGGGCCCCCCCGGCAGCGTAGGCAATGACCGGCCGCCCGCTGGCGTTCGCTTCCAGCGGCGCGATGCCGAAGTCCTCTTCACCCGGAAACACGAGTCCGCGGCACCCGGCGTAGAGCTCTTTCAGCTCTGCATCGGACACCCGCCCCACGAACTCCACGTTACGACCCGCCCGCGACCGCAGCGACCCCAGGTCACGTCCGTTGCCCACGATCTTCAGGCGGATCCCCAGTTTGGTGAACGCATCGACCGCCAGATCGATGCGTTTGTACGGCACCAGCCGCGCGGCGATCAGATAGTAGTCGTCGACCCGTGACGGCGGGATGATGAATGCGTCGCAATTGACGGGCGGGTAGATCACCGTCGCATCGCGGCGGTAGTACTTCCGAATCCGGGCCGCGACCGACTGGGAGATCGCCAGGAACCGATCCACGTTCTGCGCGGTCGCGACATCCCACGATCGCAGTTGGCTGATCGCCGCGGGCAGCACCATCCGCGCCGCGGGCCCGATGCGCTCGCGTTCGATGTAAGCGTGGTAGTTCCAAACCCAGCGCATGGGAGTCAGGCAGTAGCAGATGTGCAACGTGCCGGGCGCGGTGACCACGCCCTTGCAGAATGCCGAGCTGTTCGAGATGACCACGTCGAACCCGCTCAGGTCGAAGCTCTCGAACGCCAGCGGGTACAGCAGCAGGAACGGTTGATGGTTGCGCGTGACCATCGGCAACCGCTGCATGAACGACGTGCGCACGTCCAGATTCCGGATCGTCGGCGACATCTTTTCGGGCCAGTACATCGACGTGTACACCGGCGCGCTCGGAAACAGCGTGTGCAGTTCTTCGAGGACGCGCTCCGCCCCGCCGTACTGATTCAAGTAGTCATGGACGAGCGCGACGCTCTGCTGCGCCAGGCTCAAAATGCACCCTTACCACTCAGCACGGCGGGCACCGTCCGCAACAGAATCCGCAGGTCCAGGCCCAGCGACCAGTTCTCGATGTACATGATGTCCATGAGCACCTGTTCCGAAAAACCCAGCTCGCTGCGACCGCTCACCTGCCAGAGCCCGGTGATGCCCGGCAGCGTCTCGAGTCGATGCAGCTGCCAGTCCTCGTACTGCGCGACCTCCCGCGGGGTGGCCGGACGTGGGCCGACCAGGCTCATTTCGCCGGTCACCACGTTCCACAGCTGCGGCAGCTCGTCGATGCTCCAGCGACGCATGAACGCACCAACCCGTGTGCGCCGCGGATCGTCGCGCATCTTGAAGATCGGGCCCTCGGCCTCGTTGTATTCCAGGAGCTCGCTCAGTTGCTTGTCGGCGCCGGGCCGCATCGAGCGGAACTTGTGCATGCGGAACTCGCGCCCGCCGCGACCGACGCGGATCTGTCCGTACAACGGCGAGCCGCCCCGGTCTTCAAACCAGATCAGGAGCGCCAGCGGCACGAAAAACCACGCGAACAGGACCAGGATGGTCAGCGCAACCGCGACGTCGATCAACCGCTTGATGATGAAGTTCAGGCCCAGAATGGCGTGGTCCTTCATGCCCATCAACGGAATGCCGTTGACCGTGTCGATGTCGAGGCGGCCGAGGCTCACCTCGTACAGATCGGGCACGAGCCGGAACTGCACGCCGTCCCGCCGACAGTGCGTGACGATGCGCATGATGGCCTCGTGCGAGGCACTCGGCAGCGCGATCACGACCTGGGCAATGCGCTCCTGATGGATGACGCGCTCGAGCTCGTCCGGGGTACCCAGTCGACGGAAGCGACCGAAGTCACCGTCGCCTTCGGTTGACAGAAAACCAGCCACCTCGTAGCCGAGATGGGGTCGCCCGGCCAGGGCTTGCATGATCATGCGCCCGACGGTGTTGTCGCCCACGACGAGCGTGCGCGCCACGCCGATGCCGCGCTGGTGCAGGACCCCCAGCACCCAGAGGCACACGGCTCGACTGAAGACGACCAGCACGGTCATCAGCGCCCAGGCGAAGATCAGCGTCAGACGGGATTCGGCCGGGTAGCGCACGAACGTCGAACCCGCGAACGACAGCATCACCGCGAGTCCGGCGGCGGTGAAGATCGTCGACAGGTCATCCAACGCGCTGGCGGCTCTTGGCAGGCGGTACAGCCCACGGAGGGCGAGAATGAAGGCGAACGTCAGCGACAGGGCGCCCTGCAGCGGCAGATACACCTCGTGCTCGACATAATTGCCCGGATCGAGATCGATCACCAGGCCGAGGCGATAGCGGGCGAACCAGGCCAGATAGAAGGCCAGGTTGACGGCGCCGATATCGACGGCGACCAGCACCAGGCGCTCCAGGGCGTGTCGGGGCGCAACAACGTCTGGTTGGATCCCGGCCAGCGCGTCGTGTCGTCGGATGGGCGACGAGATGCTCGCGGAAATCGGTTCGAGCCGGGTGGGTCGGGTGGACTGCCGCGAGGTGGCCACTAGCGTCCCACCGCGAGGGCGTAGCTCGCCACGGTCTGATCGGTCATCGCGCGCCAGCTGAAACGGCTGGCCTGAATACGCCCGGCGGCGCGCATCTCGGTTCGTAGCTGGGGATCGTCAAGCACGCGCTCCATCTCCCGGGCGAGCAGGTCCGTATCCTCGGCTGGGACCATCAGCGCCGCCTTGCCGGCCACCTCGGGTAGTGACGCGGCCGTGGAGGTGATCACCGGGGTACCGCAGGCCATCGCTTCGAGCACGGGCAAGCCAAAACCCTCGTACAGGCTTGGAAACGCGAACAGCCGGGCGGCATTGTACCAGAGCGGTAACTCATCTTCCGGGACGAAGCCCAGGATGTGCACGTCGTCCTGCAGGCGCAGGCGTTGGACTGTGTCGAAGATGGGACTGAAGCGCCAGCCCGTACCGCCAGCGACATACAGCGGCGGTCGCGGGGTTTTGAGTCGCGCGTAAGCCTGCAACAGGCCGACCAGATTCTTGCGCGGCTCGAGCGTACCCACGGCAAACACAAACGCCTCTGGCAGGCCGCGGGCCAGGCGGAAGGCTGTAACTTCCGCGGCTGCCACGAGCCGATAGCGCTCCTCGGCTGCCGGGTACGTGACGTCCACGCGCTCCTCGGGCACGCTCAGAAGGCGCACGATATCACGTCGCGCGTGCTCTGAGATGGTCAGCACGCGTCTCGCGCGGCGAGCCGTCGCCCGCGTCGAGGCCGTGAGGTAGATCCGGTTCGCCGTTTTGAAGGCGTGTGGAAAGCGCAGAAAGCTCAGATCGTAGATGGTGACCACGCCTGGCCCGGGCCACCCGACGGGCAACGCATACGCCAGGCCATGCAGCAGGTCGGGCCTGAGCGAGGCAAGTTTTTGCGGGAGGACGGCCTGTTCCCAGGCGATCCTGACCGACGGACGCACCGTGAGCCCGCCGCTCGGGTGGAACGTGAGCCCGCCCATGCCCGCCGCGGGCGCCGTCGGGGCGAACACGTCAAACGTGTGCCCGCGCGCGTCGCGCCCGAGCTCGTCCAGCAAGTGGTAGATAACTCGACTGATCCCACCGCTGCGATAGTTCTCCGCGAACGACAACAGCTGGGCATTGAGCGCGATCCGCATGGGCGAGTACACGGTACTCACCTGCGCGTGGCCACGCTCGCGGAGGCTCAGCTTCAGCGTGCACATAAATCGTGTGGCTGGCTGTCCCGTCGAGCTCACCGTCCGCAGCGTCAGCTTGCTCGCACAGGCTCAGCTTCAGCGTGCACGTGAATCGTGTGGCAAGCTGCCACCCGGCGCTTACGAGGCGGGATTCACTTCAGTGCACCGCCAGGAGCGAGCGCAGCGAAGCGGGCGACCGCGCAACGCCGCCAAGCAACGCGCACCGTGCCCTCGCCAGCGGTACCGTTACCGTGTGACGGCGAACATCTGGCCCGCGCGACGTTCGCTCGGCGGCGACGCAGCACTGTGGGTCGCCGGCGGTTTGCTCTTCCTGGCCCTGGCTGCCGTCTTCCTCGGCGGCTCTCGCGAGCCAGGCGCCAGCATGCTGCTCCTGTGCGCCCTGGCCGCCATCCTGGGCGCGGCCGGCGTCGTGCTGCTCATCCTGGCGATCGCCTACCAGCGCCTGGCCTACACGTTGACCGACAGCGCGTTGCAGATTGACTGGCTGGGCCAGACGGTCGAAGTGCCCTATCACGCCATCCAGGGCATCTATACCGGCCAGCGGCTCTCAGGCCACGCCACCCCGAGCATCCCGACGTGGCCCGGCATCAACGTCGGGCCGTCGCGTGTGCGGGGTCTGGGCCGACTGCGGTTCTTCGCGACGTCGACTGACCAGTCGATGTTGACCCTCATCACTGTCGAGCACGGCGGGGTGATCGTCTCGGCGCGCGACCCGAACGAGTTCCGCGCGGCCCTGATCGACCGCGTCGAAGAGAGCCAGGACACGCCCGGCGATGCACGGACCTGGCGCCAGACACCGCCCAGCCGCGTGCCATGGACGGCCGTGGCCGACCTCTGGCTACCCATCTGCGCTACGGTTGGCCTACTGCTGGCCCTGGTGATCCTCGCCGTCATCGCGTTCAGATTTGACCCGCTGCCCGATCAGATCGTCCTGCACTTCGACGCCAGCGGCCAACCCAACGACATGGCTCCGAAGTCGGATCTGCTGCGGTTGCCGCTGCTGGGGCTCGCCTGTCTGGTCGTCAACTGGCTGCTCGGGATCTGGCTGCACCCCCGCGAACGCTTGCTGGCGCGCTTGCTCTGGGTCGGCGGCGTGACCGTCCAACTCGTCCTCCTGATGGGCGTGCTCCGCCTGGTGGCGTGAACGACGCCGACCTGGTCCGCCTGGTCGACCAGCTAGAAGACACCGCCGTCGGCTACCTGACCCTCGAGCAGATCGAAGCCGCCGCGGGCGCGCGCCTCGACGCCCAGATCGCCCAGGGCTTGCTCCTGGTTGACCACCGTACCCGCGCAGACGGCACGCCAGTAACCCTGTGCCGCCTGAATCGCCATCACCCCCTCGTAGCCGAGCTCACGAGCTGGTGAACTGCTAACACGTAGGCTTGGCACTCAGCACCACTTCAGGCGACGACGCGTGTTGTCCACGGAGGGCAAATAGGCACAGGACGCCATGGGTAATGTGTGTGCGGGATTAGACCAGCGAGGTCCAGGGCGAGTAGCCCTGGGGAGGCGCCGGAGGTGCCGACTGCCAAACCGTCTTCGCCTTCTACTTTTCAGGACGTTTGCGGAATGCGGAAGTCCTGACCGAGCACGATGCGGATGTCGGCGGCCGCGTCGGGCGTTGGGAGCGCGGTGATCGCGTTCGGCGGGACCCGCAACGTGGTCGCCAGCGCCTGGGCGGCACCTTTATCCTGGGTCAGCACCTGGACCAGCGACGACCGGTAGTCGCTGCGTTCGGCGGCGGCGATGCGGACCACGTTGAAGCCCTGCGCGGTGAGATAGTCCGCCGCTTTCTGCCCGAGGCCGGCCGTCCCGCTGCCATTGAGCACCTCGATCTTCGCCTGCAGCTCGGGATGCGCCGCGGCACGCTGAGCGGCGCCGATGGCCTGCCGAATGGCCGCAAAGTCCGGCGCCAGGAGATCGGCGCCGTCGTCCCCCTTGAACGGCGTCACGTAATTCGTATCGATCACCTTGTTCACGATCTTGTCGCGGTCGATCTGCGACACCAGCTTGCCGAGCGACAGCATCTGGATCGGAGTCAGGTCGGTGCTGAGCGACTTCTGGATGATGCCCACCAGATCCGGCGCTCTGGACAACATGTTGAGCTGCAGCGCTCGGCTGCGCAGGCTGACGATCACTTTTTGCTGCCGCCCGGCCCGGGCAAAATCGCTCATGCCATGCCGCGAGCGGGCGTACTGCAGCGCGGTTCGCCCGTCCATCAGCTGCGGGCCGGGCCCGAAGTAGATGCGCTGGTAGCCGTAATCGTCCGTGGGGTACTCGTCGTCTTTGACCGGATAGTCGACGTCGACGACCACGCCGCCGACGGTATCGACAAGTTGCTCGAACCCCCGGAAGTCGACGCGCGCGTAGTACTGAATCGGCACCGAGAAGTCGGCCGAAACCGTCTGCACGGCCAGCGGCGGGCCACCAACCGCGTGCGCCACGTTGATGCGCTGCTCCCCGCCAGAACACCCCTCGCTGTAGGTACAGCCTGGAATCCTGACCCACATATCGCGCGGGAGCGACACCAGCGCGGCCGATTTTGTGACCGGATCGATGCTCGCCAGGATCATCGTGTCCGAGCGGGTCCCGGCCATCGGCTCATCGTCGCGCTTGTCGATGCCGAGCAGCAGGATGTTGATCCGATCCGTCCCCTGCCAGTCGGGCAGGACGGTCTGGACAACCGCGGACGCGATGCTGGCGGAGATCGGTTGTGGCTTCGCTGGCAGGCTGACGGGCCCCGGCGGCTTGAGCGTGACGTTCACCGGCACGGTGAGGCTGACTGGCCCGGCAGCGACGGTGACGACGCTCGGCGAACCACCCGGGCGGTCGCTCGTGCGTGCGCCAAGCGCGCGCCAGTTGGCCACAAAGACGACGCCGAACGCGACACCGCCGAGGACAAACGCCCAGAACGCCGCGACGGCAAAAACCGGCGGGTGCGAGCGACCCGGACCGGGCTCATTCAGGTGGGGACGGACCAGGCCAATTGACAAAGGTTCAGCGATTATAGGCAGGGTTCGGGCCAGCCCGAGCAAGAAATCGTTACGGTCCGTCACGCCTTCGCGAGGCCCGGCGTTCGGGCCCGCCGCCCCGGCCCCGCACCCCCGCTGGGGCCCACCGCCCCCCGCCGCCGCCCTGCAGTCTAGCGACGCACTGTCACGCCAAGCGTCACGCCGAAGGCCACGCGCGTCACGCCGACCGTCTCGCCATCGTCACGCCGACCGTCACGCCAGCGTCACGTAGTTGTAATAAATTCCACCGCGCCGCGCGCAACGTCGGGCGGCACGTCATCCCGAATGCGGCCCGCGCCGATCCGCTCGGCCAGCACCCAGCGCTGCCGGCTGCCCGCGCGCTTCTTGTCGAGCGCCAGGCGACCCAGCACGTCCTCGACCGGCATCGCCCAGCACACCGGCAGGCGAAGTGCTTGCAGCAGGTCCGTCTGCCGGCGCGCATCCTCGGCCGCCAGCATGTCCAGACGTTGCGCGATGAACGCCGCGGCCTGCATCCCGACCGCCACCGCCTCGCCGTGCAGCAGCGCGCCGTAACCGGCCCCGGCTTCGAGCGCGTGCCCAACCGTGTGGCCGTAGTTCAACAGCATGCGGTCGCCCGATTCGCGCTCGTCGCGCTCGACGATCTCCGCCTTCAGCTCGATTGACTGCGCGATCAGCGGCGCGAGCACCTCACCGTCGCCCGGCCCGAGTTGCGCGGCCAGGCGTTCGAGGCTGTCAAACAGGTCGGCGTCCAGGATCATGGCCATCTTCGCGACCTCGGCCATGCCGGCCGCGAATGCGCGCGGCGCCAGCGTCGCCAGCACCCCGGTATCGGCCACGACGCACAGCGGCTGATAGAACGCGCCGATCAGATTCTTGCCCCGCGGATGATTGACGCCGGTCTTGCCTCCGACGGCGGCATCGACCTGCGCCAGCAGCGTCGTCGGCGCATTCACCAGCCCGATGCCGCGCAGATAACACGCCGCCGCGAAGCCGACCACGTCGCACACGACGCCACCGCCGAAGGCAACCAGCGCATCTCGACGCTGCGCGCCGTGGTCCACCAGCCAGTCCCAGATGCGCGCGACGTTCGCCAGCGTCTTGTCCGCTTCCAGTCCAGAAATACACAGTCGGGGCGCCGCCGGCAGCACCTCGTCAAGTCGGGCGGCGTGCAGCGACATGGCGTATTCGTCCGCGACGACGAACAGCCGCCCCGCAAATCCAGTCTCAGCCAGCGCCCGCGGCAGCAAATCCAGCGCACCCGGCCCCGCGAGGAGCGGCACCTCGCGGCCCGCCGCCCGCAACGTACGCGTGACGACCTGGTCGATCACCGCGCGCCTCCCGCCTCCCGGCTCCCATCGGGGTTCAAGGGAGGAGCCGATGTTCGGGCTCTCGATACCGAGCTGCCCAGCCGTGGGCCTCGATGACGTTCACTCACGCGGGACCCGCTTGACCTCATCGGGCCGCGGGCGCTGGCGCGCGATGCGCACGCTGCCACGCCAGCCAGCGTCGGCGGAGCTCCCCCACCAGCTCGTACCGCGACCGATCGTCCACACCGATCGTGACGTGCGCGGCCGAGTAGGCTTCCTTGCGCTCCGCCATCAGGCGGACGACCCGTTCGAGTGGGTCGGGACTCTCCAACAGCGGCCGCGGACGGCCAGACTTGCTGTTCCGGAGCCGGTCGACGACGGTCTCAGGTCGCACCTGCAAGTGGATGACCAGGTTGCCATTGCGCAGCTTTTCCCGATTTTCAGGGTCGACGAAGGCGCCTCCTCCGGTGCTGACCACCTGGTTTTGCGCGGCCATGATGTGGTTGATGGCTTCGCGCTCGACCTTGCGAAAGCCGGCTTCACCGTCCTCCCGAAAAATCTCCGGGATGGTCCGCCCCGTCATCTCTTCGATGCACCGGTCGCTGTCCACGAACGTCAGCCGCAGGCGTCGGGCGACGTTGCGACCGAGCGTTGTTTTGCCACTGCAGCTGAAGCCGACCAGGATCAGGTTGTCCATCACTCAACGGCCGTTTCGCGTTTTAAATCCACGTTCAGCGTAACTGCCAAAGTTGGCCAGTGCTTCCTCGAGGCTGTCGCCGCCGAACTTGAAGCGCATGGCATCCGCCAGGACCAGCGCCACCATGGCCTCGCCGACGACGCCCGCCGCCGGGACGACGCACACGTCGCTGCGCTCGACGTGCGCCACGCTGCGCTCGCGGGTGGCGTAGTCGATGGACGGCAGTGGATGGATCAGCGTCGAGATCGGTTTGGCGGCCCCACGCACGACCAGCGGCGCACCGTTGGTCACCCCACCCTCGAGCCCACCCGCCCGGTTCGTCGGCCGGATCCAACCGCGTTCGGGGTCGTAGTCGATCACGTCGTGCGCCTCGGACCCTGGCCGGGCGGCATTGGCAAACGCGTCACCGAGTTCGACCGCTTTGATCGATTGAATGCTCATGACCGCCGCCGCCAGTCGGCCGTCGAGGCGCTCGTCCCACTGGCCGTAGCTGCCGAGACCGATCGGCAGCCCGTAACCGATGACTTCGAAGATGCCGCCGAGAGTATCGCCGGCCGTACGGGCAGTCTTGATGAGCTCGATGGCGCGATCTTCGAACGCTTTGTCGCCGGTCCGAATCGGCGACTCCTCGACCTGCGACCACCAGGCGTCGTTGGCCGCGTCCTGCCCCAGGGCGAGCGCGTCGGGCGTATTCGCCCGCGTGGCGCCCACACTCCGCACGTGGCTGCGGACTTCAACCCCGAACTGGCGCAGGAACACCTTGCCGAGCGCGCCGGCGGCCACGCGCGAGGCGGTTTCGCGCGCGCTCGCACGTTCGAGCACGTTGCGAACGTCGCCGAGGCCGAACTTGACCACGCCCGCCAGGTCGGCGTGACCGGGCCGCAGCCGGGTCACCGGCGGCGGTGGTTCGGGCACCGGTTCGATGTCCATCTTGCCCTGCCAGTTTGCCCAATCCCGATTCTTGACGACCATCGCGATCGGCCCACCCATGGTCAGACCGTGTCGCACGCCGGCGACGATCTCCACGCGGTCGTGTTCGATCTGCTGACGCCCACCGCGCCCGTAGCCCTTCTGGCGACGGGCGAGGTCGACATCGATGTCCTCAGCCAGAACGGGGAGCCCGGCGGGCAGGTTCTCGACGAAGATGGTGAGTTGTGGGCCGTGCGATTCGCCGGCCGTGACCACGCGCAGGTAGCCCAGGCTCATCGCCGCTGGCCCTGGCGAATCACGTCTTCGTACGCCCGCATGGGGGCATCCTGGCCCGTCCAGCGCTCGAACGCCAGGGCAGCCTGGTGCAGCAACATGCCCAATCCATTCTCGGCCCGTGCCCCGGCCAGCCGCGCCGCGACCATGAAGCCAGTTTCGGGCGGGTTATAGGCCAGTTCAATGGCCACGCTGCCTGGACTGTAGCAGCTAGGGTGCAAATCCGGGGCACCCCCGTGGTGACCAAGCGACGTGGCGTTGATGACCACGTGCCACGCCGCCGGCACCGGCCTAGACACCTGGTCCAGCGGCCCCCAGCACAACTCGCTGCGGTCCAGAAAGGGCTGCAGACTCACTACGACATCCTGGGCCCGTTCGACAGTGCGGTTCAGCACCAGGACGGTGCTGGCTTGCAGATCGGCCAGCGCCCAGACCGCCGCGCGGGCGGCGCCGCCGGCCCCAAGGACGAGGGCCGGCCGGCCGGCCGGGTCGATCCGGGCTTGCCGCATCCACCGCGCCAGACCGCGCGCATCCGTGTTGCCACCGACGAGCCGCCCTCGCTGATTGACGATCGTATTCAGGACGCCGAGCGCCAGCACCTCGTCCGAAACCTCGTCCATGAACGCCACGACCGCCTGCTTGTGCGGCGCCGTGACGTTGGCGCCCATGCAGTCCGCGGCGCGCAGTCGGGCGACTGCCTCGCCCAGTCCGTGCGGTGCCACCTCCCAGGCTTCGTAGTGCGCATCGATGCCGAGGCTGGCAAACGCCGCGTTGTGGAGCGCCGGCGAGAGCGAGTGCGCCACGGGCTGGCCCAACAAACACACCCACCGGCGAGCGTGCCCCGCGGAGAGCAGCGGACTGTCGGCCTGGTCCGTCGCGCGGGCGTGCCCCGCGGAGAGCAGCGGACTGTCGGCCTGGTCCGTAGCGTGGGTCATGTGCCGCTCAGCGCCTGGAGGTCGGCCCAGAAGCTCGGATACGAGATGGACACGCTGTCCGCGCCGGCGATCTCAGCGCCGTCGCCGAGCGTTCCAGCCAGCGCGAACAGCATGGCCATGCGGTGGTCACCCTGGCTGTCGGCGTGACCCGCCTCCAGCCGCGACCGGCGGATGCGCCAGCCGTCGGCGGTGCGCTCGATGTCAGCGCCCAGGTTGGCGAGTCCATCGGCGACGACCGCCAGGCGGTCCGACTCCTTGGCGCGGAGTTCGGCGGCATCGCGCACCACCGTCTCGCCATCGGCGAACAGGCCCAGCAGCGCGACCAGCGGGACCTCGTCGATCGCCAGCGCCACCAGGTCGCCACCGACGGTCGTCGCGTGCAACTCGCTCGATCGCGCCACCAGGTCGGCCACGGGCTCGCCAGCAACGTCGCGCGTGTTTTCGAGCACGACGTTGGCGCCCATGTGTTCCAGAATCGTCAGCAAACCGGTTCGGCTCGGGTTCATGCCCACGTCGCGCACGCGAATCTCGGCGTTCGGGTGCAGTACGCCCAGCACCAGCCAGAAGGCGGCCGAAGAGAAATCTCCCGGGACCTGGACGTCGACGCAGCGCAGCGTGCGGCCAGGTGACAGGCTGATCCCATCGCCGGCCTGCCGAAGGTCGGCGCCCATCGCCTTCAGGAGTCGCTCGGTGTGATCGCGGGTCGGGGCCGGCTCGACGACTCTGGTCTCGCCCCGTGCAAACAAACCGGCCAGCAGCAGCGCCGACTTCACTTGCGCGCTGGCGACGGTGAGTCGATGCGCAACGCCCGCCAGGGCCGGCACGGGCGAGATGACCAGCGGCGGCAATCGGCCACCATCGCGCCCGTCGATGGCCGCGCCCGCGCGCCGCAGTGGCTCGACGATCCGGGCCATCGGGCGGCGGCGTAGCGAGCCGTCGCCGCTGAGCACGGCGAAGACGCCCGCGCCGGCCAGCGCACCGCTGAGCAATCGCATGCTCGTGCCCGAGTTGCCGCAATCCAGCACGTCGGCCGGTTCGCGCAGGCCGCCCAGGCCAACGCCCCGGACATGGAGGCGATCCGCGTCGCGGTCGATCTGGACGCCGAGCTGGCGCAAACAGCCGAGCGTGGATTCGCAATCGGCGCCCGGCGAGAAATTCGTGACGCGGGCGTCCCCCTCGCCGAGCGCGTTGAACAACGTCGCCCGATGCGAGATCGACTTATCGCCCGGCACGCTCAGTGTGCCGCGAACCTGCCGTGCCGCGGCCACGCTGCGCAGGTCTGCCGGTTCCGCCGCCGCGGTGCCGATGTCGGCCCGCCCCGCCGCTATGCTGCCCACGTCCGCTCCTCCGTCGCCGCGCTGCGAGGGTCCCCCCTTCCGTCCGCAGGCTCGGGTACTGAGCTATCCGAGTCCTCGGACCCTGGCGCAGCGCCGGAGCGCGTCGCTTGATCGCGGTGCGCTGCTTCGACGCAGGGCGCGGAACGCGCAGCACTCACGCCGTGGCCTGCAGGCGCGAGCGCGGCCGGGCGAGCGGGCGGCCCACCGCCGCCAGGACCTGCTCGAGCTGGCGCATCAGCTGCTCGAAGCCTTCCAGCGTGAGGGACTGCGGCCCGTCCGACAGCGCGCTGTCGGGCTCGGGGTGCACCTCGATGATGAGCCCATCGGCGCCCGCGGCGGCCGCCGCCAGGGCCATCGGCTGCACGAGGTAGCGGTGGCCGGTGCCGTGGCTCGGATCGGCGATGATCGGCAGGTGACTCATCCGTTTGATCAGCGGAATCGCGCTCAGGTCGAGCGTATTGCGGGTCGCCGTTTCGAACGTCCGGATGCCGCGCTCACACAGGATCACGTTGGGATTGCCGGCGTGCATGATGTATTCGGCCGCCATCAGCCATTCCTCGATGGTCGCCGACAGCCCGCGCTTGAGCATTGTCGCCTTGCCAGTGCGCCCGACCTCCTTGAGCAGCGGAAAGTTCTGCATGTTGCGCGTGCCGATTTGCAGCACGTCGGCGGTCTCGGCGACTCGGCCGACCTGGCCCGGATCCATGACTTCGGTGATGATCGGCAGTCCGCTCCGCCGCCGGGCCTCCTCAAGCAGCTCCAGGCCGCCGACGCCCAGTCCCTGGAAGGCGTACGGCGAGCTCCGCGGCTTGAAGGCGCCGCCGCGCAGCAGGGTCGCGCCCGACGCGGCGACACTGTCGGCGGTGGTCAGCAACTGCTCACGGCTCTCGACCGAGCACGGGCCGGCCATGACCACGAACTCGCGGCCGCCGATTTGTTGACCCCACCCGGCTTCGACGATGGTGTCCGATGGCCTGAAGTCTCGGCTGGCCAGTTTGAAGGGCCGCGTGATGCGGGTCACGCGGTCGACGCCTGGCAACACCTCGAGCGTTTCCAGGAGGTCGTCTGGAAATCCGGTTCCGATGACGCCGATCACGGTGCGTTGCTCCCCGGTTGAAATCTGGGCCTTCAGGTTGTGGAGCCGCAGGACTTCGACGACATGCTCAATGTCCTCGGTGGTGGCGCTTGGCTGCATGACTGCGATCATCGGTGCCCCTGTGAACCTTTCTGTGTGCTGTGTTTCGGAGAAACAAAAGAGCGGTCCTGGCTGGGACCGCTCCTGACGACATGACGGGATCGCGTGGTTGCTCAGCGTCTCCGCGGCAACCCCGTCATGTCGGACGTAAACGAATACGAGTAGGCCTGCTGCCTCATCGCTGGCGAGTATGGCCCGTCAGGCCGCAACTGTCAAATCGCTCACTTACACTCCGTGCGTGCCGCCCCCGCTACCGAAGGTCTTGACCGTCTTCGGGACCCGACCCGAAGCCGTCAAGCTCGGACCGGTCATTCTCGAGCTTGCCCGTCATGCCGATCGCGTCACCAGTCGCGTCTGTGTCACCGCCCAGCACCGCGACATGCTCGACCAGGTCCTGCACGCCTTCGGGATCCTGCCGGACTTCGACCTGGACATCATGCAAGCCAACCAGACCCCGAGCCAGGTCGCCGCGGCCGTGCTGGCCCGGCTCGAGCCCATTCTGCGCGATGAGCGACCGGACTGGGTCCTCGTCCAGGGTGATACGACGACCGTGGCCGCGGCGGCCCTGGGCGCGTTCTATGCGCGCTGCCGCGTTGGGCACGTCGAAGCCGGCCTGCGGACGGGTGACCGCTGGCAGCCCTTTCCCGAAGAGATCAACCGTCGTGTGGCCGGGGTCATCGCCGACCGCCACTTCGCGCCCACGCCGCGTGCGCGCGACAACCTGCTCCGCGAGGACGTCGCGGCGGAGCGCATCCTGGTCACGGGCAACACCAGCATCGACGCGCTGCGTTGGATCACCGCCCGGCCGGAGAGCGCTGAGATTCGCGAGTTGCTGCGGGAATCTCCCGAGGCGCGGGTCATTCTCGTCACCGCGCACCGTCGCGAAAACTTCGGCGAGCCGTTGCGGGAGATCTGCCTGGCCTTGCGCGAGCTCGCCGAACGCTACGCGGGCGGTGTCCGGATCGTCTATCCGGTGCACCGCAATCCCAACGTGTGGGGGCCAGTCCACGAACTACTGGGCGGCGTGCCGAACATCACGCTGCGGCCGCCGCTGGACTATCTGCCCAACTTGCAGCTGATGAAGCGGGCGTACCTGGTGATTACCGATTCGGGCGGCATTCAGGAAGAAGCGCCCGGCCTCGGCATCCCGGCGCTGGTGCTGCGCGAGGTGACCGAACGGCCCGAAGGTGTCGCGACGGGCGCGCTCCGCATCGTCGGCACCGATCGCGCCCGCATCGTCGCCGAAGCGCGGCGCCTGCTGGACGACCGCGCCGCCTACGACCGCATGGCCCAGGCCGAGAACCCGTTCGGCGATGGCCACGCCGCCGAACGCATCGTCGCCTCAATCCTGGCGGGTTAACCGCCCGCTCCCACCGCGCTACCCACCGCCCGCATCGCTTCGCTCGCTCCGTTCAGAGCCCAGGGGCGGACATGCGTAGCCTCAGCGACGTCCGATTCGTGCGGCGACGCGAGGGGCGCCTGCGCAAGCTGCTGGGGCAGTGGGCGCGTGCGCATCCGCACCGTACCAACTGACGAGATCCGCGTCGCGGCCGACCCGAACCAGGTGGAGCGGCTGCCGGAAAGCAGGCCTACTGGACGATCGGCAGATACGGCCGACGAGCGCTCGTGAGTGCGGTCTTACGGGAGCGAGCGCAGCGATGCGGGTAGCCGCGCTGCTTCAGTCGCCGCCGTGGTTTGAGCCTTTGCCTTTGCCGGGTTTGGCGGGCTGGCTGTGCGGGGCGGGGTCTCGGGCCTGGTCGTCTTGCCTCGCCCCCGGCAGCGGGACCACTCCGCTGCGCCTGAGGTCGATCTGCGGCTCGTCGGGCAGGGGGACGCGCTCGAGTTTCGCTGGCGTCGGAACGAGCACTGGCTTCTCAGGCTCAGGGGTCGCGACCAGCTTTGGCGCCGGCGGAGCGATCGGTGCGACCGCGGCCGCGTGTTGAGGCGCGGGCGCTGGCGTTGGCTCGGGCTGAGCGACGATCGGCGCCGTCTCCGGGTCAGGCGCACTCTGCACGTCGTCAGCGCTCGGCGGCGCGTCGGCGGTCGCAACGGTCTGCGCTCCGGCGGACGCCACCAGCACCGGCCCGCGATTCAGGTCCGCCGATGCCAGCGCGTCAGCCGACGCCATGTTGTCCGGCGCAGCCACGTCGTCAGGGTTGGCCGGCGCCGCCTCGTCCGGCGGTTGGTCAGTAGCAGCAGGCAGGGGTTCAACCAAGTTTGCCGGCACCACGAAGGGCTCCTGGGTCGCCGCCGGCGGCCCGAACACCGGCAGCGGCAGCACCGGCTGCACCAGTTGTCCAAGAGTCAGCTCCGCCACAATCTGCGCCTGGGAAGCCGGAAAGTGCGTGGTCAGGGCGGTGCTGATCGCGCTGATGACGTCGGGGTGCCCACCGTCAGCAATGGCGATCGAGATCGTGGGCACCGGCGCACCGAGGGTTCCCTCGGCTACGCCGGTCGGAGTTGCGGCCACCTCCGTCGGCTGCGTCGGGGCCGCCGTAGCCGTAAAGCTGTGATAGCCAAGCGCGATGCCACTCATGGTCAAGGCTGCCGCGGCGCTGGCGAGCGACGCGGTCCGCTGCCACGGGATCAACGAGGAATTGGTTCGGCGCGAAGTGGACTGATAAATCGGCGCGTGTTCCACGTGTCCTCCTCTCAGAACCCGGTCATCGGAATCAGCCCGGCCATGGCGCATGCCAGATGTCGGTAAGCGAGTTGGCGTACAGGGCGGTCGCGAACCAGCCCCATTCCTGCGCGTACAGGTCGTCGGGATTGCCCCAGTGCGCGTCGCCGTTGGCGTAGTCGGCGCTGCCAAGGATCTGAGCCGCGTATAGCCCGTTGGCGGTTTGCGGGTCGAGGGTCAACAGCGCGGCGAGGGCTCCGGCGCTACCGACCATGCTCGTGTCCTCGCTCGCGATGGCTCCCGCGTGTGTATACACCGCGCGGACACCGCCTGCCCGGCTGACTTCGTCGCGCAAGAAGCCAGCCTGGGCCAGATAGGCGCCCGCCCGGCCGTCGGTGTTCCAGTCCAGGTCGAGCGCGATCCGCCAGTAGGTCCGTGGCGCGTCGTAGCCGTAGACGCTGGTCTGGGCCGGGTCGACCGCCAGTGGCGAGATCCGGCCGCTGGAGCGCTCGATGCCGAGCCAGTCTGGCGGGAGTCCAGCCGACTGGTCGCCGGCCAGCGCGGCCGCCGAGCTCGCGTAGAGCAGCTGATAGCCAGAGTCGACGAGGCTCAGCCAATCGTGGGCGGGATCCACTTCCTGGAAGACGTGGTAGGCGTACGGCGCGAAGTAGCTCGGATTCACCGGCACGACGTCAAGCGCCGGCGCCCAGTCCCCGGCGGACACATACGCGGCATCTCCCGCGTGCACAACATCACGGTCCCAGATTGCGCTCACCATGCGGTTGCCATCGGTTCGCCACTCGGCATTTGCCCACCGCCGGCCAGCCATGAGCAAGGCCAGTGCGGTGTCGGTGTCCGCGTCGGCCGCGCTGTGCGCGTCGATGACCTCGGCGTTCCACTTCCAGGCCAGCAAGCCGTTGTCGCTGCCCAACAGGTGCTCTTTCGACCACGCCCAGGTCTGAGCAAACGTCGCCTCGTCGCCAGACCAGACGGCGCGCAGCAGCGCATACGACTCCGCCTCGGAGGTCACGGTGCCATCCTCGGCGGCGAACGCGCCAGAACGATTGAAGTGGTGGTCAAGGTACGCGGCGCTCGCGGCCAGGAGTCCGTCTTCGGTCGCGCCGCTCTTGTCGACCTTCCAGATCGCCAGGTCGCTGCCATCGGCGCTCCAACTCCGGACCGGGTGCGCGTGCTGCAGGGCCTGGAGCGCGACCGCGTTGCCGGAATCGACGAACGTCTGCTCGAGGCCAGGCGCCATCACCAGATAGTCCACGGTGTGCCAATCGTCGCCAAACACGCCCGTGCGAATCGCCGGGTCGCCGGCCAGCTTCGTATAGCTGTGGACGTTCGGGAAGCCCGGGCCGCCAGGACCAGCCTCACGCAGGTCGGTCCAGAGATCGTCGCGCGTCAGGATGAACGCATCGCCCGGCACATGCGCCTTAACCCAGGCGATCGCCTGGCGGCCGGCCGTGCTGGGAGACTGGGTATAGAGCGGCTGGAGCACGCCCGATCGGGCGTAGAAGGTGGCGAGCGCGCCCGCTATGCCGACGCCGGCAAGCACGCGCGCGGGGCGCCTCAGCCGCCGTTCGACGGGGGCCGCCAGAACCGCGAGATTCAGGCACAGGAAGGGCGCGGCAACCAGAATGTAGAAGTCGAAGACAATCCCTCCGCGCGCGAGATACAGCAACGGCAGGAGTCCCAGCAGACCGGTCGCCACCGCGCGGCGATCGTCGACCGTCCGGCCGAGCGCCCCGCGCGCCAGGTTGACCAGGGTGGCGAGCGACCCGCCGACCAGCAGGAAGGCATCTTGCGGCAACCACGTCGAGGTCACCAGCGACCAGAACTGGTTTCCAAAGTTGAGGGCGCCGCCGCCACCACGCCCGATCTGCCACACCAGTGAGTCGAACAGCGAGACGCCAGCGTTGCCGTAGCCACTCGTCGAGAACTGGACCGCCCCGCCCGCGGGAAGCAGCTCGCCTTTGAGCGCCGCGTAGAGCGGGTACCAGCTCACGACCACCGCCACGGGCACGAGCCAACCGACGACCGCGAAACGGGCCTGGTGCTGCCAGCGCTGCTGCCAGGCGACGTAGACCATCGGCGGCAACACAAAGATCGCGGTCTCCTTGGTGAGCATCGCGATGCCAAAACAGACGCCGCTCAGCGTCACGCGGCTCAGCCGTCCCCAGCCGTCGAGCAGCAGATCGAGGCTGAGCAGGCACCAGAACAGCATGATGTTGTCGAGCAACAGGCGGCGTTGATAAGCCAGGGTGAGGGGCGAAACCGTGAACAGAAATCCGCACAACGCCGACGTCGCGACGCCGCAGCCGAGCTTGCGAGCGACGCGATAGACCATCAGCAACGAGGCAATGTGCAGCAGCAGCATGAGTGCGCGTCCGCTGTCGATGGCGCTCCCGAACGCGTGCGGGCCCCCGGTCACCGCCATCCACGCGGCCACCAGGATCCAGCCGCCCGGCACGTGGTCGTACACGTACGTGTAGGGCGAGAGCACGCCCTCGCGCAGCACCGCCCAGGCCTGGGCCACGTAGATGCCCTCGTCGTCGCTGCCGGTAAACGACGGGTACTGGAACATGTTGAGCCCGTGCGAAAACAGCGCCAGCGCGGCTAACCCGAGCAGGATCGGCGCCTCGCCGCGCAGTACGCCCACCGTCGACAGAAGCGCCCGCGCGTCGGTGATCTGGAGCGGCCAGGTGCGAACACCGATCGCCTTAGCCACGGGCGCCGTGCTCCTGGCCCTCGAGGATCGGGTGCAGCGGCACAAAGTCGGCGACGCCCCGGTGTGCCCCGGTGTGCGTCGTCTTCTCCCAGGTGTTCACGCCGCGAAGTTGACGCCAGACCGCGCGTAGCGCCGCATACCCGAGCAGCCACTGGTACGGCATGTAGGCGGCCAGCAGCCGTGGCAGCGACATCCACGACGCCCGCAAGCCGTGCACGGACGTGAATTCGTACAGGCCCACCGCGCTGATGCACAACTGGATGATCAGCATGTAGAGCGGCAGCACGCTGATCATGGCCACCAGGACTGCCACCTTGGCGTAGAAGATCGACCACAGGCTGATTGGCACGTACACCAGCATCAGGGCCTGAAAGAGCGGAAAACCGAGCGTGTACAGGGCCATCAGGCGTTGGGTCCGGGTCGGCAGGTGCAGCCAGTGGCCCTTGAGGAGAACCTGTAAGAAGCCCTGGTTCCAGCGCGTACGCTGCTTGATGAACTGCTCGACTGTCGGCGGGGTTTCCTCGCGCGTGACGTGCTCGTCCTCGTACACCACGCGGATCGGGACGCCCATCGCGCTGAGCCGGATCCCGATGTCCGCATCCTCGGTCAGGCACGTCTGGTCCCAGCCATTCAGGTGGTGCAGTAAATCGCGCCGGACGAACACCGTGTTGCCGCCCAGCGGCACCATGCCCACGGCGGCGTGGTAGTGCATCCGGGACTTGAACCAGAAAAAGTACTCGAGGACGTTGAGCGCCGAGAACCAGCGATCGGCGTAGTTCATCAACTGCACGCCGCACTGGACGACCCATGACCGTTCGAGCAGGCAGATCGAGTTGACGACGTGCAGGATGGCCGGGTGTGGCTCGTCCTCGGCATCAAAGATCGTGACCACGTCGCCGGTGGCCTGCGCCAGGCCGACGTTCAGCCCGTGCGGCTTGTTGATCGGCGGATCGTCGAACGTGAGCAGGCGCACGTGCGCCACGCCGGCTGCGCGCAGCCGGTCGAGCTTGTCGCGGACACAGGCGATGGTCCCGAGATCACCACCTTCGACGACGACCAGGACCTGCACGAGCTCAGGTGGATAGTCGAGGTCGACGATGCGCTGGATGGTGTCCTGGATGACCGCCTCTTCGTTTCGGGCTGGCAGCAGGACCGTAAAACTGGTGCCCGGCGGCTCGAAGGTGCGCGGTGCTCGACTGCGGACTTGCTTGTCCTCGTCCTCCCAGGCGTACAGCATCAGCGCGGTCGAATAGATCGTTTGAATGGTCAGCAGGATCGAGCCGACCGCGAGCGCCAACTCGAGCGGACTCATGGGTCGATCTCGAACGATCCCACAAAGGCTGTACTCACGCCCGGTGGGAACTTGAGGCCGAGCTCCTTGTAGTCGCCCGGCGCGGGCAGGTCCCAGGTGACGCTGGTCCAGGTCCGCGGCGGGACCCCCCAGCGGAAGGCGTCGTCGTGCCAATTCCAGGCTGAATCGAAGCCGATGAAGCCGATCCGGAGCGGCCCCGTGCTCCCGTCGGCCGGGACGAGGTACACGTTGGCCCGGACGCGAGTCACGCTGCCCTCGCGACGGACGCTGACCATGGTGGTATCGGCTGTCGGCGTGAATTGCAGCGACGCGTGTCCATCCCAGGTCTGCTCGGTCGTGGCCGAAATGTGGCCGCCAGCTTGCCAATCGGTCGCGTCCGGGTGCGCACCCCAGCCGTCCACGCCTGAATCGAACGTGTAGTCAACTGGCCAGGGGGCTCCGGTGCTGTCAGATCCCGCTGCACCGGCCGGGCGGATCGCCTTGAAGACTTCGACGGTGTACTGCCCCGTCGTTTGGGAGTAGACGTTCTGATAGAAGGTCTGAATCGTGGGGCCCAGCACCGTACGGATCGAGTTGGCCTGCGGGCCGACCCCGCCGTCGAGCACGATGGCGTCGAAAAAGCGGTCCGCGATAGCGTGCCGGTAGCCTTCGAGCCCATCCTGGGAGCGATACGAGAAGGCGAAGGGGCCGACGACGCGATCGGGGTCCAGCCCGGGATACAGGTAGTACCGCAGCGCGGTGTCGTCCGAGAGGACGAAGGTGGAGCCGGCGACATTGGCCCGCACCGCGGCGATCGACGGATTCAGATTGGGGTAGAACTCGACGAGTCGATCGGCTTGCTGGATCACGGGCGACCAGAGCCAGATCGCCGCGAGCCCAGGCGTCAAGGCGCTGAGCACTCTCCAGGTCCCGGTGTGCTGGGGTACTGCCAGCCAGATGAGGCCTGCCAGCGGCGCCAGGAAGTAGATCGCGTAGATCGAGTGCTTCCAGAAGTCGAAGTCCGCGCGGGCGATGACCTGGAACGCCATGATGATGCCCGCTCCGCCCAGGGCCACCACCCGCCCGCTGCTGGATGCCCGGCGCCAGCCCAGCACCGCGACCGCGAGCAGCAGGACCAGCTCCGGCCGCGTCCACACGTACTCGTGGAGTGGGTTGGCACTCTTGAGATCGCCATACTGCGACGCCGAATGCAGCACGCTGAGCAGCGGGTCGAGGAACGCGACGGCGTACCCCGCGCACGCCGCGCTGAGCGGCAGGGCGAACCAGGCCGCGTGGTGCACGATGGTCCGGATGCTGCGGACGTTGGCGCACAGCACGTACAGGCAGACGAACGGGAAGTAGATCGCGACGAGGTACTTGGCCAGAAACGCGACGAACAACAGGGCCGCCGCGGCCAGCAGGCGCGGCCCGCTGCTCGACGCGCGGATCGGCGCCAGGACGGCCATACCGAGCATGAACGCCGCGCCGGAGAGCGCGTCATATGTGCCGAATCGACCAACGCCCACCGCGGTCGGGGCCAGGGCCATGATGCCGCCCGCCAGCAGGGCCACACCCCAACGCCGGGCGGGCGTGATGCCCGCCGGTGCGAGCCTGGCGGCCGCGGCCGATGTCGCCAGCACCATCAGGACGCCGAACGTAGCGGACAGGCCGCGCACCGCGGCCAGGCCCCCGAACATGTCGGCCGCGCCGGCCAGGACTGGCCACAGATAGGAGCAGTACGCCCAATTCAAGAACTCGGCATACACCGCGTGCTGCTCCATCAACATTCGCCCGGTCAGGACGACCGTCGCCTCGTCCATGAACGCGCTTTGCTGGTCGGCCGCGGCCACGCGCACCGCCATGGCGAAGGCCGCGAGCCCGGTCATGCCCAGCACCCAGGGATCGACGCGCACCATCGACCATCTGCCGAACAGGGTTGGCAGGGGCAGGCGAAGGTGCAGCGCCGCCTGGCTCAAGTCAGTTGGGGCCCTTGACGTAGGCCGCGTACTGCCACGGCTTGCCGAACACGACGAGATAGAGCTGCTCATCCCGTGCGCGCGCCTGGCGATGCACGGCATCGGGATCGTTCGGTCCGCCGACGCCGCCGAGTGCATGCTGCGGGTCCGGATCGAACGGCCCGCCGGCGGCATACCCCGGCATCGGGACGCCCGGCACACTCACCACGCCGGGCGCGGCGGGTGGCGCCGCGACGATCGGCGGAACGGCTGGCGCCGGGGCGATCGCGGGTGCTGGCGCTGGCGCCGCGACCGGAGCGGCCGGTTGAGCCTGAGCTACGTCGACGGACGCTGGCGCGCTACCGTCGGCGGCGGCCGGTTGAGCCTGAGCCACGTCGACGGACGCTGGCGCGCTACCGTCGGCGGACCACTGGTAGCCGGTCAGCATCGCCAGCTTGCTCTGGTCGAGCGTCGACCAATCGTCGGCGAGAATCCCGCCCGTGTCGCCCGAGTCCGGATTCCACGCCCAGTATGTGTAACTGAGATTGTTGTCGCGCATGTACGCCAGCAGGGTCCGCTGCCACACGCCTTCCTTGTCAGACCCGACTGACCGGCCGCCGAACTCGCCGACGAGCACCGGAGCGAGGTCGTCCTGTTCGAGAAACGCCCAGTGGTCGCGCCAGAGCTTGGGCAGGTTGGCCGGGAAGTCGGGCGCGCCGAACCAGGCCTGTCCGTACACGCCCGGGCCGTAGTCATGCGTCGAGTACACCAGCTTAGCTGGCACCGACAGGCGGACCCCTGCGTCGCGCACGCCAGCCAGGTTGCCGCCCCACCAGTACCAGTCGTTGCCGTAGTGCTCGATGCCTTCAACGACAATCAGCCAGTCCGGGTTCACCGCGAGGATCGCATTGCCGGCGCGCTCGGCGGCGAGGCGCCAATCGGTCGTCGGGCTGCCGTCCCCCCACGTCGCCGGACCGTGCGGCTCGTTGTGCAGGTCCGCGCCGATGACCGTGGGATTGCCCGCGTACCGCTGCGCCAGCATCACCCAATCCTGGATCCAGCGCGACTCGGGCACGGCGGGCGTGTACCACAGTTCCGACTGTCCGGTCGCCGTCGGCCGATGCCGGTCGAACAGCACGCTGAGTCCGCGCTGGCCGGCCCCCGCCACGATGGCGTCCAGGATCCGCAGTCCGTTAAGTCCCTGCAGGTCGGGATTCTTCTGATAGTCGATCCCCTTCGGCGTGCTGGCGGCGTCGAACAGTTGGTTGGAATACGGAATGCGGATCGTGTTGAAACCGGCCGCGGCGATCTGGTCCAGCATGTCGCCATAGTTGCGCGCCCATAGCCCATGCGGAGCGAATGTGTCAGTCTCCAGGCCGAACCAGTTGACGCCCGTGATCCTGACCTCCTGACCCTGCCCGTCGACGAGTTTTGACCCCGCGGTGTGCACCGGGCCCATCGTCGACGGCGATACCGCGTCGCTCGGGGTGGCGGGCTGGGCGGCGTCCACGTGCGAAAATGGTCCCAGGAGGACCAACCCCACGCAGAGTGCCACGAGAGCGCGAGGCATTGCGGCAGCTTAACGCCACCTGGGCTGGGTCTGTCACGAAAATGCGACGTTCCGAAACATTAAATTTCCAGTGTTTACGGGCGCGCCGTGTGTTGTTGGCGATCGCGGCGCTGCTCTCGTTACAACCTGCGCTCGTGGCCGCCCAGTCGCAGCTCAACCTGCTGCCCGCTCACTTCGGATTTGGTCTCGAGGCCGGCCAGGGCGATACCTGGATGCCCCAGAGCGGCGTCGCCTGGGACTACCGCTGGCAGTACCTCGCCGGTGGCGTGAATACCAACCACGGGTGGGAAACCTGGAACCCGAACGGAACCTTCGCGCTGAATTACGCCAACGAAGCCGACCAGCACGGGTATATCCCGATGTTCCCGTACTACGAGCTCTTCCAGTCGGACGGGGACTGCAACGGCTGCCCTGAAAACCAGAAAAACCTGACTAACTTGAATACGCCGGGGGTGATGCGGGCGTACTTCCAGAATTTCGCGCTCCTGATGCAGCGTCTGGGGCCAGGGACCCAGGCTGGGATCAAGGGCTTCGGCAAGACCGCGGTGGTCAACGTGGAGCCAGATTTTTCGGGTGGCTACACGGTTCAGGCAGTGGACAACGGCGTGTGCTTCGCGTTCTGCGACGGTCGCGGCAATGATCCCGCCCTGCTGCGCGCCGCGGTCGCGCGGTCTGGGTTCGCCGACGTCGCGGGCTATCCAGATACGTACGCCGGCTTCACGCAGGCGCTGGCGCATTTGCGCGATCTGTATGCCCCGAACGTGCTGCTCGGTTACGAGGTGAGCCCGTGGGCCACCGGTGACGACATCGGCTCGGACCCGAACCCCAACATCGACGCGGCCGCACTGGGCCAGGAGGTCGGTATTTTTCTCAGCAAAGTTGGGCCGCACGAGCTGCTGTTCAACGACCCGTTGGATCGGGATGCCGGTCAGTACAAAGCCCAGTTCAACCAGGACCGGTGGTGGGATCGCCTGAACGTGAAGTTTCCCAACTTCGCGCGCTGGGAGCAGTTCTTACACGCCACCAGCGTCGCCGATCAGAACCGGCCAGTGTTGCTCTGGCAGGTACCGGTGGGTAATCAGTATTTTCTGAGCGAAAACAATACGGACGGGCATTTTCAGGACAATCGCGTCGAATACATCTTCGGTCATATCCCCGAGTTGATACAGGCGGGCATCATCGGGGCGCTGTTGGGACCAGGCAACGCCGGGAACACGTCATACGGCGATGCCAGGCATGATGGCGTGACGAATCCGCCCGCGATTTGCGTCTCGGACGGCATCAGCACCGGGCAAATCTGCAACGACCACCCGAGCACCGTCGCCGACGACGACGGCGGGTACATTCGCATGGCTGGCCAGGCCTACTACCAGAATCCGGTGACGCTGCCGGGTGCGATTGGCGCCCGGCTGCCGCGGCCGACGCCCGGCCCTGCCCCGCAAATTGCGCCTGGTCCGCCGCTGCCGGGCGCGCCACTGCGGGTGGACCTGAGTCAAGCGATTGTCGACCCGGGCATGGCCAGCAGCGGCCAGGACGTCACCTTCCAGCAAGACGTGAGCGTCAACATGGACGCGATCGTCTTGATTGACTTCGAACTATGGGATAGTCAGGGCCAGAAGGTCTGGCAGGTCTGGCACGACAACCAGCGCGTCCAGCCCGGGGCGCCCCTGACGGACCTCGCCGTTATGACCGTGCCAGATTCCCTGCCGCCCGGCGAATACACCCTGATCTCCGGCGTGTTCTCCGCTGGCTGGGGCATCGACTACGCCTGGAACGACCACGCCGGCACGCTCACCATCGTCGACGGGCAGGGCGACTAGTCCAGACCACCGAACCGCTCGGGACCGAACGGCGCGAACTCCTTCGCTGGCGCACCCGACACGATCTGCTCGGCGACCAGACGCCCGGTCAATGGGCCTAACAGCACCCCGTTGCGGTAATGCGCCGTGGCAATCAGCAACCCGCTGATGCCTGGCGCCCAGCCGACGATCGGGTGGCGGTCAGGCGCCGCGGGTCGCAAGCCGGCCCATGCGCCCTCGACCACGAAACCACCGGCGGCTGGCACGACGTCGAGCGCTGCCTCGGTCAGGCGATTCAGTCCGGCGAGGGTCGGGCGCGCGTCGTAGTTGCCTTCCTCCTCGGTCGCACCCAGCACGATCTCCCCGTCCGGCCGCGGGACCAGATAACACTCGCCCGACCAGATCACCTGGCGGGGGCTTTTACCGAGCGCGCGCAAGCTGAGCACCTGGCCCTTGACCGGTGCCACCGGCACTTCGAGCCCGGCGTCGCGCGCGAGCGCTTTGCTCCAGACGCCCGCGGCCAGGACGACCGTCTCGCCGCGCAGCACACCGCTCGGGGTGATGACGCCCGTCACGCGCGATCCTATGGTCTCGAGCCCAACCGCCCAGGTGCCTTCGAGAAATTTCGCGCCGCGCGCGACGGCCGCGGTCGCGAGCGCCTGAACAAGTCGTGGCCCACGCACCTGTGCCTCGTCGGGCAACCACAGCCCACCCGCGAGCAGCCGTCCGGCGACACCGCTGAGCAGCGGTTCGCGCCGACCCAGATCGTCCGCGTCGACCCATTCGGTGGCGAGCCCGCGCGCGGCTTGCCAGCGTTGCTGGCGCTGCAGGTCGGTTCGCTCGGCCTCGGTGCGGGCCACGCGCAAGATGCCGGTTGCGCGGTACTCGACGTCCAGGCCGACCTCCTCGAGTAAGCGCTCCGCCAGGCCGGCGTGCTCGGCCCGCCCGAGCAGCGCCAGCTCGAAGAACGGGTCGGCAAATGGCGCCTCGACCTGTGGCGCGAGCATGCCGGCCGCGACGCCCGACGCCCCCGCCGCGAGATGACTGCGCTCGAGCAGCGTGACCCGCGCTCCGGCAAGCGTCAGAAAGTAGGCGATCGAGCAGCCAATGACGCCCCCGCCGACGACCACGACATCGGCGCTGGGCGCGACCTCGGTCACGTGGCGAGACTCGCTCCCACCAGCCCCGTCACCGGGCTCGAAGGCACCGCGTGATCGAACCGCGGCATGCGCCCGGCCCGATACCCGAGCCGGCCAGCGATCACTGCCTGTCGCATCGCCGCGGCCATCAACGCCGGATCGTCCGATCGCGAGATCGCGGTATTGACCAGACACGCCGCCGCTCCGGCTTCCATGGCCCGCACCGCGTCCGACGGCGCGCCGATGCCCGCATCGACCACCACCGGCACGCTCACCCGTTCGGCGATGCGGCGGACGCCCTCCCAGTCCTGGACCCCCTGTCCCGAGCCGATCATCGACCCCAGCGGCATGACCGTGGCCGCGCCGGCTTCTTCGAGCCGCAGCGCTGTGACCAGGTCGGTCGTGGTGTACGGCAGGACGACGAAGCCTTCACGGACGAGGATCCGCGTCGCCTCGACTGTCCCCGTGACGTCCGGCCACAGCGTGCGCTCGTCGCCGATTACCTCGAGTTTGACCCACGCCGTGCCAAGTGCTTCACGCGCCAGCTCGGCCATGAAGACGGCCTGCCGCACGCTGGTCGCACCCGCGGTATTCGGCAATAGCTGATAGCGCTGGCGATCGAGCGCGGAAAGGATGCCGGCGTCCGGCCCGCTCCCGTCGACGCCAGTCATCCGAATCGCGACGGTCACCACTTCGGTGCCCGAAGCCTCGAGCGCCGCGCGCAGCACGTTCGGCGAGACGAACCGGCCAGTGCCCATCAACAACCGAGACCTGAATGACCTCCCCGCGATGATCAACGGGTCAGCATCGTCGGCGCCGCCAGCAACCGCCTTCACGAGCTCTACCCGATCGCCGTCCGACAGGGTCACCGACGGCCAGCGACGTCGCGGCACGACCTCGCCGTTGACCGCGATGGCAACGGCCTCATCCTTCACGCCGCGGCTGGCGAGCAGCGTCGGCACGTCCAGCGCGTCGCTGGCGAACTCACACGGTTGTTGGTTGACGATGAGCTGCATGCGATTCCCTTTGCGATGTTGGAAACGGATAGCGGGGGTGCTGGGTCGATCTGTCGAGCGCCGCGCGCAGGCGCCCGGCGGCTCGGCTGGGATCAGCATCGGAGAGGATGGCCGAGATCACGGCGATGCCTGCGCAGCCGGTGCCCAGCACCTCGTCCAGGTTGGCGGTCGTAATGCCGCCGATCGCCAGCACGGGTACGTCGACGGCCTGAACGATGGCGGCCAGTTCCGTCAGGCCGCGTGGCGGCAGGCCCGGGTGCGAGGTCGTCGGAAAAACGTGGCCGAACGTCAGATAGTCGGCGCCGGCCGTGGCCGCGGCGCGTGCTTCGGACAGGCTGTGGACCGAACGACCGACCAGCAGTCGGCCGGCCGCGAGGTTGACCGCGGCGTCCACCGGCAGACTCTGACTGGCGAGGTGCACGCCCGCGGCGCCGACCGCGAGCGCGACGTCGACCCGGTCGTTGATGGAAAGCAGAGCGCCGTGCTGCTGCGCCACCCGCTGGAGTTCGGTGGCCTCGTCGTACAACGCCGCCGCGGACGCGGTCTTGTTGCGCAGTTGGACCCAGTCCGCCCCGCCGTCCAGCGCGAGCGCGGTGGCGCCGATCAGCTCGTCGG
Source organism: Chloroflexota bacterium (assembly GCA_035309865.1). GTDB lineage: Bacteria > Chloroflexota > UBA6077 > UBA6077 > CF-72 > CF-72. Next base: position 38,128 of record DATGER010000102.1, read on the forward strand.
CGGTGCGGCGGGGTTCGGTGACGAGATGGAGTTGGAACCTGGACGCTGGCACAGAACGCTTCCCTCCGCTGGTATGACCCAGATCAGGTTCCTGGGGTACGAGGACTCAGTTCGCCTCGTTCTCAGCCCGAAGGCACCCCCAGCGTTCACCAAAGTGGCGGTGCCGCAGTATAGCAATCCGCAACGCCGCGTTCGCAGTGTTGCTCACGGGTGCCCAGCCGCGGACTTCCGCGCGTTCACGAAGCCCGTGGAATGCTGCAGCCGCGTGCTTCGGCGCGTTCTTCAGTCCGAAGGAATACGGAGCTCCTGGCCGATCTTCAAACTATCCGGATTGCTGATGTGGTTCGCCTCGATCAGCTTCCAGATGCTGACGTTGTAGTCAGCGGCGATGTGTTTGAGCTCGTCACCTGGCTGCACCACGTAGGTCCCACCCTTCTGCGGCGTGGCCGTAGGCGCGGCGGCGATCGCCAACGCGAGCGGCGTGGCGGTCGGTTTCGGTGTGGCCGTCGGCGCCGCCAGCGTCGGTGGCGGGGCCAGATTCGACGATACCGGGCGTTGGCCAGCGATGTTCACCGAAGAATCCGGCGCCGTCAGGTTCCACGACGAAGCCAGGCTTGTGGACGGCAGTTGCATGAGCGCCAGGAGCACGACCCCCAGTGGGACCAGCAACGCCGCACCGAGCAGGAAGCGCTCAGGCCCGCCGGCCTGGCGCGCGGCCCTGAGCGTCTTCGACGCCTTCATGAATCTGCAGGTTCATTACGCACACGGCGTGCCCAGGGGCAATTTCAGGAGTAGACTGTGGAGACGGCAAGGTCTTCAGGAGGCCCGACGAGCGCCATGCTGCAATCGCATCTGCACAGCTTGATCGCCAAAGCGCATCGCTACCAGGCAGAGCCCGAACGCTTCGAGCGCACGGATCAGGAGCCCTTACGTGTCAGCGTTCACGGTGCCAACGGCGAACACGTCGTTGTGCTGCTGCAAGGCCGGCTGCAATGCGACTGCGACGGCTTTGCGTATCGCGGCGAAGGCATCTGCGCTCACGTGCTCGGAGTCGAGCACCATTTTCGCGATCAGGTGCCCCCGAACGCGGTCACCTGGCCGTTCGCGGCGCCGGCGTAAGCAACGAGCTCTCCACCGCGCGTTTGACCGCGTCCAGGTCGGCCGGGAGATCGACGGGCCGATTCGCGTACTCGGACGAGATTCCGAGCTCACCCAGGGCACGCTCGTGGTACTTGACCTTGAAGTCGGTGAACTTCAAGCCGTTGGCCGTCGATAGCACGACGGTCCGCTGGCCCGGCTGGATGGTCCCGTTGTGGGCCAGTTTTTCGAGCACCGCTAACGCAACGCCCGTGTGCGGGTCGTTGAACATGCCGGTCAGATCGGCTCGCGCCGCGGCCTCGGCGAGCTCGGCCTCAGTGGCTTGCTCGACGACGCCGTCGAAGCGCTGGAGCGTCCGCACGGCGCGCGAGTAGCTCACCGGGTTGCCAATCTTGATGGCGGTTGCCAGCGTCGGCCGCGCAAAGATCGGCTCGAGCTGGTCGAAGCCGCGCATAAACGCCTGGTAGAGCGGATTGGCGCGCTCCGCCTGAGCGACGGCGATCCGCGGCAGGGTGCGGATCAGTCCTAGCTCGTACAGCATGAGGAAGCCAGCGCCGAGCGCGCTGACGTTGCCCAGGTTGCCGCCCGGGATCACGACCCAGTCGGGCACTTCCCAGTCGAACTGCTGCACCATTTCCATGGCAATCGTCTTCTGGCCTTCAAGCCGCAGCGAATTCATCGAATTGGCGAGGTAGATGCCTGGCTCTTTCGCGAGCAGCTGGACGATGGCCATGCAGCCGTCGAAATCGGTGTCGAGGGCCAGTACGAGCGACCCGTTGGCTAGCGGCTGCACCAGCTGGGCAGTCGAGACCCCGCCCCGGGGCAGCAGCACCACCGACCGGATGCCCGCCACGGCACAGTAGGCGGCCAGGCTCGCCGACGTGTCGCCGGTCGACGCGCACGCCACCGCCTGGATGGGTTTGCCGTGGGCGATCATCTGTTTGACGACGCTGACCAGCACGGTCATGCCCAGGTCTTTGAAGCTGCCGGTATGGCTGTTGCCGCACAGCTTGATCCACAGATCCTCGATGCCAATCGACTTGCCGTAGCGGTTGGCCCAGAAGAGATTGGTCCCGCCTTCGTCCAGGCTGACGATGTTGTCGTCGTCGAGCTGCGGCGCGACCCACTCCTTCTTGCCCCAGACCCCGCTGCCGTACGGCCAGGTGGTGCGCTTGTAGCGATCGTCGAACAGCCGCATCCATGCCGACGGGCTGCGCGCGCGCAGGGCGTTCAGGTCGTGGGCCACTTCCAGCAGCCCGTCGCAGGTCGGGCAGCGGTACAGCACCTCTTCGAGCGACCACTGCCCGTGCTCGCCGCTAGTGCAGCGGAACCAGGCCTGATATTGCACGCGTCGCCTCGTAGGCTAGGATAAGACACCCCGTATGGCGCCCCTGACGTTGACGATCCTGGGTGCGGGCCCGGCGGCGCCGAACCCGGGTGGTGTCTGCTCTGGTTATTTGCTGCGCCAGGGCGACAGCGCCGTGCTCATGGACTGTGGTTCGGGCATCGCGGGCCGCATTGCGCAGTATGTCCCCGCCAACCGGTTGCGCGGCGTGGTCATCTCTCACCTGCACCCGGACCATTACTTCGACCTGGTGCCCCTGTACTACATGCTCAAATTTGGCGAGGCGCGGCCGCCCGACGTCGAGCCCCGTTTGACGGTCTACGTGCCGCCTGGGGGCCGCGAGTTCCTGCGGCGGCTTGGCGAGCACATCGCCAATAAGCCGGCCATGCTCGAAGACGTCCTGGACATCTGCGAGTACGCCCCGAACTGCATCACGCTGATCGGCGGCCTCGAGTTCAGCTTTCACGCCGTGCAGCACTATGTCCTCTCGCACGCGATGCGCGTGCGCTCCACCAACGGCAAAACGCTGGTGTTCTCGTCGGATGTCGGGCCGTGCGCGCAATTGATCGAGGCTGCCCGCGATGCTGACCTGTTCATGTGCGAGTCGGCGCTGATCAACCCGTCCCAGGACGAGCCGGATCCCGCCCGCCGCGGCCACATGAGCGCCCGTGAGGCCGGTCAGGCCGCGAGCGAAGCAGGCGCTCGGCAGTTGTTGATCACCCACTATCGCTCGGGCGAACAGAACGATGTCCATCACCTCGCGGCCGCGCGCGCGTCGTTCGACGGTCCCGTCGAGCTCGCGCGCGAGGGCCAGACGTATGTCGTCGGCTAAAGTCTCGAGTAATTGATGGCCGAACGGCAGCCCGTTCTTGTGTGTACCGCGTGGCCGTACGCCAACGGCTCGTTGCACGTTGGGCATCTGGCCGGCGTCTACGTGCCTGCCGACGTGTTCGCGCGGTATCAGCGCTTGCGCGGCTTCGACGTCCTGATGGTCTCGGGCACCGATGCGCACGGCACGCCGGTCGTGCTTCGCGCGGATCAGGAAGGCATCACGCCGGCCGAGGTCGCCGCGCGCTATCACGCCGAGTTCCTGACCTACTGGCGGGACCTCGGCATCACCTACGACCTGTACACGACCACCACCACCGAAAACCACCGCGCGATCGTCCAGGACGAGTTCCTGATGCTGCTCGACAAGGGCTACCTCTACAAAGATGGCTCGGTCGGCTTCTTCGACACGATGGCGCAGCGGTTCCTGCCCGACACGTACATCGAAGGGGAATGCCCCCACTGCCACTACCCGCGGGCGCGCGGCAACCAGTGTGAGAATTGCGGACGTCTGCTCGAGCCTGAAGACCTGATCGAGCCGCACTCGCGGCTGAATCCGACCGCGTTGTTGGAGCGGCGCGCGACCGAGCACTTCTACCTCGACCTGCCCAAGCTGGAGAAGCCACTGCTCGAGTGGGCCATGCCGATGCAGCACTGGCGGCCCAACGTCTATCGATTCACGATCAACTTTCTCGAGGGCGGGCTGCAGCCGCGCGCGATCACGCGTGACCTGACGTGGGGTGTCCCGCTGCCGCCGCAGGTGGGTTCGGATTGGGACGACAAGCGCATCTACGTCTGGTTCGAGGCGTGCAGCGGCTACCTGACCGCCTCCATCGAATGGGCGAAGGCCAGCGGCAAACCCAGCGCCTGGGAGCGATGGTGGAAGGACGCGCGCTGCCGCCAGTACTACTTTATCGGCAAGGACAACATTCCCTTCCACACCGTCATCTGGCCCGCCATCCTGCTCGGTCGCGGCGACGTGATCCTGCCCTACGACGTGCCGGCCAACGAGTACATGAACATGGGCGGCCAGAAAGCCTCCAAAAGCGCCGGCGTCGGCGCCACCGTGCCGTCGTTGCTGGCGGCATTCGATCCGGATGCGATTCGGTACTACCTGATCGCCAACGCGCCCGAGACCGCCGACACCGAGTTCACCGCCGAGGACTTCATCCGCCGCAACAACGACGAGCTCGTCGCCGTTTGGGGCAACCTCGTGCATCGCACGCTGACGTTCCTGCAACGCTCGTTCGACGGAACCGTTCCGGAGCATGTGACCGATCCGGAGGTCGCGCTGCGGATTGAAAGCGCCCGCACCGCCGTCGAAGAACAACTTGATCGCGTGCATCTGCGCAACGCGCTGCGTGAGGCGTTCGTCCTGGTGCGCTTCGGCAACGAATGGTTCGATCGCCAGGCGCCGTGGCGCCAGGTCAAAGCGGATCGCGCCGCGGCCGAGCACAGCATGGGCTCGCTGATCGATCTGATCAATGCCGCCAAGATGCTGCTCGCCCCGTTCCTCCCGTACTCGTCGGCCACGCTGCACGGCTTGCTCGGCTACTCGGAGGTACTGGAAACGACTGGCTGGCACTTCGAGCCCGTGCCCGGCAGCCGCAAGCTCCCGTCACCGAAGCCGCTCTTCAAAAAGATCGAAGTGCCGGCCGCCGAGGCCGCCTGAACGCGCATCCCCGAGTTCGCATGACGCCTCCCGTGACGCCCGAGGCCTATGCTAGAGGGCGGAGGGAGGGGGACGGTGGGGCGACCGCCGTGGCGAAAACGAGCCTCGCGGCGCCCGCGCGTACCGCGGCGCTCGCCGTTCTCGCGCTCACTCTGGTTGCCTACGTTGCCCTCGCGCTGGGCTATGCCACGCTCACTCCGATCTGGGAAAACCCCGACGAGCCGGCCCACTACAACTATGTCGCCTTCGTCGCCGAGACGGGCGGTTTGCCGACCCTGCAGCCCGGCGACTGGGACTCCGCGCTGCTCGACCGCCTCAAGAACGGACGACTCCAGCCCGGCGACTCGGTGGGGTCCATCCGCTACGAAGCGTGGCAGCCGCCGCTGTTCTACCTCGCCGCGGCGCCCCTGTTCCGTCTCGGACCGGTCGACGATCCGGCGGTCCAGGTCTTCCGATTGCGC
>DATGER010000103.1:0-9810 GCA_035309865.1 Chloroflexota bacterium
CAACGGCGTGGCGGTGCGCATGGCGCTGCTGTACCTGCTCAGCGGGCTGCCGGCATGATCCGCCTAATGGGCGGCCGCATCGTCGACCCGAGCAGCGGTCGGGACGAAATCGGCGACGTGCTGATCGAGGCTGACCATTTCATAGACACGGCAACCCCCAACGGCGAAACGGTGATCGACGTCTCGGGCTTTATCGTCGCGCCCGGCTTCGTCGACCTGCACTGTCATCTGCGCGAGCCCGGCTTCGAAGATGCCGAAACGATCGCGACGGGCACCCGCGCCGCCGCCGCCGGTGGCTTCACCACGCTGTGTGCGTTGGCCGACACCCAACCGAGCATCGACACCGGCTCGGATGTCGAGTCGCTGCTGACCCAGGCTCGCCGCGATGCGCTCGTGCGCGTGCTGCCCGTCGGGACGACGACCAAGCAACGCCAGGGGCAGGAGCTCTCGGAGATGGCCGACATGGCCGCGGTCGGCGCCGTGGCCTTCTCGGATGACGGCCGCGCCGTGCGCTCGGCGAGCTTGATGCGCCACGCGCTCGAGTACTCCTTGCTGGTCGAACGGCCGATCGCCAGCCACTCCGAAGACCCGGACCTGGTTGACGGCGGAGTCATGCACGAGGGCCCGCTCGCGACCGTGCTCGGACTCAAGGGCATCCCCCGCGAAGCCGAGGAAATCTGCGTCGCGCGCGACCTCGCGCTGGCGCGGTTGACCGGTGGCCGGCTTCACCTGGCCCACCTGAGCACCGCCGGCGCCGTCGAACAGGTGCGTCGAGCCAAGGCGGCCGGTGTGCGCGTGACTGCCGAAGTTGCGCCGCACAACCTGGTCCTGTCCGACGCAGCCGTGACGGCCCGGCCATACGACACCAATGCTCGCACCGATCCGCCGTTGCGATCGCCAGAGGACAATTACGCGCTGCTGGAAGGCCTGCGCGACGGCACCATCGATTGCATCGCCACCGATCACTCGCCGCGGCGATGGATCGACAAGGCGTGCGAGTTCGATCAGGCCAAAACGGGGATTTCGGGGCTCGAGACGGCGTTCGGCTTGCTCATGCGCCTGGTCCACAGCCGCGCCCTGAGCCTGACGGAGCTCATCGGCGCGTTGACTCACCGGCCCGCCGCCGCCTGGGGCTTGCCATACGGCACGCTGCAGCCCGGCAGTGCGGCCGACGCGGTAGTACTTGACCCAGACCAGGCATGGGTGGTGGATCCGGAGCGCTTCCTTTCAAAAGGCAAAAACACGCCGCTCGGCGGCCAAACACTACGTGGGACGGTGCTGATGACGATCGCCAATGGCGGCATCGTGTACCGAAACGGCCTGTGATGGAGGCGGCCCTGGCGCTGGAGGACGGCTCGATTTTCATCGGCGAGCCGTTTGGCGCCGAGACGGACGTCGCGGCTGAGGTCGTCTTCAACACCGGCATCACCGGCTATCAGGAGGTGGCCACCGACCCGTCCTATCGCGGTCAGATGGTGGTCATGACCCACCCGCAGATCGGCAATTACGGCATCGCGAGCTCGGGCGACGAATCCGTGCGGCCGTGGGTTTCGGGACTGATCGTGCGCGAGCTCGCGGCGCAGCCGCATCACTGGGAATCGCATGCGCGGCTCGAAGATTTTCTCCACACGTGGGGCGTGCCCGGACTCCAGGGAATTGACACTCGGGCGTTGGTACGCCGGTTACGCGAATCTGGCACCCAGCGCGGAGTCATCCAACAGAGTCAGCCCGGCGGCTTTACGTCCCAGCACCTCGACAAGCTGCGGGCAGCCGCACGGCAGGCGCCGTCGGTCTCGCAGCTCGAGCTGGTGTCGGGCGTCAGCGACGTCCTACCTCACAGCGCCCAGCCGGCGACGGGTGAGGTAGCCCTCGTGGACTGTGGCCTGAAGTGGAACATCCTGCGCTCGCTCGAACGTCGCGGCGTGCGGCCGCGTGTCTTTACGTGGGACGCCACCGCGGCCGACATCCTCGCAACCAGACCCCGAGCGATCCTGTTCTCGAACGGACCCGGCGATCCGGCCCGGCTGCCGTCGGTGGTCGCGGAGCTGCGAACCCTCGTCACCTCGGGCACACCCCTCATGGGCATCTGCCTCGGGCATCAACTCCTCGGCCTGGCCGCCGGCGCAACGACCAGCCGCTTGCCGTACGGCCATCACGGGGGCAATCACCCCGTCCGCGACCTGCGCAGCGGCCGCGTGACGATCACGACGCAGAACCACGAATTCCAGGTCGTCGCCGACACGATCCCGCCCTCGAGCGGCTTTGAAGTCTCGCAGGTGAACCTGAACGACGGCTCGGTCGAGGGCTTGCGCCACCGCGAGCTGCCGGTGTTCTCCGTGCAGTACCACCCCGAAGGCTGCCCCGGCCCCCAGGACAGCCAGCGCCTGTTCGATGAATTCCTCGCGCCCACGTGAAAGTGCTCGTCATCGGCTCCGGGCCGATCATCATTGGCCAGGCGGCTGAATTCGACTACGCGGGCACCCAGGCGTGCCGCGCGCTGCGCGAAGAAGGCCACATCACCGTCCTGGTGAATTCCAACCCGGCGACGATCATGACCGACCCCGGGGTCGCCGACCGCACCTACGTCGAGCCGCTCACGGCTGAGTTTCTGGAGCTGGTCATCGCGCGCGAGCGCCCCGACGCGCTCCTCCCGGGCCTGGGCGGCCAGACGGCCCTCAATCTGGCCGTGCAGCTCGCCGATCTCGGCGTGCTGGCCCGCTATCAGGTCGAGGTCCTGGGCACCCCGATCGAGTCGATCCGTACCGCCGAAGACCGCGAGTTGTTCAAGCATCTGCTCGAGCGAATCGGCGAGCCAGCCGCGGACAGCATCGTCGCCCACACGCTCGCGGACGCCGAACGCTTCGCCGAGCAGATCGGCTTGCCCCTGATCATTCGGCCGGCGTTCACCCTCGGCGGCACCGGCGGCGGCACGGCCTTCACCCTGGACCAGCTCCGCGCGATCACCGCGTCCGGCATCGCCGCCAGCCCCGTCGGCCAGGTGCTCGTCGAGCGCTCGCTGCTGGGCTGGAAAGAGATCGAATACGAGGTGATGCGAGACGCCGGCGACACCTGCATCACCATCTGCAACATGGAGAACTTCGACCCGATGGGCGTCCATACCGGCGATTCCATCGTCGTCGCGCCCTCCCAGACGCTGTCCGATCAGGAATATCAGTTGCTGCGGTCGGCGGCGCTGCGCATCATTCGCGCCCTCGGCGTGATCGGTGGTTGCAACGTCCAGTTCGCGCTCGACCCCATGTCCCGGAACTACGCGGTGGTGGAAGTCAATCCGCGCGTCAGTCGCTCGTCGGCGCTGGCCTCGAAGGCGACTGGCTATCCCATCGCCCGCGTCACGGCCAAGATCGCGGTCGGCAAACGGTTGCACGAGATTCCGAACGCAGTGACCCAGCGCACGACCGCGGCGTTTGAGCCCTCGCTCGACTATCTGGTCGTCAAGATTCCGCGCTGGCCGTTCGACAAATTTCCGGACGGGGATCGCCGCCTGGGCACACAGATGAAGTCCACGGGTGAGGCGATGGCCATCGATCGCTCGTTCGAGGCGGCGCTGCAAAAAGCCGTGCGCTCGCTCGAGGTCCGCAACCGCGACCTGCTCTGGGAAGATCCGACCTGGTCGCCCCCAGACGTCGAACGCTTGATCCGTGAGCCCAATGACCTGCGCCTCTGGGCGTTGATGGCCGCTCTGCGACGGGGTCTGACGCCCGAGACGCTGGCGGACTGGTCGGGCATCGACGCGTTTTTTCTGCACAAGCTGCGCAACATCGTCGACGCCGAGGAAGTCCTGCTCCGGGCGCCTGAGCTCACGCCTGCCCTGGCCCGCCGCTCCAAACGCCTCGGTTTCTCCGATCGGCAGATCGGCACGCTGCTGGACGAGATGCCCGAACGGATTCGCGACCGGCGCCGCGAGTGGAATGTGCGGCCCACGTACAAGATGGTCGACACCTGCGCGGCCGAGTTCGAAGCCGTGACACCGTACTTTTACGGCACGTTCGAGTCGGAGAACGAAGCGCCGCCACTGCCGGGACCGAAGGTGGTGGTTCTGGGCTCGGGGCCGATTCGCATAGGTCAGGGCATCGAGTTCGACTACTGCTCGGTGCGCGCGGCCATGGCTCTGCGCGAACTGGGCGTCGAGAGCATCATGATCAACTCGAACCCCGAGACGGTCAGCACTGACTTTGACGCATCCACCCGGCTCTATTTCGAGCCGCTGGACGAAGAATCGGTGCGCGACGTGCTCGAGAACGAAACCTCCGAGGGCGGGGAGGCGCCGCGCGTCCTGGCCCAGTTCGGCGGCCAGACCGCGATCAACCTGGCGGAGCCGCTGGTGCGCGCGGGTTACGTGTTGCTGGGCTCGGACGTGCGGGCGATCGACGTCGCCGAGGATCGCGACCAGTTCGGCGACCTGCTCGATCATCTCGGGATTCCCATGCCACCCGGCGGCATCGTGGCCACGCCGGACGAAGCGGTCGCGATTGCCGAACAGCTTGGCTACCCGGTGCTGGTGCGGCCGTCGTTCGTGCTGGGTGGGCGGGCGATGGAGATCTGTCGCGGGGCCGACGAGCTGCGCGGGTTCGCGGCGGTGGCCAAGGACATCTCGGGGAAGAAGCCGCTGCTGGTCGACAAGTACCTGGAGGGCGCCGAGATCGAAGTCGACGCGATTTGCGACGGCCTCGACGTGCTCATCCCCGGCATCATGGAGCACGTCGAACGCGCCGGCGTGCACTCGGGCGACAGCATCGCCCTCTACCCCGCGCAGTCGCTCGGCCCCGACCTGATCGACACGATCGTCCGCCACACGACCGATCTCGGGCGCGCGCTCGGCGTTTGTGGACTCTTCAACATCCAGTACGTCGTGTTCGAAGGCGACGTCTACGTGATCGAAGTCAACCCCCGCGGGAGCCGCACCGTGCCGTTCCTGTCCAAGGTCACTGGCGTGCCGATGGTCGATCTGGCCGTCCAGGCCGGCCTGGGTAAGCGGCTGGTCGACATGGGGTTCGGTCTCGGGTTGTGGCCCGCCCAACCCCTCGTGGCCGCCAAGGCGCCGGTATTTTCGATGTCCAAGCTGACCAGCGTCGACACCTACCTGGGACCCGAAATGAAGTCGACGGGCGAGGTCATGGGCCTGGGGGAAACGGTCGCCGAAGCGCTCGCCAAGGCCCTGCTGGCCGCGGGCAGCGGCTTGCCCACCGCGGGCGCGGGCGTTCTGTTGTCGGTCGCCGAGCGCGACAAGGCGGAAGCACTGCCGCTCATCCAGCGCCTGGCCGGGCTCGGCTACGACCTGCTGGCCACTGAGGGCACCGCCGCGCGGATCCGCCAGCAGCTTGGGCTGCCCGTGGACACGGTCACCAAGAAGCTTCACGAGGGCCACCCGAACGTGATCGACGTCATGGTTTCGGGCCGGGTCTCGGCGGTCGTCAATACCGTCACGGGCGATAGCCGGCCGCTGCGCGACGGGTTTCTCATCCGGCGCACCGCCACAGAGCGGCGGATTCCGTGCTTCACGAGCATCGATACGCTCAAAGCTGCCCTGGACGGCTCGGCGTCGGAGCGCACCCATACCGTGCGAACGGTCGACGAATACCGCACCGGGGCTCTGTTCGGGCGAGGCATTGCCGCCGCGGTCAACCCCTGATCGCACTGAGCCCACCGGGCTTGCGGTCCGAGGGCGGGCCGACACTTCCGGAGGGGCATATAGTTGGGGAAGCCCACGCATGGATGCTGCTTCGGTCGTCCCCCCGCACCCGCGCGTTACGTCGTCCACCCTGGACACGGTGCACGGCGTGCCGCGGCGGCGAGCGGCGAGCGCCCGCGCGCTGCGGCGTCGACGGCCGCGGCTGGGCGCACCCATTCGTGATGTATTTGAGACCTGGCGCGCTCGGTACCCCGGGGTCCACCTCACCGTCCGCCTGATCACCAGCGCGCTGGCGGTGCTGGCCGCGGCCGATGTACTCGCCGACACCGGGCCGCTGCGCCAGGCCAGCTGGATCGCCGCCGTCCTCCTGGCCGGCGCCGCCGCGCTGCTGGCCGTCGCCGCGGCCGAACCCGCGGGGCTCGATCAGTCGCGGCGCTGGCACCTCCAGGCGGTGGCCAGCGCGGTGATCATGTTCATGTTGATGGCCAACGGCATGCAGCAGCCCAGCGGGGATGTGCTGTGGTTCCTGGTCGTCGTCGGCGCCGCGTCGACCCTGGTGGCCATGGCGACCAGCTATCGCGACGGGCCCAGTCCGGGTGCTGGTGGCGTGTGCCTGGCGCTCGATTCGGCAATCGTCGGCTTCACGACGGCCCTCATGACCGTCATCCTCGCGAACCCCAGCCCGGCGGTCGGCGGCGCGGCGATCCTGCTGGGCGGGTTTGCCGCTGCCGGCTACGCCGTCGCCGTCGCAACCCGACCCGCCGTCAGGGCCGAACCGCTCGGCTCGGACGCGCTGTTCCTTGGCGGCGTGCTCGTGTTGTGCCTGAATGCGGCCGGCGAGGCCGCGCGTCAGATCGGCGCCGGCGCCCCGGCCACGCTCGCTGCCCCGGGCGTCGCGCTGTTCGGCGCGCTGGGTCTGGCGCGCTCGGCCTGGACCGGTCCGCGTCGCGCCGCGGCGTCAGGTGAGGGCATCACCACCGAAACTCGACTCCGGCTTGTCCCCGCGGTCGCTGCCGCCGGCGCAATCGTTGTCCTATCGTGGGCGGAGCTGGACGGCCGAGGCACCCGCGCGGGCTTCTTCGGCATCATCATGCTGTTCAGCCTGATCGTCAGCCGACTACTGCTGACGCTGCTCGAAAATCGCCAGCTCCTGCAGCGCGTCCAGCGCTCGGGGCTGTTCGAGGAGAAGCTCCGCGATCTCGGCGGCGCGCTGGTGGCCGCGCTGGATCGCCGCGACACCCTGGAGCTCGTGTGCCGTACTGCCCAGCTCGCCCTCGGCGCCGATTCGGTCCTGCTCTGGATGCTGGATCCGGGGACCGATGAGCTCGAGGCTGTCGAAGTATTGAGCTCGCGCCGCGAGACACTCCTGGGACGCCGCCTGACCCTCGAGGACCCGACGTCGCTGGCCGTGCGTGTCGCCCGGACCGGTGCTGCCGAGATCGTCTCGGGGGCGCCGTCGGCCAGCGCCAGCAATGGGTTCCTCAACGTGTTGCTGCACGCTCAGGCGCTGCTGGCGGTGCCCGTGGTGCACGGCGGACGGGTCCAGGGGGTGCTGGTCTGTGTCGACGCGCGCAACCCCGCGGCGTACGCGCAGCGCGAACTGGCCAAAGCCGAGTTGCTGGCGTCGCAGGTCGCCGTGGCGCTCGACAACGCCTACCAGCATGCGCTGCAGCGCCGCCGCCTGGACGAGCTCAGCGCGCTCTACAAGTTTGCCCAGCTCGCCCATTCGGCGCTGTCGAGTGTCGAAATCGTCGGCAAGTTGCTGCCGATCGTGAAGGAGCGCCTGAACTACACATACGGGACGATCTGGCTTCGCGACGAGACGTCGGGCACCCTCCGTCTGGCCGCCGGCGACGGACCGAACGGCCCGCTGCGCGTGCACCGGCCGACGCCCCTGGCCATGCGGGCATTCCAATCTGGCGAGCCGGCCCGCACGGGCCTCGCCTGGGACGAACCCGGGCCGCAGGCCGAGGGCGACCTCTCGGAGCTGGCCGTCCCAATGGTGCTCAAGCGTCGCGTCATCGGCGTCATCGACCTGGAAAGCTCCGGGGCACTCGCCTGGGCGCCGCCTGAGGAGCGCCTGGTCATGGCCCTGGCCAACCACGCGGCGCTGGCCGTCGACAATCTGCACCTGCTCGATGAAACGCGCAAAGTTGCCGCCCTGAAGGAGCTCGATCGCATGAAGACCGAGCTGCTGGGCACCGTCTCGCACGAGTTGCGAACCCCACTCGGCAGCATCAAGGGCTACGCCACGACGCTCCTGACCCACGGCAGCAAGCTGAAGCGCGACGAGCAGCGCGAGTTTCTGGAGATCATCGACTCCGAGGCCGATCGCCTGCGTGAGCTGATCGAGAACTTGCTCGACCTGTCGCGGCTCGAGGCCGGCGTGCTTCGGATCGACAAAGAGCCAGCGCGCCTGGGCACGACCGTCCGCGAAGTGACCCGCAAAGTGCAACTTGCCGCCCCGAACCACACGCTCGAGCTGACCTGGCCGGCAGACGATCCATTGGTGAATGCCGACCGACGACGCATCTACCAGGTTGTGCAGAATCTGCTCACGAACGCTGTAAAGTACTCGCCTGACGGGGGCTGCATCACCCTGTCGGCGGAATGCGAACGCCGCGATCTGGTTGTCTCGGTCACAGACCAGGGTCTTGGAATGCCTCCTTCAGAACTCGATAGAATCTTCGACCGGTTCCACCGCGTCCACGGCGAGATGTCGCGTGTCATTGGCGGGACCGGACTTGGACTGGCTATCTGTAGGGGTCTCGTCGAAGCACACGGAGGGCGGATCTGGGCGAAGAGCGCAGGCGAAGGCAAGGGCAGCGTCTTCAAGTTCTCGTTGCCGCGCTTGCCCGACACCGCAGACGTCGCAGTTACTGCTACACCGAGTCGTTCGAAAGGTGCCCATGACCACCAAGAAGCAAACCGTTCTCGTCGCTGATGATGATCCGCGTCTGCTCAAGCTCATCCAGCGCAACCTGGAGATAGCGAACTATCGCGTCGTGACCGTGTCGGACGGTCCGAGCGTGCTGCGCCAGGCTGAGTCTGAAGAGCCGGACCTCTACGTCCTGGACATCATGATGCCCGGGCTGGACGGACGCGAGGTCACGCGACGCTTGCGTGAGTTCAGCATCGCGCCTGTGCTGATGCTGACCGCCAAGGACACCGAGGACGACAAGGTGGCAGGCCTCGAAGCCGGTGCCGACGACTATCTGACCAAGCCGTTCGGAGCGCCCGAGCTCATCGCCCGCGTGAAGGCGTTGATGCGGCGCGCCAAGCAGTACACCAAAGAAGCCACCACGCCCTCCTTTTCAACGGGCGACCTGACCGTCGACTTCAGCCAGCACCAGGCGCTGCGCGAGGGCCAGCCGATCAACCTGACGCCGACGGAATACCGCATCCTGGCCTACCTGGCCCGCAACGCCGGCCGCGTGGTTACCCAGGACGACCTGCTCACCAAAGTCTGGGGCCCCGCCTATCGCGACGAAGCCCATCTCTTGCGGGTGAACATCGCTCGATTACGCCAGAAAGTCGAGCCCGAGCCGAGCAACCCCCGCTACGTGATCACCCGCCCCGGCATCGGCTACAGCCTCAACAAACTCGAACAAGACTAAGTACGGATTTAAGAAAAGTTGTTGCGGGCAACCAACAAGTACGGTTTTGGGAAAAGTTGTTGCGGGGTCGTACGGGCAGGCCATTCGGCACCGCGGGCGGGGTCGTACATGGGGCGGGCCTCGCCATCAAGCCACTCAACGCGCCACCAAGCCACACACAAGTACGGTTTTAAAAAAGTTGGGGCGGGGTCGTAAGGGCAAGCCGTTCGGCACCGCGGGCGGGGTCGTAGGTGGGGCGGGCCTCGTCATCAAACCACTCAACGCGCGGGCCTTCCGCGCAGCGACCGTCCGTGCGAGGCCCGCTCCTGGGGTACATCCTGACTTCGGTTGCGCGCAGCGCACTTCGCCTGCGGGCGGTCGCTCCGCGTAGATCAAGCTGGGGCCTCGTCATTGCGCACATCGCGCTCGCCCGACGCTCCGCGTACCATTCCGCACGGGTGCCCCGGCTGGCTCCTCAACGCTTCGGTGACCGTCATCCTGCACCAGAGCGTTCCGCTCACACGCCCCGTACACCATGCTGGTCACCCATTCGGGACTGAGGCC
>DATGER010000104.1:0-42710 GCA_035309865.1 Chloroflexota bacterium
GAGCGACGAAGCGGTCGTTCTCGACGACAGCGATTGCCCCACAGCGTGAGATGCACAGTGCGCAGTAGCTCTGAATCTTCGTCATTCACAGTTCTCCAGCGTGTAGTACGCCTGTCCCGCACACGCGCGGCAAAGCATGAAGCCATCGCGGAGGATTTGCCTGTCGTACAGGACTTCTTCCCCACAAGCGCTGCACATCACACGGTTGCATTTGGCGTTGAACTGGACGTTGGATGGCACGTTGACGGTGACGCAACACCACTGCAGCAGCTGTGCAGCCGGCATGACACGGTAGGCTTCGAGCTGGGCGTGCCATCGGTCGGGCGCGTCCGGGACATACCGCTCGGCCAACACGCGCGCCCTTGGGCTCGCCCAGATTCGCACTGCTCTGCCGCTTCCAAGATCAAGGAATGTCGCCGCGACTTTGCCATAGTCGACAAATCGGAGCGTGCGGCGGCCGAACCAACAGCCGGTCGCGACCGAAACACCATCGGCGAAGCACCCGTCCATCTCGACGAGGGCGAGCATGAGCTTGTCCGATCGCGGCAAGGCCACTTCCAACAGCTCACCAGCACGCATACCGATTCGCGCACCGAGGATCTGACGTGGGCATACGCGCGGGTGCACGCGCGCAAGCTGTTCGAGCACGCTGTCTTCAACGGCCAACAACGCGTGCAGCATACGCCGAACAATCCTGGCGCACTCAAGCACGTCCGGCGACGAAGCCAATTCATAGCTCTGCTCGGATCCCGCTCGGCCGCGGGTCCCGCCGCTTTGCGCGCTGCGCGAAGCAAGAAGGCAAGCCCATTCAGCGTCTGGATGACGCCAGGCTGATCGTCGATCGCACGAAAGAGCGTGAGCCTTGCGGCATAGTGCCGGGCGGCGGTATCGAATTCGTTTCGAACGCTGGCCAGCCTGCGAGTCCGCGCCACGCGTGGGCTCGAAGTGCCATCGGGTCGTGCGAACGAGACCCGATGAGTCGCGTTTTGCCTGATCCACCCGGGCCGGTAACCGAGACGAGCCGCGCGGTGGCGATCAGTCGCCGAAGCTCAGCCAGCTCGGATCGCCGGCCAATAAATGCTCGACAACTCAGTTGGCAGCTCGGTGAAGAGTTACACTTCTCGACCAGGCATTCAGGCGCGCGCTTCTAGCAGGCCGACTCGACTCCACCGCGCGCGGGCCATCAACGCACCTCAGGTGGCGCCCTGGTCACGTAGATGCTGCAGGGGTCCGCAGCCAGTGCTCGTACAGGTCGGCCACCACGTGATCGATCGGCGCCCGGTGGGTCTCGACGTCGAGGACCTCGGTCTGCGCCGCGGCCTGGTCGAGCAGCTCTGACAGTCTCACTTCGGTCGCGTCGAAGGCGTATTCGTGGCGGCCTGATTCGGAGCGGATCAGTTCGGCGGGCGCGAGCCGCGGGGGCTCGGCGGAACTGGTCTCGAGCGTGAGCACGCGCCGGCCGCTCAACAGACCGCGCAGCTCGGTGAAGTCACCGTCGAAGGCGATCTGGCCCTGATGCAACAGCACGATCCGGCCGGCGAGCTGCTCCAGCTCGGCCATGTCGTGGCTGGTCACCACCACGGACATCGCGCGCTCGCGGTTGAGCTCGCGGATGAAGGTCAGGATCCGTCGCCGCGCCAGGACGTCGAGGCCGAGCGTGGGCTCGTCCAGGAGCAGGATATCGGGCTCGTGCAGCAGGACCAGCGCCAGATCGGCGCGCATCCGTTGACCGAGGCTGAGCTCGCGGACCAGCGTGCGGAGGATGTCATCCAGCCCGAGTAGCTCGCGCACCAGGCCCAGCATCCGCTCGTAGCGTGGCCGCGGGATATCCCAGACGACGCGCTTCCACTCGAAGCTCGCGGCGACCGGATGATCCCACCACAGTTCAGTCCGCTGGCCAAAGACGACACCGATGCGGCCGACGTAGCGCACGCGGTCGCGCACCGGGTCCATGCCCAGCGCCCGAACGCGCCCACGGTCCGGCGCCAGCAGCCCGGACAGGAGCTTGATCGTGGTGCTCTTGCCGGCGCCGTTGGGACCGGCGTAGGCGACGACTTCGCCGCGCCGAACGGTCAGGTCGATCCCACGCAAGGCCTCGACGATCCGCACTTCGGGACGCAGCAGGTTGCCGAAGATGTCACCGAGTCGGGCGGAACGCACCCGCTGCCGGTAGACCTTCCAGGCGCCCGACAACTCAACGACGGTGTCCGGAGTCACTGTAGCGAGTCGATCCAGTCCGACCATAGTTGCGGAGTCCGCGCCGAAAGATCCAGGTGGCGAGCGCAACGAATGCGAGCGCCGCGGCAGGGAGGAGGGCCGGTGCCCAGGGCGGGGCTTCGAGGCCCAGCAGGATCCGCGACGGGTACCACGCTACCAGGCCGACCGGCACCACGGTGACCAGACTGGCCAACGCGATCCCGGACAGGCCGTCGAGGGGAAACGGAGCGAGCTGGTGGCTGAGCTCGTACGTCGAGCTGTTGAGCTCTTCGGCCGCGCGCGGGGCCCAGAACGCCAGGCTGCCCCACGCAAAGGCGAACGCCAGCACCACCGCCATCGACGCGACGACGTTCACCAGGAACAGCCCCCACCAGGCCACGCCGACCGCCAGGTGCAGCTGGCTCGCCGCCCACAGCAGCAGCCCAACGCCGGGCAGCAGCGAGCTCGTGGCGCCGACCGGCGCGAAGCCCTCCGCGAGCAGGATCATCCACAGTGGGAGCGGCTCGATGAACATGTGATCGAGCTGGCCGCGGCCGATGCGGCGGCTGATGAATGCTATGTTGTAGCTGAAGAAGGTCTCGATGAGACCGTGCACGAGCAGGGCGTAGCCGAGTAGGAAGTACACCTGAGGCCTCGTCCAGGTGCCGATGCCGTCGAAGCGCTCGGCCAGCAGGAAGGTGGCGGTGACCGCGGCCAGCGCGACAACCACCTCGGACAGATACCACGGGAGCGCCGTGTGCGGGCCGCGAGCGAAGAAGAGCAGGTCCATGCGACCGTACAGCGCCCACAGGCGCACGAGTCGCCGTGCGCCGGTGATCAGCAAAAGATCTTCAGCCACCATAGCCGACGAGCTTTTCGCGGTTGGCGCGCCAGAGCCAGTCCGCCAACGGCCACAACACCACGGCCCACAGCACCTGGCTGCCAAGGCGCGGCAGGGGTTGGCCGGTCCCGGTATAGATGGCCAGCGGCGCCCAGGCCATGGCGGCGAACGGCAACCAGCTGAAGACATCGCCGATGCCCCAGGGGTACAACGCCAGCGGCAGCAGCGAGCCGGACAGGAGGGTAGCGATCGCGACGCGAGCCCGCTCGACGAGCCAGACGGGTTGCTCCAGTGCGACGGTGATGGCGCCGAACAGGACTTCGATGGCCAGTCCCACCAGGACGGCCAGGCAGAGGCTGATGACGAAGAGCGCGCCAGCAGCTGGGCTGGCCGGACGCGGGTCGACGCCCAGCAGCGGCGCCGCGACGACGAGTGGCACGGAGAAGAGGGCGAAGTGGAGCGCCCAGCGGCCGGACATCTCGGCGGCGAACTGGCGCACCAGGCCCATCGGGCGCAGGAAGCGCAGCACGAGGGTGCCTTCCCAGAAGGCCACGGACAGGGTCGTGCTCACGGCCAATTGCTGGCTGAAGACCTCGGCGACCACGGTATAGGTCAGCACGGTCGCCAACGGCATGACGCCGGGTGTCTCGCGGCCGGCGAAGAGCGTGCGCCAGAGCGCCAGCAGCACCAGCACGCGCAGCAGGCGCAGCGCGAAGTCCATGAGGAACAGCGGGTTCTCACCCACGTCCGCCGCCGACATCGCCGCGGTCTTGACGTACGCACGCAGCGCCACGCCTCGAATGCTACCGGGGGCCTACGCGGGGCCTGCCGGTCCGCATCGCTGCCGCTCGCTCCAAGCGAGGCGTACATCCCGAGGAGGAAGGCATTCGGCCTCCGCCGGCGCTCCGCAGGGCATGCGCCTGCAGCACGGGGTGCGGCGGACAGGTCGGTCGAGGCTGCGGCGGCACTCGCCCACGGCACGGGGACCAAGCACCAACCAGCCAGGCAGCCCCGCGTTCAGGCAGGGGCCGCCCCAAGAGCGCAGCGACGTCGCCGCGCGTACGAAGGCGATTACTCTGGGAGCCAGCGACCGACGGCGCAGCCGCAGCCGGTGCCGGCGGGGGAACGGTAACCGGGTTGGTAGGTCATCAAGTCCATCGGGGTCTCGCCCATGGCGCCCGCGGCGGCGACCCAGTTCAGGATCTCGGTCGTCGCTGACTGGAGTTTGTAGCGCGGCAGCGTGGACAGGATCTGTCCGTCGGCGGTGGTCAGGCCCTTCAGCGCCAGGCGATCGATGTCTTCATCGACCGTGAAGTGGCTCAGCCCGCCCGACGTGACGATGGCGACCCGCGCGTCACTGTCCCAGGCCTCGATGGCTGCTCGCACCGCTCGCCCGAGCGCGAACGCGCGACGCGGACTGATCCAGTTGGGCGGATAGCAGGTGTTGATGGTGATGGGCAGCATCGGCGGGCGTTTGCCCGCGAACCACCGGCACACGGGGAACGAAAACGCGTGCGCCATGCCCTGGCGGCGAGGTTTGGTGGACCTTTGGAAGTCGAGGTACCACGTGGCTGGGCCGATCGTGCCGCCGTACTCCTCCTTCATGTAGCGAGAGTGGGCGACGTCGAAGTCGCCCTCCGCGAGTTGCGAGACGACGTGCAGCCCGAGCTTCGTTTCGACCGGGTACTCGATGGTTTCGGTGCCGTAGACCGCCGCGGAGATCCGGATCGCCTCCGACATGCCCGGCCGCGTCAACGTACGCGGGTAGTGAGTCAGGATGTCGCCCCAGTAGACGCTGATCATTGGGTAGTTGTCTTCGAAGAAGAGCTCATCCTGATCGTCGCCGAACATCACTACCACGTCGGGGTTGACCTGCGCGAAGGTGTCCTGGAGCTCGTCCAGGGACTGTTGGATGCAGGCGAATTTCTTGACGAAGACCGCTTCGTCGATCTCCCGGGCGATCTTCGGATCGGCCGACGCCAGCAGATCGTCATAGGAGACGTGGGCGCCATCGCTGGGTCGAATCAGCTCGCGGTTGCGTTTGTCGTCTTCGGCCCGCTTGGCCCAGTCCTGTCCGGGCAGACTCATCAGCGGTGTATGGGAAGAAGCGAAGCCTGCAACGATTTTGGCCATTCAGAGCCACCCCCTTGTATGCCCAACGGGCGACGCGGCGGAAGTCAGTATAGGGACTAGATGACGGCGGCGGGTTCCGGCGCCAGGATGTCCTGGAGGTTGTAGACGCGGACCATGTTCTCGCCCAGGATCAGGCGCCGCTCGGCCTCGGGGACGCCCTCGAAGTTGCGCTCGATGGCCTCCCGTGACTTGGGGAACGTCGAGTCGAAGTGTGGGTAGTCGGAGCCCCACATCAGGCGGTCGACGCCGATCAGGTCGCGACAGCGGATGCCCGGGACGTCGTCCTGGAAGGTGGCATAGACCTGCCGTCGCCAGATGTCCGCGGCGTTGCCCTTCAACTGCGGGAAGCGCGGTCCGAAGCGCCAGGAGTACCACTCGAGGCGTTTGAGGTAGTTCGGCAACCAGCCGATGTCGTTTTCGACCGAGACCATCTTCAGGTTCGGGTGCTTTTCCAACGTGCCGCCGGTGATCATCTCGGCGATCGTCCGGAAGGCTGGCACGGGCAGCGTCACGCCATCGACGATCGGGTTGGCGCCAACTTGCGCCCCGGCCTGGCGGGTGAGGATGTGGACATTGACGGGCAGGTCGTAATCCTCGACGGTGGTCCAGAACGTGTCCCACATCGGGTTGTCGTAGCGCCGCTCTGGCAGCGGGTCGTTCGAGATGAAGATCCCTCTGAAGCCGAGCTTCTTGATGCGATGCAGCTCCTTGAGATCTTCGGCGGGATCGGTCATCGAGATGTTGGCGACCGGGAACAGCCGCTTCGGGGCGTGCGACCCGTACTCGGCGGCCCAGTCGTTGTAGGCGCGGTGGGCGTCGCGCTGGAACTCCTCGTCGGGATGGCTGAAGAGCGACATCCCGAAGCCGCAGTAGAAGATCTCGGCGCCGAGCCCGTCGAAGTCCATGTCCTTGAGTCGCTCGACCGGGTCCCAGCTGCCTGGTCGGCAGACCGCGTAGCCACCTTTAGAGAACTTTTCCAACTCAGCGGGCGGGATCCCGGCGCAGCCAAGGCTGGTGGGGTTGAACGGCCGCAGCGGCGCACAGACGAGGAAATCGCCCGTCTGGCCATTGAACTCGTGCTCCAGATGCGGCGCGCGATCCCGGAACCTGGGCTGCATGCGCGTCACCCAGAGGTCAGGTGGCTCCAGGACGTGGGAATCAGCGGACAGAACCTGATGCATCAAGGCAATCCTCCCGTGCCGGTATCGTAATCCTCCGGGGGAGCGAGCGAATCCGTCGGCGTGGTGCTCAGGTGGTCGCGATGAGTGCCTCGCGCATCGGGCGCATGACGGTTTCGGCAAACATGGTGAGCTGATCGACGCCGCCGCGGGCGTGCGAGCGGGGGCCCATCAGGATCATGGAGATCTCGTCGGCGCCACTCTGGATGGCCGCTTCGAGGCGGGCGCGGACGTCCTGGGGTGTGCCGGCGATGGCAAAGCGGTCTATCCAGCGTTCGGGCACGAGCTCGCCAGCCACGGCTTCCAAGCGGTAGCCCTCGGCGTGATCGCGCTGCAAGCGGTCGAGGGCTTGCGCGTCCTCGGGGTCGAGCTGGCCAGCGCGGGCCAGGCGGCCGTACGAGTTCAGTGCGCGTCGCGCCACACTGCCGCGCACGGCGGTCCTGGCGGCCTCGCGGTCGTCGTCGACGGCGACGGTCGTCCAGAGCAAGATGCGCGTTGACCCCGAAACGCGGCCGGCCTCGCGTTCGCCGGCGCGGACTGAAGCAATTGAGGCAGACAGCTGATCGGGCATCCCGCTGATCAGCGCGCCGTCCGCGACGCGACCGGTCATGCGGAGCGTGCGTTCGGCCGATCCAGAGATGTAGATCGGCACGGGGTTCGACCTGGCTTTCACGCTGGACAGGGAGAGCGGTCGTGACGGACCGTCGACCGCTTGCCCCTCGAGCAGCTGACGGATCGACACGACCGCGGCCTCCAGTTCGCGCAGGCTGGTGCGCGGTACACCCAGGTTCAGCGGGCCGCTGTCGCCGACGCCGATGCCGAGCCGGACCCGCCCGGGGGCGAGCTCGTCGAGGGTGTGCATGGCGCTGGCGATCACGCTGAAGTGCCGACCAGCGAGGTGCGAAACCCCCGTGCCGAGGTGGATGCGCTCGGTCGAGACCGCCAGCGCCCCGAGCAAGGTCATCGCTTCACGCGCGGCCAGGTGCGAATCGGTAAGCCAGAACACGTCGAAGCCAAGCTGCTCGGCAAGACGCGCCGTCTCGATTACGCGCGGCGCCGGCACTGTTGGCGCGAAGCCGATCCCGAAGCGGATGGGGGTCATTCGCCATTGGTAGCATGCCAGCTCACGTGGATGCCTACGTCATAGGTCGGCTCAGCGCGGATCTCTACCCACTCCAGATCAACACGCCGCTGGAGCAGGTGCAGACGTTCGAACGCTTCGTCGGCGGATTCGCCGGGAACGTGTCAACTGGTCTGGCGCGGCTGGGGGTGTCGACGGCGATCGTGTCCGCCGTTGGCGACGATGGGCACGGCCGCTACATTCGGCGTTTTCTGGCCGACGAAGGCATCGACGTCAACTCGCTGGGCACCCACCCCACGCTCAAGACCGCGCTGGCGTTCTGCGAGGCGTGGCCGCCGGACAACTTCCCGCTCACGTTTTACCGGGAGCCGACCTGCCCGGACTGGGAGCTGCGGCTGCAGGACATGCCAATGGACGCGCTGGCCGCGGCGCCACTGGTGTATGTCACCGGCACCGGCCTGGTCCGCGATCCGAGTCGCTCGACGATGCTCGGGATCCTTGAACGTCGCGCTGGTCGGCCCGGCACGGTGTTCGATCTCGACTGGCGCCCGAGTCTGTGGGGCGATCGGGCGCCGGAATACCGCGCCCTGGCGCACGTCGGCGCCCGACTGGCGGACGTCGTGCTCGGTGGCGACAGTGAGTTCCAGGCAGCCGGGCTCTCGCCCGCCACGGTGCTCGCGCTCGGCGCGCGCGTGGCGGTGGCGAAGCACGGCCCGAACGGGGTCTCCGTCGTCACGCGGGACGGCGGGGAAGAGCACTGCCCGGGCCTGAAGGTGCCAGTCGTGAACGGCCTGGGGGCAGGCGACGCGTTCGCCGCGGCCTTCGGCGCGGGCTTGCTGGCTGGCCTGCCGTTGGCGGAGTGCGTCCGACGCGGCAACGCCGCCGGCGCGATCGTCGCGACGCGGCTGTCGTGCAGCACCGCGATGCCGCGCGCCAGTGAAGTGGACGCCGTGTTACGCGGCGCGACGATCGTCGACGGAGTCGTGCAGGGGACCCAAACATGATTCATCCGAGTGCGCCGCCGAACGATCTGACGCCGCAGCAGCTGCGGGTCAAACCCGGGCCGGACGGGGTCAGTCTGGCCATCGATCCCGCGCGGGCCGGGTGGCGTTATCTGACATTCAAAGCCGTGAGTCTGGAAGCCGGGGCGCCATTGGCGGTCGGTGGTGCTGGTTTCGAAACCGCGCTGGTCGTTCTGGCAGGCGGCGGATTGAACCTTGAACCTGAGACGGGGCCAACCTTCAACCTCGAGGGCCGGCGGACCGTCTTTGACGCCAGGCCGTGGGCCGCGTATTTGCCGCACGGCCACCGCGGGCAGCTGACTGCCAAGCCGCTCGACGGGGACCAGGTGCTGGTCGCCATCGCCGAGGCGCCGTCGGATGGCCGAGCGGGTGCAGCTACCTCACCCATTCTCATTCGGCCGGCGGACGTCACGGTGGAGGTCCGGGGCGCCGGCAACGCCACCCGGCGCATCCACCACATCATCACCCCCGACTTTCCAGCGGACCGGCTGGAGGTGGTCGAGGTGTACACGCCGGCGGGCAACTGGTCCAGCTGGCCGCCGCACAAACATGACGTGGATGACATGCCGAGCGAGGCCGTCCTGGAGGAGATTTACTACTACCAGCAACGCCGCCAAGAAGGCTGGGCGGTGCAGCGGCTGTATCGCCGCGACAAGGATCTGCGCGACGGCGTATGGGCCGTCCGCCACGGAGAGCTGGTGCTCGTGACCGACGGCTATCACCCCTTCGTGGCCGTCCACGGCTACGACGCCTACTACCTGAACGCGCTGGCTGGTGACCGGCGGACAATGGCCTGCACCGACGACCCGGACCTGGCCTGGACGCGCGCCGCCTGGGCCGAGATGACGCCCGACCCGCGCGCCCTCGCCATGGTGGCCGACCAGGAGGCTTAATAGCTAATGACCGCGACGACAGAAACTCGAGTTGAGCTCACGATAGAGCGGGGCGTGGCAGTTGCCACCCTCAACCGCCCGGCGGTGCGCAACGCCATCGACGAGCGCACGCGCGCCGAACTGGGGGAGATCCTGGAGCGGGTCGCGGCCGACGACGGCATCCGCGGGCTGGTGCTCACCGGCAACGGCACGGCCTTCTGCGCCGGAGGGGACATCTCGGCGATGCGGCAGCGCCTGGGCGAACCAGCGGGCACGCTGGGCGCCAAAGGGTGGCTGCGGCAGCGTCGCCTGCACGGCATGATTGGCGCCTTGCACGCGCTCGAGAAACCGACGATCGCGGCCGTCAACGGTGCGGCGGCGGGTCTCGGTATGGATATGGCGCTGTGCTGCGACTTCATTGTCGCATCCGAGCAGGCGTTTTTCACGATGAGCTACGTCCAGCGCGGGCTGATCCCTGACGGGGGTGGCCTGTACTTTCTGCCGCGCCGGGTGGGTCTGCCACGCGCCAAGGAGCTGATCTTCTCGGCGCGGCGCGTCATGGCCGACGAGGCGCTGACGATTGGCCTGGCCGATCGAGTGGTGCCCGCCGAGACGCTGCTCTCGGTCGCAACCGATTGGGCCGCCGAGCTGGGCAGCGGCAACCGCACCGCGCTGGCGCTGAGCAAAGCCATTCTGGACCAGACGTTTGAGCTGACCGCCGATCAAGCGTTCGCGCTCGGCGCGCAGGCCCAGGCCATCTGCTACACCACCGACGAGCACCAGAAATCGGTGGCTGCTTTTCTCAACCGGCAGAAATAGAGCTAACTTCCGCGCCTTGCACTCGTCCGGGTCGTGGGGGCGCTGCGCGCCTTGTTGCCGCTCGTACCACTTTGAGGCCGTTGGTCGTCAGCGGGTGCTCCTCTCGGGTCCTAGAGGGGGCCGTTGAGCGCGGCGTCGAGCTCGGGGTGGTCGACGAAGGCTTTGCGTAGTTCGCGGGTGGCTTCTACCCAGTCGGCGCCTTCGGGCAGGAGGACGCCACCGGAGCGAACTCGGTAGGCCGCGGGCTCGTCGACGCCGGGCGGCACCGTGCCGTGCTGCATGTGGGCCTTGATTGCGGAGATCACGCGGCGACGGACGCGAATCACCATCGCGTCGCTGGTGCCCAGGTGTTCCTGACGTCGATCGTAGATCGGGCCCATGCTCGAGGTGACCGCGGCGTCCTGCATCGCGATGCCCTGGATGCCGGTGAAGCCGGTGGTGCCCTCGTTGCGGCGCTGCGCCTCGCGGTCGATCAGGAAGTCGTTGCTCGGCTGCACGATCGGCTGGAAGCGGCCGTACCAACCGGACGTCGTTGGCCCCAGCGGGATCGGGTTTACGGTCTGCGACGGACCCACGCCCGGCCGCCCGCGACTCACCGACATCTGATAGGTGATGGTGTGGTGGTCGTCCAGGGGCACTTCGCATGCGTTGCGTTTGCCCAGCCCGAGCACCCCTGGCGGCGCCATGCTGAACGACGGGAAGATCCATTGGGCGATCCGCCAGTACGTCTGGCCGTCGCGGGCGGGGCGGTTGGCCGCGTAGGCGGCGCCGCCGTCGGTGTCGATGACTTCGAAGTGGGCTGAGCGCTCGCGGAGCTGATACTCGGAGAAGCTGCCGGGCGGCACGTCCTCGGGCTTCACGCCGCCGTAGTGCAGGAAACTCACGTGGGCGGTGTCGATGTGCCCTTCCAGGATCTGGAACCAGTTGGCGGCTTGCTGGTACGCCCAGGCCGTCGCGCCAGGCAGCATGTTGCCTTCGAGGTCGGGGAGCGGCGGCGGCGTTGCGCGTGGGCCGAGGTAGGCCCAGACGATCCCGCCCCGCTCCTGGGTCGGGTAGGCGACAGCTTTGACTTTCGTGCGGAAGTCCGATTCGGCGGGTTCATTGGGCATGTCGACGCAGTTGCCGTCGGCGTCGAATTTCCAGCCGTGGTAGACACACCGGAGTCCAGCTTCTTCGTTGCGGCCGAAGAAGAGCGACGCGCCGCGATGGGGGCAGTTGTTTGCGAGCAGGCCGATCTTCGCGTTGGAGTCGCGGAAGGCGATGAGTTGCTCGCCGAGCATGAGCACGCGGACCGGATCGCTGTCCGCGGCGGGCAACTCGTCCGAAAGCATGGCCGGCAGCCAGTACTCGCGGAACAGATTGCCCATCGGCGTCCCCGGCCCGACCCGGGTGATCAGCTCGTTTTCCTCCTGGCTCAGCACATTTCGCCTCCTTGCGGCGTCATCGTCATCGTGCGGTTCTCAAAGCACCCGCATCCGCTTCGCTTGCAAGTTGCACTACCTGCGAGGGAGGAAGGATCCCTGCCATCCGGGTGCCGCAGGGGAGCGAGCCCTGTACCTTCGGTACTGGTAGACGAAGCAATGCGGGCAGCGAGATTCGGCACGGGCTCGGGGCCCCGCGTTCAGGCCACTACCGCGGTCGCGTAGTCCGCGTCTGAGAGCTGGCCTTTCGGGAACAGCTCGAGGCGCTTCATCCAGCGGTGGGTCTGCTCGTAGACCTCACGCGTGTACGGCTCGAAGACGAGACGTTCGCCGGGGCCGAAGGCGCGCGTGTCGACGAGGGGTTTGAACTCGTCGGCCATCTCGCGCAGGTAGTAGTGGGTGAACCGCTGATGCTCCACGTCGATATCGCGCTGGGCGCGCTGCAGCGCGCGGAAGTATTTCTCCACGTCCTCCATGTCGGTGTCGGCGCCCGAAATGAGAAAACCGATCATGAACGACGTGTCGACGATTTTCCGAAAGCCCTGCTGTTCGACGATGTACGACTGCATGCCGAACACGTTGGCCGCCTCGACGCGGCGATCAAGCAACTGCGCGACACGGTCGTTCGGTGTGCCGATGAATTTCAGGCTGGTCGACAGTTGCTGGGGTTCGAGAAAACCCTCCAGCGCCTGGAGGGCCGAGAAGTGGCTCCCAGAGTGGTAGCCAACACCAATCGCGTGGCCGACCAGATCCATGGGTGTTCGAATCGACGACTCGGGCGCGACATAGATGCCCGACGGCGTCACCGAGTACGCGTGACCCCACATCTTGCCGTGCTCACCGGAGGCGGCCATATTGACCGCCCAGTGACATGCCGCGCTGATGTCGCAGGTGCGGCCGGCTTCCATGGTCTCGAAAGCCCCGCGCTTCACCTCGGACGGCGCCTCCTCGGTGGACTGGACGCTGCCATTGCCGGCGCCCTGGACGTGGTAGGTCCGTCCGACGCCCATCTCATCCAGGCTGCCGCCGGGCACATGAAAGATGTAGTCGAGGCCCTCGTCGCGGAAGTAGCCCTTTTCTTCAGCCACCCACTCCTGAAGTCGGCTGTGCGGTTGGATCTTGAAGGGTCGCATGGTGACTCGTTACCCCCGGCCGATGAACGGCATCTTGGTGGCCATGATGGTCATGTACTGAACGTTGCTTTCAAGCGGCAGGCTGGCCATGAAGACGATCGCCTGCGCCACGTGCTCGACGTCCATCCGCGGCTCGGCGCGCGTGCTGCCGTCGGGTTGCAGCTGACCCGCGGCCGTAGCGCGGGTCATATCCGTCATGGCATTGCCGATGTCGATCTGGCCAACGGCGATGTCGTATTTGCGGCAGTCCAGCGCTGTGGCCTTGGTCAACCCGAGGATGGCGTGTTTCGTTGAGGTGTACGGGGCCGAGTTCGGGCGCGGGACGTAGGCCGAGATCGAGCCGTTGTTGATGATCCGGCCGCCCCGCGGGTCCTGGTCCTTCATGATTTTGATCGCCTGCTGCGTACAGAAGAACGCGCCGTTCAGGTTCGCCCCCACCACCGACAACCACTTTTCGGGGGTCAGGTCCTCGAGCAAACCTGGCGTGCCGCCACCCGCGTTGTTGAACAGCAAGTCCAGGCGACCAAACTTCTGCCTGGCCGCGCCGAACAGCGCTTCCACGGCGGCGGGATCTGAGACGTCGGTGACGACGCCCAGCATCTGCGCGCCCGCGGCCTCGCCCAGCTTGACTGTCCCGTCGAGAGGCTCGCGCCGCCGTCCGGCGACCACCACAGACCAGCCGGCCCTGGCGAGGGCCAGCGCGGATGCTCTACCGATGCCGCTGCCACCGCCTGTGACGATGGCGACCTTGTTTGGGGTGGCCAAGGCTATTCAGTGCCCTCACTCAAGTGCTGGTTATCCACCAGCCACTTTGCAAAACCCAGCCGTTCCAGGTCGAGCACGGTCGTGAGCGACTTGAGCGGCGGACGGGGGACCGGGATCGGTACGCCACGTTGGACGTGGTCGATGATGTAGCGGATACGCAGTTCCTCGAGTTGCTCCTGGGCCTCCCAGGGCGTATCCGCCTCGCTGACACAGCCAATCTCGGGGTAGGCCGCGAAGCGCTTCCACGTGCCGTCGGCGCGCACCGCCGAGTACGCGACCAGGCGGTACGGAATCGCGAGATAGTCTTCGAGTTTCAAGTGACTGGCCTTTCCAGCATGCGCATTCCGGGCGATTCCCCCTTTAGAAACTCACCGCTTGCTAGCGTCCGTCACTGGCGAAAGGGCAAAGCACTCCATTGGTTGGAGAAACCGGAGGTCGGGACTAGACCGGCCCTCATCTGCCGCAGCTGGTACTCCGAGCAACGGCCTGTGCAGCTGCTCGTCGGGGTTGTCCAGCGCCTGGAGAATCGTCGCTTGTCGAGACTCCGGGAGTCCAAGCCTTGGAGCAATGTTGCTTCTCAAGACCTAGAGCGGTCCGTTCAGCGCCGGATCAAGCTCCGGATGCTCGACGAACGCCTGCCTGAGCTCGCGGGTCGATTCGACCCAGTCTGCGTCGGGGGGCAAGAACACGCCGCCCGAGCGGACTCGATACGCTTCGGGATCGTCCACGCCGGGCGGGGTGACGCCGCGGGTCATGTGCGCCTGGACGGCCGCGATCAGGCGACGGCGTACGCGGATGATCATGGCGTCGGTGGTCCCCAGGTGCTCGTGGGAACGGTCGTAGATGGGCCCCATGCTGCCGGTCATGGCGGCATCTTGCATGCCGATGCTCGTGATGCCCGTAAAGCCCGCGGGCCCGGTGTTTTTGCGTTGTTCGTCGCGGTCGATGAAGAAGTCGTTCGACAGGTCCTGCTCGGGTCGAAAGCGGCCGAACCAGTCGCTCGAATTGGGATGCATCGGCGCGCGAACGATGTTCAAGGGCCCTGGCCCGTTGCGGCCGCTGACCATGCTGTACGAGATCGTGTGGTAATCGTCGAGCGGGACGCGCGCGTTACCCCCCTTCTTGGTGCCCAGCACGCCAGGCGGGGTGAACGTGTAGAACGGGAAGCACCACTGGGCAATGCGCCAATAGACCTGGTTGGGTCCAGCCGGTTTGCGCGCGCCGTAGGCTGCGCCACCTTCGGTGTCGACGACTTCGTAGTGGGCGGTCTTTTCCTTGAGTTGGAGCTCGGAGAAGCTGCCCGGAATCTGGTCCTCGGCCTTGAGGCCGCCGTAATGCAGGAAGGCGACGTGGCTGGTGTCGATGTCGCCTTCCATGATCTGGAGCCAGTTGCTCTGCAGCTGCGTCGCGCGGACGTAATTTTCGGCGCCTGGCGACATGTTGCCTTCCAGGTCGGGCAGCGGGGGTGGAGTCTGGCGCGGGCCGAGGTACGCCCAGACCAGTCCGCCGCGCTCCTGGGTCGGGTACGCGACGGCCTTGACCTTCTGTTTGAAGTCGGATTCCGCTGGTTCGTTGGGCATGTCGATGCAATTGCCGTCGACGTCGAACTTCCAGCCGTGGTAGACGCAGCGCAGGCCGGCCTCTTCGTTGCGTCCGAAGAACAGCGACGCACCGCGGTGCGGGCAGTTGTTTGCGACCAGGCCGATCTTGCCGTTGGAGTCTCGGAAGGCGATCAACTGCTCACCCAGCAGCATGACCCGCAACGGGTCAGAGTCGGCTTTCGGGCACTCAGCAGAGAGCATCGCGGGGACCCAGTACTCACGCATGAAGTTGCCCATGGGCGTGCCAGGTCCGACTCGGGTGATCAGCTCGTTTTCTTCCTGCTTCAACATGCGGCGCTATCTCCAAACTGCCAGGCGATCAAGCACAGTATCGTACCCCCGGATGAGTCGGCGCTGGTATCGACACATCGATCGGGTTGTATTCGTCGGCTGGGAGCCCGCTGAACAGGGGTTCTACGTCAATGTCGTCGCTCTGTGCGGCGTGTGCGGGGGCTCGGGTGAGCAGGACGGCTCGGACGAGATCTGCACTGGCTGTAACGGCGAAGGCATCGCGGTTGGCGTGCACAGTCCGAGCAATCGCCAGGCGGGGCTCACGCTAGACCAGGTAGGTGGTGAGCTTGACCGGCTTGGCATCCCGTTTCCTGAATTCATTCGGCGCGATCTCGTGGAAGACCAGCGCACCAACGCAGGCGCGGTATCCCGCGAATACGAGCTCGGGTAGCCCCTTCATCGCGCACTGCTGCGCGGCCGGTGACCGGCGGTTTCCTCTGGGCTTCGATATTCATTGGATGGAGCGAGCGAAGCGATGCGGGCGGGCACGGATCAGAGCGTGACGGCGATTTCGTCCTTGTAGCGCTCGAGCACGGGCGCGAGGTCGCCGTCGGGCGTGACGACGTCGAGGGCGCGTAGGCGGTAGGCTGCGGCGTTAGTGGCGCAGTAGGGCGCGATGCCGCGCTCGAGATTGCGCGCCATGTCGATCAGGCCGCGACGGGCGGCGATCACGGCCACATCGGTGGTGCCCAGGCGCTCTTTCGTACGATCGCAGATGAAGCCCATGCCCTCGGTCATGGCGCGGTCCTGGGTCGGGATGCCAGTGATGCCCGTGAAGCTCTCCGTGCGCTGCTTCTCGCGGTCCATGAAGTAGTGGTTGCGCTTGTTCTGATCGAGAAGCCACGTGTCGATCGCCAGGCCATCGTCGAACCAGTACTGGCCGTAGGTTCGCGACCACGGGCCGATCCCATCCCCCGGCTGCAGCCACCTGCCGACTTCAGGCATCGGCCCCTCGATGTTGTAGGCGAAGCCCATGCGGAAGCAGTGGTGGTCGTCCACGGGCACGGTATAGGTACACGTCTTTGGCCACGAGAAGGCCGGGATGAACGCGTACGTCGGCCACAGGAACTGCGTGACCCGCCAGTAGTAGCCGCCGTCCGGCACCGTGCGTCGGCCACCATACGCAAAACCAGCGTCGTGGCTCAGGACCATCAGTTTGGGGGCTTTGTCGATGCGGCCGACGTCGCGCACGACGCCCTGGTTCTGCGGCAGCCGGACTTTGCTGGAGTGCAGGTACGACACATGCGCGGTGTCGATGTCGCCCTCGAGGGCCTGGAGGTAGTTGCACTCCTGGAAGTTCTTGGTGACCCGTCGCTGCGCGGGTGAAACCAGCGCCCACTCCAGCTGGGGTGGCGTGGCCGGCATGTGCTCAGGCGGCCCCATATAGACCCAGATGACGCCGCCCCATTCCTGCACCGGGTACGCGTCGATCCGGACTTTGGCGCGGAAGTCGCTGTCGGCCGGCTCACTGGGCATGTCAATACAGCTGCCGTCGACGCCGAACTTCCAGCCGTGATAGACGCAGCGCAGGCCGCACTCCTCATTGCGGCCGTAAAACAGCGGCGCGCGGCGGTGCGGGCAGAAGGCTTCGACCAGTCCAACGCGGCCATTCGTGTCGCGAAACGCCACCAGGTATTCGCCCATGACCTTGATGCGAATGGGCGGGCAATCCGGCTCGGGTAGCTCTTCCGGCAGCAGGACCGGCAACCAGAAGCGGCGGAACAACTCGCCCATCGGCGTGCCTTTGCTGGTCTGGGTGATCAGCGCATTGTCTTCGGCGCTCAGCATCGCGACCTCCCGTGGCTACGAAGTTTAGGGCAGCGCATACCTACATCAGGACCCAGTGGTGTGGTTCCATGGGCACTTCCTGACATCACACGACTGAGGGAGAGTGGTATGTACAACGGCGTAAAGGTCCTGGATGTCCACGGGCACGTGTCGTCGCCCGAGGCCACGAGCAATTACCTGATGCTGATGATGGCCGCGAACACTGCCTTCCCCAGCCCGATCCCTGCCGGTGGCGTGCCGGCGGCCGGCGGGCGGCAGAGCCCTGGTCTTTCGCCCGAAGATTTTAAGAAGGCTTCACAACGGCACGTGGACTACATGGACGCGCGGAACATCGACGTCCAGATCATCGGACCGCGACCGTTCCGGGTCATGGGCTTCATGGAGGAGCATCTCACCCCGAGCTGGGCGCGCTTTGTCAACGACTGCATTCATATTCAGTGCCAGGACTTCCCGGAGCGGTTTATCGGCGCGGCGCAGTTGCCGCAGCTGAGCGACGCGCCGGATACCACCCACGTGCTGGGCGAACTCGAGCGCTGCGTGAAGGACCTCGGGTTCATTGCCACCTACGCCAGCCCGGATCCAGGCGGTCGTCGGACCACGCCCGGCATGCACGAGGCGTACTGGCATCCGCTGTACGCGAAGTGCCAGGAATGGGGCATCCCCATCATCGTCCACGGCACCAATGCCCTCGACCGGCGCTTCCGCGTGGTCCCGCACAACTATCAGCTCGGGTTCTACACCGAGCAATACCTGGCCACCCAGTTCCTCGGCCATGGCGATGTGTTCGAGCGGTTCCCCGAGTTGAAGATTGTGGTCTGCCACTGTGGCGGCGGCCTCGATCGCTTCCACAAGACGGACCCGCACCTGCCGCAAAAGGACCTCTCGCGGAATCTGTTCTTTGATACTTGCGCGTATGAATCGCTGTTTCTGGAGGCGGCGATCAAGCAGCGCGGGGTGGACCGCATTGTGTTCGGTACCGAAGCGCCCGGCTCGGGCCGCCACGTGATCCCCGAAACCGGCCGCAGCGGCGACGACCTGGTCCCGGTCCTGGATGGATTCAGTTTCCTGAGCGCGGCCGAGAAGATTCAGATCATGAACGGGAATCCGAAGAAGGTCTTCCCGGCGATGGCCAAGTGGGACACGGCTGACTCACGGCAGGCGGTGACTGCCTCGTAACTGCGTCGTAACTTCGCACCTCACTGGCGGCGGGGGGCCCGCAGGGCTCCCCCGACCCGTATAAGTTCGCTGCCCGCAAGCGTCTAGCCTTTGATGGCTCCGCTCAAAACACCCCGCGTGAAATAGCGCTGGAGGAAGGGGTAGACCATCAGGATCGGGATCATCGCGACGACGACCACGGCCATCTGGATGGACTCCAACGGCGGCGCGTTTTCGGCGACGTCGCCGGCGCCAGGCAGGGGGGCGCCCTGGACGACGTACAGGCGTAACACCAGTTGCAGTGGCCACATGGCGCTGTCGTTCAGGTACAGCAGCGCCCGGAAGAAGTCGTTCCAGTAGAAGACGGCGTAGAACAGCGCGACCACCGCCAACACTGCCTTCGACAGCGGGATGACGATCTGGAGCAGGATGTCCCAGTCGTTCGCGCCGTCGATCTTCGCGGCGTCGAGCAGTTCGCTGGGGATGTTCATGAAGAACTGGCGCAGCACGATCAGGTTGAAGGCGTTGACCAGGATCGGCAGGATCAGCGCGGCGTACGAGTTGAGCAGGCCGTACTGCTTGACCGCCAGGTAATTGGGGATGATGCCCGGCGTGAAGAGGATGGTCGTGAGCGCCATCAGCAGGAAGAAACGCCCGCCGACGATGCGTCGGCTCAGGCCGTACGCCATGGCGGTAGTGACCGCCATGCTGAGCAGCGTGCCGATGACCGTGATCCCGATGCTGACCTCGATGGCGCGCGTGACCACGCCGCCCTGGAAGATCGTGCGGTACGCACTCAGCGTCGGGTGCTCGGGCCAGATCACCAGGCCGCCATTTTGTATGACGTCGGGCTCGCTGGCGAGACTGGTGGCGAGGACGCTCAGGAACGGGTAGAGCACCGCCAGGATGACCACGACGAATACGGCCGTTTTGACCGATTTCTCCAGGACGGTCTCGTGCTCCAGCCAGGCGGGGCGACCGTCGCCGCCCCCGGCGCCAGCGTCGATGACAGATTTAAGCGGCGCGGGCGGGCGGCCGAAAAGCTGGCCCGAGGCGTTGGCTTCGATCACGAGTACACCCCTTCCTGACCGAAGCGGTGCGCGAGTTTGTTGGCGGCGATGACGATCGCGGTGCCGAAGATCCCCTTGATCAAGCCGGCCGCTGCCGTCACGCCCCACTGCCCGCCAACGATGCCCTTGAAGTACACGTAGGTATCGAGCACCTCACCCGCGGCTGGACCAACCGCGTTGCGCTGGAGCAGGATCTGCTCGAAACCGACCGTCAGGGTGAGGCCGAGCCGCAGGATGAGTAGCAAGATCACGACGCCCAGAATGCCAGGCAAAGTGATGTTCCAGAGCCGCTGCCAGCGTCCCGCCCCGTCCATCACCGCGGCCTCGTACAGCGCCGCCTCGATGTTCAGTAAGGCCGCCAGGAAGATGATCGTCGCGTAGCCGGTCTCTTTCCAGATGAGCTGTGAGGTGGCAAGGGCTTTGAACAGTCCCGGCTCGGTCATGACGTTGATCGCCGGCAGGCCGAGGTCGCGCAGGGTGTGGACGAAGATCCCGGAACCGCCGAGCACCTGCTGCCACAGCGAGACGACGATGACCCACGAGATGAAGTGGGGCAGGTAGACGACGCTCTGGATGATGCGTCGGATCTTGGTGCTGATGACGCTCTGCATCAGGAGTGCCAGCATGATCGGCGCGGGGAAGTAGAAGATCAGCTGCATCAGCGTGATGACGATCGTGTTCGACAGGGCCTGCCAGAACGCCGTGTCGCTGATCATCGATCTGAAGTTGTCGAAGCCGACGAACGGGCTGTCGAAGCCAACGAAGGGCAGGTAGTCCTCGAACGCGATGATGTTGCCCAGCAGCGGCAGGTAGCCGAAGAGGATGAAATACACCACACCCGGCAGGACGAACAGCAGCATCAGCCGGTCGCGCCAGATGCGCGTCCAGAGGCTCAGGCGCGCAGGCGTGGCAGTCCCGACGCGGACCCCGCCCAGCGTTCCGGCTGCACGATTGACGTCTACGGCACTCATGTCGCGATCTCCGATCGACGCGCCCGATCTGCGGAATGTTCGTGTTGTCCGAGTCCGCGACCCCTGATCAGGGAGCGTGCGCAGCGAGGGTTGCTAGCGAATTTGGGTACGAGCATACCCTCTTCGCCCCACGGATAAAAGATACTCTGGCGACCTAGTCAACAACGATATCCAGCTCGGTCAAGCCCTTGATTTCGGTGGTTGAAAACCCCGCGGCGATGTCCTCCAGGACGAAGCGACCGGCCACCCGGCGCAGCACCGCGAGAT
The DNA here is from genome assembly GCA_035309865.1 of Chloroflexota bacterium. Taxonomy (GTDB): domain Bacteria; phylum Chloroflexota; class UBA6077; order UBA6077; family CF-72; genus CF-72. Next base: position 20,605 of record DATGER010000104.1, read on the forward strand.
CGGTGACGACGAGGTCAACGCAGCCGGCGCCCGTCAGTGGGTACGTACACGTGCGTACCAGTTTGGCACGGTCGCGGCTGTCGCGGTGCTCCATCAGCACCATGACGGTGCCGCCACCGGCGACCATGTCCATGGCGCCACCGATGCCGCCGCCCACCTGCTCGGGGGTGCTCCAGTTGGCGATGTTGCCCGCCTGGTCAACCTGATACGCCCCCAGTACGACCACGTCGATTTTGCCGGAGCGCACCATTTCGAAGGCAGTCACGCTGTCGAAGTAGGCGGTGCCCGGCCGCGGCGTGACGTAGTTCCCGCCCGCGTCGTGCACGTAGTGGTCGACGCCGTCTGGGTCGGCGGGGCCGCCGTAGCCCAGGATGCCGTTTTCGCCGTGCAGCGCAATGTCGCGGCCGGCGAGGTAGTTCGAGATCAGGGTAGGGATGCCCAGGCCCAGGTTGACGTAGCTGTGCTCGGGCAGGAGCGCCGCGGCCCGTTCGGCCATCTGGGCGCGCGTCCAGGCCGGTTTATCGTGGTAGGTGCGCGGGACGTCGGCTGCGCGGCGGTAGCGGGCCAGGCCGCCGAAATCTGGCGCGACGGTGCGCTTCACTACGCGGGCGACAAAGCACCCCGCCAGGCCGACGCGATGCGGGTCGATCTCGCCCGGCTCGACGATCTCGTCGACTTCGACGATGGCGGTGCGGGCGCCCTTGGCAAAACTCGGATTGAAGTGCTGGCTGCTGCCTCTGAACTCGCAGTTGCCCACTCGGTCCGCGCGGTAGGCGGTGACGAACGCGTAGTCGACCCGGATGGCCGGCTCAAAGATGAACGGCTTGCCGTCGAACAGGCGCACCTCTTTGCCGTCGGCGATCGGGGTGCCGACTCCCGTTGGGGTGAAGACACCCGCCAGGCCAGCGCCGCCGGCACGCAAACGCTCGACGAGGGTGCCCTGCGGCACCATCTCGAACGTCAGGTCGCCGCTGGCGGCCTGCGCGCCAGCCGCCGATTCCACCCGCGGTCGGGACACGAACGACACGATCAGACGTGACACCTGATGGTTTTCGATGAGCTGCGCCGCGGCTCCGCCGACCCCATTGGCGACCAGGCACAGGTCCTTCAGGGCCGCGCTGCCGCGTTCGGCGGCCGCCGCCAACAGGCTGTTAGGCACGCCCGAGCTGAGACCAAAGCCGGAAATGGCGATCGAGGCGCCATCGGGCACATCCGCGACGGCCTCGGCGGGCGAGGCGAACACCTTGTCCATCGGTCGGTGAGGATATCGCCCTTGGATCTACACTCCGCAGCCATGGAACCGACGTACGCGATGCAGGCGGAGCAGGCAGCCGAAGCGCTCATGGCGTCGATGAAACTCAACGGCATCGACCGACTCTGGTTCACCTCGGGGACCGAACTGGCCTTCTTGCAGGAAGTGCCCGTCAAGCACCAGGCGCTCGGACGGCCGACCCCGGCGATCATGACGATGACCCACGAAAACGCGGCCCTGGCAGCGGCGTGCGGCGAGACGATGATCACTGGCCAGCCGTCGGCGACGGCAGCGCACGTCGAGTGCGGGATGATCAACGCCGGCGGCTCGATCCACAATGCGGACCGCGGCCACTATCCGGTCTTGATGATGTCGGGCTACCCGCCATCGGCCGAAAGCGGCAGCGTGCCGGGCGCGCGCGATGCCGGCATCCAGTGGTTTCAGCAGGTGCGCGATCAGGGCGAGCTGGTGCGCCAGTACATGCGCTGGGACCACAAGCTGGCGTCGTACGACAACCCGGGGACGGTCGTGACGCGCGCTCTGCAGGTCATGCTCAGTGAGCCGCAGGGGCCGGCCTACCTGGCGATTCCGCGCGAAGCGGCCATGCGGCCGATGGACGGCGCGCGCTTTCCACTGCTGGGCCAGTTGCCGCCGGCGCGGCCGCCGGTGGCCGATCGCGGCCTGCTTCGCCGCGCCGCCGAGTGGCTCCTGGCCGCCGAACGGCCGGTCATCTGCGTCTCACGCGTCGGGCGCGACCCGTCGGCCGTGCCGGCGCTTGTCGAGTTGGCCGAGACACTGGCCGCACAGGTGGTTGCCGACGGGTACCGGGTCAATATGCCGGCCGATCACCCGCTCTTGCTGGCAGGCGGCGGGTTTTCCGGGCCGCCCCCGGAGACGGACTGCCTGCTCATTCTCGACATGCTCGTGCCGTGGCCAATGGCGGCGTATCGGCCCGGTGGCAATGTGCGCATCATCACACTGGCGATCGACCCAATTCACCGCATGACGCCGATCTACGAGTACCCGACCGACCTGGCCGTCGGCGGCGACGCCGGGCCGTCGATCCCGCTCTTGCTCGAAGAGGTGCGTTCGGCGATGACGCCGACGCAGCAGGCGCGGTGCCAGGAGCGCTGCGCACGTCTGCAGACCGAAGGCCTGCAGAAACGCCGGGCGGCGATCGAGGCGGCACAGGGGGAGCGCAGCTCGGGCCACATCACGCCCGCCTGGCTGAGCTACCAGGTCGGCCAGAACCTCGACCCTGAGACTGTCATCGTCAACGAGCTGGTCAATACGGCCCACTTCAACCGCACCCGGCCCGGCACGCAGTTCAACGCGGGCGGTTCGAGCCTGGGCTGGGCGGCGCCGGCCGCCGTGGGCGTCAAAGTCGCCGCGCCGAGCCGACAGGTCGTCGCGTGCACGGGTGATGGGTCGTGGATGTTCGGGAACCCACAGGTCGTCACGTGGGCGTCGAAGTTTCACAAGGCGCCGGTGCTGTTTATCATCTCGAACAACCGCGGCTACTCGACCGGCACGACCCAGGTCCTGCGCAGCTACCCGGAGGGCTATGCCGCGAAAGCTCAGGACGTCACGGGCGGCTGGTTCGATCCGTGTCCAAACTACTCTGGTGAGGCCGCCGCCAGCGGGGCGTACGGTGAAAAAGTGACCGACCCCGACGAGGTGGGCCCGGCGATCCAGCGCGGCCTCAAAGCTGTCCGCGAGGGTGTGCCTGCCGTGCTCGACATGTGGCTGCCGAAACACGTCACGGGTGAGCTATGAAGATCGCACAGATCGAGTCGTTGCACGCCGATGGCGGCGGACGGGCGTTCGATTTCTTGAAGATCACCACCGACGACGGGCTCGTTGGCTGGAGCGAGTACAACGAGACGTTTGGTGGCCTGGGCGTGTCGGCGGCCATCGATACACTGGCGCCGAGTCTCATCGGCAAGGATCCGCGTCCGGTCGAAGCCCACGTCGCGCTCATGCAAGCGCTGCGGCGGCCCGCGGCGGGTGGTATGGCGCAGCAGGCGGTCGGCGCCATCGAGAACGCGTTGCTCGACGTGAAGGCGCGTGCCCTGGGCGTGCCGGTGTACGAGTTGTTCGGCGGACCGTTGCGCGACCGTCAGCGGCTGTACTGGTCGCACTGTGGCACCTATCGCGTCGGTGCTCGGGCGCGCGCCATGGAGTTGCCGGAGGTGCGCTCGCTGGACGACGTCGTCAAGCTCGGCCGAGAAGTCGTGGCGCGCGGCTACTCGGCGCTCAAGACGAACATCCTGCTGCTCGCCGACGGCAACCCCCGCGGTCACACGCCTGGCTTTGCGCGCGGCGAAAGCTTTCCCGAGCTGAATCCCGAGCGGTACGCGCTGCGGGCGATTCGCGACCAGCTGGCGGCCTTTCGGGAAGGCGCCGGACTGGACGTCGACATCCTGGTCGACCTGAACTTCAACTACAAGACCGAGGGGTATTTGAAGGTCGCGCGGGCGATGGAGCCGTTCGACCTGTTCTGGGTCGAGATGGACATCCGCAATCCTGAGGCGCTGCACTACATCCGGTCGCGCACGACGATTCCTGTTGCCAGCGGTGAGTCGCTGTTCGGTCGGCGCGAGTACCGGCCGTTCTTCGAGCGTCTGGCGATGGACTCGGTGATCATCGACCTGCCATGGAACGGGCTGGCCGAGTCGCTGAAGATCGCGGCCATGGCCGACGCGTACGAGGTGAACATCGCGCCCCACAACTTCTACAGCCACCTGGCGACGCTGATGAGCATGCACCTGTGCGCCGTCGCCCCCAACGTCCGCATCATGGAGATCGACGTCGACCAGGCGCCGTGGGTCGACGACCTGGTCACGGTCAAACCCGATATCCGCGAGGGATATTTATATTTGCCGTCTGGGCCAGGCTGGGGGACAGAGGTGAACGAGGCGGCGGTTCGCGCCCACCCGGTGAAGCGTTAGCCGCCGCCCCGCAGGCCGTGTCGAATCGGCGGCCCGCATCGCTTCGCTCGCTCCTCGCGCGCCGGGACTTCGGAAGGTTCCAGCCAACGGCAGCCCGCACTCGCGGAAGTTCGGCGGCCCGCATCGCTACGCTCGCTTTCTTGCGGAGCCTTACTGAAACGTGGGCCGGGCGGCAGTTCGCTCGAGCCTTTCGAAGTCCCGGCTCGGAATGGAGCGAGCGCAGCGATGCGGGCCGCCGAACCTGCGCGCGGAGCGGGGTGTTTACCCGGCGTCGCCTTTGGTGCCGCGGCGGGCGGCTAGCCATTTGAGGGTGGCGCCGAGGGCGTCTTGTTCGTTGTCGGCGCCTTCGATGTCGGTTTCGCGGGCCAGGCCGGGGGTGGCGTGGCCGCTGAGGGTGGGCTCGGACGTGTAGAAGGGACGCGTGACGCGTGGGACGGGGCGGCGCGCGGCCCAGGCGCCGGGGGTCCACGCGGCGGGTTGGACCTGGCCGCGCGTGGACCAGCGCGGAAGGGCGAGCGGCAGGCGGCGCGGGTGGCGCAGCCAGTCGACCAGGTCGACGAGCGAGATCCGCAGACGGCGGATGGCGATCTCCACCGGCAGCAGGACGGCCGCGATGGCAATCAGGATTCGCTGCAACGGCAGTGGCACGCTAATTGGCGGGAGATCGTCGGCGAACGCCGCAGACGGGTCGGTAAGCACGTGGCCGCCTCCGGCACGAGCGATCTGCTCCAGGCGCTGCGTGTCCGGGGTGACCTGTCGGAACTCGGCCGGGTACGAGACCGGCAGGCCAGCCTCGGCGGTGCCGACCGCCGCTCCGTCGCGCTGTTCGTCGGCGCGCACGATGTACGTGCCGGCGCCGTTGAGCGGGAACGTACCCGCGTAGCGGCCTGGCCCGGTGGCCGCCAGGTCGAGCTCGAGCGGCTGACCGTCGGCCTGCGCCACGTGGACGTGGACCTGCCCGGCCGTGGGACCCGGCACCGCCTCATCCACCGTGACGTGCCCGTCGACGGCATCGGCGCGCACGCTGAGTCGCAGCGGGCCCTGGGCTGGCGCGATCGTCCAGCCCACCAGCTCGCTGAAGAGCTGCGCGGTGCCCGGCCACTGGATCCAGGCGTCCGACCACCGTCCGCGCAGGTCGCTGGTCCAGGCCACGGCGCGTCCCAGCCCGTATTGCCAGCGCGCCAGCAACGGGTCGGCTGCGTCGGAGACGAGCAACACGTCGGCCAGGTCTTTGGGGGTGGTGACCAGGTAGCCGCCAAGCTGCGGCAGCCCGCCCGCCGCGAGCGAACTCAACACGGCATCGGAGCCAACCTGCCGCGGCGTGACCGCGCCCTCGACCACGGGCCCGCGTGTGGCCAGGTCAGTCTCGCGGGTCATGAGCCGCGGAATGTCGCGGGCGTGCTCGGCGAAGTAGTAGCGACCGTCGCCCTGTTTGGCGAGCTGCTGCAGGAGTTGCTGATCGGCATCGCCGCCGACGGCAATCGTCGAGAGCGTGACGTTCGCCCCGCGCATGCGGTCCTCCACGCCGGCGTAGTCACCGCCGCAGCACGACATGCCATCGGTCATCAGGATGACGTGCTTGTAGCGGGCGTCGGTCTGGCGGATGGCGTCGAAGGCCATCGACAGGGCGGGAAAGATGTCCGTGCCACCGTCGGCCTGCAGCGGCGCCAGCCGATCCTGAATGGCGGTCGAGCCGAGGCCGAGCAGCCCGGTCATCGGCAGGATCCAGTGCTGAAACGAGTCAAAGGTCATGATCCCGACCTGGTCCCGCGGCGCGAGCTGCTGCGCCGACAGGATCGCGGCTTCCTTGGCCATGTCCAGTTTGGTGACGCCTTCCTTGTACACGTCGTCCGACATGGACCCGGACGTGTCGATGACCAGCAGCAGCGCCACGCGGCCCTGGTCGCGGTGCGAGCGGACACTGGAGCGCACGGGCAACGCGTCGTCCAGCGGTGTGCCGATGTAGTCGCCCTGGCCGAAGCTGGTGTCGCCGCCGATGGCCAGCAGGCCGCGGCCGAGGTCGCGCACGTAGGCACGCAAGGTTGTCTGCTGTGCATCCGTCAGACTCGTCGCCGAGACGTCTGCCAGGACGACGGCCGAGTAGCTGCCCAGGACGTCGATCTGGTCGGGCAAATCGGCGACGGCGCGGGTTTCGAGGCGCATGCCCGTACTGGACAGGGCCGTCGCGATGGTCGCCCCTTCGCCTGGTCGCTCTTCGACGATCAGGACGCGCGGTGGCCCCTGCACCTCGACCACCGAACGCGCCTCGTTGTTCTGCGGCAGCGTATCTTGATCGGCCTCGAGCGTCGCCCGCACGTCGAGCAGGCCAGACTGTGGCGCCTGCGCCGCGAATGAGAGATCCGTGGTGCCCGGAGTCAGGCTCACCGCCTGGACGCCGATCTGCTGATTGTTGACAAAGACGCGCAGTGTGCCGTCGGTGGCGACGTTCGAGACCAGGCGTACGCCAACGCTGAAGCGCTCACCTTCGTTCACGACATTGGGCGTCGAGACGCTGTCGATGAGCGCCTCGGGGCCACTCGCACTCGGTAGCGGCACGACGTCGACCTCGACCCCACGGGCCTTGAGCAGCCGCGCCTGGGCCACGGCGTCGCCGGTGGTCTCCTGTCCGTCGGAGAGCAGCACGACCCGCGGCCGGTAGTCCGTTGGCAGCAGGTCGGCGGCCAGACGCAGGCCGGCGGCGAGGTCGGTGCCATCCGCGGCCAGGCCACCGTCTCCCAGCGGGAGCGAGGCGGGCACCACTTTGGTCAGGCCCTGGTTCACGGTCGCCGAGCGCGCGGTGGTGACCAGGGCGTACGCGTCGTCGGGACGCTTGGCGCCGAGGGCCTGGCTGAGGAAGCTTGCGACCTGGGGCTGCGCGCTCAGCACGCTCGCGGACACGTCGGCCACAAAGACAGTGGCCTGGCGGTTGACCGGCTGTGGCACGCCCACGCCGACCAGGGCCAGCACCAGTAAGGCGGCCGTGGCTAGACGCAGCCCCATGGCGACTCGCGCCCGCACGGTCGCCGCCGCGAACTGCCACCAGGCCAGGGCGGTCTCGATCGCCAGGAACACCAACCCGAGGACGGCCAGCGCCTCCCAGAACTCCTGGGGCGCCTTGAGCGGCTCGCGCTTCGGGCCGACGGTTGGGGCGCCAGAATCCTTGCCGGGCGCGAGCTGCGATTCGCGCGGGTTGAGGAAATTCGCCGCGAAGAACGACTTCGTCTCGCGCCCACCCGCATCGCGCTGCGTCACCTGATACAGGCCTGGCACGTCGGTGCCGCTGAACGGCGGGGGTGGTAGGGGCGGGCCGACCTGGACCTGGCGACCGTCTGGACCGGTCACGACGACGCTGGCCGCTTCGGGCAACGAGGCGATCGACACGGACTCGCCAACCTGGACCACGGGGGTCGCGGTGCTGGTCGGGGGCACCAGCCAGTCGAGCAGGTGCTGTACCAGGACGGGGAACCCGGGCTGTAGCGGCAGGTCGGACTGATGGACGTCGAAGCCAAAAATGCCAATGCGTCGACCGGCTTGCTCGCCGACGAGCAGGAGCGGCGTCTCGGGCGAGGTCAGGACGACGTCGGCCCAGCCGGGCGAGTCCAGGTGTCGGGCGCGGCTGATGTGCACCCCGGAGAGCGGCACGTCGGTCAGCAGTGGGTCGTCCTGGCGGACCGCGGCGACGTTCGAGATCGAGACGTCGCCCGCCGACGCACCGACGAGCCCGTTGTTGAGCGGTGGGTGCAGCAGCAGCACGTTGCTGCCGGTGGGCAGCACGGGCGGCACGAAGCCGTCGAGCACGAGCAGGTCGAAGGTCTGGGGCTGGGGCGTGTAGTCGCCCGGGGCGACCCGGGTCACCTGTGTGTTCGGCCGCAGGCTCAGGGCGCGTTCGACGAAGACGTTGCCGTCGCTGACCAGCAGGACCCGGGTCGGCCGATCGCCGCCCAGGACTGCCCACGCGGCGTTGTCGAGCGCCAGGCCGTCGGGCTGGTCGAGCTGGGCCTCCAGGGTCCGCGCGGTGCCCGGTAGATCGTCCCACTGGGCATCGGCCACCCCGCCCGGGTCGATCGCGAGCTGGCGCGAGTCGAAGCGGTTGCCGTCCACCCGCAACTCCAACGTCGCCGTCTTCGCTTGCGCGCTGTAGTTCACGACGCGCGCCAGCGCGGACACGCGGCCGTCGGTGACCCGAGTCCCGAGTCCGGCGACGGCCAGGTTTTCGGCGTCGGCTGAGCCAACCCCGACGTAGCGCACCGGCAGCGGGAACGCGGCCGGCGCCTGCGACCGGTCCAGGCTACCGTCGCCGACGACGGTCACCTGCGCGTCGGCCTGCCCTTCGGCCAGAGAGCCCGCGATGGACAGCGCCGCGGGCAGGTTCGCCGACTGTGTCGTCGGCTGCACACTGTCCAGCGCCCGGTGCAGTTGCGCGCGGTCGCTGCTCGGCGGCGACACGACCCTGGGCTGAGCGTCCAGGCTCACCAGCGCCAGCGACCGGCCGGGCTCCAGGGCATCGATCATCTGGCCAACGCGCGTGCGGGCGACTTCGAATCGCGAGGGCGGTGTATCGGTCGCTTGCATTGACGCGGATGCGTCGAGCACCACGACGGAAAACGGCCCGGTCGAGTCAGCGCTGAGCAGGAACGGGCGGGCCAGCGCCAGCACCATGGCCGCGAGGGCCGCGATCTGGAGCAGCAGGAGCAGCGTGGGTGGCACCCGGCGCCAGGGTTGCTGCGCCTGAACGTCGTGCAGGGCGGCGAGCCACAGGAAGGTGCTCGAGATGCGGCGCGTGGGCCGCCGTGGCCGCAGCAGGTAGGTGGCCAGGATCGCCGCCAACAGCACGGCGCCAGCGAGAAATGCGCCCGGAGCGAAAAAGCCCACGCCGAACGCCGACCTACACCAGGATGCCTGCCGTGCGGAACGTGCGCACCAGCACGTTCTGCAGGTCGACGTCGCTCCGCAACGGGACATACGTCAGCCCGCGGCGTCGACAGTAATCGGCAGCTTCCTGTCGGAAGCCTTCGAGCAGGCGGCGGTACGCCTTCAAAACGCTCGGCGTGAGCGTCGCCTCGAGCGGCGCGGTCGGCTCCACGTCCAACAGCCGCCACTCGCCGAGCAGATCGGCTGGCGGCTGCACCTCGTCGGGGGACAGCACGTGGATGAGCAGCACGTCCTGACGTCGAGCAAGCAGCGCGTCGATCCCTTGCTGGTAGCCAGTCGGTGAGAAGAGGTCCGACACGATGACCGTCAGCCCGGCACCGCGCAGGTACCGCGCCGAGGCACTCAGGCCAGCATTGAGATCGGTGGCGCCGCTGAACTCCAGGCGCTCGAGCAGCCGCCAGGCCGCCAGCACGGCCGCTTCCCCCCGCATCGCGGGTAGGCGCTGCACGACTCCCGACTCACGACACGCGGCGATCTCCACCCGGTCGCCGCTCTGGAGCGCGATGAACGCCAGTGCGCCAGCGAGCTGAGCGGCGAGCCGGCCTTTGGACGGTTTGCCCCATGCCATCGACGCCGAAGCATCCAGGACCACCGCCAACGCCAGGTCTTCTTCGGCGCGGTACAGGCGGACGAACAGGCGCTCGAGGCGCGCGTAGGCGTTCCAGTCGATGCGTCGGAACTCGTCGCCCGGGGCGTACGTCCGGTAGTCGGAGAACTCGACCGACGATCCGCTCGCTCGCGATCGCCACTGCCCCGCAGCGCGGCCGGCCGGCACACGTCGACCCGCGAGCGTCACGGACTCCAGGACTCGCACGAAGCCGGGCTCGAAAAGCGGAGGGGCGGGAGCCGAATTCGACTCGGTCATCTGCGTTGCCGTGCCCGCGGCACTTGATCGTCGAGTCCGGACGGTGGCACCTGGACGATGGTCACGGCCGCGGGACCTGGACCGCCGACAGGACGTCGTTGACGAGTTGTTCCGGGGTGACGCCGTCGGCCTGCGCTTCGAAGCCCAGAATCAGGCGATGGCGGAGCGCGGGCATGGCCACGGCTTGCAGGTCTTCACGAGACACATTGAATCGATCTTCGAGCAGTGCCCGAACCTGGGCGCCGGCGACGATCGCCTGCAGCCCGCGCGGGCTCGCGCCGTGGCGGACGTACTGGCGGATGGCTTGCGGCGCGGCGCCTTCATTGGGGTGCGTCGCCAGCACCAGGCGCACGGCATACGTGGCCAGGTGCGGTGCGAGCACGACCTCGCGCGCCACGCGCAGCATGCGCAGCACGTCTTCGGGGGCGGCGACGGGGCGCGGGTCTGTCCCGGGGGCCGGCGGCCGAATCGTACGCTGCAGGATCTCTTCCAGCTCGTTGTGGCGTGGGAACGGCACGAGCACCTTGAACAGAAACCGGTCGAGCTGCGCTTCGGGCAGCGGGTAGGTGCCCTCCATCTCGATCGGGTTCTGGGTGGCGAGGACAAAAAATGGCCGGGGCAGGGGTCGCGTCGCTTCGCCGGTGCTGACCGTATGCTCCTGCATGGCTTCGAGCAGCGCGGACTGCGTCTTGGGCGTGGCGCGGTTGATCTCGTCGGCCAGCACGATGTTGGCGAACACCGGCCCGGCCTGGAACCGCAGCGCCCGGCGGCCATCGAGGTCTTCGCTGACGATGGTCGTGCCGACGATGTCGGCGGGCATCAGATCTGGCGTGAACTGGATGCGGTTGAAGCGCAGCGACAGCACGTCACCGAGGGTTCGCACCAGGAGGGTTTTGCCCAGGCCGGGCACCCCTTCGAGGAGCACGTGGCCGCCGGCAAACAGCGCCATGAGCACCTGGCGCACGGCCTCGTGCTGGCCGACGATGACCTTGCGAAGCTCGCGTTCGATCTCTGAGGCGCGCCGCACAAAATCGGAAATCGCGGCGGTATCGACCTCAGAGACTTCGGACGGTGTCATTGGCCCTCTTCCAGTTGCTGAAAGTACTGTTTCACGAGCTCCCGTACCGCGGGCGACACGTCCGGTCGGTCGACGTAGTCTCGGCCGGTCTGGGCGTACTGGCCGAGAACATCACGATACGGCCGCGGCGCGCCGCGCACCGTAAAAGGCTGGTCGGTCAGGTCCTGGTCGGCGGGTCCATTGCCTACCCGGCCGGGCACGAACACGTTCTCGGCCGCCGGCCCAACCGCGATCGCCTGGGCGCCCGAGGCATTCTGGCCAGCGGCGCCATAGCCCGCGCCGGTCCCTTGTCCGGCGCCCGGGTCGCTGAGCAGCGCACCGCCGGCATCCAGGGCGATCGGCGTACCAACCCCTAACGCATTGCTCGTCGGCATAATCTGCACGCCGGTGCCGTTCGGTGGCGATTGGTCCGGGGTCAGTGGCACGCCCGAAGCCAGCTGAGCTTGCAGGTCGCGCAACTGCTGGGTCGTATCGCGCAGCTGGGCCTGCGCGGTGGATGCCTGGATCGAATCTTTGATCGCGGCGTCGGCCGCGGACAGGGCCGATTTCGACGACTCACCCGCGGCGAGGGCGCGGGCCGCTTCACGCAGCGCGCTCGCCGTGCCCGAATCGGAGCGTCCGACATTGGCGGCGCGCTGCAGGGCGCGGCTGAGCGCCTGGCGCTGCACGTCCGACAACTGGTCCGCCTGCGCGCTGAGCGACTGGACCGCGTCGCTGGCTGCCTGGGCGTCCTCATGCTGCAGGGCATCGCCGAGCGATCGTGTCAGGGGTTCGGCGGTGAGGGTTTCGCTCATGGCCGCGAGCGCTTCGTCGCGCAGGTCGGCGTTGGGGTCGGTGAGCTGCTGGTTGAGCTGGTCGGCGGTGCGGGCCACGATGGCCGTTGCTTCGCGCTGCGTCTTGACATTCTTCAGCTCGGCCTGTGCCTGTTGCAGCAGTTCGTTGAGCTGCTTGGCTTGCCCGGGTGTCAGGCTGGGTACGGCGGCGGCCTGCTCGCGCAGCAGGTCCAGGCGCTGTGACGCCTGTTGAACTGCCACCTGCTCGGCGGCTTGCTGGTCGAGCACGCGCTGCTGCGGGCTGGGGGTGATGAGCAGAATCAGCGCGACGAGCAGCACGCCGGCCAGCGCAGCCTGCTCGAGCCGGGTTGGGCGCCAGCGGAGCTCGGTACGCGCCGAACGGTCCTTGAGGCGTGAAATGGCGTCGGAGCGCTGGAGCGTGGCGATCGACTGGCTCGAGTCACGGTAGATCCAGGCAGTTGCCAGCCGGTCGCCAAAACCGAGACGGGTATCGAGATCGGCGGCGCGGCGGAGGCGTCGCACCGGCCACAGGCCGACCAGCGCTGCGACCAGCAAGCACGGCAGCGCCAGTTGAGCGGCCCACGGCTGCAGCTCGGATTCAGGCCATGGGCTCACCCAGCCGATTGCCAGCACCAGACTGGCGACCCCGAGTGCGCCGATCACGCCGCGGAGTGACCAGCGGCCGACGGCCTCGAGGAAGAGCTGGTGCTCCCACGGCCGCAGCGCCATTGCCAGCGCGTTCTCGCCCGCGCCGACACGCTGCTTCTTGGGAATCAGGTGTATTCGCGCAGCCGCCCCCGATCGCGGGGATTGTAGCGCCGGCGAGCTAGCCAGTTGCCTGAAGTCGCTGCGCCACGGGCAGCTGGGCGGCGGCGTGGGCGGTGTAGGCGATGAGGCCGATGACGATCACCACCAGCGTGCCTGCGCTGACACCGAGCGACCAGTGAATGCCGATCAGGCCACCTACCAGGCCGATGCTCAGGCCGCTGCCTGCGCGCAGACCGGAGCTGGCCATGTTGTAGACGCCCACAACGCGGCCGCGCTTGTCGGACGGCGCCAGTAGCTGCACCAGCGTCTGCGCGGTGGACTGCGCGGCCAGATTCGCCATCCCCGCGCACAGCAACAGCGCGAGCGCGACGACATAGTTCTGCGACAGCGCGAACCCCAGCATGCAGCTGCTCCATACGATCGTGCCGAACATCGCCACACGCACGGACGGCCTCAGCAGACGCGTTGCTTCGAGCACCACGCCGCCGAGCACCGCCCCGGCCGCGTTCGCCGACAGCAGCATGCCGTACCCGACGCCGGCCTGTGCGACACCGAGGTCGATCGCAAACTCCGGCATCTGCGGCTGCACGCCGCTACCAATCAGAAACGAGCTCAACCCACCCAGGATGACCATGCTGATGAGCACCGGCTGTCCGGCGACCTCGCGCAGCACCCCCACGGCTTCCAGCGGCGACACGCGCGGTCGGCGCGCCAGTCCGCCATCGCGCACATGGCCGGTATACGGCGTGCGCATGAGCCAGATGGTCATCGGCAGGTACATCAGGACGTTGGCGAAGATGCCAGCTGCCGGTCCGAGTACGAGCAGCAGGACCGATCCGAGCGCGGGTCCAGCCAGGAAGCCGGTGCTGCGGCCGGTCGAGTTGAGGCGCACCGCGCTCGGCAGCGTCTCGCGCCCGGCCAGATCGTGCAGCATGAGCTGCTCGGCGGGCGCCCAGATCGCACCGGCCAGGCCGTGCATCGAGAGCAGCACCATGGCGTGCCACATCTGCAAGCTGTTGGTCACGAACAGCACGCCCCAGATGGCCGACACGCTCATGTACAGGAGCTGGGCGCACTGGATGATCTTGCGGCAGTCGTAGCGGTCGGCCCACGCGCCGGTATAGACCGAGAACAGCGACGGCACCCAGTGGCTGATCACCGCGAAGCCCGCCAGCGCGGGCGAGTGGAATTGCTGGAACAGGACCCAGTACGTGATGACGTGCTCGACGCTGTCGCCCATCATCGACAGCGACGCACCGCCGATATAGTTGCGGCACTCCGGGTTCCGCAGCGCCGCGAACCGCGTCCGAGTAGCCAGGTTCGTTGACTGAGCCGTCGCAACGGGCGTCTCAGGGATATGCGAAGCAACGCCGCACAGCGCGCACATTCTGGCTCAGCATACGGGCTTGACGAATGTCGAGGCCTCAGCCTGCCCGTCAACCGAGGCGATACCCAGACCCGACCGCGCGGCCAGCGTAGGCTCATGCCGATCCGGCTCACGAGCATTCGGCGATCCGTCGCCTGAGGAAGCGCTGCACGGCATCGGTGGTCGTCACGGTGAGCGCCTTCGCGGTATGCGGCGACGGCTTCGACGCGACGCTCGAGGCGCCGCGGCAGGTCGGCGCGCGTCGCGGGCAGCAGGCACATCGACAGAGTCTGGGATGCCGCTGTGAGGCAGTCTCTCAGGAGACTCCAAGGCGCGTGCCCTAGAGTCCGGGGATGGACATTTCCGTGCTCGTTGTCCTCGGGCTCCTGGCGCTGGGGCTGCTCGTCGTCCGCTAAGCACTCCGTACAATCGGTCGCCAATGATCTTCGACACGGCGCTTGGCAACTTCGGCGCCACCGCGGATCCGCGAGCGATGGCCGAGACGGCGCGGGCCGCTGACGACCTCGGCTTTCGCGCCCTGTGGACGGCCGATCACCTGCTGGCGCCGAGCACGCTGCCGCAATTCTCGCGCGTGTTCGAGCCGCTCGTGTCGCTGGCGTTTATTGCCTCGCTCACCCAGCGCCTGCGGTTGGGCACGTCGGTCATCGTGTTGCCGATGCGGAGTCCGTTCGTCGTCGCCAAGCAGGTCGCGACCCTGGACGTGCTCTCGGGCGGCCGCGTGATCCTCGGCCTCGGCGTCGGCTCATTTGCCGAGGAGTATTCAAACGTCCACGCCGAGTTTTCGAATCGCGGCGCGCGGCTCGACGAGTCGATCGCGCTGTTTCGCCACCTGTGGTCAGGCAGCCGCGAGCCGTTCGAGGGCCGCTTCTATGGGTATTCGGATGGTGTTTTCGATCCCGTCCCGATCCAGGGCAAAGACCTGCCGCTGCTGATCGGCGGACGCTCCGACGTCGTCCTGCGGCGCGTCGCCCGCCACGCCGCCATCTGGCAGACAACTTCGGCCGGGCCGGACCTCTTCCCGTCGCTGGTCGCGAAGATCCGCGCCGAACCCGGCGGCGAGCGGGTCGAGGTGGGCGCCGTGTACGCCTTCAAGGACAGCGTCGAGGATGCGCAGGCGGCCATCCGCGACTGGACCGCGGCGGGTGCCCAGCACCTGTCGATCAACTTCGGCCCGCCCGACGGCCGCATCGAGCGCATGCGATCGTTTGCCCGCGCGTTTGGGCTGGCTCAGGCCTCCTGAAGCACGCGCCAGCGCACCTGGCGGTTGACGTGGTACGGCGGCAGGCGGCCGTCGACGATGGCCAGCACGTTTTCCTCGGTCATCGACGCGCAGCGGCGAAGGGATTCGTCGGCGTGCGACAGGCCATGGGGCGTGCCGATCACGTTCGGCATGTGGAGCAGCGGGTTGTCAGGGGCGGGTGGTTCTTTTTCGAAGACGTCCAGGCCGGCGCCTGCCGGGCGCCCCTGCCGCAGGGCCTCGACCAGCGCGGGCTCGTCGATCACGCCGCCGCGCGAGGTGTTGATCAGGTACGCGCTCGGCTTCATCAACGCCAGGCGTGCGGCATCGATCAGGTGGAATGTCTCGGGCGTGAGAACTGGATGCAGCGAGACAAAGTCAGACTCGCGCAGCACGTCCTCGAGCGACACGAGCTCGGCCAGGTCGCTCGCCTCGACGTACGGGTCGTGGGCCAGCACGCGCATGCCGAAGGCGCGTCCGAGCCCGGCGGTCAAGCGGCCGATACGTCCCAACGCGACCAGACCGAGGGTCTTGCCGTGAAGCTCCATGCCGCGCATCTCGTTGGTCGGTTCGCTGCCGGCCCGCGCGGCCTCGACCCACATCGGCAGCTGCTTGGCCAACGCCAGCATTAGCAGCAGCGCCGACTCGGCGACCGTCACCGAGTTGCCGGGCGAATTGGCGACGACAATGCCGAGCTCGGTGGCGGCCGCTACGTCCACTTTCTCCACGCCGACTCCCGGAGTCACGATGCCCTTCAGGTGTTGCACCAGCTCGAGCGTCGCGCGCCCCACGTAGTCGCGCCGGGCCACCAGCACGTCGGCCTCGGCAAGCTCGCGGGCCAGGTCGGCGCCGTCCCTGGCCTCGGTCATTCGGACCTCACACTGCGCCACCAGCCGCGGCAGCTCCCGCTCGAGCGCACCCGGCCCGTAGTTGCGCGCGCAATTGAAGACGACGATCGCACGTGCCATCAGAATCCACTTCCTCCCTGCTACAAGTTACGGCTTCCAGAAAAATTGTTGTGGTGCCGAACGGCCTGCCCGTACGACCCCGCAACGCCTTCCTTGGCAATGCATGGAAAGCGGACGGAGTGCGCGACAACGCGTTTAAGTCTTTTCTCAAAAACCGTACTTGTTCGCCGCCGCGCACGTATTCTGCCTTGTATGACTGCCACTGAAGCGAATCCGTACGCGCTGATCAAGGCCTATGAACGGGGCGAATTTGAACGCCTGAACCGGTATCTCGAGGCGCTGGATGCCGCGGGGTGGGTCGAACAGTCGTATTGCACGGACTGGCTCGTGTACCAGGTCGTCTCGCACATCGGCTCGGGGTCACGGATCGGCCGCATGCGGCTCGAGTCGTGGGTGAACGGCGCGCCGCCGGCGACGCGCGAGGTCATGCAGGGTGTCTGGGGACTCTTCGATTCACTGCGGCCCGAGCAGATGCTGAGCGCCTTCGCCGAGGCAGCGGCCGAGTATCTGGCCGCGGAGGCCGGCACGCCGGACGACGCCGGTTTGCAGGAGGTCGATGGCTTCGCCGGCAAACGCCCGATGCACGCCTACCAGCTTGGCCGCGTGTGGGAGCTAGCCTGTCATAGCTGGGACGTCCACGTGGCTCGAAATCCGCGGGCGCGCTTTCATCCCGATGCGGTGGCCGTGCTCGCGCCGCGCCTGCAGTACGTCGGCGCGTATCTGGACAAGGAGCGCGGGGCGGCGTTGAGCACGCGGCCGATCGTCTTCAAGCTGACGGATTCTGGGGTCGAGTACACGCTCGATCCGGGCGCCGAGCGGCCTCGACTCCAACCCGGCGCCACTGCCGACGCGCCACTGGTAGTCGAAGGTCCCGACGAAGAGATCATGCGCTTCATTGCAGGTCGGAGTTTCGTCCCCGGCACCCAGCCGAAGCTCAGGGCCACGCGAGGCACGCCGCAGGACCTGGCGAACTTGCGCCGCGCGTTCCGCTAAGCTGCGCGGGCAACGTTGCCGTCCGTTGGGAGCTGGCCCGGCCGATCGGCTCGGTCGAGGACATCAGCGTGGTCGGCTGCGCGTTGATGCAACGGCCGGGGGCAGGGCGGAAGCGCATCCGCCGCAGCAGGAGCTCGGCGGCGCGGCGGCCGATCTCGTAGGTCGGCTCCACGACGACCGACAGCGGTGGGTTCACAAACCGGCGCCCACGGGCCGTTGTCGAACGCGACGACGCCGACGTCACGCCCGCGAGCACGTCGAGCTCGCGCAGCGCGTCGAGCGCACGCGGCGTCATCGCCGAGGTCGCGATGACCAGCGCGTCCGGCGGAACGCGTCGATCCAGCAGCGCGCGCGAGCATACCGGTTAGGTACGCATGTACGTATGTGTGGCACGAGCCCGTTTGACAGCCCGGTTTCCGCGGCGTGTGGTAGCGTGCGAGAGAAGACACCGCGCCTCTCACCGAATCTGCCCGTGACCATCGTCGCGAATGTCCTGGGGCTGGCGCTGACGTGCGCCATTGGGTTCGCGTTGACCTTTGGGACGGCGCGTTACGGTGCGAGCGGAACGGTGGTCGGCCTCCTGGGGCTGGTGCCGCTAGTGGCGCTGCAGCGGCTGGCGTCGCGGAACGGCCGAGTCAAACCGCTGGGCGGGTTCGCCGCGACGCTCGGAATTGTCGCGGCCAACGCCGTGGCGCTCGCGGCCGCGGTCGCCGTCGGCGTGGCCGATCTTGGCCGACTGGACTACGCGTTGCTGGGAGCGGCCGTGCTGAGCGTGCTGTGGCTGCACGCCATCGGGCGGGGCCACTTCTTCTGGGGTGCGCTGGCGGCGGTCGGGATCGCGGGGGGCGGGGCGGCGTTCCTGGCGGCGTGGTTCCAGACCGGATTGAACGACCTGCCAGCAGCCGCCGACGCCTGGTGGCGCTCCGGCTGGCAGTCTGTCGCGGTGGCCGGGGTGGTGTGCGGCGTCGTCGGCGTCGTCGTGAGCCGGCTCTCGCGTCGAGCGACCGGCGTTGCCGACCTGCCTGGCCCCGGGCCCCAGGCGCAACGGGTGGCCGCGCGGCCCGGGCTCACGCGCGCCGCCGGACCGCCGGCCGTGGACCAGGCGGCCCGCGATGCCAGACTCGCCGTCGGGCGCGAAGGTGAGCAGCGGGTCCGCGAGCTGCTGCTGAACAAGCTGCCCGCCGGCACGCTCGTGCTGAACAACCTGGAACTGCCGGGGCTGGGTGGCGACGTCGATCTGCTCGTGGTGGGTGACACCGGCCTGTTTGTGCCGGAGGTCAAGACCTGGTCGGGCAAGATCAGCTGCGCCGCCGATGGCCGCAGCTGGAGCCGGATCACCACCAGCGGTCAGCACGAGGCACTGCCCGATCCGGCGGCTCAGACCCAGCGCGAAATTCGGGCGCTGCGCGCCTACCTGGAGGCCGCGGATCCCGCGCTCTGTCGGCGGACGCAGTTGTGGATCGACGGCTTCATTGTGTTCGCGCACCCCCGCGTGAGCGTCGACGCGGACGCCAGCCCGGTGCCGGCCCTCGTCCCGGAGGCCGCGGTAGCACGGATGCGAAACGCGTTGCCGCGGCGACCGCTGACACCATCCGACCAGGAGCGCATCGTGGCGCTGCTCGAAAAAGTCCAGCCGCTGGCGCTGGTTCGCGAGATGGGCGCCAACGGCGACAGCGTCACACGTCACTGACCATTTCGCACCCGCAGCCCGGTACGCTTGGCCACGTGGCTGAACAGATGCAGGCGGTGTGGTACGAGCGCCAGGGCGTGCCCGAGGACGTCCTTCAGGTTGGCACGCTGGAGTTGCCGGAGCCAGGTCCAGGCGAGGTGCGGGTGCGGGTGCGCGCCTCGGGGGTCAACCCGTCGGATACCTACGGCCGCTCGGGGCGAACGGCGCCGATGCCGTTCCAACGCGTGATCCCCCACCAGGACGGGGCCGGAGTCATCGAGTCGGTAGGCCGTGAGGTGCCCGCTGAGCGGGTGGGCGAGCGCGTCTGGGTGTACGAGGCGACCTGGAATCGGCCCGGGGGCACCGCGGCGGAATTCACCGTCGTCCCCGCGCAACGCGCGGTCACGCTGCCCGACGGCATCGATTTCGACGCCGGCGCCTGCCTGGGCATCCCGGCGATGACTGCACATCGGGCCGTCTTTGCCAACGGCCCGGTGGACGGCCAGGTCGTGCTCGTCACCGGGGGTGCGGGCGCCGTCGGCACCGCCGCGATCCAGTTTGCGAAGTGGGGCGGCGCCAGAACAGTGCTTGCCACGGTCAGTTCAGACGCCAAGGCCGCCGCGGCGCGCGACGCGGGCGCCGATCACATCGTCAACTACAAGACTGACGACGTCGTCGCGGTAGTGCGGCACCTCACCCATGACGCGGGCGTGGATCGCATCGTCGAGGTCGACTTCGGCGGCAATCTGCCCGTCAGTCTGCAGATCGTTAAGCCGGACGGCATCATCGCCAGCTACGCTACGCGCGGCGAGCCAGAGCCAAAGGTCCCATTTCGCGCGCTCATGGTGAAGAACATCACCGTGCTCGGCATTCTCGTGTACACCATGCCCGAGTCAGCCAAGGCCGCAGCGATGGCCGACGCGACGCGGGCGCTCCAGGCAGGCGCACTCCGACCCCTGATCGGCGCTCGACTGCCGCTTGCCGGGGCCGCCGAAGCGCACACCGCCGTCGAGCGCGGCACGATCATTGGTAATGTGGTGCTCCAGCTATGAGCGGGGCCCTGTCGCACATCCACGTCATCGACCTGACGCGCGCTCGGTCGGGTCCGACGTGCGTCCGCCAACTCAGCGAGATGGGCGCCCGGGTCATCAAGGTGGAAGCCCCGGGCGAGGACGACGACGCGACGGGCGAGCGCCACGGCTTCGACTTCCAGAACATCCATCCCAACAAGCGCAGCCTGACGCTCGACCTCAAGCACCCCGATGGTCACGCGGTGTTGCTGCGGATGGTTACGGACGCCGACGTCATCGTCGAAAACTACCGCCCGGATGTGAAGCGGCGGCTGGGAATCGACTATGCGACGCTGTCGCAGATCAATCCCCGCCTGGTCTACGGCAGCATCTCGGGGTTCGGTCAGACCGGTCCGTACAGCGGCCGGCCCGGGCTCGACCAGATCGCCCAGGGGCTCTCGGGCCTGATGACCGTCAACGGCGAGCCCGGTCGTGGACCCATGCGCGTCGGGTTGCCAGTGGCCGATCTGACGGCCGGCTTCATGCTCGCGCACGGCATTCTGGCGGCATTGCTCGAGCGCGAGCGCTCGGGGCGCGGCCAGTGGGTCCATACCTCCCTGCTGCAAGCCAATATTCGGCTCATGGAGTTTCAGGCGGCGCGCTACCTGCTGGCTGGCGAGGTGCCCGGCCAGGCGGGCAACTACCACCCTATCTCTGACCCGACCGGGGTGTACCAGGCGTGCGATATCCCGCTCATCATCCAGGCCGGTGGACAGGTCATGTTCCGACGACTGTGCGAAGCCCTGGGCGCGCCGGAGCTCGTCGTTGACCCACGCTTTGCGACCGGCCGCGAGCGGTTGAAGCACCGACCTGAGCTCACGCTCGAATTGGAAAAACATCTGGCCAGCCGCACCGCTTCGGATTGGGTACAGGTGCTCACCGACGCCGGCGTACCGGCCGGCCCGGTCCTGAACGTCGAAGAGTGTTTCGCCAACGCGCAGGTGCAGACGCTGCCGGTCGTCGCCGAGGTGGAGCACCCCGTGCTGGGTCACCAGCGCCTGCTGGGACCGGGCGTCCAGATGGAGCGCACCCCGCCACGGGTCAACCGACCGGCGCCCGAGTACGGGCAGCACACCGACGAGGTACTCGAGGAGTTCGGCTACAGCGCCGACGATATCGTCCGGTTTCACCGGGAAGGAGTGGTCTGAGCGCATGGCGGAACCCGTCCTGGTCGACCGCCGCGGGCGGGTTGGGCTGGTGGTGTTGAACCGGCCAGAGAAACTCAACGCGTTGAACTCCGCGCTCGTCAATCAACTCGAGGCGGCGTTCCAGACACTTGAAGCCGACGAGGACGTCGGCGCGGTGGTGCTCACCGGGGCTGGCGCGCGCGCCTTTTCGGCGGGCGGCGACATGGCTGAGCAGATCGCCGCGCTCGATGGGTCGGCGGTGCCGACGCGCGTGTCTGCCTCGGCGGTCGTGCGCGCGTTCAGTAAACCGACGATCGCGGCGATTCGCGGGTACTGCTTTGGCGGCGGGGCGCTGCTGGCCATCGAGTGCGACATCCGGATCGGCGGCGACGATGCGCGCTTCAAGTTCCACGGGGCCAGCTACGGTCGCGCACCGGGTGGCGCGAGCCTGCCGCGCATCATTGGGGTTGCGAGGGCGAAAGAGCTGCTCTTTACCGGCGACGAGATCTCGGCGGCCGAGGCGCTGCGCATTGGCCTGCTCAACCACGTGGTGCCGACCGAAGAGGTGGTCGAGCACGCGATCGCGATGGGCGCGCGCATCGCCGCCAATTCGCCGACGGCGATCAAGGCGCTGAAGGAGATCATCGACCAGGCGCTGCCCATCGAGAAGGCGCTTGATCACGAGCGGCACGTCAATCGGGAAATTGGTCACTCCGCTGATAGCGCGTCACGCTTCCGGCTGGCTGCCGAACGCGTCATAGGCCTGGCGCCGGCGCCCACTGCCGATTCCCCAGACGAAGGAACATGAGCGTTCCTGACTACGCGTTCCACCGGGCTTCGACGATACGTCGCTGAACGAGCACCACGAAACGGGCGCAGCGATTTTAGTCGCGGCTAGCTCGCGGCAGCGGGAAACGTATGCCTGGCGAACGGAGCGAGCGCAGCGATGCGGACGAGCGGCTAGCTCGCGTCCGAGAGTGCATACGGCGGCGTGCTGGTCTCAAACTCATGGCAC
>DATGER010000105.1:0-21219 GCA_035309865.1 Chloroflexota bacterium
CACCGGCGAAGGCGTTGAGCTGGTCGACCATGGTGTTGATGGTGTCTTTGAGTTCGAGGATTTCGCCCTTCACGTCCACGGTGATTTTGCGCGACAGGTCGCCGCGCGCCACGGCCGTGGTCACTTCGGCGATATTGCGCATCTGGTCGGTCAGGTTGCCGGCCATGCCGTTGACGGAGTCCGTCAGGTCGCGCCAGGTGCCCGCGACGCCGCGCACGTCCGCCTGCCCGCCAAGTTTGCCCTCGGTGCCCACTTCACGCGCGACGCGGGTGACTTCCGACGTGACGGCGTTCAGCTGGTCCACCATCGCGTTTACGATTCGGCCGGAACGCAGGAACTCGCCTTTCAGCGGGCGTCCGTCGATGGCGAGCGTGATCCGCTGAGAGAGATCGCCCTGCGCCACCGCGCCCATCACCCGATTGACCTCCGCTGTCGGCTCGGTGAGGTCATTGATCAGCCCGTTGACGCACTCGACGTAGCCCGCCCAGGAGCCGGGAACGTCGCCGAGCGAAGCGCGCTGCGAGATGCGCCCGTCGCGCCCGACGACCACGCTGATGCGATCGAACTCCTTCGACATGCGCTGGTGGACCTCGGCAGCGTCGTTGAACGCCTCGGCGATCTCACCGGCGATACCGATCGTCGTGGCCGGCAGGCGGTAGGTGAAGTCGCCGCGGCGAAGCGCCCTCAGGCCCGCGAGCAGCCGGCCCTGATCAAGCGTGCCGGGGTCATTGGTGATCGCCGATCTCCTGGCGGTGGCGGGCATCGTGAGTGATCCTCTCCAAAGCGCGTCGCCGCGCACCACTTCTCACCCTACCGTGCGAGGGAGTCGGGTAGCCCGAGTTTGTGCAGACCGCGTGCCGTACTCAGCGCGGGTGCCTGCCGTCCGGAAGGCACAGATCCTGCAGGGTCTCTGGTTCACCCTGCATGACACGCATTCTCATTGTCGATGACGACCCCGACATCCGGTTGGCTGTCACCATGCTCTTACTTGACGCCGGCTATGAGGTTGACTCCGCGACCAATGGGCTCGAGGCGTTTGCGGCCATCCGCGAGCGTCGCCCGGACGCGGTCCTGCTGGACCTGACGATGGCGGTAATGGACGGCTGGGACTTCCTGGGCGCCATCCGCGCGGATCCGACACTGCGCGGGGTGCCGATCGGCGTCCTCTCCGCTTCGCGAGACGCGGCCAAGGCCGAACAGGAGCCGGCTGTCTGGGCCGTCATCCCGAAGCCGTTTTCAGCGGACTACTTGCTCTCGACGGTGGAGGCGCTGGTCAAGCACAGCATCGTGCGCCGCGGCGCGACGACTCCAAGATAAGGTAATCGACCACGGCAACGTGGGTCGTTTTCGGGAAGTTTGCGCGCGGCGGCATGCGTCAGACTGCTGCATGCGTACCACCACGATCATGCGCTACGCAACTACAGCGCCCACGTCATCCGCGAGCACACCGTCGCGGCCGAGCGCGCCAGTCTGGCCAACGCGGCAATCGGCTCGGCTGCCCACGCGGACCGTCGCACCTGGGTTCGCGCTCAGGTTACGGCGCCGGCTGGGCCACCACGGCCTGCGCGAGCGCGGTGAGCGCCGCCCGCGCGTCGGGGCTGTCGTCGACGTCGAACGAGAAGGCGTCGGCGCCGCGCTGGACCAGCAGGCTGTCCTTGAAGAAGCCCGCCACGAGCTCGGTCTGCACCCACAGCGCGGAGTCGCCGACGCCGCTCACCACCTCGAACTGGTGGTCGCCGGGGGTCGCGACCGGGATACCAGCCTGGCTCAGGGCGTCGATCTCAGCGCGTGCCGCGTCCGGCAAATTGGGAAGGTAGCGCTGAGCCAGGGCCGCCGGTCCCCCCTCGGCTGGTCCGAAGACATTCATCTCCCGACTGACCCCGAACGCCGGACTCGCGCTGGATCCGGCCTTGAAGGAGCAAATTGTCATGTTGTCGATTGTGACGTCGACGGATCCGGCGACGGTGGCGCCGACCGCCTGCGACACGGTGCTGTCGGCGGCGATCGGACAGGCTGTCGACTGGGCTGCCACCAGTCCCACCGGAGTGAGCAGCATCAGGGCACCAGCGGCCAGCCCAACTCGGTCTAAGCGCTGAGACATACCAGACATCATCTCCGACGCTACTGCAACGTCCGTACCCAGCCCGGCTGACGGGTATCCTTCCGCACATGGAGTACCGTGAGCTGCCCGCCGAGCCCGCGCTCGCCGAGGACGTGGCGTGCGTCTGGTACGACAACCGCGTCCGACCGTCGACCGAGCACCGCGCCCAGCTGGTGACGCCGGACGGCTGTATCGACATCGTCTGGCTGCGTGGCCAGGCGCCGATCGTCGCCGGTCCCGCGACGGTGCCCATCCAGGCCGATTTGCCGCCCGACGCGACCTTGATCGGGCTGCGATTCCGGACCGGACGAGCGCCCGCGTTCCTCGGCGTGCCAGCGGACGCGCTCCTCAATCTGGACGTGCCCTTGCGCGAGCTCTGGGGTGGCACGGCCGATCGCTTGCACGACGAGCTGGAGGGCACATCGAGCATCGCCGACGCGCTGACAACACTCCAGGCAGCGGTGGGCCGAAAGCGGGCGGCGCCCGCCGACCCGCTCGTCCAGGCCGCGTTGCGGCAATTGCGGCGTTCGCCGCGCGGCACCGTGCGCGATCTCGGCGACGGGCTCGGGCTCAGCGAACGGCAGTTGCTGCGACGTTTCACCGCCTCGGTTGGCTACGGGCCGCGCACCCTCGCCCGGGTCTTGCGATTTCGCCGGTTTCTCGGCCTGCTGGTCGATCCGCACGCTCGCGCCTGGGATTTCGCCCGCCTGGCAGCCGAATCCGGCTTCGCCGACCACGCCCACCTGGCCCGCGACTGCGCCAGCCTGGCCGGGCTGACTCCGTCTCAGCTGCGCCGCGTCTGGGCCCCCGGACTGAATTAGCCGTTCGTCGAACGCGCCCGAACGTGCATGTGCTCGCCTTGCGAGCCGAAGAGCATCAGGAGCTCGACGCGCTCGGCGGCGGCGCGGTCGAATCGGTGGGGGATGCGGGTGTCGAACTCGGCCGCCTCGCCGGCGTGCAGCACCAGCTCGTGTTCGCCGAGCACCAGGCGCAACTCGCCGCTGAGGACGCACAGCCACTTGCCGTTCTTCGTGCGTTCGCGCATGGTGTGACCGAGGTGACGACAGTGACCAGGGCCAACCCCCAGACACGTGCGACGCGGTCGCGAGCGTTCTTAACGCCGGCGTGCCGCGGACACTCGAGCTTGCCGTCAGCGCCAACCGGTCTCGGATGCCGGTAGCGGCGCGCCGGTCATGAGCCACGACCACCTCGCCGACCCGGCCCTTATGTTGACGCAGGACTACTGGGATACGCGCTACCGCTCGGCCGACGCGATCTGGAGCGGCAACCCCAACCCGCACCTGGTGGCGCACACCGCCAACCTGCCGCCCGGCAGCGCACTGGATGTCGGCAGCGGCGAAGGCGCCGACGCGATCTGGCTTGCCGGCCGCGGCTGGCGAGTGACCGGCCTCGACGTGTCGACGGTTGCCCTGGCGCGGGCAGCGCACCTGGCCGCGGCGACTGGGGCGGAGATCGCCGAACGCGTCACCTGGGAGCACGCCGACGTTCTATCCTGGGATCCGGCGCCGCGCCAGTTCGACCTCGTCTCGGCGCAATTCATGCACCCGCCCAGGGCAACGCGCCAGGCGCTGCACCGCCGCCTGGCCGCGGCCG
Source organism: Chloroflexota bacterium (assembly GCA_035309865.1). GTDB lineage: Bacteria > Chloroflexota > UBA6077 > UBA6077 > CF-72 > CF-72. Next base: position 3,716 of record DATGER010000105.1, read on the forward strand.
TCCGCCCGGGCGGCACGCTGCTCATCGTGGGCCACCACCCGTCCGACATGGCGACGTCGATGGGCCGGCCACAGCTGCACGACTTCTTCTACACCGCCGAGGAGGTCGCGGCCACCTTGCTCCAGGACGACTGGCAGACCATCGTCGCCGCCTCACCCGAACGCCAGGCCCGCGACCCCGAAGGCCGAACGATCACGCTCCGCGACGCGGTCCTGCGGGCCGTTCGGCGCCCGTGACCACCACCTCGCCGGGCATCCGGAGACGTACCCTCACGTCACGATGACCGACCACAGTCTGGCCGCCGAGCGGCTGCATTTCGCGTGGGACAACTCTTTGCCACCGGTCCTCGAGATCGACCCTGGCGACACGGTGACCATCGAGACCTGGGACGCGAACGGGCACTTCTATTCGCCCACTTCGACTGCCGCGGACATGCTCAAGCCCAGGCCATTTCCGGGCCACGCGCTGACCGGCCCGATCGCCGTCCGCGGCGCGCAGCCGGGCGACACCCTGGTGGTGGACATCCTCGAGGTCCGGCCGGACAGCTGGGGTTGGACCGCGTTCGGGCCTGGCCGGGGTTTGCTCCCGGACGATTTCACGGCGCCGTATCTGCGCATCTGGGACCTGTCGGACGGCGTTTCCGGCCGCGGGCTCGCCGGCGTGCGGGTGCCCCTGGCGCCCTTCTGCGGCGTCATGGGCGTGGCGCTGGCGGCGGCTGGGACCCACAGCACGATCCCGCCACGCCGCGTGGGCGGCAACATGGACGTGCGGCAGATCACCGCCGGCACCACGCTGTACCTGCCGATCGAAGTCGAGCTGGCGCTGTTTTCGGTGGGCGATGCGCACGGCGCCCAGGGTGACGGTGAGGTGTGCATCACCGCCATCGAGATGGATAGCACCACGACCCTCCGCTTCGGCCTGAGCCACGTGCCGATCAAAGAGCCCGAAGTCGGCCTGCCAGGTCCGCCGACCGTGATTGGTGGCGCGTATCACGGCTGCACTGCCCACGCGCCCGACCTGATGGAGGCGGCCCGCAACGCCGTCCGCCACCTGATCGACTGGCTCTGCCGCGAAGCCCAGATGAGCGCCGAAGACGCCTACGCCCTCGCCAGCGTCGTCGCCGAATTGCGGCTAAGCCAGGTCGTCGACGCGCCCAACTGGACCGTCACCGCCTGGTTCCCGATGGCCGTCCTTCACTGAGCGCAGAACGGGGCTAAGGGATTTAACGGATCTCTAACTCCCCCCTCTCCTCGGGAGGAGAGGGGGGCTGGGGGGGTGAGGTGCGAAGTTGCAGCGCCTGCGAAGTCTGCTCACCAGTTCGTGAAGGACCCGTCCAACCGACGTAAATGGCTTGGCTCGACCATCTGGAACGGCGAACGCTTCGCTGCAGAACGGTCGAACTCAACGCCCAGACCGGGCCGAGTTGGCGGCAGCAAATAGCCGTCGGCCCACTCCACCTGGACCGGCACCACGTCGGTCAGCGTGGTGCCAGGCCGGCGCGGCTGCTCCTGGACCCCAAAGTTGCTGCACGCGAGGTTGAACTGCAGGCACGCGGCGCTCGAGACCGGGCCGAGTGGATTGTGCGTGGCCAGCTTGATGTTATGCGTCTCACACCAGCCGGAGATCTTGCGCGCTTCGGTGATGCCGCCGACGATGCACAGGTCCACCCGCGCGTAGTCGATCAGGTCGTCTTCGATCAGCTCGCGGAACTCCCACTTGCCAGCAAACTGCTCGCCCGCGGCCAGCGGGACCGCCGTCTGCGCCCGCAAGCGGTGGTACGAGTGCGTGTTTTCCGAGCGGAGCGGATCTTCCATGAAGAACGGCTGGAAAACTTCGCTGGCCCGACACAGCTGGACCGCGTCCGGCAGATCCAGCCTGGTGTGGACGTCGAAGCAGATCCCGATCTCGTCGCCGAGCGCGGTCCGCACCGCCTCCATCTGGGCCAGCGCCAGGCGGATCGCGCGCCGGGGCTCGAGCACCCCGCCCTCCTCCGGCAGTCCCCACCGCACAAACTTCCAGCCCTCCGCCGTCGTGCGCTGGCAGCTCTCGACCAGGCCCTGCACATCCGGGTCATGCCCAGACACCTGGTTGTGCGGATAACACACCACTCGGTCGCGCACGAGCCCGCCCAGCAGCTTGTAGACCGGGACACCGAGCGCCTTGCCCTGGATGTCCCACAGCGCGATGTCGATGGCCGAGATGGCGCTGCCGATGACCCGGTTGGCTGGAAAGAAGCCACCCCGGAAGAGCGTCTGCCAGAGGTGCTCGATGCGGCTCGGATCCTCGCCCACCAGCATCGGCTTGAGGTGTTCGACGGCGCCAATGACCGCCAGTTCGCGGCCCGACAGTCCGGATTCACCGACTCCGTAGAGGCCCTCGTCCGTATCAACCACCACGAAGAGGTTGTTGCGTTGGCCGTTGTAGACGGCAAATGCGGTGACGTCAGTGATCTGCATGCGCGGTGTCGTCATGGTACCCGCCAGCGACACGGCGGAATCGCGCTAAGCTGTGGCATGTCCCACCTCACCGCGTCGGCCCAATCCGGGCCGTGGAACGGCGGCGATGTCCCGCTCGCCTCGCGCAGCAGCCGGCAAATGGCGCGGGCCGCGCGCGCCTTCCTCAACGGTCTGGGCGCGGATCAGCTTGGCCGCGTCGTCCATCCCAACCTCGGTGACCCCGCCCGCACCATGTGGAGCAACCTGCCCGCTGGCGCCTCGCCGCGGCCAGGTGTGGCGCTCGGCGAGTTCAGCGAGTCCCAGCGCGTGCTGCTGCACGACCTGCTGCGCGCCTCGACCAGCAGCCAGGGCTACCACAAGCTGACCGGCGCGATACGGGCCGAAGAGGTCCTGCACGACCTGAAGGGCGAGCCGTTGTTCAGCCCCGGCTTCTACTACGCCAGCGTGTTCGGCTCGCCCGACGATGCCAGCTGGGCGTGGATGCTGACCGGCCATCACATGAGCGCGATGTTCACCGTCGCCGGTGACTGCACCGCCTTTACCCCGATGTTCACCGGCTCGCAGCCGCTCCAGATTCCCAGCGGTGCGTACGCCGGCTGGCAGGTCCTGCCCCGCGACGCGGCGCGCGCGGGCGACCTGCTGGCGGCGCTGTCCGCCGACCAGCGGCAGGTGGCGGTGATCGCCCCAGGCGCCCCGCGCGACGTGTTCGAGGGGCCGGGCCGCCAGGCCAGTCTCTCGAGCTTCCAGGGCATCGCCGCCGGCCAGCTCGACGACGCGCAGCAGCGGCTCCTGTGGCTGCTGGTGCTGGAGTTCGTGCGTAACGCGGAGTTCGACGCGGCCGATGCCCAGCTCGCCCTGATCCAACAGCACTGGAGCGAGACCCACTTCGCGTGGCAGGGCCCGCCGCCGGATCCGGCGGCGCGCTTCTACTTCCGGGTGCACGGGCCGCGCATTCTGATCGAGTACGACGTGCAGGAGCCGCTCACCAGCCAGGGCGGTCACGTCCACGGGATTACCCGCGACCCGGGCAACGACTACGGCATGGACTGGCTCGGGCTGCACTACCAGGAGTCACCTCACTCGTCGTAATGCCGCGCCCGGCAGGAAACCTCAGCCGAAGACGCACGGGGTCGTGCTCGGTCGCTGAAGATTTCAGGCGGCGCGCGGCAGGCTCATCCCGAGCCGCGTGCCGCGCAGCTCGTCGGCCAGGGTGGCGACGTCCAGGCGCATGATGACGATCGCCAGGCGGCGATAGGCCGCGTCACGGCTGGTCGGCTGGCGCTCGAGTCGAAACGTGCGCGGCTGCAGGGCAGCGGACCGGCCGACGATCGCCAGGCCGTGGGCAGGTGTGGTGTTCATGCGCCATAGCATGCGCCGTCCCCTCGGCACGCGAATCCGTCGCAGGAAGGGTTCCTCACCTGGCCACTTGGACAGTCCGTCCGCACGTCGGACCAAAGTCCGACAGCGTCACTTTGGCCGCGGCGCGGCGACGTGGTACGGCACGTTGGTCACGACGATCCCCGGGTGGAACAGCAGGTTCGCCTTCAACCGCAGCGCGGTCTGATTGTGCAGCAGGTTCTCCCACCAGTGCGAAGCCACCAGCTCGGGAATGATCACCGTGATCGTGTCGCGCGCGTGGCTGTCCTTCAGAGCGTCGATGTAGGCCAGCAACGGCCCGGTCAACGAGCGGAACGGCGACTCGACAATGATGAGCTCGACACCTGGCTCCCACTCTTCCCACTGCCGGCGCAAGCTGTCGGCGGCGGAAACGTCGTCGGTGATGTGCACCGCGACAACGTGCTGGTCGTCCGGGGCGATGGCCCGTCCGTACGCCAGCGCCTGCCGGGCGGGCACGTTCAACTCCGCGATCGGCACGACCACGCGCACGATGACCTCTTCGGGCAGCAGCGGCGTTTCTGCCCGCCGCGCCCCGTCCAACCGCGTGTAGTGCGAGTGGATGCCGTAGAACATCCCGATCAAGATCGGGATGAGCAGCACGACCAGCCAGGCGCCCTCGGTGAACTTCGTCATCGCGATGACGATCGTGACGATCCCCGTCGCTACGGCCCCCAGGCCGTTGATCACGGCCGAACGCTGCCAGCCCCGATCGCGCAGCTTGCGCCAGTGGCGCACCATCCCCGCCTGAGACAGCGTGAAACTGGTGAACACGCCGACGGCGTAGAGCGGGATCAACTGGTCAACGCTGCCGTTGAAAATGATCAGCAACGCGCTCGACAGGATCGCCAGCGAGACGATCCCGGTGGTGAAGGCGAGCCGGTCGCCACGGAACTGGAACATGCGCGGCAGGAATCGATCGCGCGCCAGGATGGACGACAGCCGCGGGAAGTCCGCGAACGACGTGTTCGCCGCCAGGATCAGGATGAGTGCCGTGGCAATCTGCAACACCCACCACAACGGGCCGATGCCGAAGACCGTCCGCCCGATCTGGGAGATCACCGTCTCCTCGTCGGCCGGCAAGACGCCGATCTGAATGGCCAGGTACGACAGGCCCAGGAACATCGTGCCGAGCAGCACGCCCATCCACACCAGCGTGGCGCGAGCATTCGAAGATTCAGGCTGCTTGAAGGCTGGCACGCCGTTGGAGATGGCCTCGGTGCCGGTCATCGCCGTGCAGCCCTGCGCAAACGCCCGCAGCAACAAGAAGACCCCGAGCGTCTCCGCGCCGGGTACCTTGGCCGACGGCGGCGGCTCGTACACCATGCCGCCGGTGGCCAGACGGTACAGTCCGTAGCCGATCAGCAGGTACATCGCGCCGACGAACACGTAGGCCGGGACGGCGAAGATGCTGCCCGACTCGCGGATCCCCCGCAGGTTGGCCAGCGTGATCAGGGCCACCGCCCCGACCGACATCGGCACGGTGTACGGCAGCCACTCTGGAACGAGCGACGTGAGCGCTGCCACCCCGGCGGCGATCGATACCGACACCGTCAGGACGTAGTCGATCTGCAGCGCGCCAGCGGCCGTCAGCCCAGGGAACATCCCCAGGTTGTCGCTGGCCACGATATAGCTGCCGCCGCCAGACGGGTAGGCCTTGATCGTTTGCCGGTAGGAGACCACGACAATCGCCAGCAGCAGCACGATCACCATCGAGATCGGCAGGGTCAGCGACAGAAAGCCCACTCCCGCCAGGACCAGGACCTTCATGATCTCCTCGGTGGCGTAGGCGACCGAGGACAGCGCGTCCGAAGAGAAGACCGCCAGCGCCTTGACCTTGGTGAGGCGTTCGTGCACTTCGCGGGCGGTCGGAATGGGGCTCCCGACCAGGACATGCTTCAGGCGCTGGAACGCGAGACCGAAGCCGCTTTTCGGGTCCCCGGCCCCGGGCCGGGGGACCAGGTAGTTGTGGCGGACGCGCGTGAAATTCTTGTGCGTCGCGACCCGCACGAATCGATCGCCCGGCCGCCGGCCCTGGACCGTTTCACGCCACTCGAGATCCGGATGCGAGACGGTCACACTCGGCGGGCGCCCCGACCCGGGCGTCCCGTTCGGGCGGTCTGCACTCATGCCCCTTTTATGCCGGACGATCCATTGCGAACGCGTTAGGATCGGGCCGCGCCGCGTTAGGCAAACGTTAGGAACTCTCTAGACGATGGGCCAGCGCCCGCGATTGATCCGCGTCCCCGTGCGGGCCAGCAGTTGCTCGCCCAGCGCCTGCACCCGATCCGCCACCTCTGCCTCGTCGGCAAAGACCACGCGCCCCTCGTCGACCACCACGCGGCCATTGGCCACGACACTCCGCACGCTCCGTCCATCGGCGCTGTAGACCAGGTTGTTCACCGGGTCCAGCAGCGACCGCCACTCCGCTCGCCGCGTGTCGAACAGCACCAGGTCGGCCTTCTTGTCCACTTCGATCGACCCGATCTCGTGCTCCAGGCCCAGCGCGCGGGCGCCGAAGAGTGTTGCCATCTCCAGCGCCTGCTCGGCGGGCACCATCCGCGCGTCGCGGCGGCCATCCTTGAAGCCGAGCGCGGCGGCGTTCATCATCCGCACCGCGTCGAGATAATTCGAGCTGTTGGCCGAGTCACTGCCCAGCGCGACGTTTACCCCCCGCGCCAGCAACTCCGGCAGCTTGCGCAGGCCCAGTCCGCTGCCTTCTTTCAACGCCGTGCTCGGGCAGATGACCACGCTGGCCTGGCTGCGCACGATCACGTCCACCTCCACATCGTCGATGCCGCTGGCGTGGGCGAGCAATACGTTCGATCCGAGGGCGCCAATCTCCTCCAGGTACTCCGTTGGCCGGCGGCCGTCGACCGGCGCCCCGCCAGCGTGGTGAATCGTGGCGCCCGTGCCGTAAATGTCGGCGAGGTGGCGTGCCCCGGCCAGCAGTTCCTGCGAGCAGGTGTCCGTCGAAAAGGGCATCGCCCAGGCCCGCACGCGGTCCTCGAGCCGATGGTCGTATTTGCGAATAAAGGCCTCGGTCCGGCGCAGCGCTTCGTCGGTCGCGAAGTATGGCAGCTCCAGCTCAGATGGCTGATCGATCAGACTGATGCCGGTGACCACCCGACAACCGGAGTCGGCGTACACCTGCAGACAGGCATCCAGGTGCCGCGTCGAGCCCGGATCCACCAACGAGACCGTCCCGGACCGGAGCAGCTCGATGATCCCGAGCAGCGAGGTCCAGTATTCCTCCTCTTCGGTCATCGCGCTCTGCAGCCGAAACACCTGCAAAAGCCTCTCGCGGCCGACGAAGTCGTCTGGAAACAGGCCTCTGACGGCGTGCGCGTAGCTGATGTGCATGTGCCCGTTGACGAATGCCGGTGTGAGCACTCCACCGGCGGCGTCGATGACCCGCTCGGCCGGCACGTCGTGGAGTTCGTCAGTCTTGCCGACGTGCGTGATGCGCTCGTTCTGGATGACGACCGAGCCGTCGCGGATCACCCGCCGGGCCGGGTCGACGGTGACGATGAAGCTGGCTCTGTCGATCTTCAGTGATCCGCTGCGACCGGATTCCACATCTGTCCCTTTGTCTGAACTTCCGCATGTCGCGCGGTACCCAGGGGCAGGTCAGCCATGCACCACGCTGCCACGAGCATCAACCCACCCGCGCCCAGCTGCACCAGCTCGGCCGTGTGAATCGACGCCGCCATTTCGCCCATCTCCGACGAGGCGGCCACGGCGGCGCTCGCGCCGACGATCGCGCCCACCACCGTCGTGCCGACCGACGACCCGAATTGCCGGAACAAGGACATCAGGCCCATGCCCGCGCCGAGGCGTCCAAGCGGGATCGCGTTCTGGAAGGCGATCATCATCGCCGGGACCGCGAAGCCCGTCCCCATGCCCACCACCGCAAAGGAGAGCAACACCCACAATTCGGCGACCGCGGGCGGCACGTACAACAGCATAGCCAGTCCGACGATTTGCAGCACCGCGCCCGTTCGCGCCGTGCGCCGCGCGTGTCCCGTGCGACTCAGGATCTGACCCGAGATGAAGGCGCAAATCGGCGAGACCACGATCCCGGGGGTGAGCAGCGCCCCAGCTTCGGTCGCGCTGGCGCCCAGCACCAGCTGCAGTCGGAGTGGGGCAAGCAGGATCATGCTGAACCAGACGAAAAAGCCGCCGAAGAACCCGACGCACACGAACGGCGCCACGCTGCCGCCCAGGATCGCGGCCGGGATGAGCGGGTCTGCCGCCCGGCGTTCCGCGCGCCACAGCAGTCCGGCCGCCGCCACGGCGAGCGCGAACAACGCGAGAATGTGCAGGTCGGTCCAGGCATATTCCCGGCCGCCCCACGTGAGCGCCAGCAGAATCGCGACCACGCCAACAATACTCCACAGCGCGCCCGCCCCGTCGATGGCCGGTCGGGCGGTCCGCGGCCGACCTGGCTGGCGCAGCCCGTAGTGCACCACGGCCAGCGCCACCAGGCACAGCGGCACATTGATCAGGAAGATCCACCGCCACGACGCGCTGTCCGAAAGCACGCCACCGATCGATGGGCCGATCGCGCTGGCCGTCGCGAAGCCGATGTTGTTGACGGCCTGCCACTTGCCGCGCTCGCGCGCCGAAAACAGGTCGCCCATGACGACAAACGACATCGTGCTGATACTGCCGGCGCCGATGCCCTGCACCGCGCGGAACACCACCAGCATCGGCATCGACGTGGCCACGCCACACAGGACCGAGCCAAGTAAGAAGATGCCAATCGAAGTCATGAACACGCCGCGGCGTCCGAAGAGATCCGCCAGTTTGCCGGCCACCGTCACCGTCGCGGTCGCCGACAGGAAGTAGGCGGTGAAGACCCACCCGAGGATGGTTGCCCCCTGCAGGTCGGCGATCATGTGCGGCAGCGCCGTCGCCACGACGGTCTGATCCACCGCCGTCAAAACGGCCACGAGTGCCACGGCGACCAGCGTCGCCCAGAATTTCGGCCCGCGCTTCACATCACAAGACGCCGAGCGGCACGTCCTAAAGTCCTCGCCAGACTTCAACGCGGCTCCGCCAGTCCAGCCCGTGTTGCGTCAGCACGTCCAGCGGAATGCCGGCGCCCATCAGCGCCGCGCCGGTGCTCTCAGCGCCGTCGCCCTCACGCCGATACCGCCGCGCGGGTAGCAGGCCATGCAACCGCGCCCGCCGCATACCCGCGCCGACCAGTCCGCGGATCTGATACAGGAACACGACCGTCTCGTCCGCCGTCGCGGAGACGTACTGCACCGCGCACGGCCCGATCGGCGCCGGTGGCCGCAGCCAGTACTGGCGCCCCTGCTGCACCAGCGGTCGCAGCTGCTTGTAGCTTTCGATCAGCCGCCCGGCAGTGGCGAGGTCTTCCGCCGGCCAGCGGCCGATGTCGCCACCCACCCCGAGTACCCCCTGCATCGCGACGTGAAAGCGGAACTCCAGCGGCGCCACCCGCCCGGTCTGCTGATTCGGCACGTCGGTGACCCAGTTGACCATGGTTCTCGGGGCATGCGCACGGGAAAAACCGTACTGGATCGCGAGCCGGTCGGCGGCATCGGTATTGTCACTGGTCCAGACCTGGTCGGTCCACCGCAACATGCCCAGATCGGCGCGGCCGCCACCCCCAGCGCACGACTCGATCAGCAATTTCGGAAATTCCGATCGAAGCCGCGCCAGCAGATCGTAGAGCCCCCGCACGTGCCGCACCCAGACCTCGCGCTGTTGACCGGGCTGCTCCGGCCAGCCAACTTCGGTCCAGGCCCGGTTGTGATCCCACTTGATGAAGTCGATCGTCCCGTGCTCGGTCAGCAAGTGCTGGAGCTGGGCGTGGATCGCCGCCTGCACGTCCTCACGCGCGAAGTTCAGCACCAGCTGGTTCCGGCCGTACGTCGGCTCGCGACCCACAGCGTGGTACGCCCACTCCGGATGCGCTCGATACAGGTCGCTCTCCGGATTGACCATCTCGGGCTCGACCCAGATACCGAATTGCATGCCCAACCGGTGCACTTCATCGATGAGCGGTTTCAGTCCGCCTGGCAGTTTGTCAGTGTTGACGGTCCAGTCACCCAGCGCGGCCCGGTCGTCGTTGCGGGCGCCGAACCAGCCATCGTCGACGACGAACAGTTCAACCCCTATCGACGCGGCCCGCCGCGCGAGCTCCAGTTGCTGCTCGGCCCGCACGTCGAAGTGGGTGGCCTCCCACGAGTTGTAGAGGACGGGGCGCAGCCGCGCCCGCTGGTTCTCCGGCAACTGGACGCGCTCGTCGTACACATGGAGCAGTCGCGCCGCACCCCCAAGTCCGCCGTCGGTGTAGCCGCCCACCAGTTCCGGCGCCGAAAACTCCGCGCCAGGGCCAAGCCGCCAGGCGAAATCGAAGGGCTGGATACCCATCGCGATGCTGACCGAATCGTTGCGTTCGGTCTCGAACACGCCGACCCAGTTGCCGCTCCAGGCGAGTGACCCGCACCAGGTTGGACCCTGATGTTCCGCGACCTCGCCGCGCGGTCGCACGGCGAACCAGGGGTGCGCCTCATGGCTGCTCGTACCGCGACGACTCTCCGTAGTGAACTTGCCTGGCAGCAGCGGGCGTGTCCGCAGTTCGAATTCGCGGCCCCACTGGCCGTGCAGGGTGTATGCGTCGTAGTCGCCCGGCGGCAGCGGCAGCGCGCCGCTGAGAACTCGCTCCAGGGTCAACGCCTCCGCGCCCGTGTTCTCAACCCGTACGGAGCGCGCCACCAGGTCCAGCTCCGGGAATACGCTGTAGCGGTGCTCGACCACCAGCCCGGTGAGTTCGTCGCGGAAGATCAGCTCCAGGACCGACCCGCTGGGGCTATCGCGAATGCGATCCTCAACGAATTCGAGCCGCGTGACGCGCGAGCCGTCCGCGCGCGCGACGACGAGGCAGGGTTCCTTGAACGACGCCTCGCCGTACACCGGATACGCCAGCGGCAGACCATCCAGAAACAGTCGCTCCGAACGCCGATTGCCCGACCGATACGGCAGGTAGTCCGCCGCCCGCTGGGTACCGCCATTCGGGCCCCAGTACGCCAGCAGCAGCGCGTCGCTTGCGCCCAGGCTGAGGACCAGCGCCGTCGAACGCGTGCTGAGCAACCAGCCCGGCCGCTCGTCCAGCGGGGCACGCTGGACACTCGCCGGCGGCGCGTCAATCAGCGGCTGCCGCTGCATAGACCCGCAAGAAGTCCAGCGCCACGCTCGGCTCACGGCCGCGCGAAATGCCGCACTCCGACGCGATCCCGAAGTCCTGGGCGTACTTGCCAGCCGTAGCCATGCGCCGACGCGTGCCCAACACGCCGTCCGCCGCATGCACCAGACCCAGGTACAGCTCCGTCCCTGGCGGGCGCTCGAGCCGGATGAGGGGTTGGAAATACGCGTCGTCCGCGCGGTTGATGGGCACCGGCATGTGGATCCAGGTCACCGGCCGTTTGACTGACGCGCCGATGAAATTGGCCAACTCGACCGCCTTGCCGAGGTCCCGCGGTTCGATCATGTGCCGCGCGTCCATGTCGCCGTAGCACAGATGGAAGCCGAGCTCCACATCCTCTGGCACCACCGCCGCCAGACGCGCAAACGTCGCGCCCAGCTCGCGCTGCATATCTGGCGTGACGGGGCCGGTCCGGCGGCCGTCCCACATCAGCATTTCGATGCACACGTCCCACTGCAGCGCCAGATCCGCGTGCGGGATCGCCTCGCAGATCCGGCCGACTTCGCGGCGCATCGCCTGCTCGTAGACCGGCAGGATCTTCGGCGCGTCCTCCGGCGTGCAGAACGGATTGATCACCGCCAGCGGCGTCGGCAACGCGACCTGGAAACGCACCCCCGGCGGCAGGTCACCATGGGCGCGTGCCTCCAGAAAGTCCTGGTATGAGGTGCGTGCTTCGCGGGCGTAGCCAAGCTCGCCAAAATGCAACTGGTCCGCGGTGACGCCGTCGGCCAGCCGCAGCGGGACCAGGCTGAAGCCCTCGGCGCCGGGCCGCGACACGACCTGGAGGCCCGGGTTCGCGCGCAGGAGCGGAATCTGCCAGCTAATCCACAGTCGCCGCCCACCTGGTTCGCCATCCGGCACGCGCTTGAGGTGCGGGCCCAGGAGCTTGCCCGCGGTGGCGAACACCTCCTGCGCGGTGTCGAGCGCCACGCTCCCGACGAGATGCACGTACGTCGTCATCCAGTTGCCTCCACGATACTCCCCGACGAAGTCGGCATGACGCAACCCCGAGCGCCTGGGCTGCTACTGCTACCACCTCGCCGAACACCACCTCTCGCCGCTCGCGCTCCTCGACGAGCCGCCAGGCGGGCCACCTCACGTTTGCCGACCGCCTGGAGACGCTGCAACTCCTCGCCGGACCAGGTGATGCGACCCTTCGCCGGCCTGCGGCATACTTCCTGATTGTGGAGCGCGTGCGCTTTGGGGTCATCGGCGTTGGCGCGGGGGTCTTCAAGATGCATCGGCCCGCGCTGCAATCAGAGCGTGTCGAGATTGTCGGCGTGTCCGACGTCAACCTCGAGGCCGCCGAACGCCAGGCCGAGTCACTCGGCTGCCCGGCCTTCGCGGACCATCGCGAGATGCTGGCCGCGGCCGGCCCCGAGGCAGTCTGTGTGCTCGCGCCCCACCCCTTCCACGCCGCGCTGACGCTGGACAGTCTGGCCGCCGGCGCGCACGTGCTGGTCGAAAAACCGATGGCGGTCCACGTCGCCGAAGCCGACCAGATGATCGAGGCCGCCGAGCGCGCCGGCCGGTTGCTCGCCGTCAACCTCCAGCACCGCACCCGCGCCGAGATTCGCACCGCCGACAAACTCATCCAGTCCGGCCGGCTCGGCGACATTCAACGCGTCGCGATGACGGCGATCTGGACGCGCACCGCCAGCTACTACGCCCAGGCCGGCTGGCGTGGCACGTGGCAGGGCGAAGGCGGTGGCGTCTTGATGAACCAATCGCCGCACAGCCTCGACCTCGTGTGCCACCTGGTCGGTCAGCCGGGCCGGGTCGTGGCCTGGAACCGCACCCTGTTCCACGCCATCGAGACCGAAGACACGTCGCTGGCCATGCTCGAGTGGCCGAACGACGCACTCGGCACGCTGCTGGTCAGCACCGCCCAGGCGGGCGATCCCGAGCGCCTGGAGATCGCCGGCACCCGCGGCATCCTGCAGCTCACCCGCGGCGGTCTCCGACTCCTGGAGGCTGACACCGACCTGCACGCGTTCCTGGCCGAGAGCAGCGACCCGTTTGGCACGCCGTCGCTGGAGCCGGCGCGCGTCGCGCTCGTCCCGGGCACGGGTGACCACGCCGCCATCTACGCGAATTTTCTCGACGCCATCCAGCACCGCGCACAGCTGGTGGCCGACGGCGAAGAGGGCCGGATGTCGCTGGAACTGGCCAATGCCCTGATCTACTCGAGCCACACGGACCAGCACGTCAGCTTGCCGCTGGACCGTGCGGCGTACGCCGCGTTGCTCGACGGGCTGCGGGCTGGCGCGGGCGCAAGACCTGCGCCCAATTCTGCAAGCTCACTTGCATGACTTTTGCATTCTGCAAGCAGTCTGTACACTGAGTCGAGTACTCAGGGGGCTGTATGGACCACCACGTCTCGCGGCGTGTCTTCCTTCGTCGGGTCGGTCTCGGTTCGGTGGCGCTGGCCCTGTCCGCCTGCCAGCCAGCTCCCGCTCCACCCGTGGCCACGACCGCGGCCAAACCCGCCGCCGCCACCGCGCCGCAGACACCGGAAGACCTCACGCTGCCCATCGTCACCCAGCCACTGACGCTCACGTACTGGGCGCCGATGTCGACCAACGTCGCCGCCTCCATGAAGAGCTTTGGCGAGATGGGCTGCTATGTGGAGCTGGAGAAACGCACCGGCATCCACCTGGACTTCCAGCACCCGCCCCTGCAGCAAGAGCAGGACCAGTTCAACTTGCTGGTGGCGTCCGGGAAATATCCGGATGTGATCGAATTCGACTGGCTCCACAGCTACGCGGGCGGACCGGCCAAAGCCATCAAGGACGGTGTCATTATCCGCTTGAATGACCCGATCGATCGCTACGCGCCGAATATCAAAAAGATCCTGACCGATCATCCGGAGTGGCGCAAACAACTGGTCACCGACGAAGGTGACATCTACTGTTTTCCGTTCATCCGCAGCGACCCACTCCTGCTCACCTTCATCGGTCCGGTCATTCGCGCCGACTGGCTCGACAAGCTCGCATTGAAGGTGCCGGCCACGCTCGACGAGTGGCACACCATGCTCAAGGCGTTCAAGGATCAGAATGCCAACGGCAAAGGCGATACGCTGCCGTTCAGCCCCTGGCTGTCCTCGATCCCTGGCGGCTGGAACATGTGGTACGCCGCGGGCGCCTTCCTGCGGCACGCGTTCATCGGTGCCTGGGGCATCCCCATGGGCTTCTACCAGGTCAATGGCACGGTCATGTTTGGCGCGTTGCAGCCGGAGTTCCAGGAGTTTGCCACCCTCATGCGCGGCTGGTTTGCCGAGGGCCTGATCGATCCCGACTTCCCGTCGACCGACCAGAATGGACTCGACCAGAAGGTGACCAGCGGTCGCCTGGGGTCACTGGTCACGCTCGGGGGTAACGGCATCGGCAAGTACCTCGGCCTGGTGAAGGACCCGACGTTCAAACTCGTCGGGGCCCCCTATCCGGTGTTGAAGGCGGGCGACAAGGCGATCCTCGGTCAGCGCGACGACGCGTACGCCGGCACCGGCTCCGTCGCCATCACCACCGCCAACAAGCACGTCGCCGAGACCGTCAAGGAGCTGGACTACGGCTACAGCGACGCGGGTCACCTGCTGTTCAACTTCGGCATCGAAGGGGTCAGCTACAATCTCGAGAGCGGCTATCCGCGCTTTACGCCGGTGATGATGCGCAACCCGCAGGGCCTGCCGCCCGCCCAGGCCATGAGCCGCTACATTCGCGGCAACTTCAACGGCCCGTTTCTGCAGGACGTGCGCTACCTGGAGCAGTACTACGAGATCCAGGCCCAGAAGGACGCGCTCAAGACGTGGCTGGAGCCCAGCGACGAGCGCCAGATGCCACCGGTGACGCCGACGCAAGACGAAAGCAAGAAGTTCGGCTCGATCATGACCGACGTCAACAGCAAGTATCAGGAAGTCTTCACCCGGGTGATCACCGCCGCCGACCCCATCGACACCCTGACCGGCCTCCCCGCCCAACTCCGCCAGATCGGCATCGACGACGCCCTGAAAATCCAGCAAGCCGCCCTGGACCGCTACAACAAACGCGCCTGACCCCCATGCCCTCCGCCCACTCCCTCCCAGCGCTCGCTCCCATGCCCTCCGCCGACCCCCTCGCTGCGCTCGCTCCCAGGCCCTCCGCCCACCCCCTCGCAGCGCTCGCTCCCAGGCCCTTCGCCCACCCCCTCGCAGCGCTCGCTCCCACGCCCGGCGGACCCCCCACGTGCATGGAACTCCCGCCTCACCAGCGAGCCAAAGTCACGCTTGCAGCGAGCGAAGCGATGCGGACAGTATCCTGCGTCGGGGAGCACTCCGATAACTCTCTGTCCGAGCGACCGCTTACTTCGCGGGACCCTCGGTCCGCGCGACTCCCATCTCCCTGGGCCAGCGGACTCTGCGCCCGGGCGGACCTCCCTCCGCTCCCGAGAGGAAAAGTCCCGCTTGCAGCGAGCGAAGCGATGCGGACAGTGTCCTGACCACTGAGCGCTGACGCACTGCGCATGGCCACCACGACCGACGTCCGTCCACTCCCCTACCGTCGAACCCACACCGAGCCGCTGAGCGGTCTCGCCCTGTTCCGTCGGCGCCTCGCCGCGGACGTGCGCCGCAACCGCTACATCTACCTGATGTTGGCGCCCGTCGTCGCCTACTACCTGATCTTCCACTACGCCCCGATGTACGGCGCCATCATCGCCTTCAAAGATTTCACGCCCGCGCAAGGCATCCTGGGCAGCCCCTGGATTGGCTTCCAGAATTTCTCAGACTTCTTCGGCGGCGTCTACCTGTGGCGCCTCCTCCGCAACACGCTGGCCATCAACGTCCTCGACGTCGTGCTCGGCTTCCCCGCCCCGATCATCCTGGCCCTGCTGCTCAACGAATTGACGAGTGCCAGATTCAAGAGAGTGGTCCAGACGATCACGTATCTGCCCCACTTCATGTCGCTGGTGGTCGTCGTCGGCATCCTGATCGACTTCCTCGCCCGCGACGGTCTCTTCAACAACGTTCTGGCCTCATTCGGCGTCAAACCAACGCCGTTCATGCAGGAGGCCAGCTGGTACTGGATCCTGTACGTTGGCTCCGGCATCTGGCAGGCGGTCGGCTGGGGCTCGATCATTTACCTGGCGGCCGTCGCCACGGTCGATCCAACCCTGTACGAAGCCGCGGTGATGGACGGCGCCACCCGCTGGCGCCAGATGTGGCACATCACCCTGCCAGGCATCATGCCCATGGTGCTCACGCTGCTCATCCTGAGGGTCGGCATGCTGATGAGCGTGGGCTACGAAAAGACGCTCCTGATGTACAACCCGTCGACGTTCGACACCGCCGACGTGATCTCGTCCTACGTCTACCGCAAGGGCGTGCTGGGCATGGACTACGGCTTCAGCGCCGCGGTTGGTCTGTTCAATTCGGCCATCAACTTCGCCCTGCTGTTGGCGGCCAACCGGGTGAGCCGCCGCATGAACCAGACGAGCCTCTGGTAACGCCAATGGCAGTCGGGATCAAGCCCACCCGCGGTGAGCGGACCTTCAACATCATCAACGTCGGCTTGCTCCTCGGGCTGGTGGTCGTGACCGCCTATCCATTGCTGTACGTGGTCTTCGCCTCGCTGAGCGATCCGTCCGAGCTCGTCGCCAATCGCGGCGCGCTCCTGCGGCCGCTGGGCCTCACGCTCGACGCCTACCGCCTGGTCCTCCAGAACCCGATGATCGCCATTGGCTACCGCAACACCCTGTTCTACGTCGTCGCCGGCACCGCGCTGAACATCAGCCTGACGTGTCTGGGCGCGTACGCGTTGTCGCGCCAGAACGTGATGCTCAAAAAGCCAATCACCGTCCTGATCGTCTTCACCCTGTTCTTCAACGGTGGGCTGATCCCGACGTATCTGCTGGTCGGCCAGACCCTCCAGATGCAGGACACCGTGTGGGCGTTGATCGTGCCGACAGCCATCAACACGTTCAATCTGATCATTCTCAAGACTGCCTTCGAGTCGGTGCCGGCCTCGCTCGAGGAGGCCGCCCGCATTGACGGCGCCAACGACCTCACCATCCTGTTCCGCATCGTGCTGCCGCTGTCACTGCCGGCGCTCGCGGTGATCATTCTCTTCTACGCGGTCGGGCACTGGAATGCGTATTTCAACGCGCTGATCTATATTCGCAGCCGCGACCTGTATCCACTCCAGTTGGTGCTGCGCGAGATTCTGATCACCAGCAATGTCGAGAGCATGACCACCAGCGTCTCCAGCGGCGACACCTTTCAGATCGGTCAGACCATCAAGTACGCCACCATCGTGGTCGCCACCCTACCCATCCTGGTGATCTACCCCTTCCTGCAAAAGTACTTCGTCAAAGGCGCGCTGATCGGCGCCATCAAGGAGTAGCTGGGCTGGAAATCGCGCGCGAATACCGCCCCGCCAGCC
>DATGER010000106.1:0-44873 GCA_035309865.1 Chloroflexota bacterium
GCGACCTCCACGGTGGACCGGATGATCAGTCTGCCGCTGCAGACGCGCGGCAAGACCCTCGGAGCACTGACCCTGCTGTTGACAGAACCGACACGCCGGTACGTGGAGGCCGACCTGGCCCTGGCCGCGGACCTTGCCGACAGGGCGGCCATCGCGCTCGACAACGCTTGACTGTATGGCGAAGCTCAGCGGGGCGTCGATCAGCTCGAGCAGAAGGCCGAGCAGCTGGCACTGACCTCCAAGTACAAGTCCCAGTTCCTGGCCAACATGTCGCATGAGCTGCGGACGCCGCTGAACAGCATGCTCATCCTTTCCGAAATTCTGTCCGAGAATGGCGAAAACAACCTGAATCCGAAACAGGTCGAGTTTGCCAGGACGATCCTGGGTGCGGGCAGCGACCTGCTGATGCTGATCAACGATATCCTCGACCTGTCCAAGATTGAGTCGGGGATGCTCACCCTGGACGTCGTGGAGGTGTCGTTCGAGGATCTCGCGGACAACACTCGGCACACCTTTGAACCGCTGGTTCGGGCGAAGCGCCTGACATTCGCGGTCGAGCTCGGCCCGGGCCTGCCGCGGTCGATGCGCACCGACGCGCTGCGGCTGCAACAGGTGCTCAGGAACCTGCTTTCGAATGCATTCAAGTTCACCGAGCGGGGCAGTGTGGGGCTGGCAGTGAGCGTCGCCGCCGGTGGCTGGAGTCCCGACAGCGACACCCTCAACCTGGCCTCCACGGTCATCAGTTTCGCGGTATCTGACACGGGCCTTGGCGTGTCTGCCGACAAGCTGGCGGTCATCTTCGAGGCCTTCCAGCAAGCGGATATGACCACCGGCCGACGGTTCGGCGGAACGGGGCTCGGGCTGTCCATCAGCCGCGGGATCGCTACGCTGCTGGGCGGCGAGATTGCCATCGCGAGCGAGCCGCGCCAGGGGAGTTGCTTCACCTTGTATCTGCCAGTGGAACTTCACCGACCAGACAAGGATCGAACCAGCGCACCTCCGGTCGCGCCGTGGGAGACCGAGCCACCGCCGCATCGCCCTTGCGTGGGCGATCTCATCCCACCGGAACAGATCCATAGCTCGTCGCCGGTCATCGCGGGTAAGAAGGTGCTGATCGTCGACGACGACATCCGCAACATCTTTGCGCTCACAAGTGCGCTCGAGAACCACCAGCTCGAGATCAGCAGCGTTGAGTCTGGCTCGGCAGCCATTGCAGTACTGCGTACGTCATGCGACGTCGACGCCGTGCTGATGGACGTCATGATGCCGGACATGGACGGTTTCGAAGTCATCCGCACGCTCCGCGCCGACCCCCGCTTCGCCGACCTGCCCATCATCGCGGTGACAGCCAAGGCGATGACGACCGATCGGGATCAGTGCCTCGACGCTGGAGCCTCCGATTACATCAGTAAACCGATCGATATCAACCAGCTCGTGTCGCTCCTCGGCGTCTGGTTGACGCGCTGATCGGCCGCATGCTGCGGCGGTGGGCTAACCTGGCGGACGCATGCTCAAGGGGCTGGGATCCGCTGCTGAATGCCGACGTGTCGCGGGCGTTGCGCGCGATGGGGCGGGTGACGAGCTGCCTCCGCGGAACTCCTGGACCGGGCGCGGCAGATGGCGGCGGCCTGCGAGCACTGCGGCGTACCGCTGGCGGCGGCCGCGCTGCAGTGCTCGGTCCGCGATCCACGGATTACTTCGACCATCGTCGGCTTCAGCCGTCCCGAGCGCGTGGCGCAGACGCTCCAGCTGGCCGAGTTGCCGATCCCCGATCCGTTGTGGGATGAACTCGACGAGATCTACCAGTCTGGCCTGTAGAGTAAGTCGGGATGAGTGAGACTGAGGAACCTGCGCGCGAGCGTGAAATTCTGAAGGCGAGTAGCCCGGGCCGCGGCCAGATTCACCCGGGCATGGACGTCGTGAGCATCGATGGCGAGCGCATCGGCATCGTCAAACAGGTCCGCGAAGCCGACTTCCTGGTCGATCGGCCGCTGGCCCGCGATCTCTGGGTGCCGTTCACCTCGGTCGTCGAGGCCGGCGAGCACGGTGGCACATTCCGGCGTGGGCCGACCCAACCCAGCGAGGTCGTCCTGGGTGTCAGCCATAACCACGTCGATAATCAGGGCTGGCAGCCGGCCTGACTAGAAGGCCGACGGCCGCCCCTGCGCCCCGTCGACCGCGATGTTGGCGCCGTTGATCCAGGCGGCGCGCTCGGACAGCAAAAACACGACGACGTCCGCCACCTCCTCGGGCGTGCCGAGCCGGCCCCAGGGGAACTCGCGCCGCTCAAACTCCGCGAAGCGCTCCGCACGCTCCGCGCGAAATCGATCCCAGCCACCACCCGGAAACATGATCGAGCCCGGGCTGACCGTATTGACGCGGATCCGCTGAGGCCCCAGCTCCCACGCGAGCGCGCCCGCCAGAAAGATCTCGCCTGCCTTGGCTGCGCCGTACTGGGCTCGCGGACCTGGCTTCCAGCCAGAGATGGACGCAATCGAGACAATGCTCCCCCCGCCAGCCCGCTGCATGTGCGGCACCGCGGCGCGAATGGCGCGCACGGCGTGGAACAGGTTGAGGTCGAACGTTCGCACCCAGTCCTCGGGGGTCGAGGCGAGGAGGTCCTGGCCTGACGTTCCGCCGACATTGGCGACCAGCAGATCAGCGCCGCCAAGTGCCGCGGCGCTCTCGTCGACGAACCGCTCGACCTCACCCGGGCTCGTCACGTCGGCCACAACGCCGTGTGCCGGTGCGCCCAGGGCCGCCAGCTCAGCCCGCGTCGTCGCGAGCGTGTCCGCGTGGCGTCCGCAAATGCTTACTTTCACGCCCTCGGACGCCAGTCGGAGCGCGATCGCGCGCCCGATTCCGCGGCTTCCCCCGGTGACCAGGCCGACCTTCCCCGCGAGCCCAAGATCCACTTCGCGGCAATCTTATCGGAACAGTTCGATCAGGCAGCCGCGTTGGTCGCCCGCCTCAGGCTCACGCTCGCTATCGGCCATACGGGTTTGTTTCTGAAACGGCGGAGCCTGTGCCCGACCCGCGACAATGGCGGATGCGATGACTGAGCCAACCATCGTCTTTGCGCCGGTGCTCGATCCCGACGTGCGCGCGATCGCCGACTCGCTGCGACCGCCGAACTTTGACTTCCACATGGTCGACCTCAGCGAGGTGCCGGCCGCGATTCAGCATGCCGACTTCCTGTGCGGATTCATCGGGCCGATCAGTACCGACGTGCTCGTCTCAGCGACCGCCAGTCGCTTGAAGCTCGTCCAACTCATGAGCGCCGGCTACGACCGGTTCAATCTCGACGGGGCGCGGCAAGCGCGGCTGCCCGTCGCGGTCAACGGCGGCGCGAATGCCATCGCCGTTGCCGAGCACGCGATCATGCTCATTCTTGCGGCTTTAAAACACCTCCACGCGCTCGACGCCGCCGTGCGCCAGGGCGGGTGGCGCGGAGCCGCGGGTGCCGCGGGCCGGGTCCACGAGCTGTACGGCGCGACGGTCGGCATTGTCGGTATGGGCCGCATCGGTCGTGAAGTTGCCAGACGCCTCGCCGGCTGGAGTGCCACGCTGGTCTACTTCGATCCGTTTCGACTGTCCGCGGAGCTCGAGCAGGACCTGGGGTTGCGCTACCTGGAGCTCGATCAGCTGTTGCGCATCGCCGACGCGGTGACCATCCACGTACCGCTGAATGCCCGGACGCGGCATCTGATCGACGCCGAATCGCTGTCGCTGATGAAACCGCAAGCGGTGCTCGTCAATACGGCCCGCGGCGGACTCGTCGACGAGGCCGCGCTGGCAGTGGCGCTGCGCGAGGGGCGCATTTTGGGGGCGGGCCTGGACGTGCTCAGTCAGGAGCCGCCCCCAGCGGACCATCCGCTTCTCGACCGGTCGAATGTCGTGCTGACACCACACACCGCCGGACCGACCTGGGAGTCGTACCCGCGTCGCTTCGCCAACTGCTTCGCCAACATCGAGCGCGTGCAGCGCGGCGAAAAGCCGCTGTGGGTCGTCGAAGAACTCACCGATCTGTTCGAGTGAGACGCAGATTGAGGCCGGCCAACAGCCAGAAGGCGACGCTCGCCGGCCAGAAGCGCTCGAAGTCATCGAGCAGTGCGTGCAGCAGCCAGGCGCTCAGGCTGGCGAGGATGGCCGCTCGCCACGCCCAATCCCCTGCTGCCGTCACGCGACGCACGCCGTCGAGGGCGGTGCGCACCAGCCACACGAGCAGCCAGCTCAGGGTGAAAAGTCCGAGGACGCCCGTGTCGGCAAGCGCTTCGAGGTATTGATCGTGGGCGTGAATGCCCAGATTGTCCGCGGGCACGCCAGAGTAGCCCGCGAAGCGCCAGCGGAAGTTGTCGGGTCCCACGCCGAGCCACGGATAATCGCGCAGCATGTCCAGCGCCGCGGTCCAGAACTCCATGCGGGACGGCTGCGGCGCGAGAGCGGACGGCGAGTTAACGATCGGGGCCTGCGCGGTCAGGGCGGCGGGGAGGGCGCTGATGGCGGAGTCCTGGCTCAGCTCGGCGGTCAGCCGTCGGTCGAGGCCCGGGTCGGTCATCGCGGCGCAGATCAGGGCCGCCGGCACCGCCAGCGCTGCCGCGCCCAGTGACAGCAGCGGGCGCCGCTCGCCCCGGATCACGCACAGCCCGGCCATGACCGCCAGACCCGCCATGCCGGCCACAACGCCCGCGCGGCTGAAGGTCAGCACCATGGCGACCAGGGTGCTCAACGCCGCCAGCGCGAGCGGTACCCGCCACTGCCGCGACGCCGTCCACGCCCACGCGACCAGCAGCGGCAGGCTCAACTCGAGCAACATCGCGGCCTCGTTCGGGTGCGACAGCGTCGACGCGATGCGTGGGACGTCGCCGATCGGGACCGAGCCGTCATGCAGCGCTGCAAGCCAGGCGTGCGCGGCCGGCATGCCGCTGGCTTCGGCCAGTCCAGCGAGCGCGATCGCCAGGCCGCTGAGCGCGGTGGCCCTCGCCAGCAGGCGCCAGCGCGCTCGGGTCCGACACACCTCGTAGACCGCCCAGGCGAGCAACGCCCCGCTCGCCGGCCGCTCCAGGGAGGCGACCGCTTCGAGGCGGTTCGACGGCGCGAAGGCTGCCGAGACCACCAGGACGCCCAGCCAGGCCACCGCCGGCCGCGCCAGCCGGCTTGGAAAGGCGGGCCAGCGCCGCCCGAGAAGCGTGGCCAGCAGCGCCAGCGCGATCCCGAGCGGCAGGAGCCCGCGCACGCCCGTAAACAGCACCGCGTCAATCGACGTCACCGAAGCGATGTCGCCCAGGCCGACGCACAAAGCCAGCACCAGCAGAGTGACGAACGCGAGCCGATCGAGCGTCACGCGCCGCTCACCTGAGCGTAGAGCGCGCGGAAGCGCGCGACGCAGGGGGCGAGACCAAAGGCTGTCCGGGCATGCGCTTGGATAGTCTGCGCTCGGACGAGCCGATCGGCGGCGGTGCAGGTGGCGAAGAGCGCATCAGCAAGCGCCTCGCTCGCGCCGACCGAGACCACGGCGTCGGCTGAGGCGGCCAGTTCCGGGATGACGCCGACACGCGTGCCAACGACCGGGACGCCACACGCGGCGGCTTCGATAGCGACCATGCCCTGGGCTTCATGGCGCGATGAGAGCACGAATGCGCTCGCGGCGCGATACACCCCGGGCAGCGCGGCGTGGTCGACGCTGCCGCGGAAACGCACGGCCTGAGGCACGCCCAATTCATCCGCCAGTCGCTCGAGATCACGTCGCAACGGGCCGTCGCCAACAATGTCCAGGGTCGCCTCGGGCAAGCGGCCGCGCAGGCTCGCGAACGCACGCAGGAGGGTGACCTGATCCTTGATGCGGGTCAACGTCGCGACGTGGACGAGCCGGGGGAAGCAGCCGTCCGCAGAAGCCCCGGGCACGGGCTTGAACAGGTCGAGATCGACGCCCAGCGGCGCGCGGTGCAGCCGGCCGGCGTGTGGCCGCATGTGCCCTGCCGCGAGGCCCAGCAGATAGTCGGACCCGGCCGTGACCGCGGAGGCCAGGCGCATGCTGGCGCGGACTTTGAGTCGTTCCCACGCGACGCGCTGGTCGCCGTAGCCGATCGCGGGCAACGCAACGAGCTCTCCGCCCGCCAGGCTGACCACGGTCGGAATGCGGAGCGCGCGACCGGCGAGCGCGGCCAGCAGCCCGCTTTCGGTGGCCCAGAAGGCG
The DNA here is from genome assembly GCA_035309865.1 of Chloroflexota bacterium. Taxonomy (GTDB): domain Bacteria; phylum Chloroflexota; class UBA6077; order UBA6077; family CF-72; genus CF-72. Next base: position 6,197 of record DATGER010000106.1, read on the forward strand.
TGCAGCACGTCAAAGGCTCGGCGCCGGTGTTCGGCGCGCAGCACCGCTAACGTACGACGCCAGACGTCAGGTGTAGCGGGGCCCCGGCGCTCAGCGCCCCCGAGGGCAATCACCTCCGCGCCCTCGACGGTATAGCGCGCCGCGCTGTACGGATACCGCACGGCAATGACGCGCACATCGTCCTGCGTCGCCAGCGAGCGCGCCAGATGCCGCAAGGCCGGAATGCACCAGTCCTGCACGTTAGCGCTGAAGCCAGGGACGACGAGCCCAACTCTCATGGGCTTCCTGCTGGACGTAATCACGGCGGGCCGACGCGCACGAGTGTAAAGCTGCCCCGAGTGCCGACCTCCGAAACTCCTGGGCGATCGCGCAGGCGGCGCCAGTTGAGTTCGGGTGCTTGGCCGAGCCACTGGTCCTGGACGTTCTGCTCGTCCAGCAGGACGTACGTTGGCGCCGGTACGGCGAGAACGGAATCCAGGTCGCCGGGCGTCAGGTCGAACAGATCGAACGTTGGCAGCGGCGTGTAGTGGCGGAACGCGAGGGTCGGACCGAAACTCAGGAGTTGCGCGCCTGAAGGGGTCTGGGCCTGAACCCAGCGCACCAGCGCCAGGTCGTCGTCCTTGCGGTCGATGAAGCCTTCGACCAGGCGCACGGCGCCGCTGGCGGTCGACGCCAGCCCCAAGGCGCCGCACAGGAGCACCAGCACGCCGATTCGGCGGTTCACGTGACGCCAGGTCCAGATGAGACCCGCCGCGACCAGGATGGCCAGGGGCGGCAGGTAGGCCAGCGTGAAGCGGAAATTCTGCCACGCCGCGCCGGCGTGAAAAGCGAACACCACCGCCGCCCACCCGACGACGAGGAGTACCGTCGGGCGCCGCCAGTCGCGCGCGGCGGCCCAGAGCCCGACTATGACCCAGGGCGCGAGCAACGGACCGAAGAACGCAAGATTCGCCGGCGCGATCGCGTAGTAGACGCCATTCGGCAACACGTACGAGAGATGCCCATCGGCGGTGAAGAAGTCGCGTCGGAAGGCATTCAGGGGCGACCACGAATAGACCTGCAGGTTGCCGGCGAACGCGGCCGGCGCCGACGGATCGCGGAGTAAACCCAGCAGCGGCGAGCCCAGTACCGGTACCAGCAGCGCGGCGGCCAGAAGAACTGCAGCCACGGCGTGCACAACAGCGGTACCAACCCTGGCTCTCGGCAGCGCCAAGAGCGCATACAGCGCGAATGGGACGGCGACGAGGCCGTAGATCCAACGTCCAAGGGTGGCGTACGCCACGGCCGCGCTGGCCGCGAGCAGCCAGTGCAGGCGGCCGGTGCGTTGGTACCGCACCAGCGCCCAGGCCGACAGCGTTGCCAGCGCCAGGCCGGTGGTGTCGGCCATGACCACGATGCTCGACTGCCAGAGTTGGCCGCACAGCGCCACCAGCACGCCGGCGAGGACGGCCAGGCCGAGATCGGACGGCCAGAGCTCGCGGACCAGAAGCGCGGTGAATGCCGGCACCAGCGCGCCCATCAGCAGACTTACGCCCTGGCCGGCGAGCGGGATTGGCCCGAATGCCAGCGCGGCGAGCGCCACGAGCACGGGATACCCGGGGGGCCAGAAAAATGGCTCCAGCGGCGTCACGTGCAAGATGGACTGGCGCACGGCTACCGCGCCATAGTCGAAGTACGCGTAGGCGTCCTGCCCGTAGAGGCCGTCGAAGCCGCGCAGCAGCGCAATCGCTCCCGCGGGCAGGGCCAGGACGAGCCCCAGGAAGGGCAAGCCGACCGCCAGTGGGCGGCGCCCCTGAAACAGGAAGTTCCCCGCGAAGTTGCGTCGCCGCGGGCGAGCGGGCCGGTCCTGGACCGTGCCGGGCGCGCCCGGTGACGCGTTCGTACCGGCGCCGGAACGCGCACACAACGGGCGTACGATACCCTCGCTCAATCGCTTATCCACTCGCACTTCGGCGTCCGGTGGTCATTCCATCCTGGCCCGCCGGGCTCTGGCCCGCGGCGGTTCTGCTGGCGCTGGTTCTGCCGTTCGAGGCCATCAAGCCGGTACTGGTCACGCCGTGGGTCGCGCTGACCGACGAGAAGCTCGGGCTGTTGGCGGCGGTGGTGGCGTGGCTGTTGTTGGGCCTGCGCGCCGTGCCCAACGCCCGAGAGTGGCGCGTCCTGGCGCCGTCGCTGGCGCTGCTGGTCGTGGCGGTCATCGCGGCGCTGCTGGCACCGGAGTATGCCGACGAAGCGCTCAAGTTCGTATGGCGCCTGGCGGCCGCGGCCTTCGTGCTGCTGCTGGTCGTGCGCGTGGCCCAGAAGCCAGGCCATCTCCCCATCCTGGCGTGGGCCGTGGCAGTTGGCGCCGGCCTCAGCGGCGTCCTCGGTCTGGGCGAAGCGCTGGGTTGGCCGGGGCTCGAGCCCGTGTTGAGTCTGTTCAAAGTGGCTCCGACGCGGATCGGGCCGGACCTGCGGGTGAGCGCGTCGTTCCAGTACGCCACGATCGCGTCGATGTACTTCGAGATGGTGGCTCCGTTGGCCCTGGTGCTCGCGGCCACCGCGCCGCGCCGCTGGCTGCGGGGGCTCGGACTGGCCATTGCGCTCGTCTGCACGGCCAACGTCGTCCTCTCGCTGACCCGCGCCGGGCTGTTGACGCTGACGCTCCTCTATGCGGCGCTGCTGGGCGCTGCCTGGCTGAGGCCGTCCTGGCGGCGGCTGGTGGCGCCGACGCTCGCAGCGGGCGGCGTCCTGGTCAGCGGCGTGGCGATCCTCGCCATGCGCGATCCAGTCTTCGACATGCGGTTGGTGACCGAAAGTGACGCCGACTGGTACGGCGCGGCGTACTCCGCGCCAGCCATGCTGCGTCTCGCACCAGACCAATCGGTGAGCGTCGCCCTGGATGTCCGCAATGAGGGGCGCATCGTGTGGTCGTCCAACAACAGCACGCACCCCTTCGCCCTCGGCTACCGCTGGCTGACTGCCGACGGGACCGGCGTCCTGGACCTGCCGCCGGGCGAAGTGCCGCTGTCGCACGACGTCGGCCCGGGCGAGAGCATCCACCTCGAAACACGCGTCGACGTCTCGCACCTGCCGGCCGGGACATATCGACTCGATTGGGGCATGCTCCAGCGCGACGTGGTGCAGTTCTACGAGCGCGGCTCGGCCAACGCCGAGTCGATGGTGACGGTCATTCCGGCTGCCAATGGCAAGGTCGTCAAGATGCCGGCCACCTTGCTCCGCGATGACGAGGAAGCGCCGTGGGTGGTCGGACGTCTCGAGCTGTGGGGCGCGGCCCTCCGGCTGATCGAGACGCGGCCATGGTTGGGGGTCGGGCCCGACAACTTCCGGCATCTGTACGGCGCGCAGCTCGGCCTCGACACCTGGGATGAGCGGGTGCAGGCCAACAACCTGTACCTCGAGCTGCTGGTGGACGTCGGGCTGCTCGGCCTGGCGGCGTTTCTGTGGCTGACGATCACTCCGCTCGCGCTGGCGCTCCGCGCGCTGCGGACCCCGGCCACGATGCCGTTGTCCTATTGGGTGCTGGGTCTGGGGGCGGGAGTGGTCGCCTTTCTTGTGCATGGGCTGCTGGACTCGTTTCTAGCCTTCACGCCCACGGCGCTGCTGTTCTGGATGCTGCTGGGAATGCTGTCCAGTCTTCAGAACCCGCAGGTTTCTGGCCGCTGATAGGCCAGCAGGCGCTGGAGCGGACGCAGCTCGTAGGGATACCGGTAGAACTCGAAGTGGTAGCGCCACGCGCTGGCGGCGCGCAGGACGAAGCGCCGCACGCCCGTCAAGCTTGGATTGGTGATGGTCGGGTAGTACGCGCTGAGCACCCGCTCAAAGTCACGCATGTGGTGATGGATCGGATCGGCCAGCCAGGGGATCGACGCGCTCCGGCGCTGTGAAAAGTCCTGCCAGTCCTCGGCGATCCACTCCTCGATTGTCTCGGGAAAGGCAAACCCTTCCGCTTTGGCCTGATCGTACAGCTCGCCAGCCAGCGGCACCGGCGTATAGACGTACATGATGATCTCGGTGTGCGGGTTGACCCGCTTCACCTTGCGAATGAATGCCAGGGTGCTGTGGACGTCAGCTTCGGGGTCCGGCGGGTTGCCCATGACAAACGAGAACTCCGGCACGATCCCGTAGCGACGGGCCTTTTCGGCCATGTGGAGCGTCTTTTCGGTGGATGCGGTGCCGCCTTTGTTCATGCGGATGAGCGTCTCGTCCGAGCCCGACTCGGCGCCCATGAACACCATGCGCAAGCCGCTATCCCGCATCAACTCCCAGGAGCGGTCCGAATACTTCAGTAGCGTGTCGATGCGCGACTCGCCCCACCACCCGATGCCGAGGTCCAGAATGCGCTCGGCAAAATCGGCGGTGCGCGCTTCGTGGACGAAGAAGTTGTTGTCGTAGAACTCGACGGCGTCGGCCCGGTACTGGGTCGCCAGGCGCCGCGCGACGTTGGCCGTCCGTTCGGCGGATTGGGCCAGCCAGCGGCCACCAACCATGTTCACGACCGCGCAGAAATTGCAGAAGAACGGACAGCCGTAACTCGAATGGTGGGCGAGGGTCCGCTTGCCCATGAACAACCGGCGTGCATACCGGCCGACGTCGATCCGGTCGTACGGGAACTCGGGCATCGCGTCCGGGTGGGGAATCGGCGCCGTCGGATTGCTGACGGCCTCGCCCTGGGCAGTCCGATACGCCAGCCCGATGAGATCGGTCGGATCCTCGCCGGCCGCCAGGCGGTCGATCAGCGATTGGAAGACCACCTCACCGTGGCCGCGGACGACGTAGTCCACATATCCGGACCTGAGGCAGACGTCGTAGTGCTGGGTGGGGAAATAGCCGCCCCAGATGATCGTCAGGTCAGGATGGCGAGTCTTGAGCTCGCGGCAGAGCGGCACGGCATCGGTCAGCTGAGGTCCGGGCATGACCGTGACGCCGAGCATGGTGGCGCCATCGCGCACCAGGCGATCGAGCGTGTCGATTGGTTTGAGATCGAGGTTCCCGTCGACGATGGTGTAGTCGTGGCGGCCTTCGAGGAGCGCGCCGAGCGCCAGCAGCGACAGGGGCATGACGGGTTTGCGGCGGGCGGAACTGGGGGGGTTGTAGAGGATCAGCATGCCGTGATGGAGTAGACGCAGAGCGTCTCGTTGATGAGGTCGCGCGTGGCGATGGTGGTGGATCGGAAACCGGCGCCATGCAGCGCCGCGAGAAAACTGCGCTGTTCGCCGTCTGAGGAGAGCACCAGCAGCGCGCGACCACCTTCGGTCAGGTGGTTTGACAGGTCACATGAAAATCGCTCGATGAGGTCGGGTGAGCGCCAGGCGTGGTCCAGCGCGTCGCGGGGGACACCGCGGTAATACGGTGGATTGAAAAGCACGACGTCGAAGCGTTCGCCCTCGACCGGGGCGAAGAGGTCGCCTTCACGCGTGTCAACCGCGACATTGTTGAGGAGCGCATTGATCCGGGTGCAGCGCACCGCCGACGGGTTGATGTCGACCGCGACCACGCTGCAGCCGGCCCGCGCCGCGGCAACCGCGCCAGCGCCCGATCCGCTGCCCATGTCCAGCACGCGGCTGCCCGCTGGCAGCAACTCGCGCCGACGCAGTTGCTGCACGAGAAACTCGCCAGTCCGGAGCAGCTTCGGGTTGAACACCTCAGGAAGCACCAGGATTGACAGCCCGTCCACGTCCTCCAGGACAGTACGCTGATACTTCCGGCGGTCGACCAGGCGCAGTTTGATGCGAAGCAGTGCCCGCCACGCGCGCCGCGAGAGGCCCTCGCGGGTTCTGGCGGGACTGACAGCAGCGGAGCCCAGCGCACCCAGGGGCGCGGGCACCGCGGCGCCCGGAGCCTGCCGGCCCGACAGGAGCTCACCTGCCGCCTCGTCGCTCCTGGTGGACCTTTCGGGGATCGGAACGTTAGCAGCAGGCGCAGACGTCACGCGGACTCCCGGTCGGCATCACGCGGCGCTTGCGCGTCGACGCTCACGCGGACTCCCGTTCGCGCTCGGTGAGCAGCATGCCGACCCGGCCAAGCTTGGCGCTGAGAAAGGAGCGGGCCAGGCGCGGGTAGCTGCGCCGCGGGCTGTGGCGCTGGCGGTGGTGAGCGACTTCGCTGACCATCCACCGCGTGGCGAACTGGTAGTACCGCGGCGAGTGGCGGCCCGCGACCGTATAGTCGCGATCAGAACCCTCCGCCCACGCGCGGCGCGACACGACGCGGTCGGCGACCGACGCGTAGTACGGCGTGCCCTTGATCGGGTACGCGACCGTGGTGAGAAACGTGTCTGGCCCGGCCAGCTTCAGATGCTCGACCGTCTCTTCGAGGTCGGCCCGGTCCTCGCCGTCATACCCGAGCATGATGAACATGCCCACTTCGATGCCATACTTCTGCAGGAGGTGGACCATGCTCCGCACGCGTTCGGCGTTGGTCCGCCGCTTCATCGCATCCAGGATCTTTTGCGAGCCGCTTTCGGCGCCGATCCACAATCGGTAGCAGCCCATGCGAGCGAGGGTCTGAATCACCTCCTCGTTGAGCCGGTCCTCGCGCGAAATCGTCTCGAAGGGCAATCGGAATCCGCGCCGCTCCATCTCGGCCGCATACTCGAACAGCCATTTGTGATTGATGGTGAAGACGTCGTCGGCGTACCACAGCAGGTCCGGGTTGTACGCGCTGACAATGTGCTCGACCTCGTCGACGACGTTCGACGGCGAGCGGCGGCGGTGTGAGTACCCGAAGACCGAATGGCTGCACCAGGTACACGTGAAGGGACAGCCGCGCGCGGTGATCAACGACACCGATCCTTTGCCGTGGTGCTTGCGCCACACATCCACGTAGGCCCGCTGATCGATCGCCGCGCGGTCCGGAAACGGCTGGGCATCGAGGTCCGCGATCAAAGGCCGGGGCTCGGTCCGCACGATCGCGCCCTGGTCGTTCCGAAATGCGACGCCGAGAATCGCCTCCAGGTCGTGCGCGCCGTGCTGCTGCAGGTGGGGCACGAGCTCTTCGAGCGTGAGCTCGCCTTCACCCAGCACCACGACGTCGGCCCCGCGCGACAGATATTCGTCCAGATAGTTGGCGGGATCCGGTCCACCGACCACCACGAGGCTGCCGGCGGTTCGGGCAGCGGCCATGACGCGCAGCACGTTGGTGCGTGTCATCAGATTGCTGTAAATGCCGACAATCGGTGGCTTTTCGCGACGGACGTACGCCTCCATCTCGTCGAAGCGGGCGAACGTGGAGTCGAAGATGTGGCTATCGAGGCCGCGCGCTTTGAGGTGGGCATTGACGTACAGGAGTCCAAGTGGTGGGTAGGGCTTCATCACCGCCAGCTCATGCGGATCTTCGTACAGGAAGTACGCGTGGGTGAGTAAAACGTCCATTGGGTCAGTCGGTCGCGGCTTCGACGGGGACCAGATTGATCAGTCCCTTGTGCGGCGCCCGCGCCCGACGCGCGAGCTCGAGCCGGAGTAACGGCAAGACCAGCTTGGAGTACAGGACGCTCCGGGCGAGTCGCGCATGGTGTGGTCGGAGGCGCAGCGGATTGGACAGGGCTGGCCGGAGCTCGTCCCACGCCCGCCGTGCGCGGAACTCGCGGTGCAGCACCTTGTGCAGCCAGCGGTAAAAGGCGGTGGTGAAGGGGCCGCGGTACAGCATCGCCAGGTCATCGGAGTCCTGCCAGTTCTGCTTGCTGCCGAGCTCGTGCTGCACCGCGGTAAAGAACCGTGTGCCTGGCATCGGATAGGACACCGACATGCCGATGTCGTCGGGCCGGCAGTCGCGGACCATCTGGAGGGTGCGTTCGATATCCTGGCGGGTCTCGCCCGGGTAGCCGAACTGGAGGAAGAACCCGACCTGGATGCCGGCCGCGTGCAAGCGCCGCGTCGCGTGGTAGATGTGCTCGACCTGCGTGCCCTTTTCCATCGCGTCCAGGATTTTCTGCGAACCTGACTCGGCGCCGACCCAGATCCGCTGGGCGCCGGCGCGCTTCAGAGCGTCGATCGTGTCGCCCTTCAAGATCAGGTCGACGCGCTGCAGGCTCTTGAACGGCACGCGGGCGCCTTCCTCGGCGACCAGGTCTGAGAAACGCTGCACCCAGCCGGGGATGAGCCCGAAGATGTCGTCGACGAACCAGACGTGGTCCGGTTTGTACGCGCGTTTGAGCCACGCCAGTTCGGCGACGACGTTCTCGGGCGAGCGCACGTGGTAGCGCTGGCCCCAGATCGGTTTGGCGCACCAGTTGCAGTGGTACGGACAGCCGCGCGACGTCGCCAGGTTCATCGAGTAGTAGCCGTGGCGCGCGTACCACATGGCGCGGTAGCGCTCGATGTCCACCAGGTCCCACGCCGGAAATGGCAGCGCGTCGAGCTCCTTCAGGTCGGGCCGGCGGGGGGTGATGACGAGGCGTCCGTCGCGTTCGAAGGCGAGGCCGAGGATCGAGTCCAACAGGGCCGCCCGCGGATGGCGCACCAGGTGATCCATCAACTCACCCAGCGTCTCCTCGCCTTCACCGATGAGGACGTACTGGGCGCCGGCGGCCAGGTAGGCCGACGTGTGGTCCGTGGCATCGGCACCCGCCACGATGACCGTACAGCCGCGCTTGCGGGCCATGTCGATCATGGCGAAAGCCGCCTCGCGCATGCGCAGCAGACACATCTTCGACAGGTAGTTGAAGTTGTCCTCGTACAGGACCGCGAAGCGTGGCTGGCTGCGGGCCAGCGCCGCGTCCCATTCGGACTCCGACTCGGCCAGCATGGCATCGAACAGGTCGACGTCGTAGCCGCGGCCGCGGAGGTAGCTGGCCGCGTACAACGTGCCCAGGGGCGGATACGGCTGCATCGCCGCCCAGAGCTTGGGGTCGAAACGGAGGAAGTACGACTGCCCGAACAGAATCTTGTCGGCCCGACCGTGGTCCCGGGAACCGACAGGATCAGGATTAACCTTCATTTCGCGGACTCCGCGCCGGTCAGGATCCCGTCGATGACGTGCATGCGCTGCTCGTAGCGGTTCAGCGTCAACTGGCCGTGGTCCCCGAAGTGGCCCTTGCACCAGTCAGGTCCGAAGGCAGCCTCGGCGTGGCCGTTGCCGCGCGCGCCGAGCTTGCGCATTTTGCGCGCCATCTCCCAGCGCTCGAACGGGCTGCAGATGCGGCTGCGCAGCGTTTGTTCCAGGATGCGGTGCACTCGACCGGGGCGCGCATTCACCGGCGCGATGCGCCGCGGCGGGCCGCCGGCGTTGGGCAGATAGGTGCTCGTCCATTGATTCAGCGAGCGCAGGCGCTGGTACGTCTCGATGCCGGACAGCGGCACCATCTGCGCCACCTCGTGCGCCGTGAACAGATTGCGTTCGGACAGCACCAGGGCTTGCTCGGACAGGAAATAGTTGGGGCACAACTCGGTGCCGCGGAACGCGGCCGAGCGCACCAGGCCGACCACGAGCGCGCGGCATAGCCACAGGCGGCCCGGCTCGGTGATCACCAGATAGTCGATATCGCCATCGGCGATGTTGTCCATGGCCAGCGCACCGGTTACGGCGACCATGCGCACGAACGGCAAGTTGCCGATCAGGTGCCCGTAGCGCACGGCGCGCTGCCAGTATTCGGCCGCCACGGCGGCACGGCGACGTCGCGTGTCGACGGCCGATTCACGGCCGGCCAGCGTGATGTAGCGGCCTGAGCGCGACAGGATGTCAGGCACGAGCCGCGGCGTGGCCAGCGCGGCCCGCACCGCGGCGCGGCTGGCCGCGAAGCCGATCAGGTAGCGATGGATCTCGTCGACGGTGAGCGGATAATCAAACACGTCGGCATAAGCCACCGCCTGGACGATGGCGTGTTCGAGCGCGGCGCGGCCAGGCTCGGTGCGGTCGGTGCGGCTCCGCCGTCCCTCAGCTGCCGCGGTCACGATGCCGCTGGTCATTTGCGTCCCCCAACGTCGAATGTGGGTGGCTGCACTGGTGTAGTCAAAATGGCTTTTCTTACACAGTACGTGGGCGTCAAGCGCGAAAGATTGTCCTACGGTACACCGTCTGCCGCGCCCATGTTCACAATCTTTTAGCAGTAGCCTGATTCCCACCCGTGGTCTGGCTGCTCAGAGTGCGCCGCAACGTGCTGACGCGGATCGATCCGGTGACGCGGGGGTGGGCGGTGGTGACCTCGGCGGGGGTCATACGGTTGGGGCTCGGGTTGGTCGCTTCGCTGGTGATTGCTCGGGCGCTGGGGCCGGCGGATTTCGGGATCTACGCGGTGCTGGCGGCGACCGTGGCCGTGGTCGGCGGGTTAGCGGAAGGCGGGTTGACCGAGGCGGCGGTGCTGCGTATCTCGGGCGTCGACGAACAGGCTGCCATTGAGCGCGGCCGGGCGTTCTTCTGGCTGCGGCTCGGCCTGGCCGCGGCAGTCGTTGCGGTCGGCTGCGCGGCAGCGGGCCCGATCGCTGAGCGCCTGCTCACGGTCGATCAGGGCCTGCTCCGCTGGGCCCTGCTGGGCATCGTCGCGACGGCCGCGAGCGGGGCAGTGAGCGCGGTGCTGCAGGCCATCATGGCGTGGCAGCGCATGTCGTCGCTCACCCTGGTCAACACCGGGCTGACGGCGGCGCTGGCGCTCGGCCTGGCCCTCCTGGGCCGGTTGGATTTGCTGGCGGCGCTGGTCGTGCTCGGGATCGGCACCTCACTGGTGACCTTCGCCGTCGGACGCGGCATGTTGCCGGCTGGCTGGTCCCTGCGCCCACCGCCGCTGGCCACCCTCCGCGCGGAGGCCGCGCACCTGGTCCGCACCGGCCGCTGGCTGTGGGTGGCCAGCGTCTTCGCCATGCTGACGTCCAACGCGGAAGTTCTGCTGCTGAACCGTCAGGCGGCGCTCCCGCTGGTCGGGGCCTACGCCCTGGCGTTGAACCTGGCGACCAAAGCCGACCTGGTCAATAGCAGCCTGTACACGGTGTTGCTGCCCGGGGTCGCTGGCTTGCGCGACCGGGCCGCGGTCGCCGGCTACGTTCGACGGGGATTCCTGAGAGGCGGCCTGATCGGACTCGGCCTGCTGCTGCTGATTCCCATCGCCGAGCCACTGATCGTGCTGATCTACGGCGCCGATTTCGCGCCGGCGGTCTTCTTCTTCCGCTTGTTGCTCGGCGTGATGATCTTCGACGTGCTGTTGACGCCGGTGCTCCTGTTGCCGCTGGCGTACCGCCAGGCGCGGCTGCTCGCGGCGGCCGATGTGCTGCGAGCACTCACCCTGGTGCTCGTGGCGCTGGGCTTGATCCCCGTCTATGGCGCCATCGGGGCGATCGTCGCCCGTTTCGCCGCGCGAGTCGCAGGTGCAGTGCTGGTCATCGCGGTTCTCTCGCTAGGTCGGCCGGCGCTCGAGGTCCAGCACGAAGAAGCGCCCGGCGTTTCGCAGTAGGGGCAAGCCCCCCAGGCGTACGTCGAGCCACTCCAGCGCCTTGACACACGGCGCCGGGATACGGCGTACCGTATGCGGCGGTCGCAGTGCCCCGAGGCCGTACGTCCCGCGAAGGGTGAACGCAGGCGAGAAGTAACGCCGATACGCGTCGTCGGCAAAGTACAGCCAGTGCGGCACCGGTTGGCCGCCAATCACAAAGATCCGCGTCGTCTGCCGACCAACCTGCCGAGCGGCGCGCCAACGGCGGTGCGCGACGTAGCCGAGCCACTCCCACCCGCTGAATCGATTGAGCAGGTGCAGCACCAGTCGGCCGCCGGGCCGAACGAGCCGGGCGGCATCGCCGGCAAAACCAGCCAGGGTGGGCAGCGAGCTGAGGCTGGCGAAGGCCGAGATCACGCCATCAAACTGCGCCTCGCGGAGGCTGCCCAGGTCCTGGATGTTTAGCACGCGTGCTTCGACCAGGTTCGCCAGGCCCTCGGCAGCGATTTTGTCTGTTAGACGCTCGATCATGCCCGCGGAGCCATCAACGCCCAGCACGCGTACGCCGAGTCGCGCCAGCGCAATCGCGTCGATGCCCGTGCCGCACCCGACGTCCAGCACGCGGTCCCCGCGGCGAAAGACTCGCCGGTAGTGCGCGTGGAGCGCCTGGCGCATCCAGGTGTCGCCGCGAACCTGTTCGTCGTAGCCGGCGGCGATCGCGTCGTAGCCGACCGAAGCCGGCGTTCCGCTGCGTGAACCCGTGCCGAAGGTACAGGGCTCCACGGGGCAGGCGCTCAGGCGGGCGTCCTTCGTCCCAGCGACAGCGTGCATACGCACGTCTTGCAGATCGGGTCCGTCCTGACGTCCAGGTCGCGGCGAAACGCGATCGCTTCGGTCGAGTTGAGAATCTCTTCGAGCGGCTTCTCGTGGATGTTGCCCAGGGATCGGTGGAAGAAGCACGGCCGCACGGTCCCGTCGGCTTCGACCACCGACGACACCCACGGCGCGTTGCACACGCTCGTCGGGAACTCGCCCTGTCCCTGCAGGGCAGCGTAGTAGCGCGGCAACGTGCGCAGCTTGTCGGGATTTTCGGAAATGAAGCGGCTTGCAAAGTCGGCCGCGTAGCGCTCGATGGTGTCCTCGACCAGCGCCGCGAACTCGGCGGTCTCGTCGCGATCCAGCGCGACTTCGGAGGCGCGCGGGGGTTCCCACGGCTGGGGACGGTTGAACGCCGTGGACGAGACGTCGACGGCCATGAAGGAGACACGGTCCAGGCCGATTTCGTGCGCCGCATCGACGATGTTCGGCAGATCGCGGAAATTCGTGCGTTGCAGGACGCAGCGGCCGCTGACCGGGTAGCCCGGTTGCTGTTCGCGCAGCGCCGCGATGCCCTCGGCCAGGCGATCAAAGGCCCGCGGCACCCGACGAATCGCATCGTGGACCTCGCGGCTGCCATCGAGCGAGATGATGACCTCGTCGCACCACTTCACCACGTCGGCGGCGAAGTGTTTGAGCAGCAAGCCGGTCGAGAGCAGCGTGATCTGCAAGTCCGGGTCGAGCTCGCGCAGCAGCTCGCACAACAGCCACAGGTTGTGGTGCATGAGCGCTTCGCCGCCCGACAGGACGATCCGCTGGACGTGCAGGTTGCGCAGTGAGCCCATCTGGCGTTCGATGTCTTCGCGGCTCAGCTCACGCTTCATCGCGTTGGCTTTCCAGATGTCGCACATCAGGCAGCGGCAGTTGCAGCTGCTGTGCGGCATCAGGACCAGCATGGGCAGGCTGTGCAGTTTGTGCGTCGATCGGGTGGCCTGCCGCCTGAGGCTCTCCAGCGTTGAGACGGTTTTCATCGGCGTATCAGGACGCGCGTCATCTGTTCGATCTCCCTACGATCACCGGGAAGCGCGCCGGCTCGCGGCGGGCGCGGAGGCCGCCGATCGCGCGGCCGAGTGCCGAGCGGAAGTCCAGGCCGGGCGAGTGGAGCTGCCACGCGAGTCCGAGGTCGGCCGCCAGTGCGTCCAGGCGCGCCAGCGTGAGGAAGTGCTCGCTGGGCAGCGCATCGGACGCAAAGCCGTATGTCGCCAGGAACCGTTCCCGGCGCTCCTGGACCATGCGTGCGCCGCTGGTGGGGTCGTGGTACGTCGGCGAGTCAAGGATGACCAGGGTACCCTGCTCGCGCAGCACTCGCAGCGTCTCGCGCAGCGTGGCGGTGTAGTCGGTCGAGTAGTGCAGCGACGCGTTGAAGACGGCCAGGTCGATCTGCGCGCGGCCGAGCGGCAGCCGATCGTACTCGGCCCGAACGGCCGCGAAATTCGTGGGGTAGTGGCGGGTCGCACCGAGGCCATCCAGCGGGTCGTCCAGAAGGTCGATCGCGATGACGTGGTGTCCGCGCTCCGCGAGGCGAAACGCGAGCCAACCGCAGCCCGCCCCGATGTCCAGGATGCTGAGCGAGCGCCTTGCAGTCTGCTCCGCGCAGCGATTCGGCACGCCGTTGGCGGAGTTTCCCCTTCGGGGGGAACGTGAAAGATCACCGTTGCCGGCAGACGAGGGGCGCTCGTGTTCCAGGGGCTCGAGAACACGCGTGATGAACGTCTGGTACGACCGCGCCCGGATCCGCCAGATGCCCGGGAACCGCCCCGTCAGGTCCTCAAAGGGCAGCGCGCGATAATACGCGCCGTCCTGGCTACCCCAGCCCTCGGCGCGTCGGACGGTCCGGTACTCGCGCGCAAACCGCGCCAGCGACATCCGCGCAAGGGTAACGTTTTACGTTCAGGTGAGTCGCAGTTGCTCGACCAGGCGTCGGGCCGCTGCGAAGCCCTGATTGACCGCGACGACCCGTCCAGCCCCGGCCAGCACGACCGTACTCGGCACGGTCTGGACGCCGAACGCCCTGGCAATCTCCGGGCGCCGCGCGGCATCGACGCGGATGACCCGCACTTCGGCCGCGCCAAGCTGTGCCTCGACCGCCCTGACAGCGGGCGCCTGCGCGCTTCGGCAGGCCGCGCACGAAGGGGTCGAAAACGTCACCAGCGTCGGGCGGCCGTCAGGCGCTTCGCCCAGGCTCTGCCAGAAGGGTGCGACGTTGGCGGTGGCGAGCAGGCGTTGCACGCGTCGACGGTTCCAGGCGCGCACGCTGACGACTGCCAGCGAGACGAGCGCGGCCAGGACCAGCAGGACCGCGGTGCGCTCCAGCATCTCAGGCGTGCCGAACACCGAGGCGGTCGAGCCTGGCCATGACGAAGCACAGCGCGCAGAAGCTGACGGACGCGTCCAGGGCGACCATGATCGCGATCAGCGCCGCCAGGACCCAGGCCAGGCTCGCCAGGTCGGCGAGGACCAGCGCTGCGCACAGCAGCCACACGCCCCCGCCCAGGATGCGCGCGGTGCGGCGCGTGGCGTGGTCTTCTTGCTGTTCGACGCGCCTCAAGAGCCCGCTGGGTTCGGCCACCCGCCAGACGAACTGACGGACGAGATCCGCCGGCCACCAGAAGCGGCCGAGGAGCATAATGCCGCCGGCGACGGCCAGTGGCAACGCGCCCCAGGGCGAGCCCAGGACGAAGCCGAGCGCGACCAGCGCGACCATGGTCCACTGATGCGCCTTGCGGGCGGTGACGTCGTACAGGCCCATTGACGAGTAGTCTAGTCGATCTCTAGACAATGTGGGTGAATATGCGTCGCGGATCTGTAGCGCGTGCCTGACGCGCGCAGGGGCGAAAACCAGCCGCGCCGGCGCCTAGACTGGCGTGTGGCGCTCTCCGACCCCGAGCCAGCAGCCCGCGACTCCGAGCCAGCACCCGACGCGGAGGCAGCACGCGGCGCTGAGCCAGCGCCGGCATCCGAGCCAGAGCGATCCGCCGATCCGCGCCGGCGCTCCGAGCGGGCACCCGGCGCTTCGCCACCGCCTGCGCAGCATTCCGAGCCGGCGAGCACATCCGAGCGTGTTGCAGAACCTGATTCTCAGCCTGCGCCTGCACCACAACAGCAGCCTGAACGTGGACCCCAGCCAGGGTCCGCACGGGCCTCCGAGCGAGACGCCGAGGCTGCCCGCGAGCCAACTGAGCTTGTCGAGCCAGCACTCGCACCCGAGCACGTCGCCGAACCCGATTCTGGGCCGGTATCGCCATCGCAGCGTGCCGCCGAACCCGAGTCGGGGCACATCTCTGACAGTGCGCGTGCGAGTCTGCAGCCTGAACACGAATCGCAGCCCGCCTCCGCGGACGCCCCCGCCGCCGAGCTGGAGCCCGCGGCTGCCGCTGAGCTTGCAGCCGCGTCTCAGGCGCCGGCGACTGGGGCCCCGCCGCGGCGGTCGCGATTCTGGCTGTGGCTGCTGGTGTTCTGTTTCCTCGCGGCGCTGCTCGGGCTGGCGGCGGGAGTCGGCGTCGTGTTGCGTGGACGCAGCCTGGCCTCCAGCCCGACGGGCGACGCCGTGATCCGCCCGACGTTCGTGATCGGCGCCGCCCCGAGCCCGCGCCCGAGCGTGTCCCCGTCACCCGTCGTGACCAGCTCCTCGGCCACCGCCGACTACGTCGTCGAAGTCCAGCCCGGCGACACGCTGCGGTCGATCGCCCAGACCGTCTACGGCGACGCGAACCAGTGGCCGCGCATCTACGACGCGAACCGCGAGTCGATCGGTCCAGACCCCGACGCGCTCCAGGCGGGCATGCACCTACGCATCCCGTAAGCCTCAGTGCGCCGCGGCGGCCGCGGCGAGGCGCTGGTAGGTGTCCAGCGCGTCCTGGTCCGAGCCACCGCCCCAGCCGGCGTGCTGGAGCTCCTCGCGGATCTGGGCGATGGTGCGCGGGCCGTTCGGCGTGGCGTGGGTGGGCGGCGCGCTCGCGGCCTGCGTCGCCTGCGCGACCGACGCCAGCTGGCTGGCGCGAAGCTGCTCGACGGCTGCGGTCACGCTCTGCGCGTCAGGCGCGCCCCGCGCGCCGACCAGCGTCACCGTCTGCGCTGGCGCGTAGATGCTCTTGAGCGCCAGCTCGCGCACCGGGCCGCCGGCAGTCGGGGTCACTCGTCGGTTGAGCAAGACCGTGAAGCCGTCGCGCGCGCTCTCGACGAGCAGGGTGCGTCCCCACGGTAGCGATGGCTCCTCCTGCACCGCCGGCGTCGGGTCGGCCGCGACCCGGTCCGAGATCACCGGATCGTCGACCTGGACGTTCCAGGGCGGCTTCTGCCCGTACAACCTGAACGTCACGTGCTCGGCGTCGGTGCTGGCCTGGATCAGCACCGGCTGGTCCGTCGGGTTGATCCACTTGAAGTCGAGGCCCGAGTCGGCGTCGACGGTCGCGTCGAGCCCGACGACGCCGCGTGACGTGTACGACGGGATCCAGTACAGGTGCCAGTAGCGCTCTTCGATCTGGTAGCCCGACCAGAACACCGGTTGAAAGAGCGTGGTCGCCACCTGGCAGATCCCGCCCGCCACACTCGGTACCGTGTGCACGCCGCTGCCGCCGCCGGTCAGGCCGAATCCCCACTCGAACCCGGCTTCGAGTGTCGTCGGTCCGACTTCCTTGTTGAACGAGAACGTGCCGCCGGGTGGCACGACGACGCCGTTCAGCCGCTGGGCGGCGAGCTGAATGTTGTGCGCCTTTTCCGGGATGGCCCCCGCGAACGCCGTCGTGCTCTCGCCGATCAGCTCGCGGATGCCGAGCCTGGCCGCATCGTCGCTGGCGACGGCCGGGTGAACGACGTCCACCGGCAGCTCGACGCTCCGCTGGCCTGCCTGGATGGCTGCCACGATCGAGTCGATCGCGGCGGACTGGTTCAACGCCTGCCCGTCAATGCTCGGTCGCAGCAAGCTCAGCTGTCCGCTCGCCCAGGTGAACCGTGCTTCCTGGGAATCACGATCGATCTGCGGCGCAATCGTCTGCACCAGGGCCTGCAGTGGCTCGACGTGCACGTCGACCGACGCGGTGGTGCCTGGCCCGTCAGGTTGGCTGAGCGCGACCGTGTCAAGCAGTTGGGAACGCTCGATGGTCCAGTGCTGCTCACCGGCGTTGAGCTGGATCGGGCCGGGATCGCTCAAGATACGCACGAGCTGATCGTGAGCGGCAGCGACCTGTTCGGTCTCGATGGCTGGCTGCAAGGTCCGCGTCAGTAGCGTCACGCTCGAGCGACCCTCGGCCAGCGCCTGCGCCATCAGCGCGCGCGATCCCGCCTGGTCGAGCGCCAGACCGGTCTGCGACGTCTGGAACGTCAGCGTGCCGTCCTCGCCAAGATCGAGCGCCGCGGTTACGGGCGGCGTGTCGACCTCACTGGCGATGCGCTTGATAAAGTCGTCGAGGGCAGATCCGGTGCTGGCGCTGGTGACCGACACGACGGTCTCCGAGCGCAACGCGGCCAGTTCTTCCTGCAGCCCGAACGAGGTCGAACCCGCGTGGCCGACGCTGAAGGCGCTATCGGCGAGCTCGGCGGGATCGAGCCGCAGTCCGAGTGCGCGCGGCGTGGTGGACCACGTACGCTCGCCGACCTGCGCCGTGAGCGGCTGGTCCAGGATCGCTGCCGAGGTCGGGCCGAGTCTGGCCGTGGCGTCCTGGAGCGTGAGGCCGCCGACGGGGACGCCAAGCACGACGACACCGGGCAAGATTCGATCCCGGCCCGCGATCTCGAGTCCGAGGGCGGCACAGCCAGCAAAGACCACGAGTGCGGCGAGGACCGAGAGGCCTCTGGCGAGGGCGCCACTGAAGAACGAATTCACCAACCGAAGCCTGTAATAGCACACCCGGCCACACTTGGCGACGAACGATCACGTCTCGTCTTTGCCGCTTCTCAGGGGCGTAGACTGGGCGGCATCGACGCCCGACCGCGGTCGCAACGCGGAGGGCCTGACGGGGAGAATGGCCATGGTAGTCGCAACTGGGGTGGACCAGGTGCTCGAGCGCGCCGTCGACGCTGGCGAAGTGCCCGGCGTTGTGGCGCTGGCCGCCGACGACAGCGGAGTTATCTACTCGGGCGCCTTTGGCAAGCGCGTCGTCGGACAGGACGCGGAGATGACGCTCGATACGGAGGTCTGGATCGCGTCCATGACCAAAGCGGTGACCTCCGTCGCCGCTATGCAGCTGGTCGAGCAGGGCTCGATCAGCCTCGATGAGCCGATCAGCAACCACCTGCCAGAGCTGGCCGCGGTCCCGGTGCTGGATGGTTTCGATGCCAACGGAGCTCCCGTGCTGCGAGCCCCGCGGCGCCCGATAACCCTCCGTCATCTGCTGACCCACACGGCTGGATTCGTCTACGACATCTGGAACGCCGACATGCTCCACTACCAGGAGCACACGCGTATCCCCGGCATCATCGAGTGCAAGAACGCCACGCTCCAGCTGCCGCTGGCTTTCGATCCGGGCGATCGCTGGGACTACGGCATCAATATCGACTGGGTCGGCCAGGCCGTCGAGCGCCTCAGCGGGCAGACGCTCGAGGCGTACTTCAAGGAGCACATCTTCGGTCCCCTCGGCATGGGCGACAGCGGCTTTGTGGTGGGCAGCGACCAGCGCGCGCGGCTGGCCGGGATGCACGCGCGTCTGCCGGACGGCTCGCTCCAGGCGATCCCGTTCGAAGTTCCGCAGGCGCCCGAGTTTTTCATGGGTGGCGGCGGGCTGTACTCGACCGGGCCAGACTATCTCAACTTCGAGCGCATGCTGTTGGGTGGTGGCCAGCTCGGTCAGGCCCGCGTGTTGCGGCCCGAGACCGTCGCAGAGATGGGCCGAAACCAGATCGGCGAGCTCACCGTTGGCCTGCTCAAGACCAGCGTGCCGGGCAGCTCGAACGATGCCGAGTTCTTCCCCGGCATGGTCAAGAAGTGGGGCCTCGGGTACATGATCAGCACTGAAGAGGCGCCCACCGGTCGGAGCGCCGGCAGCCTGGCCTGGGCCGGCCTGGCGAACACGTACTACTGGATCGACCCGACCCGCCGCGTCACCGGCGTGATCCTCACCCAGATCCTCCCCTTCGCCGACGCCACCGTGCTCAACCTGTTCGACCGCTTCGAGCGCGCCATCTATTCCACCCGAAACTAAACCAAAAGCGACGGTCTTCAGGAAAAAGTTGCTGTGGGGGTCGTACGGTCCGGCCGTTCGGCAGACGGGGCGGGGTCGTGCGTGGGGGGGCCTGTCCATCAAACCACTCAACGCGCCACTAAGCCACACACAAGTACGGTTTAAAAAAGTTGGGGCGGGGTCGTAAGGGCAGGCCGTTCGGCACCGCGGGCGGGGTCGTCCGTGGGCGGGCCTCGCCATCAAGCCACTCAACGCGCGGGCCTTCCGCGCAGCGACCGTCCGTGCGAGGCCCGCTCCTTGAGAACATCCTGACATCGCCCTGCGGGCGGCCATGCCTCGAGCCTGGAGTACGCGGAGCGCCGGGCGAGCGCGATGTGAGCAATCACGAGGCCCCAGCTTGATCTACGCGGAGATCTACGCGGAGCTACCGCCCGCAGGCGAAGTGCGCTGCGCGCAACCGAAGTCAGGATGTTCCCCAGGAGCGGGCCTCGCACGGACGGTCGCTGCGCGGAAGGCCCGCGCGTTGAGTGGTTTGATGGCGAGGCCCGCCCCACGTACGACCCCGCCCGCGGTGCCGAACGGCCTGCCCTTACGACCCCACAACAACTTTTCCCCAAAAAAACCGTCTCTTCTTATTTTTGTGGTTGGATGATGACTTTGAGCGCGTCGGTCTCTGCCCGGGCGAGGTGTTCAAACGCCTCAGGCGTCTGCGCGAGCGGGTAGTGGTGGCTGATGATCTGGTGAAGGTCGACCATGCCGCGCTGGACCAGGGCGATCGTGCGCGGGTAGACGTGCTTCATACGGCGGCTGAGCTTGATCGTCACGCCTTTGCGGCGTGACGTGCTGGCGGCCAGCGGAATGCGATCCTCGGGACAGATGCCGACCAGCACCAGGGTGCCGCCGGGACGCAGCATGTCGATGCCCTGCTGCGGCGTCTCGAGCGCGCCGGCGGCTTCGAACGACACGTCCACACCGCGGCCGCCAGTCAGCCGCACCACATCCACCACCGGATCGCCGACGCCGACCTGCACGGCGTCATCCGCGCCAAGCGCAAGGGCCGCGGCGAGGCGCTTCGGGTTGGGATCAGTGACGTAGATCTCGGCGGCGCCGGCGAGCCTGGCGAGGCGGACAATCAGCAAGCCGATCGGTCCGACGCCGAGCACGGCCACGCGATCCGCCAGCCGCAAGTGCGACAGGTTCAGCGCATGCAAGCAGACGCCCAGGGTCTCGAGCGCCGCGCCGGAATCGAGGTCCATGCCGTCGGGCAGGCGCACCACCTGCTGCGCCGGCCAGACGAGTAGCTCGCGCAGCGCCCCGTCCGTGGGCGGCGTCCCGGCGAAGCGCACGCTTGGGCAGATGTTGGGGTGGCCCTCGAGACAGACCTCGCACCGCCCGCACGGGATGGCGGGATCGACGGCAACGCGATCGCCGACCAGGAACCCGCGCACGTTCGGGCCCACGCTTTCGACCGTGCCGGCGAACTCGTGCCCCAGCACCAGCGGTTCAGATGCCACCGACGTGCCGATGTGCCCGTCGCAGAAGTAATGCAGGTCGGAGCCACACAGCCCGACGGCGCCGACGCGCACCAGGACGTCGTTCTCGCCCGGCTCGGGGTCAGGGATGTCCTCGCATCGAATGGTTCGGGGCGCCGTTAGCCGCGCGGCTCGCATGCAGCCGTTCTACTCCGCGGCAGCGTCGCCGTGCCAGGCCTCAACGGTGCCTGAGGAAACCTGGCTGCCCGCGCTCGGTTCCATGAACGGGTCCGAACCAAAGAAGGGTACTTGCCACGGATGGAGCGAGCGCAGCAATGCGGGCAGCCGACGTTTCCTCGGGACGTACGGGCACCTGCATGGAAGCGAGCGCAGCGCTGCGGGCAGCCGAATTCGCGCGTGCCAGCAGCGTGACAACATGGCACGCGTGGGCACTCCACAGGCGGCCGGGTGGCGAACGATGGCGCTGCGCGGGCTGGCGGATTTGTCGCCGCCGGAGGCGGAGCACACGGTGCTGGAGCTGCCGACGAACCGCGCAGAGTACGTGGGCGTCCTCCAGGAAATTGGCGACTACCCGGCACACTCGCCGATCGACCAGCGCGTGCCTGGCGACGACGAGGTCGCAGCGCTCGCGCGCGCGGCCGGCCGCTGGCGCGCGGTCGTCCTGCTGGAGGACGAACGCGCCCTGAAGAGCGCCGCCGGACTGTTCAGCCGCGTCTTTGTGCTCGATCCGTTCTATGACACCGGCGCCCTGCTGTACGCGGCCTGGCACGACCCGCTGATCCGCGACGAGCACTCGCGACGTCTGGCCGAGCAAGCCGGTCTGCTCGTGCGGGCCGGACCCCTCTTGAACGCCGGCACCGCGATCCTCACCCCCGACCACCTGCCGGGCAGCTGGAATCCTCGACCTGGCTGGCGCAAGCCACGCCCGAGCGCCGACCGGCACCAGCTCGCGGCGTGGTCCATGCGCTGTTGTCTGGTCCTGCTGTACTGGGCCGACCGCCTGGACGGGGTGGTCTGCACCGCCCGCAGCGACGTGATCGCGGCCCTCGACGTGGCGCTGGGTCCACGCGCCACGTCGTCGGCGCTGGAAGTTGGCGAGCCGTATCGCATGGACGACGCACAGATCGCGCGCGACGCGGTCGGCGCCGAACTCGGCCCGCGCTGGGCAGAAATCCGCCACCTGAGTCGGCGGCGCGCGCGGCGCAGCCTGGACGACGTCGCGTACGCGATCGCCAGCCTGAGCGAGGCGCTGCCGCCCGCCGCGGAACGCAGGTCCTGGCGGCTCGCGCTGGGCGAGGCGTCGCTCCCCGATCCGGCGCTGCTGATCCGCCGCGTGCTCAATGGCCAGGACCCCCAGCGCCTGCCACGCCTGCCGCGAATGCCGGTCCGGCGGCGGCCGCTCTGTCTGGTGGCGGCCGAGAATTAGATCGGCGCCAGACGCGCGAGAGCCGCCCCGAGCCAGACTCCGGCGAAGCCGAGCACGTTGCTACCAAGGACATAGATCCCAGCACGCAGCCACGCGCCCTGGTCCGCCAGGCTCAGGACCTCCCAGCTGTACGCGCTGAAGGTCGTGTAGCCGCCGAGAAAGCCGGTCGCCAGAAAAAAGCGCCACAGCAGGCTGATGCCAACCCGGTCGCCAATGAACGCCAGCACGACGCCAATGGCGAATGAACCCGAGACGTTGATCAGCAACGTGCCGTAGGGAAAGTCCGGGCCCCACCGGTCTGCCGCCCATGTGCCGATCGCGAAGCGCAAGGTGGCGCCCAGCATCGCTCCGACGGCCACCGCGACGAACTGCACCGCCTGCCTATTGTGCCCTGCTACAACAAGACCCGCGTGAGCACTGCCGACGTCGTCCAGGTGAACGGTCGTGCGTACCGTCGGCCGCGGCAGCCAACGGTGGTGTTCACCATCGATGGTGGTGACCCGCGCTACCTGGACAACGCGCTCCAGCGTGGCCTCATGCCGGCCCTGGCGGGCATCCTGGCCGGTGGCGGAGCGTATGCGCGCGGCCGCGGGTGCATGCCGTCGCTGACCAATCCGAACAATCTGGCTATCGTCACGGGGGTCCTGCCGAGCCTGCACGGCGTGCCGGGCAACCACTACCTGGACCCGTCCGGCGAGGAGGTCCAGTTGACCGATCCCGCGTTCTTGCGGGCCGAATCGGTGCACGCGGCGTTACACGCGGCCGGCGCGCGGGTGCTCATGGTGTCCGCGAAGGACAAGCTGCGCCGTCTGCTCGGTGCTGGGAACGTTCCCTCCATCAGTGCGGAGCGTGCCCACGACGTGGGGTTGCCGGCCTTCGACATTGTGGACGTGCAGCCGCTGGTTGGTCGGGCGCACCCCGAGATCTACGACTGGGACCTGAGCCACTACGCCATGGAGATTGGCCTGGCGGTCCATCGCCGCGTCGGACTCGACCTGCTCTACGTCAGTCTCACGGACTACGTGCAGCACAAGGAGCCGCCGGGCGGGGAGATGGCTGACTGCTTCTTGCGTCGCTTCGACGAGCTGCTCGCCGACTATGTGCGCGAAGGGTTTCTGATCGGCATCACCGCCGACCACGGCATGAACGCCAAGCCACGCGTCATCTACCTCGAAGACGTCCTGGCAGAACACGGCGTCGCCGGCGGTCGGGTGGTGCTGCCAATTACCGACCCGTACGTGGTCCACCACGGCGCCCTCGGCGCCTTCGCCTGGATTCACCTGCCGCGCGCCGACATCTCCCGCGCTCGCGAGGCCGTCGCCAGCCTCGACGGCGTCGAGGAGGTGTACACGCGCGACGAGGCCGCGGTTATTTTCGAACACCCCGCCGATCGCATCGGCGATCTCTCGGTGACGTCCGATGCGTCGACGGCGCTCGGTAAATCGCGCGCCAAGCACGACCTCTCGGGCATCGCCGGTGGGCTTCGCTCGCATGGTGGCCGCCACGAACAGATCGTCCCGATCATCGTGAGCCGCCCACTGGCCGAGCCCTATGCCACCCGACACACGGCCGGTGTGAGCAACAGCGACATGCACGACCTGGTGTTGAACGGACTGACTTAAATTCAGGCGGCGTTGATCCGACGCTGCAGGATGGCTTGCTCGATTCAGGAGGCGTTGATCCGACGCTGCAGGATGGCTTGCTCGGCGGGGTTGGTCGTGAGTGCGAGCGCACGTTGGTCGGCCGCCCGAGCTTCAGACGGGTGGCCAAGCGCCCGCAGCAGCTCCGCGCGCGTGGCGTGGTACAGGTGGTAGTGGTCGAGAGCGTCGGAGAGGGCATCCACTTCGGCGAGGGCGGCTTGCGGCCCGGCGGTGTAGCGGAGCGCGACGCACCGATGGAGACGTGTGAGCGGCGACGGCGCCAGATGCAGCAGCATGTCGTAGAGCAGAACGATCTGTTCCCAGTCGGTGTGCGCCCAGTCGGCGGCTTCGGCATGGCAGGCGACGATGGCGGCTTGCAGCTGGTACGGTCCAGGCCGGTGGTGCTCCGCGGCGCGGCCGAGAAGTGCGGTCGCGTCGGCGATCGCGCCGTGGTTCCAGTGCGCACGATTCTGGTCTTCGAGCAGCACGAGGTCCCCGTCGCCGTCGAACCTCGCGTCGGCGCGAGCTCGGTGGAGTTGGATCAGGGCCAGCAGGCCCGCGACCTCCGGCTCCGTCGGCATCAACCCGTGGAGCTGACTGGCGAGCCATTCTGCGTCGTCGACCAGGTCGCGCGACTCGGTCTGGTTCGCGGTGGACAGATAGCCCTCGTTTAAGAGCAGGTAAATCACGCCCAGCACTTCCCGCAGCCGCGCGTTGAGTTCGTCGGGGTCGGGAAGGCGGTATGGGATGCCGGCGTCCATGATCTTGCGCTTCGCGCGGGTGATGCGCTGCGCCACGGTCTTCTCGGGTATGAGGAAGGCGCGGGCGATCTGGGCCGTCGTAAAGCCGCAGACCACGCGTAACGTCAGCGCGATCTGCGCTGCGCGGGGCAGCGCGGGGTGGCAGCACGTGAAGATCAGCCGCAGACGCTCGTCGCTCTCGGTCTGCACAGGCCACTGGAGTTGGGCGAGCTTCGTGCGGTAATTGCTCTCCCGACGG
This sequence comes from Chloroflexota bacterium, assembly GCA_035309865.1. Taxonomy (GTDB): domain Bacteria; phylum Chloroflexota; class UBA6077; order UBA6077; family CF-72; genus CF-72. The sequence continues at coordinate 31,105 of DATGER010000106.1, forward strand.
AGTGCGTCGAGCCCGCGGTTGCGCGCGACGGTGAACAGCCAGGCGTCCGGGCGTTCGGGAACGCCTTCGGTCGGCCATCGCTGCAGAGCCGCCAGGACCGCCTCCTGGACCAGGTCCTCAGCCGCGGCGAAGTCACCGGTGATGCGCACGAGTGCGGTGGCCAGCCGCCCCGCGTGTTCTCGCACAATGCGCTCGAGCTCGCGCGTGGACGTGGTCGTGAGCGCGTCGACGCGGTCGTGACTCGGGCCGGTCACGACTCCAGTGGGCGAATCTCCACAACCGGACAACCAGGCCACGTGCGGACCATGCGGATTGCCGCGTCGAGATCGGCGACCTCGACTTCGGTATAGCCGCTGACGACCTCTTTGCCCTCGACAAACGGGCCATCGGTAACGACGGGCTCATCGCCGGCGTGCAACCGCACCGTCGTCGCCGTGTACGCCGGCCGCAACTTGTTGCCACCTCGGATCTTGTCGGCATTGTCGGCGAACCACTTGCCGACCAGCTCGTACGCCCGGTTACGGTCCGCCTGGTTCATCGCCTCGAGATCCCGTTCGAACTTCTCGGTTTCGACGAACAGCAACACGTATTTCACTCGCCAGATCCTCTCGTCAACTCAAAGTTCCGCTTATTCACGGCTGGGAGCCTGCTGGAGGGCAGCCATGCGCCGCATCAGCTCGTCCGGCGCGACGTCCTCGACGTGGCTCGCAATTGTCCACCCATGGCCGAACGGGTCGACGATGAAGCCGTCACGGTCGCCATAGAACTGATCCTGCGCGGGCCGTTTGAGCGTGGCGCCGAGTTTCACCGCGCGCTCGATCACCGCGTCGACGTCCTGGACGTAGATGAACAGGAACACCGGGGAGCCGTCGAGACCGCCTGGCGGAGGCGCAGTTGTGCCCATATACGGCGACGCTTCCTCGACGATGACCACCGAGTCCCCGATCTCGATTTCGGCGTGGGCGATCGTGCCGTCTGGCCCAGGGAACCGCATGCGCTCGGTGGCAGCGAAAACCTCGGCGTAGAATTCGAGGGCCTTGACGCCCCCGCTCACGACCAGGGCGGGGGTGACCCGGCGATACCGGTCGGGGATTGGATTGGACCTGGCAGGCGATGCCATATGCTGGTCTCCTTCGTGGGTTCGTTTGACGGAGACGGTCAGCCTCCACCCATGAAGACGATCGGCGAGGCATAGAATACGACACCGCCAGGTACATTCGTTGAGGCCGCCGGGAGGGAGACGGGGGTGAGCACAGATGTTTGGGGCACCATTCACGCCGAGCGAAAAGCGCTGGCGGCCGACCTCCAGGGCATCGCCGACGCGCAGTGGGCGACGGCGTCGCTGTGCACCGACTGGACCGTGCGCGACGTGCTGGCGCATATGAGCGCGACGGCCCGCATGACTCCGCTGCAGTTCATCGGCAAATTCGTCCTGTCAGGCTTCAATTTCGCGAGCGTGCAGGCGCAGGGCATCGCGGCTCACCGAGGCGGCTCGCCGGCCGAAACACTCGCGCGCTTCAACACGCTGGTGAACTCGTCGAACCATCCGCCGGGTCCGACCGACACCTGGTTGGGTGAGGTCATCGTGCATTCGGAGGACATCCGTCGGGCACTGGGTATCAAACACGCCTACCCGACTGATGCCGCTGTGCAGGTCGCGAACTTCTACAAGACGACGAACCTGCTCATCGGCGCCAAGGCGCGCATTGCCGGCTTGAAGCTACGGGCTACCGACGCCGATTGGTCAACCGGTGATGGCCCCGAAGTGTCGGGGCCGATCGTGTCGCTGCTCCAGGCCATGACCGGCCGCACCGCGGCGATGGACGACCTCACCGGCGACGGCGTCGCGACCCTGCGGTCGCGGGCATAGGAGTTCGGCCGCTGCGTGAACGGCAACCTGTTCATGGGCCTGTTCGGGAGCGACGCCGGCGTGAAGCTCGACGACGCCGACCGGAGCCTGGTGGCTGGCGCGGGTGGCGGCCCGTTCGGGCCCGCGGAGCGACCCATGGGCGGCTACGTCACCCTGCCGGCGAGCTACGCGTCGGCCGAGGCGAAGCGGTGGGTTGCCCGGGCACTCGAATACGTCGGCACCTTGGCGCCAGAGAAGCCGAAGCCGGCGAAAGTGACGAAAGCCTGAGTCAGGGTTGGCCTCAGCCGGTGCCCGTCAAGCGCGGCGGCACCGCCTGCAGAAAGCGCCAGATCGCCCGCAATTCATCGTCCGTCAACTGGGCAAAGTAGGGCCACGGCATCGACGTTCCGATCGCGCGCCCATCGGGCCGGATGCCGGTGCGCATCAGCTTGATGAAGTTGGCTTCCGACCAGGCGCTGAGGCCGGTCGGCGTGATGTTGGGCGCCGGGACGGCATTCGGCTGCGCCAGGGGGACTGGGCCGCCCGACAGGCCGGGTCCATGGCAGGTGGGGCACCGGGCCGCGGTGGCCAGGTAACGGCCGAACTCGGGGGTGACCCCGGTGGCCGGCGCGGCGGGCCGCGGCGCCAGAGGATCCATGTCCGCGGCCGGCTGGAGCCGCAACTGGCCAAGGGCGAGCTCGACCCGCCCGAGGGTCCGAAATTCATTTGGCGGCAATGACGTGGTGATCGCCGGCAGTGCCCTGACGTAGGCGACGATTGCACCCAGGTCAGCGTCGCTGAAGATGTTGTAGCTGTCCGACGGCATGAGCAGAAGTTGGCGGCCGCTCGGATCGACCCCGTGGCGAATGGCGCGGACGAAGTCGGCGTTGGTCAACGTCGCGCCGGCGCCGCCGCGGCCGCCGGTGAGATTCGGGGCAACGATCCGCACCAGCAGTGGATCGTCGAGATGGACCTGGCCGGCCAGGTTCGGGCCGTGGCATTCGGCGCAGGCCGCGACCGCGCTGGCGAGGTGTTGCCCGCGCTGGATCGCGGAGATGTCCGTCGGAATGGCCACGGACTCCGCCGGGATGACAACTTTCTGGGTCAGCCGGGCCGTGCTGATCAAGTAGATCGCCCCCGCCGCTAGCCCGATGACCAGCACCGCACCCGCGACGACCAGTCCCGCGACTCGTAAGACCAAGACTCATCCCTGGAGGGCGGGCACGTTCCAGTAGGCCGCGGGCGCGTCCTGCCAGTCTGGCATGCCGATCCCGCTCGGGTCCCAGACGACGCGGCCGCCGCGCAGGGTCAGTGCGCAGGCGAGCTCGCCGTGGCCCCGCAAGCGAGCGCGGCCGCAGTCGACGTACCGACGGTCGGCGTCGGGTACCCAGCGCAAGACCGCCACGTCGGCCTCCGCGCCCTCGGCGAGCGTCCCGAGCTCGGGATGCCCGATGGCCCGCGCCGGAGTGACCGTGGTGCGGTAGATGGCTTCCTGGAGCGGCATGCCCATCGCGATGCACTTCGACACGGTGTGCAGGGTGTCCAACGCGGCGCCATTCAGGCTGCTCAGGTGCAGGTCCGTGCTGATAGTGTCTGGCGCCCAACCCGCGGAAATCGCCGGGACCGCGTTCCTGAACCAGAAGCTGGCGCCGCCGTGGCCAAGGTCGAACAGCACGCCGCGCGCGCGGGCCTGCCACAGGTGGTCGTAGAGCCCGCCGTCAGGCCGGACAATGGGAAACTGCTGGGCGAAGACGTGGGTGTGCACGTCGCCAGAGCGCAAGTGCTGCAGGATCAGGTCCGCGTAGGAGCGTTCCGGCGGGCGGGGCCAGAAGTCGACCATGACCGGTCGACCGGCGCGTTCGCCGGCTGCGACCGCGGCGTCCACCGAGGCCCACGGCGCGTGGAGGCTGTCCCAGGGGTCGCGGGTCCAGTAATGCGCGGTTTTGAAGCCGACGATGACGTCTGGATGGGCGGCGAGCGTCTCCGCCGCACGGCGAACGTCGAACTGAGTGGGGTCCTGTTCAGCATCGCCCATGCCGCCGGCGGCGATATTCAGCCAGGCCAGGACGCGCGTCGCCGACCGCTCGATCCACTGCGTCCGGAAGCTCGCGAAGTCATTGGCTCCGGCGGTGCCTGCATCGACGAACGTCGTCACCCCGGCCCGGAAGGAGTGCGCGTCCGGGACGATCGAGAACTGCCAGGTCGGGCCGCTCGCGCCCCGGACTGGGTACACGTGGACGTGGATGTCGATCAGGCCCGGCACCACGTAGAGCCCGCCCACGTCCAGTGTCCGGCTGGCTGCATCCTGGATGTCAGGCGCGACACGCGCGATCCGATCGCCGCTGATGCCCACGTCCATGACGCCGTCGAGTCCATTCGCGGGGTCGATCACGTGTCCACCCCGCAGTAGCAGGTCGAAGGTCACCATCTCAGCGTAGTATGGACACCGTGAAGCTGTGTTATGCGCTGCGGCGGGGAGTGTTCTATCCCAGTGCCCGGGACGAGTTCGGCGAGATGCCACCGAGGGCCGAACGCGCCCGCTACCTGCCACTGGTTCGGGCCATGGGGTTCGCGGCGGTCGAGTTGCCGGCCGACGAACAGGCGGACGAACGGTCCGCGCGTGAACTGGCACGTGAGCTGCGAGACGCGGGTCTGGATGTCGGCGCCGTCCGGGGCGGCGGCGCGCTGGGCCACCCACTGGCCGGCGAACGGGCGCGGCGGCGGTTGGACTGCGCCATTCAGTACGCGGGTTGGACGGGCGCCAGCATCGTGAACACGGCCATGGTCAGTCCGGCCACCCATCCCGACGGGCCGGGCGCTGGACGGCAGGGGGAGCAGGTATCGCAGGGCGGCAGCCGCACGGCGTCCGAGTCGGACTTCATCCGAACGGCCGAGCACTTGCAGGCGGCCGGCCGGCGCGCGGCCGACGTCGGCGCCAAGATCAGCATCGAAGTGCATCAGGGCTCGATCGCCGACAACTCGACCGCCACGTTGCACCTGCTTGACCTGGTTGCCCAGGGTGGGGTGAACAACGTGGGCGCCAACCCGGACCTGGGGAACATCTACTGGCACTACGAGTATCCCGATGAAACGGCCGAGGCGGCGATCGTGGCCCTCGCGCCGCGAGCGGTGTACTGGCACTGCAAGAACCTGCGGCGGCTGCACGTGCCCGAGCATCGGCGGGCGTACTTCCAGCGCGTGCCGCTACCGGACGGCGATCTCGACTACCGGTTTGCCATCGCGGCGATGCTGGACGCCGGGTACGCCGGCTACCTGGCAATTGAAGGCGCGCGCGAAGGCGACCAGCTCAGCCAGGACCGCCGCGGCACCGAGTACGTCTGCGGGCTGCTCCGCGAGCTCGGCGCGGATTAGCGCACTACCAGGGCTTCGGCCGATTGGTGTAGGCGCGGCCGATCGCGGCCGCGGCTTCGGCGTTTCGGCCGGCGCCGACCAGGACGCCGGCATCGATCTGTTGGGTGACGTTCTCGGGGGTGACTTGCTCGAGGAACGCCAGCTTGTTGGCCTTGCAGGCGGCGAGGACTCTGGCGCGCGCGGCGAGCATCTCGGGCCCGTAGGGCGGGTCGTGAGCGTCGGGCATGCCGAGTGACATGCCCATGTCGCCGGGGCCCCATTCGGCGAACGCAATGCCAGGGACCGCGGCCACGGCCTCGGCGTTGGCCAGCGCACGCAGGTTCTCGATCTTCAGGCCGAGCAGCAACTCCCCCTCAGGGTTGAGCGGCCACGGGTCGGCAACGCGCAGATACTCGTCCACTTCGAGGCCCCAGATCGCGGCGGCCTGAGCCTGCCCGCCGCTGCCCCGGCGGCCCTCAGCGAGGCGATCCCGGCCGATCTTCTGGAATGGATAGCGGGTCGACTCGACGAAGGCCTTGACGGCCGCGGGCGACTCGGCGTGGCAGAGCAGAATGCCGTGGATGCCGACGGCGAGCGCCTGCCGGACCATCCATTCGTTGGCACGGAAGGCCTGTTCGTCCGATCCGTTCGTGGGCAGCGTCACGATGACCGCCGGGGTACGGTGGCCGCTGGGTGTCGGGCCGCCGTCGACCAGGCCCCGCATGAACTCATGCAGCTGCGTGAGGTCGAATGCGTGGTGCTCCATGTCGACGTTGATGTAGTCGGCCCACGTCTGCGCCGCGGCGCGACCGCCTTCATAGCTGCGGTCCTGGACCGAGGTGTAGTAGATCGGCTGGCCCTGGGCCAGCAGTTGGACCGTCTTGTTGAGGCGCCGGGTTTGAACTGCCATTTATCCCTTTACTGAGCCGGCGGTCAGGCCGGCGATCATGAAGCGTTGGCCGAGCATATAGATGACGATGACCGGTAACGCGGTCAGGAGGGCGGCGGCCATCAACTCGCCCCAGGGCTGGACGTCGGCCACGATGAGTTGGCCGAGGCCGACCGGCAGGGTGAAAATCTCGGTGCTGCGCAGGAACGTCTTAGCGTACAGGAACTCGTTCCAGGACGACGTGATCGAGAACATGCCGACGGCCAGCAGCGCGGGCCGCACCAGCGGGAGCACGATCTTGTAGAAGGTCTGGAAACGATTGCAGCCGTCGATCATCGCGGCATCTTCGAGCTCTTCGGGGATGGAGCGGTAGTAGCCCATCATCAGCCACGTGGCGAACGGTAAGACGACCGTGGGATACGTCACCATGAGCGCAGCCTGCGTGTTGATGAGTTTGAGCTGCGTCAGGATGAGATACAACGGGATGACCATGAGCGACGGCGGCATCAGGTATGCCACGAGGACCGTTGTGCTGAGTGCGCTGGATCCACGCCACTTCAAGCGCACCAGAGCGTAGGCCCCCAGGCTGGCTGCCAGCAGCGACAGCAGCGTGCTGACCCCCGCAACGAGGATCGTATTGGCATACCAGGTGGCGAACGGGAGCTGCGTAAACAGGAACACGAAGTGCTCCAGCGACCACGGCGAGGGCCAGAACATGCTCTGGATCTGCTGGATCTGGAGCGTGCTCTTGAAGGCCGTGACAAAAACGAAGTAGAAGGGCAGGACCTCAAACAGGACGATCAGCCCGATCAGCGCGTACAGCACGCCGACCCCGAGTTTGCGGGAGTTTCCGCGACCCAGCATTGGCGATGACCCGGCCGGCCGCAGCAACCGGCTGATCGCTCCGCACACGTTCTCGACGGCGCCGTTGATCGCCCAGAATACGGCGAGGACGCCCTGCAGCAGCAGGCGCACCGGCCACAGGATGAGCATGACCACGCGCCAGAACGTGCCGTCGTCGGCGCTGGAGTGCGCCATGTCTTCGCGCCGCATCATGTAGCGGCCGAGGAAGAGGATCAGCACGAACAGGAAAGGCGCCACCGTCATGGCCACCGCGATGCCCGCGCTCGTGCGCAACGATTGGATGGCGTACTCGTAGGCCAAGATCGCGTACAGGCGGGTCGCGCCGCCCGGCCCGCCGCCCGTGAGGATGTAGGTCAGGGCGAAGCCGTTGAACGTGAAGATCGTCGACAGCAGCACGGCGACGATGATCACATACCGCAAACCGGGCACGGTGACGTGCAGGAAGCGGCGCCAGGCGTTGGCGCCATCGACGGAAGCAGCGTCGTACAGCTCCTTGTCGATGGCCTTGAGCCCGGCGAGCAGCAAAATCACGAAGAAGGGGATACCGGACCACACGTTGACCGTGATGACCGAACCCAAGGCCGTGCCCGTATCGGCGAGCCACGAGGGGCCCTTGGTCATCACGTGCAACACGTCGACCAGGAGATAGTTCAGCGCCCCGAAGAGGGGATCGAGCAAGATGCGCCACAACAGCGCGCGGACGATCTCTGGGACGATATAGGGCAGCAGGACAAGGCCGCCCAAAACGGACCCCCAACGCGGCAGGTTGTTGAGCAGCAGTGCCGCGCCGAGCCCGATCGTGAACTTGAAGACTTCCGAGAAGAAGGTGAACTCGCTGGTGGTGACGATCGAACGTCTGAAGAAGTCGTCGCTCCACAAATTGATGTAGTTGTCGAGGCCGACGAAGGCGCCCTGGCGCACACCGACGACGTTGAAGAAGCTCAAGAACACCGCTCGCACGAAGGGGTAGCCGATCAACCCGAACAGCAGCAGCGCTGTCGGCAAAAAGAACATCCAGGCGATCGGCCAGTCGCGACCCAGGATGCGCTTGGACGTTTTAAACGCGCCCGGGCGGGCGGCGACCTGCAGCCCGCCGACGTGTGCGACAGATTGTTGAGCAGCCATGGGCCAGCAGTTTCTCCCCGTGGGGCCTGGTGTTACTCGCCTTTGGCGCCGAATTCCTTGAACGTCTGGACCGCCTTGGTATGCGCCGAAGCGAGTGCGTCCTCGACGGATTTGCCACCCAGGATTTCGCCGAACATGTCGGTCAAGAAGTTCGAGTTGTCGAGGGCGCCGATCTGGGGTGTCGGCGGGCCCGGATACGGGCTGCCAAGGTAGCCGCTCGGGTCGGCGGCGATCTTCTTCCAGACGTCGGTGACGTGCTTGCCGTAGGTGCTCTCGGTGATCTCGGGTTGATCCCAGCCCCACTCGCGAGCCGGATAGACGTAGCCGGTGCTGATCTTGAACATCTGCTTCTGGACGCTGGGGTCCATCAGGTAACGGACGAGTTGCTCGGCCGCCTCGCGGTTCTTGCCGCCCTTCATGAAGTAGAAACACATCGCACCACCTGCGCCCGAAAGCGCCCGCGCGGCGGGTCCCAGCCCCTTGGGCTGTGCGATGAGAAACGTGTCGTCGGCGATCGGGTTCTTATCGACAACGGCCTTGGCAAACACGGTGCCGGCGTTGTTGGTCATGCCGATTTTGCCGGCCAGCCAGGCCTCGTTGTTGCTCGGGTCAGTCCAGCCGCCAACGCCAGGGGGCAGCATGGCAGCCCACTGTGGGTTGGTGTAAATGTCCTTGATGAAGTTGAGCCCAAGGATGGTGTTCGTGCGGTACGGCTCGGTGTTCAACACGACGATCTGACCGGTCTGGTCGGTGATCTGGCCACCAAACATCCAGATCGCGTTGCGCAGCGTGCTGTCGCCATCGCCCGAGCGATTGGCGGTCATACCCCAGCCCGTGAAGTCGGGGCCTGTGCTGATCTTCAGCGCCGCATCGCGCAGCTTGCCCAGGTCGCCCAGGTCGTTGAATGGATCGATGCCAGCTTTCTTGAAGGCGCTCTGCCGCACGAAAAACCCGCCCGCGCGGGTGAAGTGTGGGATGGCCCAGTATTTGCCGTCGAGGAGATTCTCGGCGGTGCTCGCTGCGTTCAGCTTGCCGTGGAACTTCTCAAGGTCCTTCTCGAGCGCGTCGACGTCGTCAATGATGTCCAGGAAGTGCAGCTGGGACGAGCCCAGCGTGTGGATGAGGATGTCTGGCGCATCGCCCGCCTGGACGGCCGCGGTCAGTTTCTGGACCACGTCCCCGGAGCCAGCGTAGGCCTCGATGTACGAGTGGTCGAGCGGGTAGTTCTGCTTCGCCGCGAACTCTTTGATTTTGGCTTCGATCAGCGCATTGTGGTCGGGGTGGAAATCGCGTGATTGGACGACCTGCAGCTTGCCGTTGATCTTGGCCGTGGCGAAGGTCGGCGCGGCTTGCGCTGCCGCGGGCGTGGCCGCTGCGGCGGGTGCCGTGGTCGCTGCTGCCGCGGGTGCGGTGGTCGCCGCTACCGCCGGCTTGGCGGCCGCGGTCGTCGGCGCGGTCGTCGGCGCGGCGGCCGGAGCGGTTGTCGGCTTGGCGGCGGCCGGCGGAGTGGTTGGCGCCGCGGCGGGTGCGGCGGTCGGCGCGGGCGCCGGGGCTGACTGGCAGGCCGCGCTCACGGTGATGGCCGCGGCGGACAGGAAGCTGTAGCGCAGAATCGTCCGGCGCGTCAGTCGTCGCTGCGTCCAACCCGAAGTGTTCGGCGAATCGTCAAGAATGCCCATAAGACTCCACCCCCGGGGCCGAAAGTGGCCCCCATTTGGCCGGATTATCGACGCCCCCTGGCGCGGCGTCAATTCACAGTCTGATTCTGAACTCGCGAAGGGCTGCGGTGCACGAATCGTTTCTGGCATTCGGGCTACACTTCCGCCGATGTCCGCGGCGGGGCTGGCACGGCTGGTTTCGATCCAGGTCGGCCGGCCGCGGGTGCACGGCAAGCCCAGGAGGAGAGCCCTGAACGTGGACCTGCCGCGCAGCACTGATGGCAGAGCTTGACGATACGACTGAGATGGCGCCGCGCGAGGTGGCAGCGGCGCGGCCGAGCGCTTCGGTCATCCTGGTGCGCGACGGACCGAGCGGGCTCGAAACCTTCATGGTGCGGCGGCATCAGCGTTCGCCAGTCTTGCCGAGCGCCTACGTGTTCCCGGGCGGCACGATTCGCGCCGATGACCTCCATCTCGAACTGGACCCACACGCGCCCGAGCGACTGGCCGAGGCGCTCTCGGCGCGCTCCGATTCGCCGGTCGACGCCCAGCAGGCCGTGGCGTACTACGTCAGTGCGCTGCGCGAATTGTTCGAAGAGGCCGGGGTGTTGCTGGTCCGCGATCCGACTGGCCGGCAGCTCACCGTCGACGCCACCGATACGGGCCTGCAAGAGCGGCTGGCGGCAACGCGCCTCTCGCTCCAGGCGCGCGATCTGTCCCTGGCGCGCGTGCTCGCGGACTGGGGCTGGCAGCCGGCGTTCGACCGGCTGGTGCCGTTCTCGCACTGGGTCACGCCCGCGCTGCTGGTGGCGCGTTTCGACACGCGTTTTTTCGTCGCCGAGATGCCGCCAGATCAGGCCGCGCTGCACGACACGATCGAGTTGAGCGACGGCGTGTGGTTGTCGCCGCGGGACTTACTGGACGGCGACTACACCGTGGTGTACGCCACGGCGCAGCACCTCAGGCGTCTCGCGCCGTTCGGCACGGTGCGCGAGCTACTCGCTTTCGCAGAGCAAAAACGCATCCGGCGGCTGTCGCCTGAGGTCGTCGAAGGCGCCTCGGGCATGCACGCCTTCATCCGCCCCGAGCTCGTCGACGCCTGGTGAGCCTCCGCTAGAGACGCGTGCGCACGGCCCACAGCTCGGGGAAGGGCTTGGCGCCTTGCAGCGTACCCGCCAGATAGGACGCCCCAGAGGTGCCGCCCGTCCCGGGCTTCTGGCCGATCGTGCGCTCGGCCACCTGGACATGCACGGCGCACAGTTGCCAGAACTCCTCGGAGATACCGACCAGCGCCTCGGCCACCCGGTACAGCGCCCCGGCCGCCGACGGCTGGCGATACGCGTCTTCAAGGCTTAGGTCGGCCGCGCCCAGCGCGGCGACAAAGGCCGCGTAGATGGGGCTGGTGGCCGATCCGCGCAAGCCAAGTGCCTTCTGTACGTCGCGGAACTGGCCGGACTCCGAGCCGCTGGCAGTCCCCAGATACGGCCGAAACGCCAGGAAGCTGCGGGGTGACAGATGGTCGAACAGGACCATCTGCTGCACGAGCAGGCGCAGGACCGACCGCGCGCGCTGCAGGTGATCCAGGGCCAGTTCGCGATCGCTGATGGGTGGCGGCAAGAGCTCGGCGGCCGCGGCCAGGTCGACCAGAAACTGCTTGAACCAGAGCTCGAAGGCCTGGTGGGTGACGATGAAGAAGTGCTCGGCGGCGCGCACGCCGGTGCCCTGCTCGTCGGGCGCGATGGGGTGTTGCGCACCCAGGATCTGGTCCAGGTGCAGGTACCCGCCGTAGGTAAGCTCCTGCCCCGAGTCGGGCTGGGATGTCATGCCCTAGATGCTAAGACCGCAAGTCAAAGTCGTCGGCCAGGCGATGGACGTCAGGCACGACGATCTGCCGCCCGAAGCGGCGGATGTACCCATCCTGCTCGAGTCGGGCGAGCATGCGGGTGACGGTCTCGCGCGAGGCGCCGATTTCGACGCCGAGCTCGGCGTGCGGGGGGACGCTGCGCAAACGCAGGCCGCCGCCCGGGTGGGTTTCGCTGGCGTCGCGGGCCCGGCGGTGCAAGGCGCCCGCCAGACGGGCTCGCGCACCCGTCGCCGACAGGTGGCCCAGCAATTCTTCCCCTTCGCGCACGCGTACCCCGAGCCGCAGCGCGAGCTCGAGCAGCGCCTGCGGCCGCGTCGACACGATCTCCAGCACGCCGCGCCCGTCGACCATACCCAACTCGACGTCGGTCTCAGCCTGGGCCAGCAAGCCGCCGGCGTCGGTGCCGAGGAAGCCGGTCACCCCGAACAGGTGGCCAGCGTACAGACGCTCGATGGTCGTCTCGCGGCCATCCGCCTCGCGGTGAAAGAGCCGGACCGTGCCGGTGCGAGTGAGATAGACGAGCTCGGGCAGTGTGTCGGGGCTGACGATGAGCTGCCCGCGCGCAAACCGAAGGAGCGTCAGGGCGTTGGCCAGATCGTCGGCGTCAGGTGTGGCGAGCAGTCGGAACAGGTCGACGTGGCGGATGTACCACGTGCACACGCGGCTCGCCGTGACGCGGCTCGCGGTCACTGTCACGGAGCGATACGTTAACGTGACCGCGTGACCGCACACCACCCCGTGTTCGTTCCGGCGCTTCGGCCACCCACCGACGCCCCACGGGCGGCCGTCTGGTTTGCGTTTCAGCGCGACCGGCTGCTGGTCCGCGCGGACGGCGAGCGGGCTGCGCTGCTCGAATACGCGGATCTCGCGGCGATGGGCGTCGACTTCGAGGCGGGCCACTATCTGGGTCGCCTGGACGACGTCGACTGCTACGCACTCCAGCTCGACGATGCGCTCGGGCCGCCGCACGAGGCCGCCTTCGAGGGGTTGCACGCGCTCTACGGACGCCTGCCGGACGCGGTGTTCTCGATCGCCGGTCGCGCGATCCAGATCCTGTTGTGGGATCAGACGCACCGCTTCTGCGGTCGCTGCGGCCAGCCGACGGTGAACGCGCCTGCCGAACGCGCCAAGCTGTGCCCACAGTGCGGTCTGCTGAGCTTTCCGCGGCTGAGCCCGGCGGTCATCATGCTCGTTCAGCGCGGTGATCAATTCTTGCTGGCCCGCAACAAGACCTTCGCCGGTGGCTTTTTCAGCGTGCTCGCGGGCTTTGTGGAGCCGGGGGAATCCCTCGAAGAGACCGTCGCGCGCGAGGTCAAGGAAGAGGTGGGCCTCGACGTGGTCGATATTCGCTACTTCGGCAGCCAGCCATGGCCGTTCCCGCACTCGCTGATGATTGGCTTTACCGCGACCTATGCGAGTGGCGAGATCCGCCTGCAGGAAGACGAGATCGCCGAAGCGGCGTGGTATTCACGCCACGGTGAGCTGCCGCACCTGCCGGGTAAGCTGAGTATTGCCCGTCGACTGATCGACTGGTTTCTGGAGCAGGAGCGCGGCGCGGACACGGACAAAATTGCCCCGTAGACGCGGAGATCCGCCTCCTGCACCGAGCCGGAGGCGGATCTGGGACTGCGGAGCGCTAAGTTAGCTTTCCGCTAGCTAACAGGGGGCCGATACCCCAGCTGCAATGGACGGGCCCTTGCAGATCAGCGGATCTGGCTGGATGTTCTGGTGCGTCATGTCCAGGATGTTGAAGTCGACGCTCGCCGTCGTCTGCTTCCCGACGAACTGATTGGCCGCATTCAGCGAACCCGTTACCGACGAGGTGGCGGTCACGAACAGCGTGTGCGGGCCCGGCGCCAGGAGCGTCGGATTGATCGAGATGACCCAACCGCTGAAGTCGAACTGGCTACCGAACTGGCGGGTGATGATCGATCCTTGCGGTACGCCAGAGCGATTCAGTGAGCCGAGGCTCGAGACCAGAATGTTGACGTTTTGCACACACGTCGCGCACGGCGTCCCGAAATTGCCAAAGATCGTGTTGTCACCCTTGGTGGGTGGGGTATCGATGTAGGCGGTGATATTCGCGATGCCGGCGCCGCGAGACCCGGTGCCGATGGCGCCGCCCGCGCCCACACAGGCGCTGCAGCCAGGACCTGAGAGCTGGATGTT
>DATGER010000107.1:0-31137 GCA_035309865.1 Chloroflexota bacterium
GCGCGGGCCTTCCGCGCAGCGACCGTCCGTGCGAGGCCCGCTCCTGGAGAACATCCTGACATCGCTGGCGCGCAGCGCACTTCGCTGGCGCGCAGCGCACTTCGCCTGCGGGCGGTCGCTGCGCGTAGATCAACGTGGTCCGCGTCATTCCTCACGTCGCGTCGTATCGCGTCGCGCTGGTGCTCGCGTAGCCCCAGCCTCGAAGCATGGCCGCCCCGCAGGGCGATGTCAGGATGTTCTCAAGGAGCGGGCCTCGCACGGACGGTCGCTGCGCGGAAGGCCCGCGCGTTGAGTGGTTTGATGGAGAGGCCCGCCCCACGGACGACCCCGCCCGCGGTGCCGAATGGCCTGCCCGTACGACCCCGCAACAACTTTTCCCAAAACCGTACTTGTGCATACCCTGCCCGCGCGTTGAGTGGTTTGATGAAGAGGCCCGCCCCACGGACGACCCCGCCCGCGGTGCCGAACGGCCTGCCCGTACGACCCCGCCCCAACTTTTTCCAAAACCGTCTCTTGTTGCTGAGCCTGCCCGCGCGTTGAGTGGTTTGATGGCGAGGCTCGCCGGCCTGCCCTTACGACCCCGCGACAACTTGTTTCCTAAAACCGTACCTGGCGCTCTCCTTGGTAGCCTCTTTCGACTGTGAGTGAGTCGCTGTCGAAGGATGAGATCCGGCGGGTTGTGGGGCTTGAGCTGGCGGAGCAGGACGTTGAGGCGCTGGCGGGGTGGTACGCGGGGTTTGCGCGCGGCGTGGCGGGCTTTCCGGCGGACGACTTGAAGCGGGTCGAGCCGCCGCTGCGATCGGTGCCGGGGCCGGTCCGCAAGTGACCAGCGACCTGTGCGAGCTCGAGGTGAGCGAGCTGGCGCCGCTCCTCAAAGACCGAAGCCTGTCGCCAGTCGAGCTCACCGAGAAGTATCTCGAGCGAATCGAGCGTTTCGATGCGCGCCTGCGCACCTATATCCGCGTCTTGCCCGAAACAGCCCGCGCACACGCAAAAGAAGCTGAGCGAGAGATCGGTCGCGGCAACTGGCGCGGCCCGTTGCACGGCGTGCCACTCGGTCTGAAAGATCTGTACGACGTGGCAGGCGTGCCCAACACCATGGGCTCGAAGATCCTGCGTGACAACATCCCCGCCCAGGACGCCACGGTGGTGACCCGCCTGAAGGAAGCCGGCGCCGTCGTGCTGGGCAAGCAGAACCTGCACGAATTTGCCTTCGGCATCACCAGCGAGAACCCGCACTACGGGGCGGTGCGCAACCCATGGGATCTCGAGCGCGTGCCGGGCGGCTCGAGCGGCGGGACCGCGGCCGCCGTCGCCGCGGGTCTGTGCGCGGCCGGGCTGGGCAGCGACACGGGTGCAAGCATCCGCGCCCCGGCGAGCTGGTGCGGCGTCGTCGGACTGAAACCGACGTACGGCCGGGTGAGTAAAGCCGGCGCCCTGCCGCTGGCCTGGTCGCTGGATCACGCCGGACCGATTGCCCGCAGCGTTGCCGACTGCGCCGTGCTGTTGCAGGCCATCGCGGGCCACGATCCGCGCGATCCGTCGAGCAGCGCTGAGCCCGTCCCGGACTTCTCGGCAGGCCTGCATCAGGGCATGCGCGGCCTGCGCCTCGGCGTGCCGCGCGAGCACTTCTTCGAGATGCTGGAGCCCGACGTCGAGCGACTGGTGCGCGAGGCCATCGCCACGCTCGCGCGTCTCGGCGCCGAGGTCGATGAGGTCTCGCTGCCGCACGCCCCCCACGCGCAGACGGCCGGCACCGCGATCATGACCAGCGAAGCCGCAAGCTGGCATGCCACGTGGCTGCGTGAACGGCCGGCGGACTACGGCGCCGACGTCCGGCAGCGGATCCAGGGTGGCCTGCTCGTCCGCGCCACCGAGTATCTGCACAGCCAGCAGATGCGCACGCTCGTCCAGCAGGACTTCGCCGCGGCCTTCAATCAGGTTGACCTCGTGCTGGGGCCGACGGTGCCGCTCGTCGCGCCGCGCATCGGGCACACGTTTGAACCCGGTGGGCCATTCAACGCGGCTCCGCGAGCGATCGCCAACCGGCTCACGATCCTGTGCAATCTGACCGGCATGCCCGCCATCAGCGTGCCCTGCGGTTTTGCCGACGGGCTGCCGGTTGGCCTCCAGATCATGGGCCCGGCGTTTGCCGAACCGCTGGTGCTCCGCGCCGCCGCGGCGTACGAAGCGGCGTGTAACTGGCGCAGCCAGCGGCCACCCGCGCTGTCAGGAGGACAATAACTTCCTGGCGAGGTTGCGACTGTCGACGGTGTAGGTGCCGTCGGCGATGGCGGCTTTCAGAGCGCTCACGCGGTCTTCGCGGACGTCAGGCGCGCCGACCACGGCTTGGTGTGCGGCGGCGAGCGACCGCGCCGGGTCGGAGATGCTCACGGCATCCGGCTGCCGGGGCGCACCGGGCCCGCTCGGGACACGGCTGGCCGAGTTCGCGCGCAGCGCGGCCGCTGCGGCCGCGGCCCGCAGTCGCTCCTGGCCGCCGAGAGGTGAAATCGACATCGTCGGGTGAGTGCCTCCTGGAGCGCGGCGAGTATGTGTTCGCGCTCGCCGTGACCGAGGGTCGCAAAGGCTACAGACGCGCCACAGCTTGAGGCCCGCCTCGGCGGCGCTTAGCCCGAATGGTAGCTCGAGGGGGCCTGAGGAGATTCTGCCAGCAGGCCGCGCATGCGGTCCAGGGCGATGTGAATGTTCTCGAGGCTGTTGGCGTAGCTGAACCTGAGGAATCCTTCGCCATAGGTGCCAAACGCCGTCCCCGATAGACACGCCACCCCAGCTTCCTGGAGCAACCGATCGGCCAGGTCCTTACTCGCGACGCCGGTGCCGGTGATGTTCGGGAAGGCGTAAAACGCTCCGTCTGGCTCGAGACAGCGGACGCCAGGCAGCGCATTCAGGCCGGCCACAATGGCCGCGCGGCGGATCGTGAACTCGTCGACCATGCGCCCGACCGCTTCCTGTGGTCCATCCAGCGCGGCAACGGCGGCGTGCTGCGCAAAGCTGGCGGTGCAGCTGACCGAGTTGGAGATGAGTCGCTCGACGTGCGGCATGAGCTCGGCCGGAAAGACGCCGAAGCCGAGTCGCCAGCCAGTCATGGCCCAGGTCTTCGACCAGCCATCGAGGATGATCGTGCGGTCCAGCATGCCGTCGAACGCGGCGATCGACTCGTGCTGGCCGGTGTACAGAATGCGTGAGTAGATTTCGTCGGAGAGCACCGGGATGTTGCGCTCGCGACTCACATCGGCGATGGCTTCGAGGTCGCTGTGCGTAAGCACGCCGCCGGTCGGGTTGTGCGGTGAGTTGATGATGATCAGCCGGGTGCGATCGGTGACCAGCGAGCGGAATTCGTCAGGATCGAAACGGAAGCGACGCTCCTCGCGCAGCGGCATCGGCACCGCTCGACCACCGACAAAGCGAGCCATGCTCTCGTAAATCGGAAAGCCTGGATCGGGGTAAATGACCTCGTCGCCAGGATTGATCAGGGCCAGAATGGCGAAGAACATGACCGGTTTGCCGCCTGGCGTCACAACCACTCGGGCGGGGTCGATGTCCAGACCACGCCACCGCTTCAAATAGCCGCTGACCGCCTGGCGCAGCTCTGGCAGACCGGCGCCGGGGCCATAGTGGGTATAGCCCTCTTCGAGCGCCTGCTGGCCCGCGGCGATGATATGGCTCGGCGTATCGAAATCCGGCTCGCCGATCTCCAGGTGAATGACCGAGCGCCCCGTGGCTTCGAGCGCGCGCGCGCGCACCAGCACTTCAAAGGCGGTCTCCTGGCCAATATGGCCCATCCGCTCGGCCGGCAGAATCGCCATTGGCGTCAGGGTAGCAGCTAGGCCTCGAGCGGCGCGGGCGCGAGCGCGGCGCGGTGAGCGTAAGTTCTGATGGCTGGGCGCAACGCAGCCGATACTCGAAACAGTGAGCGACGTGAAGCCGGTCATAAACGGCCGCGCGCGGCTGACATCCACGGTGTTATTCACCATCGTGATTGCCGGCCTGGCCGCTGTCTTGTCCAGTCTGCTCGCGCTCATCCGGACCGAAGCCTGGGCAGATGTCCTGCCCTATGTCGCCCTCGCCGTGGTGGCCGACCTGTTGACGGTCGAGCTCTCCGACTCGCAGCGCGAGCGCTTCACGTTTTCCTTGAGCATCGCGGTGCTGATGGCGGCCGCGGTGATCAACCCGTCCACAGCTGCGCTGGTTGGCCTGGCCGAGGCCGCGGTCCACGTCGCGCGTACGCGAAATCGACGGCTCGACAAGGTCCTGTTCAACCTAGCCCAGGTGCCACTGGCCATCGGCGCCGCGGGCGGGGTGTACCTGATGGTGCGGCCCATCCTGCAGGGGGTTGGCGCGGGCGACCTCATCGCCGGCTCCTGCGCGGTGCTGGCCTGGTACGTGATGAACACGGGCGGCATTTCGCTCATGATCAGCCTGACCTCGGGGCGGGCATTCGTGGACGTCATTCGGGCGCAGGGCTGGTCGGCGCCGATCAACATCTTCCTCGGACTCACCGGCGCGTTTGTCGGCAGCGGCCACGCTGAGCTCGGTCCGGTGGGTACGGGCATGTTTATCGTGCCACTCGGGGTGCTGCACTTCACGCTGCAAATCTTTGCGCGGAAGAGCCGCCAGACGATCACCACGCTGCAGGTCCTCAACACCCAGTTGTCTGATGAGGTCAGTCAACGCACAGTCGCCGAAGCGGCCCTGGGCGAAAGCGAAGCTCAGCTCCGAGCGGTCCTCGACAACGTCGCCGAAGGCATTCTGACAATCGACGACAGTGGCTTGATCCAAACGTGCAATCCCGCGGGCGAGCAGGTCTTCGGCTTTACCGCCGCGGAAGTGATCGGCCGCCATCTGGGCCAGTTGATTCCCATGCTGCGGACCGGCGCGAGCGACGAAGCGGCCAAATTCGCGCGGGTGATTTCGCGGATCAGAATCGGCGTCGGACCACTCGAGACCACGGGGCGGCGTCGCGACGAAGAGATTTTCCCGATCGAAGTCGCCGTCGGCGAGATGCACCAGGCACGCAACCGGTTCGTCGTAAGCGTCCGGGACATCACCGAGCGCAAGCAGGCTGAGGCCGCGCTCGAGCACCAGGCGGTCCATGATGCGCTCACCGGGCTGCCGAACCGTTTGCTGCTCCATGACCGTTTGAGCCAGGCCATCGTGTCTGCTCGTCGCGACGAGACGCCACTCGCGCTACTGGTCCTCGACCTGGACAGCTTCAAGGAAGTCAACGACACGCTCGGCCACCACTATGGCGATCTGCTCTTGCGCGAGGTGGGCGTTCGACTGCAACGCGTGTTGCGCGAAGTCGACACCGCAGCGCGGCTCGGGGGCGATGAATTCGCCCTGCTGCTGCCACGCGCGAACGCGGCGGACGCCGAACTGGCCGCGCGCCGAGTGCTCGAGGCCCTCCAGGACCCATTCGTGATCGACGGCCATCCCGTGGCCGTCGGCGGCAGCATCGGCATCGCGCTGTATCCGGAGCACGGCTCCGATCCTGGCGCGCTGCTGCGGCGGGCCGACGTGGCGATGTACGTGGCCAAGCGGAATCAATCCGAATTCTGCATCTACGCTCCCGAGCACGATCAACACAGCCCGGACCGCCTCGCATTCGCCGCCGACCTGCGCGTCGCGCTCGAGCAGGACCAACTGGAGCTTTTCTACCAGCCCAAGGCGGATATGAAGACCGGCCGCATCACCAGCGTCGAAGCCCTGGTCAGGTGGCGGCACCCACAGCGCGGCCTGGTCATGCCGGACGACTTCATTCCGCTCGCCGAACAGTCGGGCCAGGTGCGGGCGCTCAGCCGATGGGTGCTCAATGCTGGCCTGCGTCAGGCGCGCGACTGGCAGCGGCGCGGCCGGACGCTGGCGGTCGCGATCAATCTGTCCATGCGCGACCTGCAAGATCCGGGCTTACCCGAGACGGTCGCCGGCCTGCTGAAGAGCTGGGGGGTGGCGTCGGAACTGGTCTCGCTCGAGATCACCGAGAGCACGCTGATGGCCGATCCGGCCCAGGCCATGGAAATCGTCCTCCGGCTGAGCACGATGGGGGTCAGCGTCTCCATCGACGACTTCGGGACCGGCTACTCGTCGCTGGCGTATCTGAAGCGGCTGGCCGTCCATGAGCTCAAGGTCGATCGATCCTTCGTGCGGCACGTGGTGACCGACAGCCACGACGTGGCCATCGTGCGGTCCACCATCAGTCTCGCGCACGAGCTGGGGCTGAAGGTTGTGGCCGAAGGCATCGAAGACCAGGCAACCTGGGACCTGATCGCCGGACTTGGCTGCGACACCGCGCAGGGCTACTTCATCAGTCGGGCGTTGCCGGTCCCTGAGCTGGATCGCTGGGTCGACGAGTCCGGTTGGCTCCTGAGCGGCGACGATGGAGCGCCACTGCCCGCGGTCGCATAACGCGGGAACCTCGGCGGTGCCGACGGCCCCGTGAGCCGAGGGTCAGACTGAGGCTGATTTCCCCCCGCCCAGGGGAGTACTTTCGTGTGCCATCGAGCCGATACTCACGCAGAGCACTTCCGACAATGGCAAACCCGTCGAAAGGCGGGGACGCAGAGCTACGGGTCTTCCCCTCGCCTCGACTCGAGTAGGGCACGACAGCCAGCCGCCGAACGTGTCACTCTACGGGCGGCCGCGGTCGCGATCGCCCAGCTTGAAGGCCATTAGCCAATGCGAAAACTCCGGTTGCTTCTAGCTCCGGTCCTCGCCTGCGTCCTGCTCGGGAATACCCTCGCCCCTGCCGTCGTTAGCGCGGCTCTCCTCCCACCGCAGAGCGCGCCCTCCTTGGGGCTGGCATCGACCTTCGCCGTGCTTGGCGGCTCGACGGTCACCAACACGGGCTTGACGATTGTCAACGCCGACCTGGGCGTCAGCCCTGGCACCGCCGTAACGGGGTTCCCAGGCGGAAAGCTCGTCGGCGGCCTGCTCCACGCGGGCGACCTCCTGGCCGGGCTCGCCCAGGCCGACGTCACCACCGCCTATAACAATCTGGCGGGTCAAGTTTGCCCGAGTGGCAACGACCTGACGGGTCAGAACCTCGGTGGCAAGACGCTCGCCCCGGGCGTCTATTGCTTCTCGTCCTCAGCGCAGCTGACAGGCGACCTGACCCTCGATGCGCGCGGCGACGCCAATGCCGTGTACATCTTCAAGATGGGCAGCACCCTGACCACCGCGAGCGCGGCGTCGGTCCTGCTCATCAACGGCGGTTCGCCGAACAACGTCTTCTGGCAGGTTGGCAGCTCGGCCACGCTGGGCACGTCGACCGCCTTCATCGGCAACATCCTGGCGCTGACGAGCATCACGGTCACCACTGGTACGACGGTCGCCGGCCGCGCGCTGGCGCGCAACGGCGCGGTGACCATGGACACCAACAGCGTTGGTCTCGTCGGCATTGCCCCGAGCAATCCGCTGCCGTCGATTCCGACGACGCTGAACTCGTCCCTCAAGATCCACCCGCTCCTGCAGACCGAAGCGCTGACCAACCCCACCGGGGTGGTTCGCGTCATCGTCCAGCAGAACGGACCACTCGCGGGTGGCGCGTCGGAACACTTCACGGTCATCCCGGCGCTCGTGACCACCCTGCAGCTGGGCAGCCTCGCCTCGCTCGCCCTGGACCCGAACGTCCGCTACATCTCGCAAGACGGCGCCGTCGAAATCATCCCGAGCCTGCTCCCCGCGGTGGATGGCAGCGCCACCCAACCCGCGGTCACCGGAACCTTTTCGGGATCAACCGGTCGCAGCGCCGCCGACGCGAGCCACCTGGCCACGACCTACCCGCTGGCGACTGGCGCGACCGATGCCTGGGCCGGTAACGCCGACTTCGGCGTCAGTCCGGGCACCGCGATCACCGGGTTTCCGACCGGGAAAGTCCCCGGCGGCACCCTGCACGCGGGTGACGCCATCGCCGCACAGGCGCAGACCGACGTCACCACCGCGTACAACAATCTGACGGGCCAGGCCTGCCCTGGTGGCAACGACCTGACCGGGCAGGACCTGGGCGGCAAGACGCTCACGCCTGGCGTCTACTGCTTCTCCTCGTCAGCTCAGCTGACGGGCGGCCTCACGCTCAACGCGCAGGGCAACCCCAACGCGGTCTTCGTCTTCAAAATGGGCAGCACGCTCACGACCGCGAGTGCCGCGTCAGTCGTCATGACCAACGGCGGTTCCCCATGTAACGTGTTCTGGCAAGTCGGCAGCTCGGCGACACTGGGCACCAACACCCGATTCGCGGGCAACATCATCGCTCTCGCGAGCATCACGCTGACCACCGGCACCGTTGTCTCTGGCCGAGCGTTCGCGCGCACCGCCGCGGTGACCATGGACTCGAACACCGTCGGCGTCGCCGACTGTCAGGTCGGCGCAAATTCGCTCGCGTCGGCTCAGCCGAGCCTCAACTCCGCGCCCTCACTGGGTAGCGCCGCGAGCTTCGCCGTCCTGGGCGCCTCCACCGTGACCAGCACGGGTCCGACCGCCGTCACCGGCGGCCCTTCAGACACTGGGGCTGGTGTCACTGTCGCCGTGTTGGATAGTGGCGTGGACTTTTCCCACCCCGATCTGACTGGCCACGTGATCGCGGTCAACGTCAACCTGAGTGCCAGCGGGCCGAGCGACGGTTTCGGTCACGGGACCCACGTTGCCGGCGTCATCGCTGGTCAGGACGCCGCGGGCCAGTACGTCGGGATCGCGCCCGGCGCCGATGTCGTCAGCGTCAAGGTCTCGGACGATGCGGGCGTCACGCATGAGTCCGACGTGTTGCGCGGCCTCCAGTGGGTGAGCCAGCACCAGGCCAGCTACAACATTCGGGCCCTGAATATGTCGCTCTCGGGGAGCGTCCCGCAAAGCTACGCGACGAGCCCGATGGACGCCGCCGTCGAGAACGTCTGGCACCAGGGAGTAACCGTCGTGGCCTCCGCTGGCAACCTCGGCGCGGCCGAGGAAGCGACCTGGTACGCCCCGGGCAACGATCCGCTCGTCGTCACCGTCGGCTGTTTCGACGACAACCAGACGGCCGCCTCCGGCGACGATAGCCTGTGCCCGATCAGCAGCCATGGCACGACCGAAGACGGCTTCGCGAAGCCCGACCTGCTTGCCCCTGGCCGCAAAGTCGTCAGCACCCTCGCTTCGGGCATCAACGGGCAGCCCGTCGCCCTGGCGAAGACCTACGCCGACCGTATTTCGGCCGATGGACGCCACATCCGCTTGAGTGGCACGTCAATGTCGGCGCCGATGGTCACTGGCGCGGTGGCCTTGCTCCTGGCACGGCACCCGGACCTCACACCTGACCAGATCAAGAGCTTGTTGGTCAGCACGGCCATCAACTATCCGGGCCAGGCTGACAAAGCCGGCGAACTCAACGTCGTTGCCGCCCTCCAGTCCAATACCCCCGCCATGGCGCCGCAGACGCCACTTTCGGACGGCGCGACCGCGGTGCCCGCCGGCAAGAGCACGCTGCTCTTTGATGGCAATCACTACGCCGATACCTATTGGGTCAACGGTCACTGGGACAATGGTCACTGGGACAACGGCCACTGGGACGGCACCTACTGGGACAATGGCCACTGGGATGCCACCTACTGGGACAACGGTCACTGGGACAACGGTCACTGGGACAACGGTCACTGGGACAACGGCCACTGGGACAACGGTCACTGGGATAACGGCCATTGGGACAATGGTCACTGGGACAGCTCGACGTACGACTGACCGATAGCGGCTCGCAACACACAGGGTGGGTCCACTGGGCCCACCCTGTATGCGTTAAAGATTTCCGGTCAACCCCGGCTGCCGGTTACCATCTCGCCAACGGGGATGGGTGAGCGACGGGGGCTGAAGTACATCTGGCGGACACTGCCGCGCGCGCCACAGGCACTCTTTGCGTCGGTCGTGGACGTCCACCCGGCCATGGTCCAGGTGATGTTCACCCGCGGTCTGCACGCGCCCGACCTGTGCGCTGATTTCCTGGCCGGCGTGTGCCGCGACGCCGACGATCCGAACCTGCTCGCGGATGTCCCGCTGGCGGTGGAGCGCCTCGTCCGGGCTCAACGGCACGGCGAGCAAGTCGCAGTTTTTACCGACTACGACGCCGACGGGGTCAATTCCGCCGCGGTGTTGGCCACCGGACTCCGCATGGTCGGCATCGATCCACAGGTTCGCCTCCCGAATCGGTTCGTGGACGGGTATGGCCTGAGTCCAGCGATCGTGGCCGAGCTCGCCTCGGCCGGCGCCCGCGTCATCGTGACCGCCGACTGCGGCTCGACCTCGCACGACGCGGCCACGCTGGCGCGCGAGCTGGGTGTGGATCTGATCATTACCGACCACCATCAATGCCCCACGGGATTGCCCGACGCGTACGCCCTGGTCAATCCATGGCGGCCCGACTGCCTGTACCCGTGCGACTATCTGTGCGGCGCCGGGGTCGCCTTCAAGCTGATGCAGGCGCTGGCCGACGCGCTGCTGCCGGCTGGTCGCGCTGCCATGGAGCCACTATTGGACCTGGTGGCGGTCGCGACCGTGGCGGACATCATGCCGCTGCTCGGGGAAAATCGCCGCCTGGTGCTGGCCGGCCTGCAGATCATGAATGCCTTTCCGCGACCCGGCATCCGGGCGCTGATCGAAACGTCCGGCTTGAAGCCAGGTGACGTCGACGCCGCCGCGCTGGGATTTCGCGTCGCGCCGCGCGTGAACGCCGCCGGACGCCTCGACGATCCGAACCTGGCCTACCGACTCTTGATGTCCGAGAGCTACGAGGAGGCGTTCGAGCTCGCGGCCGAGATCAATCGGCTCAACGAGGAACGCCAGGCGCTCACGCGAACGTATACCGGGCTGGCGCAGGAGCTCGTCCAGCCACAGTTCGAGTCGGGCGAATTCGCCCTCGTGTGCGGCGGCGACGACTGGCCCAGTGGCATCGTCGGTCTGGTGGCCGGCAAGCTGGCCCAGGCCTACAACCGCCCAACCCTGGTGTACCGACGCTACGAGGGCATGGTCAGTGGGTCGGGTCGCTCCATCGCGGGCTTCAACCTGCTGGGCGCCCTGCAGGCGTGCGACGACGTGTTCGATCGCTATGGCGGACATCAAGCCGCGGCCGGCTTCAGCCTGTCGGCCACGCGCCTCGACGAGCTGATCGAGCGCTTTCAACTGGCCGTGCGCGAAACGCTGCCGGCGGAGCGGCTCGAACCCATTCTGTGGATCGACGGCTATCTGAAGCCCGAGACGATCTGCTACGACTTCGCGCGCTCGCTCGAACGCCTGGCGCCGTTCGGCGCGGGCTTCCAGTACCCGACGTTTGCCGCGCGCGACATGCGGCTCACCGAAAGTCGCCAGCTCGGGACCGAGGGCCAGCACTGGCGCGCCCGCTTCCGCGCCTTCGACAGTGTGCCCGTCGAGGCCGTCTTCTTCGACCACGGCCAGCTCGCCGATCAGTTCCAGGTCGGCGACCGGCTGGACGCCGCCTTCAGACTGAAGCGCACCCGCTTCGACGGCTACTGGCGTCTCGAGATGGAGCTCCTCGACGTCGCGGCGGCGGCGGCATAGGTCAGCAGTCATCTAACTGGCGCTCGGGGCAGTCGGCGACGTTGCAGGTGGACCAGCCCTACGGTTAGGGTAGGTCCAGGGTGCTGAGTCAATTTCGCCACCTTCTGGCGACCACGGGCGTGCTGCTGCTGAACGCTGCGCTGGTACCGTCGGCCGCCGCTCAAGGCCAGGTCTGCCCGATTCTCGCCGACGGCGATGTCTCCACGGCGGTTGGCAGCGTGGTGCACGTCTCGCCCTACATGGTCGTCGACAGTGGCTCTGCCATCCAGTGCCTGTTCGAGGGCGACGCCGTCGGCGAAGGGGTCCTCGTCGGCCGCTACCCGGGCTTTTTCGGCACTCAGGAACTTGCACCGTTTACGCCGGACCAGGATCGCCTGCGCTACCTGTTGCCAGATGGCCTGCCGGCCGGCAGCCCCATCGTGCTCACGTCGGTGGACGGCGTTGGCGACGCGGCCGCGTGGGTCCTCCCCGTCGACCCGACCACGGCGCCCGACTCGCTCGGTCGACTGCTCGTCAGGCGCGGTGCCGACGCCTTCGTCATCGGCACCGAGAATGGCCCCAGCGCAGTCGACACCGCCACGTCCGTTGCGAAAGCCTTGCTCGCCGCCTCAACCTGAGGCCCTGGCAGGTACAACATAGAGCCTTTTGGAGTCGCAGTTGTTAGCGTCCGCCACTCGCCGTGGCTCGCTGGACTCTCGGCTGGCTCCTGGCGATCGGCGCGGCCACGGCCGGGGCTTATCTGGGGACGAACGAATTCGTCGCGCGCCAGCAGGACGAGGGGTACGCGATGCGGCTACGTGGCGCGCGGCTCGGCTCGCCAGTGTGTTCGCAGGCGGCGCGCGACCTCGTCGCGGCGGGTGACGGCGCGGCCCCGACAGCCTCACCTGAGCGTCAAACAGCGTACGCACGGGCCGCGCGGAACGTGCTGCAAGCCTGCAGCGCTGCGTGATCCTGGTTCGGATTCTGCTCCCCAGATCCTCCGTCCTGGTGGCGCCAGTGCTGGTCGTGTTCCTCGTCCTGCAGCGCTCCTTCCAGCCAGGGATCGCCACGACCGGGCTCAAAGGCTAATCAGGGCAGGCGTGCTCCGTTCAGGGTGTGTCGGACTGAACCGCGCTGACGTTCAGGTTCCCGCCGCCGCACGCCCGGATCTCGACGCGTACGTGTAGTGACACGTACTCGTCGGGTGGCGTGATGGCGATGCTGCTGGCCATCGAACAGGTCGTTTCGTTGCCGACGGGCACTTGCTCCCAGTGGATTCGGAACAGCGCCGCGGCGCCCGGCGCGACGTCGACGGCGCGTGGCGGTGGGTTGTTGGTGAAGTAGCCGCCGCCTCGCACGACCCTGGTTGGTACCGGGTTCTGGGCGGTGTCAATGAGCTGCGCGCCGGGGAAGCCGAAAAATGTGCAGCTGACGCCGAGGGTGTTTCGGAAATAGAACGTGCCGACGAAGTTGCCCGCGCCTGCGTCGACGCCGACCAGCTCCAGGGACAGGCCGGCGGTATGGCAACGCTCACCCGGGCCGGGCGTCGGGACGATCGCGAGCGCGTCCGGGTTGGCTTCCCACCAGAAACGCTGGTCGTTCCGCCGCTGCTGCAGGCTCAGCGGGCCGTTGACCCACGTCTCGCTGCCGTTGGTGAAAGCTGTCCAGTTGTCCAGTTTCCGCCACACCAGCAGCCCGTTCGACGTCTGCTGCAGCGCATCCCCCGAGAGCGGATCGTGGTGCTCATCCTCGATGCAGCCGCCGACAACGTCTGGCACGAGATCGTGCAGCACGGCGAACCCGAGCGCGAACGCACACCCTCCCTGCCGCGCCGCCGCCGCGCCCGTCGTGCACAGCAGCATCGCCAGCCCAGCGAGCAAGCCCACAACCCCGCGGAGCGTCCGCTGCCCGCAACGCCGCGCTCGCTTCCTCCCAGCCCCCAAGGGGGCGATGAGAGGGCTCGGCCGTGGCGGCGAACCCATGCGGCGGTTCGGCTGCCCGCATGGCTGCACTCGCTCTGTCCAGGTCTCCACGGAGCAAACCAGGCAGTTGCAGCCAGCCCTGCTTCTCCCTGGTGGCCGGGCGGGAGCGAGCGCAGCGATGCGGGCAGCCGAACCGCCGCGGGGCGAGGGCGAGGCGCTGCTCTTGGCCTGAACACCGAAGGCAGCGAGCGCAGCGAGGCGGGCGGGGGAGTGCTCCACGGGTCCTCAAGGATGGCATAACGGCGGGCCGCCATAGAATCGCGACCGTGGGCGAGCTGTCGGTGCGGGACTTGCCTGGTGTTGATCGGCTGCTGCGAGATCCGCGGCTCACGGGGTTGCCGCGTGAACTGGCGCTCACCGCGGCGCGCGAAGTGCTCGAGCGTGCGCGTCAGGCGATCCTGGACGGCGGTTGGCCGCACACCCTGGCGGACTTGCCGCGGCTTGTGGAGGAGCGGGTC
Organism: Chloroflexota bacterium; assembly: GCA_035309865.1. GTDB lineage: Bacteria > Chloroflexota > UBA6077 > UBA6077 > CF-72 > CF-72. The sequence goes on from DATGER010000107.1 coordinate 13,976, forward strand.
GAGCACACCACGGCGCCCCGGCTGCGGCCAGTGCTGAACGGCTCGGGCGTGGTCATCCACACCAACCTCGGCCGCGCGCCGCTCAGCCAGGCCGCCCTCGCGGCCGCACGCGATGCCGCCGCGGGCTACTCCAACCTGGAGTACGACCTCGAACACGGCGAGCGCGGCTCGCGCCACACGCTGGTCACCGAGCTCGTGCGGCGGCTCACCGGTGCCGAGGACGCCGTGGTTACCAACAACAACGCGGCCGCCGTCCTGCTGGTCCTGTCGGCCCTCGGCCAGGGCCGGGAGGCGATCATCTCGCGCGGCCAGCTCGTGGAGATCGGTGGCGGCTTCCGCATTCCAGACGTCATGCGCCAGTCCGGCACGCACCTGGTCGAGGTCGGTACCACCAACCGCACCTACGCCGCCGACTTCGAAGCAGCGATCACCGAGCGCACCGCGCTGCTGCTGCGCGTGCACGCCTCCAATTTTGTCCAGCTCGGGTTCATCCACCAGCCCCGGCTGGAAGAGCTGGTCGAGGTGGGCAACCGACACGCCCTGCCCGTCGTGGACGATCTCGGTTCGGGCAGCCTGCTGGATACCTCAGCCTTCGGTCTGGCAACGGAGCCGATGGTCCAGTCGAGCGTGGCCGCGGGCACGACGCTGGTCGCGTTCTCGGGCGACAAGCTGCTCGGCGGCCCTCAGGCGGGCATCATCGTTGGCCGCGCGAGCGAAGTCGCAACCTTGCGGCGGCATCCGCTGATGCGCGCGATTCGGCCGGACAAACTGACACTCGCCGCATTGGGCGCGACGTTGGTGCACTACGTGCGCGGCGAAGCCGCTCGCGAGGTGCCCGTGTGGCGGATGATCTCCGCCCCGGTCGAGGATCTCGAGAAGCGCGCACGCACGCTGGCCGCAGAACTAGACCAGGACGTCCTGCCGACGCGGTCGGCGATTGGCGGTGGCTCACTCCCCGGCCAGACCCAGCCAAGCTGGGCCATCGCGTTCGCGACCGCCACGCCCGATCGCCTGGCGGCGGCACTCCGCCGCGCGGAGCCGCCGGTCATCAGCCGCATCGAAGACGGCCGCGTGCTGGTCGACGTCCGCACGATCCTCCCCGAGCAGGATCACCTCCTCATCCAGGCGGTCGGCCCAGCAATGGCGAACGGGTAAGCGACCGAATGCGCGTCATCGGCACGGCCGGCCACGTCGACCACGGCAAGTCAACCCTGATCCGCGCCCTCACGGGCATCGATCCGGACCGCCTCCAGGAAGAGAAGGAGCGCGGTATGACGATCGACCTCGGTTTCGCCTGGCTGCGCTTGCCGAATGGCGACGAGGCCTCGATCGTCGACGTGCCCGGCCACGAACGCTTCATCCACAACATGCTGGCCGGTGTGGGCGGCATCGATGTCGCGCTGCTGGTGGTGGCGGCCGACGAAGGCGTGATGCCCCAGACGCGTGAGCACGTGGCGATCCTTGACCTGCTGGGCATCGCGAACGGGGTCGTCGCGCTGACCAAGCGTGATCTGGTGGACGACGACTGGCTCGACCTGGTTGCCGCCGACGTCGAGGAGTTCCTCGCGCCGACGACGCTCGGAGGTGCGCCACTGGTGCCCTGCTCGGCCACGACCGGCGCCGGCCTCGACGTGCTCGTCGAGGCGATCCAGACCTGTCTGGCGCGCGAGCGCAGCCGACGAGATACCGATCGGCCCCGGTTGCCTATCGATCGTGTGTTTACGGTTGCAGGGTTTGGCACGGTCGTCACCGGGACGCTGATCGACGGTGAACTGCACCTGGGCCAGGAGCTCGAAGTCCAGCCCGGCGGTCTGCGAGCCCGCGTGCGCGGCCTGCAGAGCCACCGGAAGAAGCTCGAAGCGATCCCGGCCGGGACCCGCACCGCGGTCAATCTGGGTGGGTTGGCGGTGGAAGACCTGCGGCGCGGGCAGGTGCTCGCGGCGCCCGGCACGCTGAAACCGACCCGCGCGGTGGATGGCCGACTGCGGCTGATCCAGGACGCGCGGCCGGTGCGGCACAACGCCGAAATCACGTTTCACAGCGGGGCGGCCGAATCACTCGGCAAACTGGCGTTGCTGGATCGTGACGAGTTGCAGCCCGGCGACGAAGCCTGGGTCCAGGTCAGGCTGCAAGACGAGGTGGCCGTGGCGCGCGGCGACCTGTTCATCCTGCGCCTGCCGTCGCCGAGCATGACCATCGGCGGTGGCACGGTGATCGAGCCCCACGCGCGCCGGCATCGACGGCGACAGGCCACGATCCTGCGCCAGCTCGAAGTGCTGGCCATGGGCTCGCCCGAGGACATTCTGCTCGAGCACCTTCGCGCGCGGGAGCCAGCTGACGTGAATGGTCTGGTCCAGCGCACCGGCCTCGGCGCGGCCGACGCGCGGGCCGCGCTTGGCCGTCTGGTCGCGGCGGGCGATGTGCTGCTGCTGGAAAACGTCGATGGCGCGGTGCATCTGGACGGTCGCGCCTTCGTGATCTCGAGCCCGGGCTGGCGACGCCTCACCGAGCACGTCGAGATGCTGCTGAAGGAATTTCACCGCGGCTACCCGCTGCGCCGCGGCCTGCCCAAAGAGGAGCTTCGAACGCGCCTGGGCGCCGAACCGCGCCTCTTCGTGCGCGAGCTCGGGCGACTCGAGGCGCAAAGCGTCGTGGTCGAAGATGGACCGTTCGTGCGCTTGACCGCGCACCGCGTGCAGTTTTCACCCGAGCAAGAGCGGCAGATCGAGCAGGTGCTGCGGATTCTGCGCGAGGCGGGCGTTGCGCCGCCCGATCGGGCTGACCTCGAGGCCGAGCTGCGACTGTCATCCGAACTCGTCGATGCCCTGCTGACGCAAGGAACCCTGGTCGAAGTCGCCGCCGGCCTGTTGTACGAGCGCGAGACACTGCAGAAGATCGTCGCCGGCATACGCGCCGACATCGAGCAACACGGCCCGCGTACGGTCGCCCAGATCCGCGATCTGCTCGACGCCTCCCGCAAGTTCACCCTGGCGCTGGTCAACTATATGGACGATCAGAAGATCACGCGCCGGGTCGGCGACGAACGCGTCCTCTACTAGGGCGCAGCGCCGACGTACGCCGCAAGGTGCTCGCCGGTGAGGGTGGAGCGCGCGGCGACGAGGTCGGCGGGGGTGCCCTCGAAGACGATCCGGCCGCCGTCGCGGCCGGCGCCGGGGCCCAGGTCGATGATCCAGTCGGCGTGCGCCATGACCGCCTGGTGGTGGGCGATCACGATGACCGACTTGCCGGCGTCGACGAGTCGGTCGAGCAGGCCGAGCAGCTGCTCGACGTCGGCGAGGTGCAGGCCCGCGGTCGGCTCGTCGAGGATGTAGACGTCGCCCTTTTCGGCCATATGGGTGGCCAGCTTGAGCCGCTGACGCTCGCCGCCGGACAGCGTGCTGAGTGGCTGGCCGAGGCTGAGGTAGCCGAGCCCGACGTCGGCGAGCCGGTCGAGGATGGCGTGCGCGGCCGGCGTGCGCGCGTCACCGGCGTCGAAGAACTTCTCGGCCTCGGTCACCGACATCGCGAGCACTTCGCTGATGTCCTTGCCGGCGAGCTTGTATTCGAGGACGGCCGCCTGGAAGCGCTTGCCCTCGCACTCCTCGCAGACACTCGCGACCTCGTCCATGAACCCGAGCTGGGTGTAGACGAGGCCATTGCCGTTGCAGTTCGGACAGCCACCTTCGGAGTTGGCGCTGAACAGCGCCGGCTTCACGCCGTTGACCTTCGCGAACGCGTTGCGGATCGGATCGAGGAGCCCGGTGTATGTCGCGGGGTTGCTCCGGCGCGACCCGCGGATCGCGCCCTGGTCGATCGACACCACCCCCTCGCGTGCCGGGATCGACCCGTGCACGAGCGAGCTCTTGCCGGAGCCGGCGACGCCAGTGACGACGACAAGTACCCCGAGCGGGATGTCGACGTCGACGTCGCGCAGGTTGTGCGCCGTCGCGCCGCGGATCTTCAGCGCGCCGGTGGGGGTCCGCGGCGTCGCCTTGAGGGCGGCCCGGTCGCCGAGATGGCGGCCGGTGAGGGTGCCGCTGGCCCGCAGCCCCTCCAGGGTGCCCTGGAAGCACACAGTGCCGCCCGCCGTGCCGGCGCCCGGGCCGAGATCGACGACATGGTCGGCGATCGCGATCGCCTCGGGCTTGTGTTCCACGACCAGCACCGTGTTGCCCTTGTCCCGCAGCCGCAGCAGCAGGTCGTTCATCCGCTGGATGTCGTGCGGGTGCAGACCGATGGTGGGCTCGTCAAAGACGTACGTCACGTCGGTGAGCGACGAACCAAGGTGGCGGATCATCTTGACCCGCTGCGCCTCGCCGCCCGACAGCGTGCCTGACGGCCGGTCGAGCGAAAGGTAGCCCAGCCCGATCTCCGCGAACGACTCGAGCGTCTGTTGCAGCGTGGCGAGCAACGGCGCGACCGACGGCTCGGCGAGGCCACCGACCCACTCCGCCAGATCGCTGATCTGCATCGCACAGGCGTCGGCGATGTTGATCCCGCGGATCCGCGAGGAGCGGGCCGCCTCGCTGAGCCGGGTGCCGCCGCACTCGGGACAGGTAGCGAAGGTGACCGCCCGGTCCACGAACGCCCGGATGTGCGGCTGCAGCGCCTCCGGATCCTTGGAGAGCATCGACTTCTGGATCTTGGGAATCAGTCCCTCGTAGGTGAGGTTGACACCCTTGATCTTCACTTTGGTCGGCTCTTTGTAGAGGAAGTCGTCGAGCTCTTTCTTGGTGTACTTGCCGATCGGCTTGTTCGGGTCGACGAAGCCCGACTCGGCGAAGATGCCCGTTGTCCACCAGCTGTCCACCTTGTAGCCGGGGATTGTGATCGCCCCTTCGGCGATCGACTTGGAGGCGTCGAACAACTGGGTGAGGTCGATGTCGGAGACCGTGCCCCGGCCTTCGCAGCGCGGACACATGCCACCGGTGATGGAGAAGGTCCGCTTCTCGATCTTGGCCTTTGCGGGCCCGCGCTCAACGGTGACCGCCCCAGCCCCCCGCACCGAGGGGACGTTGAAGGCGAACGCCTGGGATGAGCCGATGTGCGGCTGCCCGAGCCGACTGAAGAGGATGCGCAGCATGGCGTTGGCGTCGGTGGCGGTGCCGACCGTGGAGCGGACATTGGCGCCCATCCGCTCCTGGTCGACGATGATCGCCGTAGTCAGCCCGTCAAGCACGTCGACGTCCGGCCGCGCCAGCGACGGCATGAAGCCCTGGACGAAGGTGCTGTAGGTCTCGTTGATCAGCCGCTGCGACTCCGCGGCGATGGTGCTGAACACCAGCGAGCTCTTGCCCGAGCCCGAGACGCCGGTGAACACCGTCAGCCGGCGCTTCGGGAGCTTGACGCTGACGTCCTTGAGGTTGTTCACCCGCGCGCCCTGCACGCGGATCAGATCGTGGCGGTCGGCGACGTGCAGCGCTGGCACCCGCGGGTCCGTCTTTGTGTCCATGGTCATCATGTTGTCTATAGCACTGACGGATCAAACGCCGCCGATGTGACGTTAGCGAATCTGGGGCTGCCCAGGCAGGCTCTGTGGGCCTATACTGGCAAGAGCATGCCTGGAACACCTGTTCGCATCCTGCTGGCGCGCCACGGTGAGACCGAGTTCAACGTCACTGGCCGCTGGCAGGGGCAGGGCAACTCGCCGCTCACCGAGCGCGGCCTGGCGCAGGCGCGTGAGCTGGGCCGCGCGCTGGCTCAGGAATCGATCGCCGCGGTCTACAGCAGCGATCTGGGCCGGGCGATGCAGACGGCCCGCGAGGTCGCGGCGCCCCACGGCCTCGACGTCCAGATGGATCCCCGACTGCGGGAGATCGACGTGGGCGGCTGGACCGGCAAGAATGGCGACGAGATCGAAGCCGCGTATCCGGGGGCCCGTCGGGCCTGGGCAGCGGCACCGGCCAGCATGCGGCTGCCCGACGGCGAAACCCTGGTCGAAGTCCAGACGCGCGTCCGGCCGTTCTTCCACGAGCGGATGCCAGCCCACGCCGATCAGACCATCGTGGTCATCTCGCACGGCGCGATCGGCCAGGTCATCCTCGTCAAGGCCATGGGCGGGACCGTCGACGACCTGTGGCTCAAGGACCGCATCGACAATTGTCAGATCTCCCGCCTGGAATGGGCCGCCGCCGACGGATGCGGATTCGGACTAACGCTCATCGACCTGGCCGACGTCCGCCATCTGGCGGACGTGGGCTCCCTCCATAGCTGGCGCACGGACCCGGCCTGATGCCGCTCGACCTGCTCGAGCTCAGTACCCAGGTTCGGCAGATGGGCGAGCTACTCGCCCACCGCCGCGCAGATGAGCAGCGGCGCCTGCGATTGCTCGACGGCCTGCTCACCGAGTATCGGGACCGCTGGCCGGAGCTCGCCGAACTGGCTGAGACGGTGCACGAGCGCGTCGCCGTGCCGACCGGCCCGCTGGACGAGCGCATTCCGTCACCGCCACGACCCGCGACGTATACCGCCATGGCCACCGACGGCGCCGAGATCGATCCCGACCGCCACGGCGGCAGCGGCGAGTTCTATCTCATCAACGTCGGCCGGGTGCGCATTCCCTATGGCCAACCCGAGCGCGACGTCGAGTTGAGCAGCGTGTCCACGCTGGGCTACACCGACGACGACCTGTACATCGTCGATCCTCGGGATCCGCGGCGCCAGGTGCCGATGCGTGACCGACACCTCGACGCGCTGCGGACCGTCGCCGAAGTTCGGGCCCTCGCGGACCTCGCCGAAACCGATGCGAAGTCCGCCCCGGGCGTGGCGCTGGTCGATGGCACGCTCCTCTTCTCGGTGCTCGAGGAGCGCCCGCGCGACTTTCTGCGATCGCGCTTCTATGCCGACTTCGTCTTCCAACTCGAGCGACTGCGGCGCGCGCGCGTCTGCGTGGCGGCGTACGCCAGCCGCTCGCGTGGCATTGATCTCGTGCACCTGTTCCGGGCAGTGTGTGGCAGTACCCCGCTGGTGTGCCAGATCTGCACCGGCGCGCACGCCTGTGCGCTGCGCGGGCTCAACGACGCCCACCTGATCGGACGCGGCCTGGACCGCTGGGATCGATCCGGACTCTTCCGCGTGCGATCGAACGTGCATGATCCGTACTACGGCATCCATCGCGTGTACTTCTTTTTGCTGGCCACCGGCGACGAGGTCGCGCGCGTCGAGATCCCCGAGTGGGTTGCCCGCGACCAGGCGATGCTCGGCCTGCTGCACGCGGTGCTGGTGGATCAGTGCGCCAAAGGCTTTGGTTACCCGGCGGTGCTCGCGCGCGCGGACGACCGCGCCGTCATCTCGTTGGGCGATCGTGGCGTCCTGGACACGCTGGTGCAGCAGGAGCTGGCCCGCCGCGGCGTCGTCGCGCGGCCGTCGGCCAAACTCAGTCGCAAGCAGGTGCGGACCGTATGAACACGTTCTCTGAAAACGGCACGGCAGGGCCGTTTCCGGGACAACACCAGCTCACGCTCATCGGCGAGATCGTCGAGTCGTCGACGACTGAGTTTCTGGCGCAGGCGTGCGAGCTCGACTCCGCCCCGCCGTTCGGTGCCTTTGTAGAAGTGGCGACCGAGGACGGGCTGACCATCTACGGGATCGTCGCCCACGTGCAGACCGCGGGCATCGACCCTGGCTCGCGGGCCATCATGCGCGGCCACGGCGACGTGCGCGACGAGCGGATCTATCAAGAGAACCCCGACCTGCCGCTGGTGTTGCGCACCACCTTTCGCGCCCTGGTCGTCGGCTTCACGGAAGGCGCGCAGCTGTATCAGTTCCTGCCGCCGCGGCCGCCGCGGCTGCACTACTCGGTCTCCGTCTGCGCGCGTGATACGGTCCGCGTCTTCGCCAGCACCGGCCTCGACTATCTGGTGGCCATGCTCAACGCCGCGGACGCCCCCGCCGACGAGCTGCTGGCAGCCAACCTGCGCTACACCGCCGCCCAGATGCACGAGCCGGCTGAATTCCTGCAGCTGGCAGGCCGCGCGCTCGCGCAACTGTTGCGGGCCGACTACGCGCGGCTGACGGCCATCTTGCGGCGCTGTCTCGCGCAAACGGGGGCCTGGTGACCGTTCCCATCGGCGGCGGTACGGAGTCTCCCGCTCTCAAATGAGCGCCGAATCGACGCTGCCCACCGCGGACCGTGCGCGACTCGGCCTGCTCGTGGCCGGCTCAGTTGCCGAGGGCCTGTCGGCGCGACTTGACCCGACGGTCCCGATCGAGGATGTGCGCCTGGGCAAGTTCGTCAAGATCGTCGGTCAGAAGTACGAGTACTTCTGTCTGGTGACCGACGTGCAGTTGGATGCCGCGAACGCGGATGTGCTGCGCGATCCGCCGGGTGACCCGGGCAGCGTCGACGTGTACCTGCGCCAGGTGCTCAGCGGGACCACCACCTATGCGCTGATCAAGCTCAAGCCGGAGCTGATGCTGGCCAATCAGGCGGCCAATATCGACTTCGAGGCGGCTGACCTCGTGCCCCGGCCGGCCCGCACGATTCCGCCGCATTTCTCGAGCGTCTCGGAAGCCACCCTCGAGGATTTCGAGCGCGTCTTCGGTCGCGACGATGGCCAGAACCACTTCCAAATCGGGCAGCCGATCGACATGGATGTCCCGGTGTGCCTCGACTTGCGCCGCTTCGTCGAGCGCTCGAACGGGATTTTCGGCAAGTCTGGCACGGGCAAGAGTTTTCTGACCCGCCTCCTGCTGTGTGGCGTGATCAAGGCTGGCGCGGCCGTCAATCTGATCTTCGACATGCACTCCGAGTACGGTTGGAGCGCGAAGAACGAGGAAGGCACCGAAGTCAAAGGGCTGTCCCAGCTCTTTGGCAGTCGGGTGGCGGTCTACACACTGGATATGGAATCTTCTCGCGGGCGCGGAGTAAAACCGTCCGGCGAGATCAAGATCGCCCTGCGCGATATTTCGCTGGCGGATATCGCTTTGCTGCAGGACGAACTGCGGCTGCATCGCACGGCGGTCGAATCGGCGGCGCTGTGCGAAGACAAGCTCGGCGACGACTGGGTCGGCCGGTTGCTCGATATGTCGGGCGAAGAGCTCACCGGCTTTGCCGCGGCAGAGGGCGGGAATTACGCCTCGCTCAGCGCCCTGCGCAGCAAGCTGCGGCTGATCGATCGGCTGCCGTTCGTCGAGCGCTCGCTCGAGCGGTCGACGCTCGACCAGGTGATCGCCCAGCTGGAACGCGGCCAGCACGTCGTGCTCGAGTTCGGCCGACAGCGCAACCTGCTCGCGTACATCCTGGCGGCCAACGTCATCACACGTCGACTGCACGACCTGTGGGTCAAGAAGACCGAGCGGTACTGGAACACCAAGGACGAGGCCGATCGCCCGCGGCCACTGATGATCACGATCGAAGAAGCGCACAAGTTTTTGAATGTCGAGGCGGCGCGGCAGACGACGTTCGGGACGATTGCGCGCGAACTTCGCAAGTTCTATGTCACCCTGCTGGTCGTGGATCAGCGGCCCAGCGGCATCGACTCGGAGGTCCTGTCGCAGATTGGCACGCGCATCACGTGCCAGCTGAATGACGAGCGCGACATCGACGCGATCTTCACCGGCGTCAGCGGCGGCTCCCACCTCCGAACCGTCCTGGCCACGCTCGACTCGCGCGAGCAAGCGCTGGTCTTGGGCCACGCCGTGCCAATGCCCATGATGGTCCGCACGCGCAAGTACGACCCCACGTTCTACGCCGCCATCGGCGGCGACGACGCCCAGGTCATGCTCGCCCGCGCCCGGCGCTACGAAGAAATTTTTGGCAGCGAGGGCGCCTAGAGGATGCCCATCCCGCGCCGATCCCGCTGCCCGCATCGCTTCGCTCGCTCCCTCGCGGCGCAGATGCCAAGAACAGGTGAGTCCCTGCGCCGAACAGAAGGCGCGCTGCGCTTCGCTCGCTCCCTGGCGACGACGAAGTCCAAGAACTGTCAGTTCTTGTCCGCTGGACGCGCGCGCGCGCCGAGCGAGCGCGCGAGGCGATGACGATGCCTTTGAAGATCGCGCATCTGGCGGACACGCATATTGGCATGGAGAACTATGGGCGGCTGAATGCTGAGACGGGGCTCAATCAGCGGCTGCATGACTTTTTGAATTCGCTGGACCAGGCCATCGAGGGCGCGATAGCGGCCCAGGTCGATCTGATTGTCTTTGCCGGCGATATCTACAAGACGCGTGATCCGACGCCGACCCATCAGCGGGAGTTCGCTCAACGTATCCGCCGGCTCTCGGCCGCGGGCGTGCAGACCGTGATTGTCGCCGGCAACCACGACATCCCGCTCTCGCTGGGGCGCGCCACCTCCGTGGACATTTTCAGGGCGCTCGAAGTGCCGAGCGTGATCGTGGCCCGCACCATCGGCACCCATGTCGTCGACACGCAGGCCGGACCCGTCCAGATCCTCGCCTTCCCATGGACGGTCCGCAGCGCCGTCCTCGCCCAGCCGGAGTTCAAAAACCACACCATCGCCGAACTCAACCAGGCGATGATCGACATGAACCGGGCCAAGCTGCGCAAGGATGCCGAAGCGCTCGACCCCGCGTTACCGACCATCGTGGTCGGTCACGCCCATCTCTTCGGCGCCCGGATCGGCGCCGAACGCCTCCTGACCATGGGCAACGATCCGATGTATGACATGCAGACCTTCGACCTGCCGGGCGTCGACTTTGTTGCCCTCGGGCACATCCACAAGCACCAGGTGCTCAACCGGACCCCGAGCGTGGTCTACGCCGGCAGCATCGACCGGGTCGACTTCGGGGAGCAGGACGAGGACAAAGGCTGGGTCTACCTAGAGATCCCCGAGAAAGGCCGTGCCGAGTGGGAATTCCGCAAGGTCCGGGCGCGGCCCTTCTTGACCATCGACGCCACGGTCGAATCGGACAATGCCACCGAGGACGTCGTGCGCGCGATCGTGCGGTACGCGGACCGCCTGGAGCACGCCGTGGTCAAGCTCCGCATCGACGTCCCGCCCGAGCGCGTCGGCGAGCTCCGCGAGGACGACATTCGCGCGGAGCTGAAGGCCGCGTACTACGTCGCGCCATTCGAGCGCACCACGCGCCAGCGCCCGCGCAGCCGCTGGGGCGCCGCCGCGGCATCGCTCCAGCGCGCCGGGCCGATCGAGGCCCTCAGCGTGTACCTCGAGCACCAGAAGGTCGACGCCGATCGCCGCGCCGTCCTCGTCCGGCATGCCCGCACATTGATGGGCGAAGACGAACTCGTCGAGCCGCCGCAGGTGAACGGGGCCGCGGCGAAGCCAGCTGTCCCAGCAGGGGACCAGGCTACGCGTATCGATGCTGTGTCCAGAGGGGACCTGGCCGGACGCGCCGAGGTACCTCCCGACGGGGACGCGGTCGCTCGCGTCGGTGCGGATTCGCCTGACGCGGCGGCGGCGCCGATGCCGGCGCGGGTGACGCTCCGCTCGTGATCCCTCTGACGCTCAACGTCAGAAACTTCATGTCCTATACGGACGTCCACGAACCGCTCAGCTTCGCCGGCATCCACGTCGCCGTCCTCACCGGCGACAATGGCAACGGCAAGTCGGCCCTGTTCGACGCCATGACCTGGGCGCTGTGGGGCCGCGCCCGGGCGCGCGCGGTGGACGAGCTGATCCACAGCGGCGCCTCCGAAATGGAAGTCGAGTTCGAATTCGAGCTCGACGACCATCAGTACCGAGTGATCCGCAAACGCCAGCGCCGCGGGAAGACCGGCTACTCGGATCTCCAGTTCGCGGTGCGGGCCGACGGCGGCTACAAGGCCCTGACCGAAGGCTCCGTCAGTGAGACCGAGCGCTTGATCGAGCACACGTTGCGGATGAGCTACGAGACGTTCACGAACTCGTCCTTCATTCAGCAAGGGCGCGCCGACAGCTTCACCACCAACTCGCCGGCCGAGCGCAAGCGCATCCTGGCCGAAATCCTCGAGCTGAGCTACTACGACGAGCTCGAGGCGCGGGCCAAAGAGCGCTTCAAAGCCCGCGAAGCTCAGCTCGCCGACGAGCGGCGACTGGAGGAAGGCTGGACGCAGGAGATCGCCCGACGCCCGGTGTACCAGGCCGACGTCGATCGCCTGCGGGTCGAGCTGACCGCCCTCGAAGCCCGTCTGGCTGAGCTGGACGAGCAGGTTGGCGCGGTCAAAGAGCGCGTCACCCGGCTCGAATCCCTGCACCAGCAGGTCGAGGAAACTGAGGCCCGGCTGAAGCGTTTCCAGGAGGACCGCGCCCGAGCCAGCTCGACGTTGCTAGAGCGGCAACAGCTGCGCCAGCAGGCGCGCGCGGTGCTGGCCCGCGCCGCCGATGTGGAACGCGCCGCGGCCGAGCTGGACGCCGTGCGCCGCGACCTGGAGCGCGCGACGCACAAGCAGACGGTGTTCCTGCCGCTGGAACGCGCGCGAGAAGCCGCGATGCGGACGCTGGCCGCCGAACAAGCGCGCCTCGAAGGTGAGGTCGTCCAGCGCGAGCGACGCCTCGGCGAGCTTCGCCAGGCCAGCTCCCAACTGGCCGCGCTCCAGGCCGAGCTGCGGCGAGTCCAGCAGGAAGCAGTCGCGCTGGCGACGGTCCAGACGGAGTACGAGCAGTTGCAGAGGCTGGTCGGCCAGAGCCGCGAGGAAGCCGCCGAGAAGCGGACGGTCAACGCCCAGCTCAAAAAGGAGATGTTCGATCTGCGCGCCCGGCTCGATGAGCTCGACCAGTTGTCGACGTGTCCAACGTGTCGACGCGCGATGGACCCGAAGCACAAGCAAACGCTGCACGAAGAGTTCGCGGTCCAGGGCAAGCGGCTGCGGGACGAATTTCGGAGCCACGAGGCGAGCTACCGCGTACTCGACGACAACGTCAAGCTCGCCGAGGCCAAGCTCGCCGAGCTCAGCGCCGCGCTTCAGGCCCGCGAGGCGAGTCATCGCCGGTTGGCCCAGGCCGAGAGCCTGGTCGCCCAGGCGCAAGGTGCTCAAAGCCAGCTCGGCGCGCTGGAGCCGGAACTGGCGGCGTGTCAAGCGCTCCTGGCAGAGAACGCTTTCGCGCCACAGGCCAGACACCAGCTGGGCGAGCTCGAACGCCAGATAGCCGACCTGGGGTACGACGCTGGCCGGCACGCGGAGCTGCGGCGCCGCGCGGCTGAGCTGGCCGGCGTGGACCTCGAACGGCAACTCCTCGAGCAGGCGCGGCTCAGCGCGCAACACCTGGATGCCCAGATCGTCGAGCTCGAGACGAACCTGAAGCGGCTCGAAGAAGAATGCGCTGCCGACGAGCTGCGCTGCCGGCAGCTGCGCCTGCAGACCCAGGGGCTGCCGGCCGAGCGGCAGCGGCTCGCCGAGGTGACCGGCCAGTCAGTTGAGGTCCAACGCGCGCGTGACAAAACCCGCGATCAATGCCTGTACGCCCAGACCCGGCTCGACAACTGCGCGTTTCTGGAACGCAAACAGCGCGAGAGCCTGGCGCGTCAGGATGCCCTGCGGCGCGAGCAGAGCATCTACGGCGATCTGGCGTACGCGTTCGGCCGCCGGGGCGTGCAGGCGATGATCATCGAGACGGCCATCCCCGAGATCGAAGAAGAAGCCAACCGCATTCTGTCGCGGATGACCGACGGGCGCATGCACGTCAAATTCGAAACGCAGCGCGACGTCCGGTCGGGCCTGGGTACGATCGAGACGCTTGACATCAAGATTTCAGACGAGCTCGGGACCCGCAGCTACGAGATGTTCAGTGGGGGCGAGGGCTTCCGCGTCAACTTCGCCATTCGCATCGCCCTGTCGCGGCTGCTGGCGCATCGCGCCGGCACGCGGCTCCAGACACTCGTGGTCGACGAAGGCTTCGGCTCGCAGGACCAGGACGGCCGCGAACGCATGGTCGAAGCGCTGCAAGCGATCGAGGCCGAGTTCGAAAAGATCCTGGTCATCACCCACCTCGACGACTTACGGGATCGTTTCCCGGTGCGGATCGAAGTCTCGAAAACACCCCTGGGGAGCACCTACGCTCTGCGATGATCTGGCGCACGCAGACATCCATGCGACACGTAGCGATAAGTCAAATTTTTGTCTTTGGGATTCGGAACGAGCACGCCGACAACCGTGCGACACGTAGCGATAGGTCACATTTCCTATCTGGGAAGGGAGCGAGCGAAGCGATGCGGGCGGCAGGATGTCCGCGGCTCGCGGACGTTCGGAACGAGCGAGCCTGCGAAGGGGTGGTCTTACCCAGGCCGTACGCAGACATCCGTGCGACACGTAGCGCGAAGTCAAATTTTCTCTGTGGAACGGAGCGAGCGAAGCGATGCGGGCGGCAGGATGTCCGCGGCTCGCGGACGTTCGGAACGAGCGAGCCTGCGAGCGGGCAGGGATCCCGACAGCGATGACGAAACGACATGACCACAACCGCAGTTGATCGAGCAGAGCGGCTGCTCGCGGGCTTGAATCCGCACCAGCGCGAGGCCGTGGCCCACACCGATGGGCCGCTGCTGATCCTGGCGGGGCCAGGGTCTGGCAAAACGCGCGTCATCGTGCATCGCGTCGCCCACTTGCTCGAGGTCAAGGACGTCCACCCGTCGAATGTGCTGGCGGTGACGTTCACCAACAAGGCCGCGCGTGAGCTCCGCGCGCGGCTGGATACCCTCGCCGGCGCGCAGGTCGCGCGCGGCATGTCGGTGGGGACCTTCCACGCCAACTGCGCCCGCTGGTTGCGGCGCGACATCAAGCATCTCGGTCGCGACCCCAGCTTCGCCATCTACGACGACAACGACCAGGTCGATCTGGTCAAACAGATCCTGAAGGAGCTCCAGATCGACGAAAAACGCGCCGCGCCCCGCGCGGTGCTGAGCGCGATCTCCCACGCCAAGAGTGAACTGATCGACAGCGAGACCTATAGCCGCGCCGCGCACGGCCAGTGGCTCACAACCGTCGCCCAGGTCTTCAAGCGCTACAACGAGATGCTGGAGCGCAACCACGCCCTGGACTTCGATGACCTGCTGGTCGTAACCGTTCAACTTTTCCGCGAGCTACCGGAGATCCTCGGGTTCTACCAGCGTCGATTCCAGTACGTGATGGTCGACGAGTTCCAGGACACGAACATCGCGCAGTACGAAATCGTCAAACTGATCACCAAAGAAAGCCGCAACCTGTGCGTTGTCGGCGACGAAGACCAGTCGATCTACTCATGGCGGTCGGCCGACATCAGGAATATCTTGAACTTCGAAAACGACTTCCCCGACCTCAAGGTCGTCGTCCTGGAGCAGAACTACCGCTCGACGAGCACCATCCTGCAGGTCGCTCGGGCCGTCATTGCCACCAACAAGATGCGCAAGGAGAAGAACCTCTGGACGAGTAATGACCGCGGCGTGCCGGTGACTGTGCACGAGGCATACAACGAGCAGGACGAGGCGCTGTACGTGCTCCGCGAGATCGAGCGTCTCCACAAGTCGCAGCACGTGCCCCTGGATGCTTTTGGGATTCTGTATCGGACCAACGCTCAGTCGCGCGCCCTTGAAGACGCGTTGGTGCGCGGTGGCATGCCGTACCGGCTGGTCGGCGGGATCCGGTTCTACGAGCGCAAGGAAGTCAAAGACGTCCTGGCGTACTTGCGGCTGATCCACAACCCGTTCGACAACGTCAGTCTCCAGCGCGTGATCAATCTGCCGCCGCGGGGCATCGGGCAGAAAACGGTCCAGGAATTGCTGCGCTGGTCCGACACGCAGGGCATCTCGGCGTATACGGCGCTGGCGCGCGTGGCGGCGCTGCGGGCTGACGACACCAGCGACACCGTGGCCGCACAGTCACCGTTCGGCGTGCGCGGGCGCGAGCTCTTCGGGAGCTTCGCGGACATCATCGAGCCGGTGCGGCAGAGTTTCGTCAAGGCCGACAGCAGCGTCCTGGACGTGCTGGACACACTCCTGGAGCGCAGCGGTTATGCGCGCTTCCTGCAGGACGGCACCGAGGAGGGCGAGGAGCGCTGGTCGAACGTCCAGGAGCTGCGCAACAAGGCCCAGAGCTACGACGAGCTCGACCCCGAAAATGCGCTGTCGGCGTTTCTCGAAGACGTCTCGCTCGTGCAGGACGTCGACCAGCTCGAGGACGACGGCAGCAGCAAGGATGCGGTGACGCTGATCACCCTGCACGCGGCCAAGGGGCTCGAGTTCCCTCATGTGTTTCTGATTGGTATTGAAGAGGGCATCCTGCCGCATCAGCGCTCGGTCGACGACCCCAAACAACTGGAAGAAGAGCGGCGGCTGTTCTACGTGGGGATCACGCGGGCCATGCGCAGCCTGTACCTGGTGCGGGCGTTTCGGCGGACGACGTACGGCGCGTCGTCGACGAACACCCCGTCGCGGTTTCTGCTGGACTTGCCGGCGACGCTGGTCATGACGACGCACGCGCCCGGGGCTGGCCGCGGCAGTCAGCAGAGCGCGTGGTCCTCCCCGCGCGAGGAACGCACGGGGCCGCCGCTGACGCGGGCGCAGGCACGTGAGATGGCGATGCGCAGATACGCGCCGACGGTTTCGGTACCTCGCTCAACCGAGCGCCCACCACCGCGCCCGCCGCGCACGACCGAGCCAACCTACAAAGCGGGCGACAAAGTTCGCCACCCCACGTTCGGCGTCGGCATCGTCGTCTCCGTCCGATCCGACAGCAACGCCGAAATCATCGACGTCAACTTCGCCGGCGCCGCGGGCGTCAAAAAACTCGACACCGCCTTCGCGCCGCTCTCCCGCGAATAGTAGTGACGGTTTTGGAAGAAACTTTTGTGGGCTGATGCGGGCAGGCCGTTCGGCACCGCGGGCGGGGTCGCACGTGGGGCGGACCTCGCCATCAAGCCGCTCGACGCGCCACCAAGCCACATACATGTATGGTTTTAAAAAAGTTGGGGCGGGGTCGTAAGGGCAAGCCGTTCGGCACCACGGGCGGGGTCGGACGTGGGGCGGGCCTCGTCATCAAACCACTCAACGCGCGGGCCTTCCGCGCAGCGACCGTCCGTGCGAGGCCCGCTCCTTGAGAACATCCTGACATCGCCCTGCGGGCGGCCATGCCGCGAGCCTGGAGTACGCGGAGCGCCGGGCAGCCGCAATGTGAGCAATGACGAGTCCCCACCTTGATCTACGCGGAGCTACCGCCCGCAGGCGAAGTGCGTGGCCGCTCGGAGGTTCGGGTACCACCGCGACCACGATGTGCGCAACGGCAAGGTCCCAGCTTG
>DATGER010000108.1:0-15656 GCA_035309865.1 Chloroflexota bacterium
GTCTCGCTCAACCGGGTGGACGTGGTCGGCAATGGCAGCCCGACGCCAACCCTCGTTGCCAGCAACGGGGCCGGCGCGACCGCGACGCCGATGGGGACAGTAACGGGCAGTCCCGTCGGCACTCCGTCCGGGACACCGTCAGCAGGCGGCATGGCGACAGCGACGCCTGCGGTTGGCGCGCCGGGCGCGACGGCCAGCGGAACCTTGAGCCCGACGGCGACGCCTGGCGGCACGCCTGCATCAGGCGGCACGCCCGCTCCCGGCAGCACGCCCACGCCAGATGGCACGCCCGCTCCCGGCAGCACGCCCACGCCAGATGGCACGCCCGCCCCAGGGGGTTCGCCGACGCCAGGCGGCACGCCGTCGGTAGGCGGTACGCCTACACCAGGCAGTTCTCCTACACCCGGCAGTACATCCACGCCAGGCAGCACTCCCACACCAGGCGGTACGCCCGCTCCGAGCGGTACGCCCGCATCAACGAGCGTGCCGGCTTCGACCAGTACCGCCGCACCAGCGAGTAGTCCAACTGCCGCGGCGGCGGCCACGTCAACGGCGGCGCCGGTCAGTACCCCACCACCCGTCCCGACCACGAGCCCGGCGCCCACCGCGGTGCCGGCGCCGACAGCCGTCGCTACCCACGCGCCCACCGCGGTCCCCGCCCCCACGGCCGTCCCCGCGCCAACTGCCGCGCCCGCGGCAACCTCTCCCCCCGCCCCCGCCGCGACCGCCACGCACTGAGAAGCCCGGTCGCGTCGACAGCCGTCCCAACCCACGGGCCCGCCGCGACGGCCACGCACTGAGAAGCCCGGTCGCTTCGACAGCCTTCGCAACCCACGCGCCCACCGCGGTCCCCGCCCCGACGGCCGTCCCCGCCCCAACCGCCGCGCCCGCGGCAACCTCTCCCCGCGCCCCCGCCCCCGCCGCCACGGCAACGCACTGAGATCTCCTCGGTCCCCCGCGGTACCGCATGGGGCCGCGGGACGTGAGCACTTGATCGCGGCCCAGCGATCCCATCGGCGATCGGGCTACTGGGTGGCGCGCGGCGTTTCCTTGATTGCGCCGTCGCCGGCGCGACGGGCCGCTGCCTACGCCGCACGACGGCGGCCGAGGGCTTGCTGGTGCCCTCGGTCGCGGTTCTCGCCGATCGGTCGCGCTGGAGCCTCGTCCTGTTTCTGGACGGGCTGACTGCCGACCTCACGCGTTACACGCGGACGACGTTCGACCGCGCGGTGCGCGTGCGCCCCTGATTGGTTCTACGGTTGGGGGCTCAGGAGGGCCTGGATCTCGTCTTCCAGCGCGGTGTACGACGTGGCCGGCGACTCGCTGGCATCGCCTGGCTGGGCAGCGGGCGCGCGTTTGACCGACGGCAGGGCGAAGCTGATCACGGTGACCACCAGGATGAGCACCTTGGCGACCGGCGAAGCGAGCCAGACCATCAGATACCCCAGCCACGGCAGCGAGAAGTCGACGCGGCCGACGGCGTGGTCGGCTGGCGCCGCCATTGCGTCGATGGTGTTGTTCGCGTCGCCTTTGGTGGTGACCATCATCTGACCATCGCGGGTCTCGAGAGCCACGATGCGGTGCGTCACCAGCACGTCGGGGCTGGCCTGGGTGGCGAAGGTGATCACGTCGCCCACTTGCAGGTCAGTCGCGGCCACCGGTCGGACGCCGACGATGCCGCCGACCTGGATGGTCGGCTCCATGCTGCCGCTCATCACGGCCAGCAACTGGAGTCCGCCGACGACCTGGCTGACTGGCGTCAGCAGGATCGCCAGCAGGGCCAGGATGCAACCAATGAACAGGTTGGCGGTCTGGCGCACGCCGGGGCGGTGTACGCGCAGGCGGCCCAGCACAGGCGTCTGGCGGTGCGCGGTGAGTTGTCTGATCAGGGTCGTCGCCTGCTCGCGAAGGGATCGCCAGGCCACCGACAGCCTCGCCGGCGCGGCGACGGACGGCGGCGGCATGCTCAGTGCCGGCGGCAAGCGGGTAGCCGCGCCGGACGCCGCGCGCACGACGGGTTGCGGCACTCGCCCAGGAGCGCTGGCCGCCGCGGGCGAGACGAGTTGCCCCGCAGGCTCGCGAGCGCTGGAGACGGCGGGCGAGTCGAGTGACAGCACCGACTGCGGAATGCTGGACACGGCAGGCGGGGCGAGGTGGGGCGTCGGGGGCGAGAGGGTGGATGCGGCTGGCGCCGCCGGTGGGGCGGGCGGGCGCAGGTCGGGTGGGGGACTGAGCTCGACGGGCTCGGCCACGGGGGCGGCGCTCAGACGGGCGTTGAGTCGGGCGTTGAGCGCGCCGCCTGGCTGGTGCTCGATCTCGGCACCCCGACGACGCACGAGCGCTTCGATCTCGGCGGCGAGCGCTTTGCCCTCGGCGATCGCGGCCTGCACCACACTGTCGAATTCGACCGCCTGGCGCGTCTGTTCCGAGCGCGCCTGCTCGAGGACACGCGTCACGTGTTCGAGCTCGGCTCTGGCGGCTTTGAGGTTCGTCTCGGTTGCGAGCCGCTCCTGGAGCAGCGCCACCAGCGCATGCTGGGTACCCCGCACTTCGGATTGCAGGTCGGCGTGTTGCTGCATGTCCGTCATGGGCAGCGCAATCTAGTGTCGGACGTCCGCGCGCCGCGCTAATGCCGCATCACGAAGCCGTCAAGAAGCCGCGACGATGCCGGGCGATGCCATCACGTGGCGGCCACGAGCTCGAGCGCGCAGGGGAGCGCCGGCGCCCGGGCTGAGGAAACCTCTCGTCAGCGGTCACAAGCGGACAGGTGAGTGGCTGCGCCAGCGCCGCGTACCGAGCAGCACAAAAGCTGACCGTCAGCAGGCAACAGGTCCCCATAGAGCGCGCGCCGCCACAGGTGGCCACGGCGCCAATCTAGCGCTTCAGCGCTGCGCTCGAGTCGCGCGGGCTTCCCTGAGTCGCGCGGCGACGAATTTGTCGCGGGCGGCCAGGACCTCGGGGGCGCTGCGCTGGGTCCAGTCGTACAGACCGTGACCGGTTTTGGCGCCGAGGGCGCCCCGGGCGATCAGGGCGTGCACAAATTCGGGCGGCTGGTCCATCGTGCTCAGGGCGCCGAACAGGTAGCTCTCGATGGCGACCATCATGTCCAGGCCGACCATGTCGGCGTGCTCGAGCAGGCCGTACGCCGGGAAGCGCAGACCCGGGCCGTGCTTGAGCGCCACGTCCACGTCCTCGACTGAGGCGATGCCCTCCTGCACGATGTGAAAGGCCTCCCGAAAGAGCGCGTGCAGGAGGCGATTGCCGAGTTGGCCGGGCAGGTCCTTGCGGACCACCACCACACGCTTGCCAGCTTTGGCGAGAACCTCAGCCAGGCGCACCAGCGTCTCCTCGCTGGTGCGCTCGCCTTTGACAATCTCGACCAGCGGCATCAACTGCGGCGGGTTCCAGAAGTGCGCCGTCGCGGCCCGTTCGGGACACGTCATCCGCTCCGCGATGCGCGTGATCGGCAAGCCGGACGTGTTGCTGGCGAGGATGGTGTCCGGACCGGCCAACCGCTCGACCTGCCCGAAGAGCTGTTGCTTGAGCGCGAGGTCCTCGGCCACCGACTCGAACACGAACGCCGCCCGGCCGACGGCCGTCGCCAGATCGCAAGCGCCATCGATTCGCCGCCGCGCTGCCTGCGCCGCGCGCGCGGTTGCCAGGCGTTCACGCAAGAGTTGGTCCAGGCAGCGGTCAACCGCCCCAAGCCCGGTCGACACGCTGGAGGGGGTGCGGCCGTACAGCGTAGCCGGATGGCCGGCGAGCGCCAGAATCACGGTAATGCCCGGGCCCATCATGCCGGTGCCCAGCACGGCGACAGGTTGCAAACGGTTATCGCTTGCCGAGCTGCGGGTCGAGCGCGTCACGGAGTCCATCGCCGACGAACGAGAAGCTCAGCATGGTCAGCGCGAGGACGAAAGTGGGGAACAGGCCCAGGTACCAGTAGACCCGCACGTAGCCCAGTGAGTCAGCCACCATCTTCCCCCAGCTGGGCAGCGGGTCATTGATCCCAAAGCCGAGGAAGCTGAGGCCAGCTTCGGTAAAGATAGCGGTCGGGATGCCCAGTGTGACGGCCACGATCAAGGGTGCCAGGGCGTTCGGCAACATGTGACGCAGGGCGATGTGGAAGCGGCTCGCGCCCATCGCGTGCGACGCCAGGACGAACTCCTTTTCCCGCAGCGAGAACAGCTGCGCGCGCGTGAGCCGACAGATGTCGATCCAGCTGATCAGGCCAATGGCCACGATCACATTGATCAGCCCATTGCCGCCGAAGACGTCCAGGCCGCGCCAGAGGGAGATCAGAAACAGCGCAAACAGGAAGATGGGAATCGAGGTGAAGACTTCGACAACGCGCATGACGACATAGTCGACCCAGCCGCTGAAGCTGCCGGCCAGGGTGCCCAGCGTCACCCCGATCAAGAGCGCGAAGGCTTGCACCGAGATGCCGACGGTCAGCGACACGCGCGCGCCATAGATGAGTCGACTGAGAAAGTCGCGCCCGACGCCGTCAGTGCCGGCGAGGTGCAGGCGGTTCGGGAACTGGTTGGCCTCGGCGAGCACCGAATAGTCGTAGCGCGCCGGCGCGATCAGGTCGGCGAAGACGGCGGCGCCTATCAGCAGCACCATCACCGCCAGCGCGCCGACCGCGAGCTTGTTGCGCTTGAAGCGCCGCACGGCGTCGCGCCACAGTGTCGCCGGCGGCCGGATCTGGAGTGCGGCCCTGGGCGCAACCACGCTGCCGACGGTGACGGCGCTCATGTGGCCCTGCCAAAGAGCCGAATGCGTGGGTCGACAACGGTATAGAGCAGGTCGCTCGCGAGGTACGTGAAGCTCCACAGCGTGGCCACCAGCAGCATGGTGGCCATGATCATCGGGTAATCGCGCAAGGTGATACTCGTGACGAAAAACTTCCCGAGCCCCGGCACGCGATAGATCACCTCGACGAAGATCGTCCCGGTGATCAGGTTGGGGATCTGCGGCCCAAGGATGGTGATGAGCGGAATCAGCGCGTTCTTGAGCGCATGCCGTGCCACCACCGCGGTCTCCATCAGCCCTTTGGCCCGCGCGGTCCGGATGTATTCGGCGTGCAGCACCTCGACCAGGCTGGAGCGCGTGTAGCGGGCCACCAGGGCGGTCGGACCGAGCGACAGCGTGATGACCGGCATGATCAGCGTTTTGAGGTCGCCGCTGCCACTGCTCGGCCAGCCGCCCGTCGGCAGCCAACCCAGGCCGACGGCGAACGCGAGCAGCAGCCACAGCGCGATGACAAAATTGGGCACAGTGATGCCCAGCGCGGAGACAAACGTCACCACGTAGTCGATCCACGTGTTCTGGTACACCGCGGAGAGTGTGCCGGCGATCAGGCCGAGCGTGAACGCCAGCAGGATCGCCATCCCGCCAAGCTGCATGCTGGTGGGCCAGGCGCGGGCGATGAGCTGCATGACAGTTTCGGTGGGGCTCTGAAACGAGATGCCGAAGTCGCCGTGCAGCGCACTGCCCATGTAGTTGAAATACTGCTCGTAGAGCGGGCGATCCAGCCCGTACTTGCGCAGGATGTTGGCTTTGGCCTCTGGCGGGAGCGGTTGATTGGTCTCGTCGAATGGCCCGCCGGGCACCGAATGCATGAGCACAAAGGCCAGCATCGACACGATCACGAAGACGATCGCGATCCCGCTGATGCGTCCGAGGAGATAGACAACCATGGTGAGTTGCAGGGGTCAGGGTACGCCCCCCTGACCCCTACCCTCTACGGCAGCTTGCGGCCCGAGCTCGCGACGTCCTTCGAGATGTACAGCGAGCTGACCAGGACGCTCTCATTGCCGAAGCCCGGCCAGTGCAGCGCGGCGAAACCGTTCTTGTCTGGCTCCAGCTCGCTGCCCTTCAGGTACGGCTTGTACAGGTCGGCGACGGTGCGATGGTCGATGAATACACCGCCAACATCCGAGACCAGCAGCTTCTCGGCGTCCTGGAACATCTTGATCCGGGTGGCCGAATCGCCCGTGAACGCCGCCGCCGCCTTGACCTGTTTGTCGAAGTCGGCGTTCTTCCAGTTGTGGCGGCCATCGCCCAGGAAGACGCTCAGCATGTTGTACGGATCAAGGAAGTCGAAGCCGTAGGAGACCATGCCGAACTGGATCTGGGTCGGCTTGGCGTTCATCGCGTCCGTGAAGCTCTTGATCTCCGTGTTGGCGACGTCAACGCTGATGCCGAGGTTCTGGTTCAGCGACGCCGCGATCGCCTGGGCAGTCTCGGCGCGCACCTGCCCGTCGTTGCGCAGCTTCAACGTGATCTTGGGGAAGCCAGCGCCACCCGGATAGCCGGCATCGGCCATGAGTTGTTTGGCCATCGCCGGATCGTAGCTCTGGATGTCCTTCAAACCCTGCGAGTTGGAGGCGGGGAAGCCCGGCATCAGGAACGAGTAGGCCGGGATGCCCTGCGACGGCTTGATGATCTGTTTGATGATGTCGTCGCGCGGGATCAGGTGGCTGAACGCCTGACGGACCTTGAGATTGTTGAACGGTGGGTTCTGGAAGTCGAAGAACAGGTAGTCGGTCCGGAAGTCGCCGTAGTGCGGATGCGTTTCCTTGGTCAGTTCCGGGTCGGCGGCGATGATCTCGTTGTCCGCGGGCGCCAGGGCCGCACCACCGACGTAGTCGAGCTCGCCGGCCTGGTAGGACGCGAAGTTCGACCCGGGCGCGGCGCCGATGTTGATGACCTTCTGGATGAACGGCTTGTTGGTGCCCTTGTACTTCGGGTTGGCGTCGAACTCCAGGTTGGCGCCCTTGTTCCACGACTTCAAGATGAACGGCCCGTCGGATACGGACGTGGCCGGATTCGAGTTGTACAGCCCGCCGACAGTGTCGAGCGCGTGCTTCTGCATGCCCTGGCTGTACAGCATCATCGCCGGGATGTACGGCGCCGGCTGCTGGGTCGTGATCTGGAAGGTGTGCGCGTCAACGGCTTTGACGCCAAGCTGATCGACCGGGACGGTGCCCTTGACGACCTCGTCCCAGTTCTTGATCACGCCGCCGTAGAACCAGCTGAAATCCCAGGCGTGCTTGGGGTCGGCGCCATAGCGGAAGGTGGCGACGTAGTCATCGGCGGTGACCGGGGTATCGTCCGACCACATCAGGTTCGGATCGAGGTTGAACGTCCACACCAGGTTGGTCGAGTCGACGCTCCACTTGGTGGCGGCGCCGGGCACGATTTCGAAGTTCTTGTTGAGGCGCACCAGCGACTCGGTCATCAGATCGGAGCTGGCGCCGGCACGACCGTAGACCGACTGCCAGAAGTCGAGCGTGGTGAAGTCGGCGGTGTTGTCGTACGCCAGGACCAACACCTGCTGGTCAGGCGGCGCGGCATCGGCCGGCAGCGGTTGAGCCGTCGCGGCGGCGGGCGCGGGCGCGGTCGTCGGCTTCGCGGCCGGGGCAGTCGTGGCGGCCGCGGCCGGCGCGGTTGTCGGCGCGGCGGCGGGCGCGGTGGTGGCCGCGGCGGGCGGCGCCGTCGTCGGCTTGGGCGCTGCCGCGGGCGCGGTGGTGGCCGCGGCTGGCGCGCTGGTGGCGGGGGCCGGCGCCGCGGGACCGCAGGCCGAGACCCCGAGGGTCAGCGCGGCCAGAAAGGTAGTTGCGGACCGCAAGCTCGCGATTGTCATGTTTCCCTTGACCTCCGTAATTGGGGCTCGTCGACTCGCTGCGCCGTGCTTCAGCCCCACGGTCGCGCGCGTTGCGACGAGCGATCCCCTTTGTCGCATTCGATGGCACTCGGCGGTGGGCTGTCAAGTTGACGCCATGCGAGCGGGGCGATAGGTGGCCAAAGAGGCCATTGCGCACACTCAACCGCGGCGCGCGCGCGGCGGGCGCGGCGTTTATGGTGGGCCGATCCTGCCCGCGGTCGCGCCAACGGATGGAGATCCGAGTGTGGCGGGTCTCGCCCAGGATCGCTTCTTCGCTACGCCCCTCGATGAATTGCTGCGCGCCCGGGGCATCAGCCAGGTCATTCTCGTCGGCTGGCGCGCCGATGGATCGGTACTCTACACGGCCGTCGGCGCAGCGATCCGTACCTATACCGTGGTCGTGCCGATGGACGGCACCTCGGCCGCGCAGAACTACGATCTGGCCGTCGGCTGGTACCAGTTGCTGACCCAGTTGAACGCCAACCCCACGAACGAGCCGCTGCGCAAGAGCGCGGTCACGCTGAGCCGGATGGATCTGATCGAGTTTCAGACGGGCGGCTGAACCTGGGGCGCGCCGAGGCGTTTGCGGGCGATCGCTTCGGGTGCGATGCGCTGGACGTCGCTGGCCAGGCGCAGCCGCTCGAGCGCGGCGATGACCCAGGCCGAGACGTCGAGCTGCCAGCGGTCGAGGCCGTGCACCGCCGAGCGGGGGAAGGCGTGGTGATTGTTGTGCCACCCCTCGCCCAGGCCGAGCAGACCGACCGTCCACTGATTCCGGCTGCGATCGGAGGTCGCGAACGCGCGTCGCCCAAAGGTGTGGCACACCGAGTTCACGCTCCAGGTCACGTGATGCACGAAAAACATGCGCACCAGGCCGCCCCACAGGAGCCCGGTCCAGCCGCCGATGACGAAGGGCATGACCAGACTCAGGACCACCCACAACAGAAATGTCCGGTCGACGAACACGACCACCCGATCGCGTAACAGCGAGCGGCAGTAGGTCGTCGGATCGGCCTGATCCAGGGCGAAGAGCCAGCCAAGGTGGGCGTGGACCAGGCCATCCAGCGGGCTATGCGGATCACCTGGCTGGTCAGAGAACGCGTGATGCTTCAGGTGATTGGCGGCCCAGGAGATCGCCGCGCCTTCGACGGCCATCGACCCGAGGACAAGAATGACCGCCCGCGCTGCTGGATGCGCTCTGAAGCTGCGGTGGGTCAACATGCGGTGAAAACCAGCCGTCACCCCGAGCGAGATCGGGATGTACAGGGCAGCCAGCAAGGCCAGGTCGTGCCAGGTCACGGCCCGCTCCCAGAGTTGGACGATGGCGAAAGCGGTCGCCAGGAACGGGGCGAGCACAATCGTCAGCACAAGGGCCTTCTCGAGCTGCAGCCCGTGGGGCGCGTCGTACAGCGCCAGGACGCCTCGCCGAGGAGGAGCAGAAAAGACAGTCGTCATCGCGGACCCTTCCGTAGGACGCGTGGCCGCGCGCCAGGTGGCGCACGCCGATCAGCGTGCAGGGTTCAAGTATGGGCGCTGGTTCGCTCGGCGGTATGAACGGTTGGTCATCTCAAGCACGCGGGGAGCTGCGCCAGCGCTGCATCGACGCTGAGCCCCGCCGCGGCGGCGACAGCTTCGGACGGCACCCAGTCGGGAAACGGAATCTCAATGGTCAGATGGGCGCCGCTGGCGGTGTGCTGCTCTTCGATGGCCGCCAGCCGCGCGACCGGAAATCGATCGGCGACACGCACCAGCGCCGGCCACAGGCGCTGGTGGACCAGGGTGATCTTGCCATTGAACAGTCGGAGGGCGACAACTTCAGGCGAGTCCCGCACCTGGTTCAGCGCCGCGAAGATCGCATGTCCAGCCGGATGGCCCCACCAGCTACCGCGGATCGGCTCACCCGCGACGTACTCGGCGAGATTGGGAATCGGGCCGTGGGCTGACTGCAGCACCACGCCGCGCTGCCGAACCCATGCCTCAGGCGTCGTCACGCAGTCCAGCCGCTGGCTTGATAGAAGCGGCGTTTGACGACCTGGACGAGGCCCAGGTAAGTGACGATCATCAGCAGGAGCACGCCAAAGAACAGCGGCGGCAGGGGTGCGAAGCCGAGCAAGCCACCCACCGGACTCACGACGATGAGCAGTCCCGCCAGAACGCCGCCGAGCACGGTCAGGACCAGGGCACGGCTGGGTCGGCTCTGCAGTGGGCTGCCGGCGGTCCGGATCACAAAGATGACCAGCGTCTGCGTCGCCAGCGACTCGATGAACCAGCCCGCGCGGAACAGTTCCGGACCCGCGTTGAAGATCCAGAGCATGACGCCGAACGTCAAAAAGTCGTACAGCGAGCTAACCGGGCCGAGCCCGAACATGAAGCGCTGGATCATCGCCCCATCCCATTTACGCGGAACGGCCATCCAACTGGCATCGACGTTGTCGGTCGGGATGCTGAGCTGCGAGAGGTCGTACAGGAAGTTGTTGAGCAGGATCTGAGCCGGCAGCAGTGGCAAAAACGGCAAGAGCGCCGCGGCCGCGGCCATGCTCAGCATGTTGCCGAAGTTGGAGCTCGTGCCCATCAGCACGTACTTGGTGATGTTGCCAAAGCTGCGGCGGCCTTCCACCACGCCGCGGTAGATCGCGGCCAGACTTTTTTCGAGCAGGATGATGTCGGCTGCCGCCTTGGCGACGTCGACTCCATTCGAGACCGAAATGCCCACGTCGGCGGAGTGCAGCGAGGGTGCGTCGTTGATGCCGTCGCCGAGGTAGCCAACCACGTGCCGATTGCGCTTCAGCGCGCGGATCAGCCGGTTCTTCTGCGCGGGATTCACGCGCGCAAATACATCGGTCTGCTCGACGATCGCTGCCAGCGCGCTGTCCGAGAGTTTTTCCAGCTCGTCGCCGAGCACGACCCTGTCCGTCTTGAGTCCTACCTGGGTACAGACGGTGCCGGTCACGAGCGGCCCATCACCGGTCAGGATCTTGATCGCCACACCGCTCCGCTTCAACGCGGCCACGGTTTCGACGGCAGAAGGATCGGGCGGGTCCAGGAACGCGACAAATCCACTCAGCACCAGGCCGCGCTCGTCCTCGCGGGTGAGGGTGTGCTGGTCCGCCGCGACGGGCTTTCGGGCTACCGCCAGGACGTGGTAGCCCTCCCGACTGAGCTTCGCGTACGTCTCGAGCGCGCTCTGGTGAAGTGCATCCGCGAAGGGTTGTGGTCCGCCAGCGGCGTCCGCCGCCGTGCAGGCCGCCATGACGCTCTCGGGGGCGCCCTTGGTCACTACCTGTACCGCCGTGGCGCCGCCCTCTTCGGTGGGGCCGCTCACCAGCACGCTGACCAATCGGCGTTGGAAATCGAACGGCAGTTCGGCCCGCTTCTCGTACATCGCGATCGCGGGGTGATCGTGCGCCAGGATCGCGGCGTCGAGCGGGCTCCGGACGCCGCTCTCCAGGGCGCTGTTGACGCACGCCCAGCGCAGCACGGCTCTGGATTCGGCACCCAGCACGTCCACGCTGGCCTGCAAGGTGAGGGCGCCGTGGGTGAGCGTGCCGGTCTTGTCGCTGCAGAGCACATCCATCGTCCCGAGGTTCTCGATCGCCTGCAAGCGCTTGACGATGACTTTGCCCTGGGCCATGCGCTGGGCGCCGGCCGCCAGAGTGACGGTGATGATCATCGGCAGAAACTCGGGCGTGAGACCTACGGCCAGCGCGAGGGCGAACAGCAGCGACTGGAGCGCATCGTGGTGCAGCACCGCGCTGATCAGAAAGACCAGCAGCACCAGTCCGAAGACGGTGCGCATGATCAGCAGGCCGAAGCTGCGCGCACCACGTTCGTATTCCGTTGGGGGCGCCTTCTCGACGAGCGCGTGCGCAATCGCGCCGAACTGGGTGCGTGCGCCGGTGTGGGTCACCTCCGCGCGGCCGATCCCACTCACTACCGACGTCCCGGCGAAGAGCTGGCCGTCCGGACCGTCGCCGACGCGTTTTTCCACCGGCAGCGATTCACCGGTCAGCGCCGCCTGATCGACGCTCAGCGTCACGGCCGTCACCAGCTGCGCATCGGCGGGCAGCAAGTCGCCGGCCTGCAGTTCGAGGACGTCACCGGGCACCACGTCGCGCAGCGGGATATCGGCGAGCTTGCCGTCGCGCCACACGCGAGCGGTGAGCGCCACCAGGCCCTGAAGTCGAGTCGCGGCTTGCTCGGACCGGAAGCTCTGAAAGAAGTCCAGGCCGACGCTCAGCAAAACGATGGTGACGATGATGCCGGCGTCGAGCGCTTCGCCGACGATGCCCGAGACTACGCTGGCGGCCAGGAGGATGACGACCAGCGGATTGGCGAGCAGACCGAGGCCCACGCGCAGCTGCCGAAAGCGGCCGCCGGTTTCGATCAGGTTTGGGCCAACCTCGCGCAGCTGTCGCGCGGCTTCGGCCGACGTCAGCCCGGGTGGCGCGACTGGCGTCGTCAAAGCACCAACCGGCGCACTTCGGCGAGGACAGTCAGGTCTTCGCGCGCGGCAATCACCAGCATCCGCACGTGCGAGTCGGTCGCCGCCACGTCGCGATCGCCGGTGTCCGGCGCATCGTTCGGAACCGCCAAGCGCGCTCCGGCAAACTGGAGTCCGGCCGCGACCGCTTCACGCACGTCGGCGCTGTGTTCGCCAATACCGCCGGTGAAGACGAGCGCGTCCAGGCCACCCAGCGTGGCGGCCATGGCGCCGACCGTGGCGACCAGGCGGTGCAGAAACATCGCGCGGGCCAGGTCGGCGCGAGCGTCGCCTGCCGCCGCGGCCGCCAGTACGGCGCGCCAGTCAGCGGACACGCCCGAAACGCCTACCAGGCCGGAGTCCTCGTTCAATCCGCGGTCCAGGTCAGCGACCTCGACACCGGCGTATTTCAGCAGATACACGAGCAAGCCGGGATCCACCGAACCGCTTCGCCGGGCCATCATGAGGCCTTCCTGGGGCGTGAACCCCATGCTGGTGTTCACCGACCGCCCATCCAGAACCGCGGTCACCGAACAGCCCGCGCCAAGATGGCACACCACCAGGTGGCGCGGCACGGCGCCCAGAAGCTCGCGACTCCGGCGCACGGCGTACTGCACGCTGAGGCCGTGAAAGCCGAACCGCCGCAGCCCCCAGCGCTGGGTCCATTCTCGGGGAATGGCGTACTGCGCGGCGGCCTCTGGCATCGTGGCGTGAAACGCCGTGTCGAAAGCCGCCACCTGGGGCACGCCGGGTAGGGCGGCCGACGCCGCGTCGATGCCAGCGAGCGCCGCGGGATTGTGGAGCGGCGCGAGCTCCGAGAGATCGGCGATCAACTGTCGCGCCCGGGCGTCGACGACGACCGCCTCGCGCAACGTGGCGCCACCATGGACGACGCGGTGGCCGACGGCGTCGACTCGCGGCAGTTGCTTCAGCACCGCGCTCATCTCCGCGCGGTGCCGGCCGCCCTCCGTGCCCTCCCACGTTGTCGAGCCCTCGGTAACCAGCGCCTCGGTCACCGCCTCCAGCACCGTCCACTTCAAACTGCTGGAGCCGGCGTTGAGGACCAGGACCTGGGCATGACTGAAATTCATGACGAGCAGGGACCTGACGAGCAGACTGGAGGGTACACCATGGCACACCCCATCACCGAGCCCCGCGCGCCGCACACGACGGCCGGCTCCACGACTCGGGCTCCGCGGAGCCTGAGCGGGCACCTGACGTACACGCTGTCGACCGAGATCGAGAACCTCAAACATGACCTCGAGCACACCTCGGGCAAGCGCGCGGCCAAAACCCTCGCCAAGGCGCACAATCTGCGGGTCACGCTGATCACGCTGGGTGCGGGGGCCACGCTCGATCCGCACGCTATCGCTGGCGGCGCCGCGCTGCACCTGCTCGAAGGTCGACTCAGCATCCATCCCGACGACGTGACCCAGGTGCTCGAGCCCGGCGAATTGATCATCCTGGCCGACAATCTGCGCAAGCCCGTCGAAGCCCTGGAGAACTCTACATTGTTAGCAGTCGTCGCCTGGCCAGATGGCGCGGGCGCGTGGGACGTCGAAGCGGCCAACGGTCACCTCTAACTCTGGGGCCCTGCGGGCAGGGTTAGTACCTCGTCCGAATCTGCATCCCCTAACATCGCGGGAGGACGAGAGCACTGGGCTGTACGTGTCAACCGTGACCCCGCGATGAACTGGTGGGATCTTGTCCGGGATGCGGGCGACGCCTTTCTGGCGCAGCACGGAGTGCTCGCGGCGTTCCTGTACCTGGCCATCGAGGAAGCGGGCGTGCCCATCCCGGTGCCGGGCGACTTCTTGATGCTCACGCTGGGCGTGCGTGCGCGCGACGGGGGCATCGTCCTGTGGCAGGTGGTCGCCTCGATGGAGGCCGGGACGGTGCTCGGATCCACCGTGCTGTACCTGGTGGCTCGGCGTGGCGGTCGGGGCGTGGTGGAGCGCTACGGGCGGTTCATTGGCATCAAGCCGCAACAGCTCGATCGGGCGCAGGCCCAGCTCAATCGTCACGGCGCGGTGGCCGTGTTGCTGGGGCGGCTCTTACCCGGCCTGCGGGTGGTCACGGCCATCGCCTGCGGCGTCTTCTGCGTGCCGTTTCGTGTGTTCTTCCCGGCGATGGCCCTGGGCGGGCTGCTCTATATCGTCGGCTATACGCTGCTGGGATACTTCGCTGGACCGGCCGTCTTTGGGGTGATCGAAGCGTTACACCTGCCCGTCGCCATGATCGGCTCGGGCTTGCCGCTGCTCCTGCTGGTTGCCGTGCTGCTGCTCATTCGGCGTGGTCTGCCGCATCCGATGCCGCGGCCGTACTTGCAACCGTGGCACCGGGCGCGAGTCGGCCTGGTCGCGGGCGTGCTCGCCAGCGCCGGCGCGCTGCTTTCCCTTGACCTGATCGTGGCGATCACGGGTGACCTGGCGTGGCGCTTGCCGGACAGTCTGCTGGCGCAGATTATCGGTGAGTTGTCGCGCACGCTCGCGCGCGACGCGACCGGGGGCGTGCTCTGGCTCGCGGTGCCCCTGATTGCAGGTATCGGCTGGGGCGCGGTCTACGCGGTCTGGGCTGAGCCGCACCTGCCCGGTCCGGACGTGGTGCGTGGGCTCATTTTCGCGCTGGTCCCGTTTCTGGTCGGTAGTGTGTTGCTGGCGCCGCTTCTGACGCAGATGCGTGACGCGTTGCAGCTCGCGCCGGTCGCGCTGCTCACCGAGTTTGCCCGCCAGGTGTGTTTCGGGGTGATCCTGGGGCTCGGCTATCCGGTGCTTCGCGCGCGGCATCGACCCGAGAGCCGGGCGACGAGTCGGGCAGAGACCGAGCGGCACGCTCTGATGACGTAGGAAGAATCCCTACTACGACCGGGCCTCAATGCCGGGGCCAGATGAGCAAGCCTGCTGCTAGAGTGAAGTTGATCGCGGCATCGCCCCTCCCCCGGGCCGACCGCGAAGTAGATGCGGGTGCGGCTACTCCCCTGGTCGCTTCCCGTAGCTCGAAAGGCCGACGCAACCTCCCCCCGCGTCGGTCTTTCGCGTTAAGCGCGAAAGCCCGAGCCACCGTCGCCCCCCCGCGTCGGCCTGTCGCGTTAAGTGCGCCCGCGCTGCCGTGCGAACCGCGCTGCCCGCATCGCTGCGCTCGCTCTCATGCAAGGCATTATTTTGTGCCGTAGGGACGTATCGCAACGGAGCGAGCGCAGCGATGCGGGCAGCCGAGTCGACAGCGTCAGTCGGGCTGGCGTTCGGCGCAGCGATGCGCGCAGCCGAGTCGACAGCGTCAGCCAGGCCGGCGCCGGCGCAGCGATGCGCGCAGCCGAGTCGACAGCGTCAGTCGGGCTGGCGTTCGGCGCAGCGATGCGCTCGCTCTCATGCAAGGCATTATTTTTGTGCAGTCGGGACGTATCGCAACGGAGCGAGCGCAGCGATGCGGGCAGCCGAGTCGACAGCGTCAGTCGGGCTGGCGTCGGGGAAGCGATGCGGGGGCTACTGAGATCGCTACGCCAGG
>DATGER010000109.1:0-69379 GCA_035309865.1 Chloroflexota bacterium
CGAGCGAGCGAAGCGATGCGGAGACCTGGATGCCTCAGGCTGACGAGGTGCACCTCAGGGGATCGTCAGCGCCTGGGCGCGCGCATCGACCACCTGGACGATCGCGGCGGCGGTTTCGGGGCGATCCAGGCCGGGGACGTCGGAGTACGTCACGGTGAGCACGACCCGACCGCGACGCCAGGTGATCGGCGTCGAGCCGGCCGCGAGCCACGTGCCGCGGTACGCCACCGTCTCGTCGCCGACCGTGAGGGGCGCCGCGATCGACTGCTGGAGCGCCGGCAGATCGTTGGTGATCACCGCCGCGTGCGCGCCGTCCGGCGTGGCGTACAGATCGACGTCGACGCTCACCGCGGGCAGATCGGCCGGCTTGCCGCCGTAGGTGGCGAAGACACTGCCCTGGTAGCCACGCGCGCGCATGACCTCCTGTAAGGCGACTGGATCCGCCGCGCCGCCGTTTTGATCGATGAGCTGATTGGGATGCGTGAAGTCCATCCGCTGCCAACGGTCACTGCCGACGAACCGATCGTTGGTCGGCAAATCACCCGCGGCCGGGAGTGCCCCTTCGAGCAGCCGATCGAGATCGGCTGAGCTGGACGTCAGCGACCCACCGCCAGACGGAGCTGGCGCCGGTACGGTGGCCAGCGCCGACACCGCGACGTCCACCTGCGGGTCATGCCCCGATCGAAAGTCGGCCAGTGTCCGCGGCAGGGCCGTCGCAACGTCAGGTGAAACCCCCACCCCGTCAAGCTGAGCCGTCGACTCGCCCGCGTCGGCCGCGGCCACCGCGATCTGGAGTGCCCCACCACCCGGCAGCGGCAGCAGCTCGGATGACGCCACCGCGCCCGCGGTCCGCTGGCCGACAAGCACCGCCCGGTGCGCATCGCGGAGCGCCGCCGCCGCGATTTCAGAAGCTGACGCCGACCCGCCGTTGATCATCACCGCCATCGGCAACTGGCGCGCCCGCAGCCGACCCGAGGCGAGCTCGAAGGTATCGTGGCCGCGCCGGTCGGACTCGTGCACCGAGCGAGTGGTTTCCGGCAGGAACCGCCCGAGCAGCTCGTCGGCGGTCTGAAGGCTGCCACCACCATTGCCACGCAGGTCGAGGATGAGGCTCCGCGCGCCCTGCGCATCCAGATCGTCCAGCCGGCGGTCGAGATCGGACAACAGCTCGGTTCCGTTCGGCAACGTCGTGCCTGAGATCACGAAGTCGTCGAGGCGAAGATAACCCACGCCATCCGCCAATAGACGCGACTCGAGCGGCGGAAAGTAGTACGACCCGCGCGTGACGTCGATGGTCTGCGGCCCGCTGCCGCGGTCGATCGACAGGCGGACTGAGGAACCCTCCGAGCCGCTCAGCGCACTCCCCAGCCTGGGCGCGTCGGCGGTCGACAGGTCTGTGCCGTCCACGCCGACGATCACGTCACCGGGCTGAAGGCCGGCGCTCGCCGCTGGGCCGTCAGGAGCGACACCGGTGATCAAGCCGGGCGGGTCGTTGCCGATCTGGATGCCCAGGCCGACCCCTTGCTGGCCACCACCGACCGTCGACAGAAACCGCTGCATGACGGCTTGCGACAGAAAGTGCGTGTGTTGTTCGTGGAGGCTGTCGGCCATGCCGCCCTGCACGGCGGCGGCGGCCATGGCCGGGGTATACGTCGTCGGCAAACTGGCGACATACGTTGCGAACGCGCCGGCGAAGCTCTGAAATGCGGCGTCGGCATCCGGCGGCAGGTCCGGCAACGGGCCCGGGGCGGCGGCGCCGTGCCGCTGGGCGTCGGCGATCAGGGCCGTCCAGCCGGCCTGCAGCAGATCGCTCGGCGTGATCGGCCGATAGAACAACTCGAGCAGGTCGGTATAGGCGGCCTGCACACTCTCGATGCCGCTGGCATCCTGGCTTTGCGACGCTACTGGCGCAAGCGACGCCGCCAGCAGCGCCAGGCTGAAGAAAACCGCGTGCAGCAGCTTCACAAGAATGAGTTGCAGATGGCCATTGTCGTATACGGCTCACACCTCCTGCAGAGAACGAAGGCCCGTAGTATCGCATCGCTTCGCTCGCTCGATGCGGCCGCAAAAGGAACTGCCGGGGCTTGCAACCGGGCAACTCAGCTCGCCACTTTCATTTTGCTCGCTTCCGCGAAGTTCGGTTGCTGGGGCAAGCCTGGGCGCTGCAAATGAGATTGTTCTCTGAGGTTCCGTGAGTACCCCTCGGGAGCGAGCCCTGCACCTTCGGTACGGGTTGACACCGCGATGCGGGCGGCGCGTTATGCCCCGACGCCAACCGGATCGAGGAAGAAGACCGCGGCGGTCATCAGGTACAGGGCCAGCAGCAGGACGCCTTCTAACCAGTGCGACTCGCCGTCGAGTGAAACGTAAGCGAAGATGGCCGTGCTCAGCGCCAGCACCATCAACTCGAGCGGTTCGAACACCAGCGTCATCGGCCGCCCCATGGCCAGACTGGCGAAGATGAGGACCGGCGCGACGAAGAGCGGGATCTGCGTGGACGAGCCGGCCGTGATACCCAGGGTCAGGTCGACGTGGTCGCGCCACGCCGCGCGGACGGCGGCCCAGTTCTCGGCCGCGTTGCCGACGATGGGGATCAGAATGACGCCGACGAAGAGCTCGGTCCAGCCGAACTGGCGCGTGACGGGGTCGACCGCGTCCACCAGCACTTCGCTGACGATCGCGGTGCCGACGGTCGCACCGGCCAGGGTGAGGAGGCCCCGCCGCACGCTCCACTCAGCCGTTTCCGAGACCACCGCGTCCTCACCCTCGGCTTTGACTGACCAGGGTCCAGCGCGTTCAGTGGCGCCGGTCCCCCAGAAAGGCCCGGTGCCGCGCAGCACGAACACCAGGTACGCAACGTAGGACAGGAGCAGCACGACCGCCACCAGGATGCTCAGCTCCTCGACCCGGGCGCTGTCAGGCACCAGGGTCGAGAACAGCGCCGGCAGCAGCAAGCCGGCCACGGCCAGGATCATCAGCGCCGTATTCAAGCCGGCGAGCCGCGCGTCGAACCTGAGCAGGCCGTGGCGCAGGCCGCCGGCTAACAGCGCCAGCCCGAGCACCAGCAGGGTGTTGCCAACGATGCTGCCGGTGATCGACGCCTTGACCAGCGTGAACAGGCCCTGGCGCAGGGCGAGCAGGGTAATGATCAGTTCGGCGGCGTTGCCGAAGGTCGCGTTCAGCAGACCGCCGTATTGCGCGCCGAGATGCAGCGCGAGTTGTCCGGTGGCGTGGCCGATCAGACCCGCCAGCGGCACGAGGCCCAGGCACGCGGCCGCGAAAACGAGCGCCGGCGGCGCGCCGAGGAGTTGTCCGATCGCGGCCAGGGGCGCGAACACCAGCAGCGCATACAACCAGCGGGGCACCTGCCTGAGAGGCTACCCCAGCTTGCGGCGGACCACCCTGAGCTTCGGGCGCACTCTCCCGATATCAGGGTTCTCACCGATGGGGGCAGGGTGCACGCGGGCTATTGTGTGAGGGTTCACGGAGTCAAGTGCTCCGAGGGACGGTTCTAAAGGAGTCACACCTCATGCGCAATTCTTCAATCGTCCAGACCGCCGTTGCGTTTGGCAGTCGCTGGACCCGCTCAATCACCGTTGTTTCGTTCGGCAGTCGCTGGAACTGATCATGACCACCATCTCGTTCAGCGGTCACTGGGACCGATCAGCGACCGACCTTTCCTTCAGCAGCCACTGGGACTGACATGACCTCCACTTCGTGCAGCGGTCACTGGGACTGATCGTGACTATCGTGTCGTCCGCCGGGCTGTCGGACTGATCGACGGGCGTCCGCTCGTTCGCCGGGCAGTGGGACTGACACGCGCGAGCATTTCATTCGGCCGTCGCTGGGCCTGATCCACGGCCAGCCGTTGTCCGGCAGGCATGGGGCCCGATCCATCTCCACCGTGCCGTTCGCCATCGATCCGCTGTCGTTCAGCAGTCACTGGGACTGAGCGCTGAGCGCCAGACCCTGGTGGGTTGCCCAGACGGCGACCTCCGTTCGACCCTGCACGCCAAGCTTGTCGAAGATGTGCTTGATGTGGCTTTCGACCGTCTTGTTCGACAACACCAGGGCCTCGGCAATTTCACGATTCGAGCGGCCCAACGCGATCAGCTGAGCGACTTCCAGCTCGCGTGGACTGAGGCGGACAGGCGAGCCGTCCCCAGCGACCGCCGGGTCCGCGGCCGCGTATTCAATGCTCAACGCGAAGTCGATCGCGGCCTGCATCGGCATCGCCTGGCCGCGCGCCCAGGCGTCGGCAAACACCGGCTCGGACAACCGCGCCGTCACCCGCCCCAGGGTCTGCGCGACCAGACCCTGCTCGACCCGGGGTTGGACGGCCGCCGTGGACCGGCGCAGTGCATCGGCCGCGCCCAGGAGCTCCGCCGCCCGGCGCGGCTGCCGTCCCACGATTACCGCGGCGACGCCCTCCAGGACCTCGGTGATCCCCACCACGTTGCCGACCGCCTGAAACAGCTGCATTGATTCGCGAAAGGACGCCATCGCCTGCGCGGTGTCGCCCAGGTCAAGTCTCAAACGACCCAGGTCGGCAAGTGAGATGCCGATGCCCCACTGATCGCCGAGTTCCCGGAACGTCGCGAGCGAGCGCTCGAACAGGCGCAGCGCCTCCGCCTGCTCACCCTGTTCCATCGCTACCCGCGCCTGGCTGCCGAGCACCGACGCCAGCCCCCAGCCGTAGCCTGCCGCCGCGTACAACGCCTCGCCGCGTCGGAACAGCTCGAGCGCGTGCTCGGTCTCGTGACGGTTGTGCGCCAGCAGCCCCAGATTGCAGGTCGCGCGCGCCATCTGCCCGACGTCGCCCAGCGTCGTCCAGATCCCCAGCGACTCTTCGAACAACGCGGCCGCGCGCACGTCGTCGTGCTGCATGCCGGCCAGGACACCGGCGGCGTTCAGCGCCGCGGCCCGGATCTCAGGCGCGACCGGGTCGGCCCTGGCAAGCGCGGCGTCAAGCCACTGGCGCGGCTCGGCCAGGATGCCGCGCAGGAGCCAGAAGCGGTACAGCCCGGCCGCCATGCGCAGCCCGAGCTCCAGGTGACCGGTGCCAGCCGCCCATTCCAGCACGTCCCACAGGTTGTCGTACTCGCGCGCCAGGGACGCCACGGCGTTGGTGAGGCCGTGGCTGTGCAGATCCGCCCGCAGGCCCTCGGCCAGCTCGACGTAGTAATCGGCGCAACGCGCGCGCGCGGCCGCCCACTCACCATGCATGCGCAGCAACTCGGCGGCGTAGGTGCGGATTGTCTCGAGCATCCGCCAGCGGGGCGCATCGGTCCCATCGTCCACGATCTGCAGCAAGCTCTTCGTCGCGAGCTGGACGAGTGACTCGGCCGCATTGTCCGACGGGCACGCGCGGATGAATGCGTCGATTGTCGAGCCACCGACGAACACCCCGCACCAGCGGAACGCGGCCTGTTGATCCGGTGTGAGCAGCTCGTAGCTCCACGCGACCGCCGCGTCGAGCGACTGGTGGCGAGCCGGCAGGTCGCGTGGTCCGCGCACCAGGTGCGGGGCGCGGTCCGCCAGCCGGCGCAGCACCGTCTCGGGCGACAACAGCGCGATTTGCGCCGCCGCAAGTTCAATCGCCAGCGGCAGACCGTCAAGACGCGCGCAGATCGCGGCCACGGCGGGGTAGTTTTGTGCGGTCAACGCGAAGCCGCGGCGACGCGCCGCCGCGCGCTCGACGAACAACGCCACCGCGGGTGCGACGCTCTCGAGATCGGTGTGGGTCGTCAGGTCTGGCACGCCTAGCGTGCTCACCGGAAACACTTTTTCCGCGCGCACGGCAAGGGCCTCGCGGCTGCTGACGATCACGACCAGGGTCGGGCACGCCAGAAGCAGACTCGCCACACTCTCAGCCGCGTCCATCAGATGTTCGAAGTTGTCGAGCACCAGCAGCGTCGGCTGGGGTCGCAGGGCAACCTCCAGCGTTGCCGACAAGGCCGCGCTGCCGGATTCCTGAACGCCCAGCGTGCGGGCGATCGTGGACAACACCAGATGCGCGTCGCGCAGGCCAGTCAGGTCGACGAACCAGGCGCCGCCGCCGAACCTGGCGGCGACTTCGGTCGCGAGCGCGATCGACAGACGCGACTTACCGGTCCCGCCCGGGCCGGTGAGCGTGATCAGGCGATGTCCCGACTGGAGGGCGTCGCGCAACTCGCACAGCTCGCGCTCACGCGCGATCAGTGGTGTCCCCGGGCTCGGCAGGGACCCGCGCTCAGTGGTCAAACCTGCGTGGCCCTCCGGTCCAACTATATGAATGCGCTTGGCGGCGGTGGTACTCGCCTACAATTTCGCGTAGAGGTTCTAAAAGAAAACTCCTGCTCATGTCCTCGACCCTGGACCAGCTCGCGGTCAACACCATCCGCACGCTCTCGATCGACGGCGTTCAAAAGGCGAACAGTGGCCATCCAGGCCTACCGCTCGGTGCGGCGCCGATGGCCTACGTCCTGTGGACGAAGTTCTTGCGCCATAATCCCCGCAATCCGAAGTGGCCAGACCACGATCGATTCGCGTTTTCGGCTGGCCACGGCAGCATGCTGCTGTACAGCTTGCTGTACCTGACCGGCTACGACCTGACGCTCGACGATCTCAAGAGCTTTCGCCAGTGGGGCAGTAAGACGCCGGGCCACCCGGAGTATCACCTGGTCCCGGGCGCCGAACTGACCACCGGTCCACTCGGTCAGGGGTTTGCCAACGGCATTGGCCTGGCCATCGCCGAGGCCCACCTGGCGGCGACGTACAACCGTGACGGTCACACCGTCGTCGATCACCGCACCTTCGGTCTCGCGTCGGACGGCGATCTGATGGAGGGCGTGGCATACGAGGCGGCCAGCCTGGCCGGCCACCTGCGGCTTGGCAAAATCGTCTATCTCTACGACTCGAACCAGGTCACGCTCTCGGGTTCCACGAGCCTGATCTTCAGCGAAGACGTCGGTCGACGCTTCCAGGCGATGGAGTGGCACGTCCAGCACGTCGAGGACGGCAACGATCTGGACGCGATCGAACAAGCCATCCAGGCCGGCATCGACGCGACCGACCGTCCTTCACTGGTGATCGTCCATACGACGCTCGGCTTCGGCAGCCCGAAACGCGCTGGCACCTGGCAAGCCCACGGCAACCCGCTCGGCGCCGACGAGGTCGAGGCCACCAAGCGCAACCTTGGCTGGCCGACAACCGAAACGTTCTTCGTGCCCGAGGAGGCGCTGCGGCTCTTCCGCCAGGCCAGCGAGCGCGGCCCGCAACTGGAGCTGAACTGGCAGCAGCGCTTCGACGCCTACGCGAAGGCGTTCCCGGAGCTCGCGGCTGAGTTCAGCCGCGCCCAGACCGGCCGGCTGGCGCAGGGGTGGGACCGCGATCTGCCGGCCTTTACCCCCGCCGACGGCAAGGACGGCAAGCTTGCGACGCGCTCGGCCGGCGGTGCGGTGATCAACGCCGTGGCCAAGGCGCTGCCCGAGCTGATCGGTGGCAGCGCCGACCTGAACCCATCGACAGATACCGTTCTGAAGGACGCTGGCGATTTCGAGAGCCCGGCCAATCTCGCGACCGATCGCCAGGGCTCAGTCGGGGGTGGCTGGGGCTACGCCGGCCGCAACATCTTCTACGGCATCCGCGAGCACGCCATGGGCTCGGTCACCAACGGGCTGGTATATCACGGCGGCCTGCGCGCGTTCTCCGCGACATTCCTGGTTTTTTCCGACTACATGCGACCGCCGATCCGCCTGGCCGCCTTGAGCGACCTGCCGTCGATCTTCGTCTTCACCCACGATTCGATCGGGCTCGGCGAAGACGGTCCGACGCATCAGCCGATCGAGCACCTCGCCGCGCTGCGCGCGATCCCGAACCTGGTCGTGTTCAGACCCGCCGACGCCAACGAAGTCACTGAAGGCTGGCGGGTGGCGATCGATCGCCGCGACGGGCCAACCATTCTGATCTTTAGCCGCCAGCCGCTGCCGATTTACGATCGGACGGTCTATGGACCCGCCGCCGGCGCCCGAAAAGGCGCGTATGTGCTGGCGGACGCGTCGAGCGGCAGCCCGGATGTCATTCTGATTGCGACCGGCTCCGAAGTCGGCATGGCCGTCGCGGCCCGCGAGCTGCTCGAAAAGCAGGGACACCGGACACGGGTCGTCAGCATGCCGTCTTGGGAATTGTTCGATCTGCAATCGCAGAGCTATCGCGACGCCGTGTTGCCGCCGGCGGTGACCGCGCGCGTGTCGATCGAGGCCGGCTCACCCCTGGGCTGGGAACGCTGGGTAGGTCTGCACGGCGACATGATCGGCCTGAACCGCTTCGGTGCCTCGGCGCCACTCAACGACATCTACGCCCACCTGGGATTCACTCCCGAGCACATCGCTCAACGCGCGCTTGCTGTTCTCGAGCGCGGCGCACTTTCGGCTATCGCCTGAACGGAGAACCCACCATGCGTATCGCTCTCACTTCAGATCACGCTGGCTTTCAGCTCAAAGAGCTGCTCTTGAATCGACTGGCTGCCGAGCCGGACCTGGAGATGGTCGACCTGGGCACCTACGCGCCCTCGCCGCCGGTTGACTATCCCGACTACGCGCGTCTCGCCGCGGACGCCGTCGTGCGGGGCGAGGTCGATCGTGCGATCGTCGTCTGCGGCTCGGGCGCGGGCGCGTGCATCGCCGCCGACAAGTTCCCGGGCGCGCGCGCCGTCTCGGTCACCGACACGTACACCGCGCATCAGGCCGTCGAGCACGACGACGCGAACATCATTTGCCTTGGCGAGCGGATTACCGGCTCGGAGCTCGCGATCGAGATCGCGCGCACCTTCCTGCGCGCAACGTTCAGCGATCAGGAGCGCCACCGCCGTCGCGTCGGCAAGGTCGCGGCCATCGAGGCGGAGACGAACTTCCCGACCGAGGCACTCCTCCGCCAGGGCCAGAGCATCTGGATGGACAACATCGCCCGCAACATGCTCACCTCCGGCGAGCTGCGACGGCTGGCCTGGAACGACCGCGTCGCGGGCGTGACCTCCAACCCGACCATCTTCGAGAAGGCGATGAGCCAGGGACCTGAGTACGAGGCGCCGGCGCGCGCCCTGGCCGAGCAGGGCAAGAGCGCCGAGGAGATCTACTGGGCGCTGGCCATCGAAGACATCCAGGGCGCGGCCGACGTGTTGCGGGCGACGTATGAGCTCACCGATGGGCTCGATGGGTACGTCAGCCTGGAGTGTGCGCCATCGGTCGCCAACGATACCCAGGCGACGATCGACATGGCAGCTGACCTGTGGAAGCGCCTCGATCGGCCGAACGTCATGATCAAAATTCCGGCCACGGCCGAGG
Source organism: Chloroflexota bacterium (assembly GCA_035309865.1). Classification (GTDB taxonomy): domain Bacteria; phylum Chloroflexota; class UBA6077; order UBA6077; family CF-72; genus CF-72. Next base: position 9,324 of record DATGER010000109.1, read on the forward strand.
GTATCCCGGCCATCGAGGCGTCGATCGCCTCGGGCATCAACGTGAACATCACGCTGCTGTTCGCGGTCCAGCTGTACGAGCAGGTCGCCCAGGCGTACTTGAAGGGCCTGCAACGCTTCTTCGGCGGTCGCGAGCCGCGCAATCTGTCGCACTCGGCATCGCGTCGGCCGGCGCCAATGTCGGTGGCGAGCTTCTTCGTGAGCCGGGTCGACACGTCCGTCGACAAGCTGCTCGGCGACAAGATCGCCGCCGGCGGCAACGTTTCGCGGTACGAGGCGCTCCTCGGCCAGGCCGCCATCGCGAACGCGCGGCTCGCGTACGCGCTGTTTGCCAGGATCTTTGCCGGGCCGGAGTGGGAAACGTTGGCCGCCCGGGGCGCCGAGGTCCAGCGGCCACTGTGGGCCAGCACCAGCACCAAGAATCCGCGGTACCGCGACGTGCGGTACGTCGAGGAACTTATCGGGCCTGACACGATCAACACGCTGCCGCCCGCGACGCTCGAGGCCTTCAAGGAACACGGTCGCGTCGCGCGCACGATCGATACGCCCGCGGCCCTGGAGCGCGCGGCGCAGACCATGCAGGACTTGAAGGCTGCCGGCATCGACCTCGACGCGGTGACGCTGCAGCTGCAGCGCGACGGCGTGAAGTCCTTCTCCGACTCGTTTGACCAGCTCATCCAGCGCCTGGAAGAGCGCCGCCGAACGCTCACCCCGGCGTAGAGGGGCGCCAGGAAAATGTGCAGACGTCCCGGAAGCCGCCCCGCTACGCCTGTCAACCGAACGAAGTTCGGCCGCCGTAACGCCCGGTTGCCGAGTTTTCGGCCGAACTTCTAGGGCGGACTATCATTCCGGCATGCAATCGTCGCTGCACGGGATGATCGACAAGGCGCACCGGTACGCCGAGGAGCCTGGCCGAGTCCGGCTCGCCCGGCTCGAAGCGTTTGTCCGCGGGGACAACAACAGCGAGCACGCGGTGAAGCTCTCAGAAGGCCGTCTGAGTTGCGATTGCGATCACTACCTGCACGAGCGCCTCTGCGCGCACGTGCTCACCGTGGAGCGCCTGCTAAAAGCCTATATCCCCGCGAACGCCGCCCCGTTCCCGGGCAGCTAGCTGGCTGGGCACCTCTCGCGGCGTCCCCGCTGCGGTGCGTCGAGAGAAGCCAGCGCAGCGATGCGGGCAGGCGCGCTTTCAGGCCATCTTTGGCCCGCAGGCCTTGTGGTAGAAGACGGTGCGTCGGCGCGGACTGAGCGTGACGACCGGGTAAAGCTCCTTCTGGACAATGCGGTGGCCGGGCGTCGGGCACGCCGGGTTGGCGCACAAGTGGAGGGTCAATTGCGAGCCCGCCGCTTCCTTGAGTCGGGCGCGCTCGGCGGCAGTCTGGTTCTTGTTGAGTTCAGCCATGACAGTAAATTGTATCAACGCTGCGGAACTCGGCGAAGCATTCGCCGCAAACGTGCGGCCGAATAGGGCACGAGGTCCGTCCTTTCGACTAGCACATTAACCTGCGCGAGCCGCCCGTCTATTCCCACGGACACCGCCTCGTTAGCCGCCAGCGCCGTCTGCCGCCCCGCCACGAGGTCAACCAACCTACCCGCGGGAAAGGCCGCCAGCCCAATAACCTCACTCGGATCGGGCCGATATTCAATCAGCGGCCGATCGTCCGCGAGGACGTACACCTGGTGATGCTCGCGATCGGTCAGCCAGTTGGCGAACCGCCGCGAGCCGCGTTCGCGCCCCCGGTACACTAACTCCGCAAAACTGATGTCCAGCCCGAGCTCTTCGGCGATCTCGCGCGCCGCCTCCTCGGGGCGCTCACCAAAGCGCCAGTGCCCCGCCGCGGCCGCGTCCCACAGGCCGCCGAATGTGTCCTTCGCCAGCGCGCGGCGCTGCAGCACCACCTCCAGCCCCTGACGGCGCACGATCCAGCAATGGAACGCCTGATGCCAATCGCCAGCCAGGTGCACCGCCGCACGCGATCGCGCCCGGCCAGTGCCCCGGCCGGCAGCGTCGAACACTTCGAGGAGCTCGTCAGGATCGTTCTGCTGGACTGTCATGTTTAGGACTGGACAGCGTTACAAGTCGTGACCGAGACTATATCTAGAGGTATCTGAGAGCGTCGGATGTTTACACGCAGAACCCTGCTTCTCAAAGCCAACATGGCCGGTGTGGCCCTCGCCGGATTGGTGGCAACATCCGGCGGATTGGCCTTCGCCGACCCGCAGTCCGATGACGCGGAGTGGATCGCCAACCACATCGAGACCCGCCTGCTCGGCGCCGACGGTCTGCCCATGGTTGGCCTGCCGCGCTGGACTCGCATGCGCGTCGTCCGCGGACTGCCGTCGGGTCAGATCCAGGTCTGGGTGCCGCGCTTCAACATGGTCGGGCGGGTGGCCCCCGAAACCATCGGGCCCGTACCCGCTCCGAGCCCGGCGGACCTGAGCGCGGAACACCTCGATGGTCCTGACGTCCTGGACGGTGGCGTCGACCTGCCGGGTCGCATCGTTGGCGGAGCGAACCTGCGCACCTGGCCGGGCGCCGCCAATCCAGCGCTGCGCACCCTTGGCCACAACGCGCCCGTCAAGGTCCTCGACACGGTCGAGGGCGACGACGGCGATCAGTGGTATCGAACCAACCTGCTCGACGGCGTGACCGGCAACGCCATCGCACTCGGCTACGTCCACAACTCGCTCGTCCGACTGCCGCGGCTGCGCTACACGCCGCACGGGTCGCCCGACCGGGCCGACGAGACGAGCCGCCACTTCGAGGCCGACCTGCGCGAGCCCGCGTTGTTGACCGCGTTCGAAGACGGCGCCCCGATCTGGTCGACGCTGACGTTGAAGGGCACCGTGAGCAAGGCCACGCCGTCTGGCTTCCACCGCATCCTGTGGCGGGTGGCCAACGAAACGATGACCAGCGAGCGGGTGTACCCGCCGATTCCCCGCGACGCGCCCGGCGGCTACTACCTCAAGAACGTGCTGTTCACACAGTACTTCACGGCCGACGGCGCCAGCATTCACTACAACTACTGGAGTAGCAACTGGGGCTACGCCGGTTCGCACGGCTGCCTGGGGATCGCGTACAACGAGGCCAAGTTCGCCTGGGACTGGGCCGAGGTGGGTACCCCGGTCTACGTGTTCACGTAGGCATTTTCAGCAGGTTACGCACCGCCCGCAGCAGGTCATCCAGGTCGAAAGGTTTGGCGAGGATGCCGGCGGCATCCAGGTCGGCGCAGTCCTGCTCCGCGTTCAGCGCGGCCACGAACGCGACGATGGGCGCGCGCGGTTCGGGCATCTTTTCGTAGCGCCGCGCAAACTCCCAGCCGTCCATGACGGGCATGCGCAGATCGAGCAGGATCAGGCTCGGCGTGAACTCGCTGAGCGCCGTGAGCGCCACCTGACCGTTCGGCGCCTCAGAGACTTCGTACCCCTCGTCCGTCAGGCAGATCCGAACAATCTGGCGGATATTTTCGTCGTCGTCGACGATCAAGATACGTTCGGCCGCCATTCGTGCCGGCGCATCCTATCATCTGTGCACGTCAGGAGGACGTCGTCCATGTCGAGCGAAACCACCACACCCAGCGAGCCCACGTTTCGTGCCGAGCGAACGGAAGAACACGTGGTCGTCCACTTCCCGAGTCCGCGCCGCTTCCTGCGGGCCTTCCTGCCCGAGGAAGCCGTCAAACACCTCTACGCCGCGCGCCGCGAGCAACTGCTGGCCGTCCGCTCGATGGTCGACGCCGCGATCGATCGCGTCGACGCCGCGGAAAAGCGAGTCTCGCATCACTAGGTAGCGCAGCGTCAGCGTGCGGCACGCTGTGATCGGCCGTTGGCTGTCACGCTAGCCCGTAGCCGTTTGCGCCGTGTGGCGGGCGGGGCAGGGGAGGGAGTGAGCGCAGCGAAGCGGGCAGCCCGGCCCGTGCCCAGCGCACGAACTGTTAATCGGAGCGCGTCGACGGCGCTGGGTACCATTCTGCGGTGACGCGCCGGCTCGCGTGGGTAGCGATCATCCTGGTCGGCGCCACGGCGCTGGGGGTCATGCTCACCAGCCTCGCCTTCATTCCGGTCACCGCCTGGGAGACCTATGTTCCGGTGGCGACGGTCGTCGGCACCATCGGCGTGGTGCTCGCCGGGGCGGCGGTCGAGGTCGCCGGCGAGCGCCTCGTCCGACCCGTGCGCCGTCTGGTGCGGTCGATCGAAGAAGAAGAGCTTGGCGAGCAGAGCCTGCACAACCTGGTCCGCCAGGTGCCGGCCGAGGTCGCGCCGCTGCTGTACGGGCTGCACGTGACCCATGCCCGCTTGCGGCGCACACTGCGCCAGCTCGAGCAAGACCGCGCCGAAGTTGGCGCGATCTTCGAGCACATGGCGGACAGCGTGCTGCTCCTGGACGCGTACGAGCGGATCGTGCTCAGCAACCCGGCTGCCGAACGCATGCTGCGCTGCAGCTCACCCCCACTGGGTCGAAGCCTGGCGGAGGTCGCGCGGGACGCCGACCTGGTCGACCTGGTACGCACGGTGTCTGACGCGGCGCCGCTCACGAGGATCATCGACTTCTACCCGGGCCCGCCGTCTGAGTCTGCCGACGCGGTCGGCGAACGACGCTGGATCCAGGCCGTCGCCACCCGGCTGCCCGAACGGCGGCGGCTGCTGGTGCTGCAGGACATCTCGGAGCTGCGACGGTCCGAGGTGGCGCGGCGCGACTTCGTGGCGAATGTCTCGCACGAGCTGCGGACGCCGGTGGCGGCGCTGAAGGCGCTGGTCGAAACACTCGAACGTGGTGCCATCGACGACCCGGTGGAAGGCCCGCAATTCCTGCACCGGATGCACGTGGAGGTGGACGGCCTGGCGCAACTGGTCACCGAGCTGCTCGATCTTGCCCGCGCGGAGGCGGGCCGATTGGAGCTGCGGCTGGCGCCATGTCGGGCCGACGAGCTGGTGCGTGAGGCGGCCGAGCGCATCCGGCCAACGGCGAAGCAGTCCGACCTGCGGCTGGACGTGGCCATTGTGGAGGGCGAAGAGTTGTGGGTGTGCGCCGATTCGCGGCGCATCGGACAGGTGCTCTCCAATCTCCTGGGCAACGCGGCGAAGTTCACGCCGGCCGCCGGTCGCATCGAGGCGGGCGCCCGCCGCCGAGGCCAGGGGGTCGAATTGTGGGTGTCCGATACGGGCGTCGGCATCGAATCCGAACATCTGGCGCGGGTCTTCGAGCGCTTCTACAAGACCGACCCCTCGCGCGCGGCCGGCACCGGCACCGGGCTGGGTCTGGCGATCGCCAAGCACCTGGTCCTGGCCCACGGCGGCCAGATCTGGGTCGAAAGCGACGGCCCCGGCCGCGGTTCGACGTTCCACTTCACGCTCCCCGCGGCGACTATCGAACAATAACCTCGGGCGCGGGGGTGACGATCCCTTCGGCGGGCCGGACGATCGTCGGCATCGGCTTCGGGTAGGCATGGTCGAGCACGACTTTGATCGCCGCGGCGATCGGCACGGCCAGGATCATGCCGAGGATACCTGCGATGCGCTCGCCGGTGAGTACTGCGAAGATGGTCACCAGCGGGTGCACGTGCACGGCGCGGCCGACGATGATCGGCATCACCAGCTGATCCTCGACCTGGCGCAAGATGACGTACATGATCGCCAGCGCGGCGGCTTCGGTCGGTCCACCCTGCGAAAAGCCGACGGTGCAGGCGATCACCCCTGCGGTAATCGGTCCGATGAGCGGAATCACCTCGAGGATGCCCGTGAGAATGCCAATCCAGAGCGCGTACGGCAGCCGGAACGCCCACTCCAGGAGGCAGAACGTGACCGTGGACATCAGGATGATCAGCACCAGCTGCCCGCGCAGATAGCGGCCCAGCACATGATGAATCTCAACCGCCAGACCGTCGACGTGATTGCGGTGCTCGCGCGGCACGAACCGCAGCAGCCAGACCCAGAAGTTGTGGCCATCGATCAGGAAATAGACCAGGCCGAGGAAAACCAGCACCACCGCCAGGGTCAGATCGAATGCCGCGCGGATCGCCTCGATGGCTTGACTCGGCGTCCCGAGGGCGTCGCGGAGTGCGATGTCGAGGCGTCGCCCCAGTTCCGCCGACGTCGTGCTCTGGCCCAGCAAATCGATGCTCTGGCCACCGGTGAGACGGTCGACCACCGAGCCGATGATGCTCGGCCCCTCGCGGGCGATGGCGCGCAGCTCGGCGTTGAGCCGGGCGCCCGCGATCCAGAGCAGGCCAAGGAACACGACCAGCACGACGGCGAAAACCGCGAGCGCGATGAGCGGCCGCCGGACGCCACTTCGAACCGCCAACTCGTCGACCAGCGGGCTGAGGATGTAGGCGAAGATCCCGGCGATGATGAACGGCGGGAGCACGCCGCGCGCAACCCACAGCAGGGCCATCAGAGCGGCCAGGGCCAGCCACTTCGACACACCCGCGCCGAAAACCACATCGAAGTGTACCTGTCATGCTGAGCGCGTTATCCTCCGGTCGATGGTCCACGGCGTCTCGTCTCCTTCGGTGTCGACAGTCACCATTCGCGACGTCCACGGCGCGGACGAACTGCGCGCCTGCCAGGACCTCCAGCGACGCGCCTGGGGCATTACCGAGGACGGCTACGTGCTGCCGGTCGCCATCATGGCCGGCGCGCAGAAAGTCGGCGGACTCATCCTGGGTGCCTTCGACGCCAACCAGCAACTGGTCGGATTCGCGTTCGGCTTTCTCGGCCGTCTCAAGGACGGCCTGATCCTGTACTCCCAGTTGACGGGTGTGCACCCCGCGCACCAGAGCGCGGGCGTGGGTCGCCTGCTCAAGTTCGAACAGCGCCGCCGCGCCCGCGACATGGGCCTGGACGCGGTCGTTTGGGCCTTCGACCCACTTCAAGCCAGCAACGCGGCGTTCAACCTTGGCGTGCTCGGCGCTACCTGCCGCACGTACGAGGTCGACCTCTACGGCTCACGGAGTGACGCCTTGAACGCCGGCCTGGCCACCGATCGACTGCTCGCCGAGTGGTCGACCCGGGCGGAGCCCCAGTCCTACGTCGAGCCCTGGCCGGACGGCGTCGACCTGATCGAGACTGAGCAACTTCAAAACCGAGGCTTTTTGAGAGCCGCCAGCGTCCGCGCGATCCCGGCGGGGGTCGACCATCTGCACGTCGAGATCCCGGCCAGCATCGCCGATATCAAGGGCTACGCACCGCCGAACGTGGCCCAGGAGTGGCAGGACGCGGTGCGCGAGGCAATGCAGTCAGCCTTTGGCGCCAGCTTCGTGGCCGTCGGCTTCAGTCGCGCCGACCCCAATCGACCCCGTTATCTCCTGGAGCGCCGATGACCCACACCCTGAGATCTGTTGAGCTCTACCTGGTGCGCCTGCCGCTGGTGCGGCCGTTCACCACTTCGAGCCATACCAAGCACCATCTCGACCATATCCTGATCCGCGTGCGCGACCAGGACGGCGCCGAGGGTTGGGGCGAGTGCGCCAGCGCGTCTGATCCGTACTACTGCTCGGAAACCAGCGAGACCTCGTGGCACATGCTGCGCGACTTCCTGACTCCGGGCGTGCTGGGGATCGGCTGGGAGCATCCAGATGACGCCGCGCGCACCTGGGCCAAGGTGCGCGGCAATCGCTTCGCCAAAGCTGGCCTGGAAATGGCGTGCTGGGATCTATTCACGCGCGTGCAGGCGCAGCCACTCGCCGAAGCTCTGGGTGGGACCCGCCGCGAAATCCACTCCGGGGTGAGTCTCGGGATCGAGCCGACGGTGGAGGGCATCGTCGAACAGGTTGAGCACTACCTCGAGCAGGGGTACAAGCGCATCAAGATGAAGATCGGGCCAGGCAAGGACCTGGCCTACCTGCGGGCAGTGCGCAACCGCTGGCCGGAGGTGCTGCTGATGGCCGACGCAAACTCGGCTTACTCGCTCGACAATCCCAGCCACGTCGAAGCGCTACGCGCACTGGACGGACTGAACCTGATGATGATCGAGCAGCCGCTGGCTGACGACGACATCGTCGACCACGCTCGCCTGCAGGCGCAGCTCGCGACCCCGATCTGCCTCGACGAGAGCATCCACTCGGTCGACGACGCCCGCAAGGCGCTGGACCTCGGCAGTTGTCGGATCATCAATATCAAGGTCAGCCGACTTGGCGGCCTGAGCGAGGCGCGCCGGGTGCATGACCTGTGCTTCGCCCGCCAGATCCCGGTGTGGTGTGGCGGCATGCACGAGTTTGGCATCGGGCGGGCCGCGAACGTAGCCATCTGCAGCCTGCCCGGCTTCACTCTGCCGGGCGACGTGTCCGGTTCCGACAAGGCCTATCGGCAGGACATTGTCGATCCGCCGATTCGGGCGGTCGCAGGCGCCATCGAGGTGCCCCGGAATCGGCCTGGACTCGGGTTCGACGCCAACTTCGAGCGCATCAAGGCCAACACCGTGCGCGAGCTCGTGCTCGTCGATGAGCGGGCTCCGCTGCACGTGTGACCGGCGCTGACCTCGCGCCGACCGTTCGAGCCGAGCTCGAACCGCGACGCCAGGAGATGGTCGATCTGCTCGGCCGCCTGGTGCGCATCGAATCGCCCAGTGACGACCGGGCCGGGCTCGATCGCTTCGCGGATCAACTCGAGGCGCTGTTCGGCGACCTGGGGTCCGTTCAGCGCATCGCCGCTGCCAACGCGGAGCGGGGTCGGCATTTGCGGCTCACCGTCGAGGGCACCAGCGACGCGGCTCACGCGGTGGTGTTGTGCCACTACGACACGGTCTGGTCGCTGGGCACGCTCGTGCGCATCCCGTTCAGCGTCGATGCCGAAGGCGTGGCGCGTGGGCCCGGTTGTTTCGACATGAAAGGCGGGATTGTCGTGCTGTACTACGCGCTGCAAGCCATGCGCGCCCATGGCCTGCGCCCGCGGCGGCGGCTCGAGGTCCTGTTCACCTCGGACGAAGAAGTCGGCAGTCCGACGTCGCGGGCGTTGATCGAGCAGACCGCGCGCGGCGCAGCGGTCGCATACGTGCTCGAGTCGCCGCTGCCGGGCGGCACCCTGAAGACTGCTCGCAAGGGCACCGGCGACTACTTCGTGCGCATCGCCGGCCGCGCCGCGCATGCTGGGGTCGAGCCGCAAAAAGGCATCAGCGCGACCCAAGAACTGGCGCATCAGATCATGGCGTTGCACGCGCTCAACGACTACACCTCGGGCACGACCGTCAACGTGGGCGTCGTGCGCGCTGGGACCCGACCCAACGTGGTCGCGGCTGAGGCCGAGGCGCACGTCGACGTGCGGGTCGAGACGCTGGCCGAGGCCGCGCGCATTGACGCGGCCATTCGCGGTCTCAGTCCTCACCTGCCCGGCGCCAGCCTGGACATCGACGGGGGGCTCAACCGGCCTCCGATGGAGCGATCGCCAGCCATGGCCGCGCTGTTCGGCCAGGCGCAGCAGATCGCCTCGACCATGGGCGTCGATCTGCGCGAGGGCAGCACCGGGGGTGGCTCCGACGGCAACTTCACGGCCGCGATCGGCATCCCCACCCTGGACGGCCTGGGACCCGAGGGCGAGGGTGCCCACGCGGCCCACGAGCACGTCCTGACGGAGAGCTTCCCGCGCCGCGCCGCGCTGGTGGCTGGCCTGCTCGCACAGCATTAACGGATCACTTCCCCAGTTGACTTACACGACCTGAGGCCCCATGCTGCGCAGGTTCTGGTTTACCTGGCATGCGGGAACACTTAACCGAACTGTTACCGCTGGTGCTGGTGGGCGTCGTCCTGCTGGTCTTTCAACTCTCGCGCGATAGTGGCCAGGTCCTCCATTTCCTGCCACTCCCCGATCAGCCGTTCGCCGCGCCAGCGCCCACACCGCAGACCGCTCTGCCTCCGATTGCGGTCTCGACGAAACCGACGCCGCCGGCCAGCCCGGCTCCGGAGGCCGGCGGGTGCACGGCGTCCAGGCCGACCTTCGTGGGCGGCATGGCGGCGCTCAGGGCGAGCCTCGGAACGGGCATGGGCGAGCCGCTCGAGTGTGAGCGCGCGGTCGACGATCAGGGCGACACGCAGCAGAAAACGACCACGGGTCTGGCGTACTACCGCAGCCACGTCAACGTTGCCAGCTTCACCACCGGTTGGGACCACTGGGGACTCAAGGAGGGCGCGCTGGTGCACTGGACTGGCGACCCGATCGACCCCCCGAGCGACGCGGCGCCCAGTGCGCAGTAGCGCACCGCCGTGGCCCGTCGTCACCCGCGGGGATCCGGGTCTCCGCATCGCTTCGCTCGCTCCTTGCAGGGCATTGAGTGGTGCCGCGCATGACCCGGTGCGGAGAGCCGGACCTTACGGGGACTCGGGAACGAAGCCTTCGTACTCGATGCCGCGCATGGCGGCGAAGCGGCGGGCCATGACCTGGGCGGCTTCGGGGCTGTTGTCGACCAGGAGGAAGGGGCGGCCGGCCTGGTAGGCGGCGACGCCCGTCGTGCCGCTGCCGGCGAAGAAGTCGGCCACCAGGCCGCCTGCGGGTGAGGACGTCAGCACGATACGCCGCAGAATCCCGAGCGGCTTCTGCGTCGGATAGCCCGTGCGCTCTTTGCCGCCCGGCGGCACGATCGTGTGCCACCAGCTATCGGTGACCCGCTTGCCGAGCGCGGCCTTCTCGGCCCCGACCAGGCTGGGCGCCATGTACGGAATCCGCTCCGCGGCGTCGGCGTCGAAGTAGTACGACTTCGGGTCCTTGACGTAGACCAGGATGGTGTCGTGCTTGGGCGGCCAGCGGCGCCGCGTCCGGCCCCCGTAGTCGTATGCCCAGATGACTTCGTTCAGAAAACACGCGCGGCCGAAAATCGCGTCGAGCAGGACCTTGCAGTAGTGCACCTCGCGATAATCGAGATGCACGTACAGCGAGCCAGTGGTCTTCAACACCCGGTGGAACGCGGTGAGTCGCGGCTCGAGGAACGTCAGGTAATCGTCGAAGACGTCCAGGTAGCTCGACGTCCCGAGCCGGAAGGTGCGGTAGCGCCGACCCTGGAAGCCGACGCGGTCGCCGTCCGCCTCGTCCCGCACGGTGCGCAGGCGTTCGAGCGTCTGGCGCCGACCCGTATTGAAGGGCGGATCGACGTAGATGAGGTCGACACTGTCGTCCGCGACGCCGGCCAGGATCTGGAGGTTGTCGGCGAGCACGATTCGTCCGACGCCAGGCATGCCGTACTGCTGAGCCTACACCGCCGACACGCGTGGGATGCGTTCGTTATCGATTAGTGGTCTCCACTAATGGATATACTTCATGTTCAACGTGGAGCCGACGCCCAGGCCGCGCCGAACCTACAATGCCGCCTTCCGGCAGCAGCAGGCGCGCGCCACACGCCGCCGCATCCTCGACGCGGCCCGCCGCCTGTTCGCCGCCCGGGGCTTCGCCGGCGTCACCATGCGTGAGGTCGCCGCTGAGGCGGGTGTCGCCGTGCAGACCGTGCACGCGGTCTTCGGCACCAAGCTCAGCCTCGCGCAGGGCATCGTCGAAGCGGCGCTGGAAGACGTCAATCAGGAAATGCAGGCGCTCATTTACCAGGCCGCCCAGGCCCAGGATCTCCGGGTGACGCTGTATACGGTCGGCGCGATCGCCCGACTCGCCTACGAGCGGTTCGCCGACGTCCTGCTCTTCCTCCAGGAAGCCGGCGACCCACAGCTCATCGCCGAGGCCGAGCGCTTCGATCGCGCGCGGCGCGACTCTCAGGCGCCGATCGGTCCGGCGCTGGCCAGGGCCGGCCTGCTGCGGCCCGGGCTGACCGCCGGCGAAGCGGCCGACCTGATCTGGGCGCTCAGCAGCCCCGAGTGGTACCGACTGCTGGTGCATCGGCGCGGCTGGGATCCCAACCGATGGCAGAAAACAGTGGGCGACGCCCTGGTGCATGTCCTGCTGGTCTAGCCGGGTCGCTCACTGGCCTGGCGCACCCTCACGCACCCAGTCGGCCAGCAGGTCGCGCTCGTCCTGGGTGATGTTCGTCAGGTTGCCAAACGGCATGTTCCTCGTGACGACCGCCTGCTGATAGATCTGCTGAGCACGGCTGACCATCTGGTCGGGCGTGTCGAACATCACGCCGTTCGGCGCCTGCGGGAACCCGGGCTGGGTGGGCAGCGCCGAGTGACAGGGTGCGCAGCGCCGGGTGATCACCGCCTGCACCTGGCTGAAGGGGACCGCTCGGGCGGTAGTCTCCAGTGGCGGCGAGATGGCCGCGGCCAGCCCGACGACCGCGAGGGCAGCGGTGGCCGGGATCCACCACACCACCCGCCCCTGATTGCGCAGGTTGAAGAAGTGGCGGACCCAGGCGCCGATGGCCATCAACACGACCAGCACCAACCAGCCGTACGGGTGGCCGTACGTCATCGGAAAGTGGTTGCTGAGCATCGCGAACACGACCGGCAGCGTGAGGTAGTTGTTGTGAATCGAGCGCTGTTTGCCGCGCAGCCCGGGTGTTGGGTCGGGCTCGCGACCCGCGAGCTTGGCGGCGACCAGCTCGCGCTGACCCGGGATGATCACGGCCATGACGTTGGCCGCCATCCACGTGCCGATCATCGCGCCGACCTGGATGTAGCTCGCCCGGGCGCTGAACACGTGACTCGCGCCGAACGCGACGACGACAATGACCGCGCCGAGCGCCGCCGCCAGCAGCCGATCGTGGCCCTCGAGCAGCCGCGACAACCCGTCGTAGACCAGCCAGCCGACCACCAGCAGCCCAAAGCTGATGGCAATCGCCGCGATCGGGCTGATGTCCAGGACGCTGCGATCGACCAGATACGTGCTCGCGTTGGCGTAGTACAGCACGACGAGCAGACCGAAGCCGCTCAGCCAGGTGGTATAGGCCTCCCACTTGAACCAGTGCAGCGGACTGGGCAACGTCGGCGGCGCGACGCGGTACTTTTCCACCCGATAGAAGCCGCCACCGTGGATTTCCCAGACTTCGCCGGCGACTCCCGCGTCACTGGCGTCGTCGGTTTTCGCCGGCAGCAGGTGGTAGTCCAGCGCAATGTAGTAGAAGGACGTGCCGATCCAGGCGATCCCCACGATGACGTGCGTCCAGCGAACGAGCAGATTGAGCCATTCGAGAAGGTACGCAACGTTCATCGACGCGATGACGTTCAGGTGAACCGCTCGTAGTGCACGATGTCGGTGAGTGGTTTGCGTGGCTGCGCTGGCCTGGCGCGCTTCGCGTGCCCCGCGGCATCCGCGAACCCGATCGACATGATCGTCCGCAGGAGTCGCTCGGGTGGCACGCCCAGCATACGCTTGGCCTCGTCCGCGGCGCTGTCGCGGAACCAACCGATCGCCGAGCCGAGTCGGTTGGCCGCGGCGGCCAGCATGATCCGTTCGCTCAGGCGGCCCTCGTCGTAGGTGTCGAACTCGGGATGTTCGAGATTGCCGGACATCACCAGGGCGATGCCGGCGCCAGCGTTCACCAGGTGCGCGGCGTGGCTGCCTTCGATGCTACCCAGCGCCTGCAGCCGGGCGCGGTCTTGAATCACGATCAGGTCCCAGGGCTGGATGTTGCGCGCGCTCCCTGTCCACCGCGCCACCTCCAGGATGTCCTGCAGCGCCGCCTCGGGCACGCGCTCCGCCGAGAGTTGACGGATCTGTCGCAGACCACGCAGGAAGGCAATTTTCTCGGCGTCACGGACGGACTGTTGCAGCGTCACGATTGCATCGCTCCAGGTGAAGGAAAGGCTCCGCCTAGCGTACGCTGCGCATATGCCTGAAGTAATCATCGAGCTGGCGCAGGGCCGCACGCTCGATCAGAAGCGCGCGCTGGTCAAAGACATCACCGACGCCATCGTCCGCCACTGTGATGCCCCAGCCGACGCAGTGACGATCATCATCCACGAAAACCCGCGCACCGACAAAGCCAAAGGCGGCGTGCTCTTCTCCGAGCGGTAGCTGCCCGCGTCGCTGTCGCTCGCTCCGTTCGGGTCTGCCGGGGAACCAGGTTGTCGAGCTCGGTCCGGGGGTCGACGAGGTCCACCCGGGCGACCGCGCGGGGGTCGAAGTCCACGTGGGCTGCGGCCGGCGCGGGGACGCGCTCCATTCGCCGTGCTCGGGAACAACGGATACGCACGTGCCGAGCGGCGTCGCGAAGAAGGGATCCGCATGTCGTGGGGTGGGACCCCGGAGCGGCGACTGGGCCTGACGTAGGCTGGAGGTGACCCGTGGTTCGAGCGGGGCGGTGCGGATGGTGCTCATGCTGGCTGCCCTCTTTTCGGCTGTCCCAGTGATGCCGGCCGCGGCGGCCGGGCCGAGCGTGCAGTTCACACGCTTCGCGTCCGTGGACGCGTTTGGCGCCGGCGTGCTGAGCGGCGTGATCGTCGACGGCGGCGGTCTGGTGCTCGCGCCGAACGAAGCGCGCGGGACCTGGCAATCGCCGGTGGTCACACCCGGGTTCGCGTTCACGCGCCTGGTCGCTTCGTGGACCGCCGAGACGCCGGGTGATAGTCAACTACGCGTCGAGGCGCAGGTGACGACCGCGGCCGGCGCCACCAGCGACTGGTATGCGCTGGGGATCTGGGCGGCGGACGACCACGCCGTGCGCCGCACGTCCGTCAACGGCCAGGCGGACGGCCTCGGCAGCGTTGATACCGACACCCTCAAAGCCCACGGGGAGCCGTTTACGAGCTACGCCGTGCGCGTCCAGCTCGAGCGGACCGCGGCCGGTGGCGACCCGTCGCCGAGCCTGCGCATGCTGGGCGCCGCGGTCTCAGCCGACGCGGCCTCCTCGGCTATCTCCGCTCCGCTCGCGACCGACGCGGTCGAGTTGCCCGTGCCACCCCTCTCCCAGGAGGTGCACGCCCGCCAGTACCCGCAGTGGGGCGGCGGCGGCGAGGCCTGGTGCAGCCCAACCTCGACGGAGATGGTGATCGAGTTCTGGGGCCGCGGACCGAGCGGCGACGACGTGGCGTGGGTCGACCCGGCGTACACCGACCCGAGCGTCGACTTCGCCGCGCGCTCGACGTACGACGCCGCGTATCGGGGCACCGGCAACTGGCCGTTCAACACCGCCTACGCAGCCCGCTTCGGACTTGACGCGTTCGTGACCCAGCTCCGCTCGCTCGCCGAGGCCGAGCGGTTCGTTCGGGCAGGCATTCCGCTCGTGGCCTCGATCGCCACGCGGCCCGGCGAGCTGGACGGCTTCCTCTTCCCCGGCGGCACCAGCGGCCACCTCGTGGTCATCGTCGGTTTCGATGCCGCCGGCAACCCCATCGTCAACGATCCAGCCGCCTGGACCAACGCCAGCGTCCGCCGGGTCTACGATCGCGCCCAGTTCGAGCGCGTCTGGCAGCGCGGCTCGGCCGGCACCGTGTACGTCATTCACCCGCCCGACGTGCCGCTACCGCCAACCCCGCCCGATGCGACGCCGAACTGGTAACCGCGTACGCCGCCGCTCCACGCCTGCCCGCCCGCCCGTCAACACAAGCTCAGCTTAATCGCGAAGCGTCACGGCAACCGTCACGTGAAGACCGAAAAGCGTCACGTGAGCGTCATGGCGGCATCACAATTTAGTCGAGGACGGCGATCGCCTCGATCTCGACCAGAAACTGCGGCTCGGCCAGGCCGGCCACGACCACGAGCGTACTCGGCGGGTAGGGCGGCGCGGGGAATATCTCGTCGCGGGCTTCGCCGACTTGCGGACGGTACGCCCAGTGGGTGATGTAGGTGTTCGTCTTGACCAGGTGTCGGGGCGTCGCCCCGTAGTGCGCCAGGATCGCCAGCAGGTTGCGCCAGGCCTGGCGCGCCTGGGCCCGCGCATCGCCCGGGCCGACCAGGTGGCCCTCCTGGTCGAATCCCAGCTGGCCCGAGATGTAGAGCGTGTTGCCCGCCCGCGCCACCTGCGAATAGTGCGCTTGTGGCACATACATGCCGGGCGGATTGGTCCATTCGTGCGGCGCGGTCATCGTCAGTCCAGTACCTCGCTGCGTGAACGTTTTTGCTCCCAGCGGCCCTCGAGCCGCGCGCGCGTGCCGGCCAGCTCGGCCAGCTGCTCGGCCAGCGTCTGCGCCTCGCGCAGGATGGCATCCTCGTCCACGCCAACGATCCGCCGATCGTCCAGCACCACCTTGCCGCCGACAACAGTGGTGCGCACGTTCGGCTGACCGCTCGAGTAGACCAGTGTGGAAATGGGATCGTGGACGGGGATCGACTTGGCGTAGCGCGGGTCGAAGATGAACAGATCTGCGCGTTTTCCCACCTCGAGCGTCCCGAAATCGTCGCGACCCAGCGCCGCCGCGCCACCCGAGGTTGCCAGCCGCAAGGCGTCGCCCGCGGTGAAGATGGCCGGGTCGCGAGCGGCCACTTTCGGCAACAAGGCCCCGATTTTCAGTGCTTCGAGCATGTCCTGGCTGTTGTTGCTGGCCGCCCCGTCGGCGCCCAGGCCGACCGTCACGCCCAGATCCAGGAGCCGCGGAATCGGCGGGACGCCGCTACCGAGATACATATTGCTCACCGGGTTGTACGACACCGCGCCACGACGCCGCGCCAGGATATGGCAGTCCGCCTCGCTCAACTTGACGCAATGCGCGTGCAGGACGTCCGGGCCGAGGAAGTCGATGCTGTCCAGAAACGGGACGGTGCGGAGCCCAAAGCGGCGCAGGCTTTCCTGGCTGTCGAACAGCACTTCGTCGGTGTGCAGGCTGATGCGCATCCCGCGTTCGGTGGCCATGCGCCGAACCGCGCGCAGGCCGTCGGCTTCCATCGCCCACGTCGAGCCCGGCGCCAACCAGACACGCTGCGCACCATACGTGTCCACCAGGCGCGCGCAGTCGACCAGCTGCGCCTCCAGGGGCGGGAACTCGAACCGTACATTCGGCGCCTGGCGGTCGCGCAGCCCGCGGCCGAGGACGCCCTGAATGCCAACATCGTCGAACGCCTTCAGGGTCGCGTCGTACACCGACGTGTCGGGATGATCGACGGTGTAGTCGAAGAGCGTGGTGCAGCCCGAGCGGAGTGACTCGATGCAGCCGAGGGCGGCCGCGACGTAGCACATCCGCATGGTCAGGTGGGGGATGCTGGGCAGCGTGCAGGCGTCCAGCCACTCCATCAGCGGTAGATCGTCGCCAAGGCCCTTGAGCAGTGTCTGGTAGAGGTGAGTATGCGTATCGACCAGACCTGGGAAGAGGATCTGGCCGTCCGCGTGCAGCGTCCGCGGGGCTGCGAAGCGGCCTTCGAGCGCCGCTCGCGGTCCCAGCGCCTCGATCACGGTCCCCCGAATCGCCAGCGCCCCATCGGCGATCTGCAACCCGTCGGGGCGAGCTGTGACGATCGTGCCGCCCAGAATGAGCAGGTCGACTGCCGTCACGCGCCCACTGCCGAGGCGAGCAGGCGGGGCCTGATCTGGCTTGAGAAACGCTCGAGCTGGTCGATGGCCTGTTCACGGACCATGCCCGGGAAGTGCGGGAAGATCGACAGATACTCCAGCCCGAGGTCGTGCTGCAAGTCGAGCACCTGGTCGCCGACTTCGTCCGCGGTGCCGACGAGCCAGGCGCCTTGCGCAATCGACTCCTCGAGGCTCGGGATGCGTCCGTAGGCCCACGGCTTGCCCTGGTTGAGATCGTCCGCATAGGCCTTGCTCCAGCCGTAGGGGCCGAGGAAGCGCCAGAATTCGTCGTGCCCGGGCCTGGCCATCGCGAGCGCCTGCGCGTGCGTTTCGCCAATCGCGATGTTGAGCACCACCTGACGGTCCTGGCCCGGCCGCAGCCGCACGCCGTGGTACGCCTCGACCAGGTCCGCGTAGTGCTGCCAGTTCCGCTTGAGCACGGCTCGGTTATGGAACCAGAACACCGCCTTGTTCCGCTCGCGGGCGACGTAGTCCGCGGTGGGCGGACTGGTGATCGGCTGCCAGATCTCAACCGGCGTGTGGAGTGGTTTGGGGATGAGCGTCAGTGTCGACACACCACGTCCACGATCGTCGATCTTTTGCGGTGGCAACCGATAGTGCCGGCCGGCATGGCTAAACGTCTCGTTGTGCCAGGCCAGCTTGAGGATCTGGACCTGCTCTTCGAAGACCTCGCGGTTGTACGCGTCGTCAGGGTCGTTGTTCCACCCGACGCGGGTGCCCAGCGGCTCGGCCTCGCGCGGCACGGTGCCGCGGCCAAGGCCGCACAGCATCCGGCCGCCGGTCATGACGTCGGCCAGCGCGAAGTCTTCAGCGAAACGCAGCGGATGCCACTGCGGCAGGACGTTGAACATCGCGCCGAACTTGAGGCTGCTGGTCCGCGCCGCCAGAAACGCGGCCATCAAGATGGCATTCGGCACCACTTCATAGCCCTCGTGCTGGAAGTGATGCTCGGCTAGCCACAGGCTGTGGTACCCGAGGGCCTCGGCTGCCTGCGCGTACGCTTCGAGGTCGGCGTAGACCTTCAGAAAGTCGGCCTGGCCGTAGCGGCGATCCTGCGGTGGCGTCCCGTCGGCCCCTGCATCGGGCATGTCAACGCCGCAAAAAAAGAAGACCCCGATCTCCAGCGTCGGTTTAGCCACCGCTAATCTAACCCTAGCGTACCGGGGCGGTCCACTGAACAAGTAGTGCCAGGCGGTACCCTGCCCATGTATGGCGTCGGCGTCACACGAACGGTCGCTGAGCGAAAGCGATCTGGACGCGGACCCGCATCGCCAGTTCCGCGTCTGGCTGGACGAGGCCATCGCGGCGGGTGAGCCGGCGCCCACGGCGATGGCGCTGGCAACGGTTGGCGAAGATGGCCTGCCAGCGCTGCGCATGATGCTGCTCGAGGATTTTGATTCGCGCGGATTCGTCATTCAGACGAACCTCGAGAGTCCCAAGGCCCGCGCCCTGGCCGCAACGCCCGCGGCCGCGCTGGCGTTCTACTGGCCGCTGCTCGTACGGCAGGTCAGGGTGACGGGCCGCGTCGAGCCGCTCACTCGCGACGAGATGGCGGGCTACTTTGCGCGGGCGCCAGCGGGCGTTCAGGCCATGCTCCGCGCGTGTCACCAGAGTCAGGTCATCGCCGACCGATCGGAGCTCGAGCGCATGTTCGCCGAGTCACTCTCGGCCGCCCCGGCCGGCGTCCCAGACCACTGGGGTGGCTACCGCCTCATCGTGGCCACGATCGAGTTCTGGCAAGGTCGCGCGAACTGGCTGCAGGATCGCCTGCGCTATACCCGCACCGCCGCCGGCTGGCGCGTCGAACGCCTCGTGCCGTAGCGATCCGCCTGTCGCGGCGTTGCAGGCTGCCCGCATCGCTGCGTCTACCCGTACCGAAGGTACAGGGCTCGCTTCCTTGCAGGGGCAACCTGAAGGAGGTGGGGTCTAGCCGAACGCCCGCGGCGGGCTATTGCGGTACGCGGTCGCGGGTGCGTTCCTCGACGGCGGCTTCGGTGAGCAGACCAAGGCCGTTGGCGACGCGGTTGGTGTAGTTGAGGTGCGCGCACTGGTTGTTGGCGTCCAGGATGTCGAGGTCGTCGAAGCCCTGGGCGCGGAGCGCGTTGACGTCGGCTTCGGTCACTTCGCCCGGCGTCAGCGTGAGCTTGTCCACATACTGCGCGAGCGCCGCGTCCGGCGGCGGCAGGGACTCGTAGTCGTGGTGATCGAGGGCGCGGATCACTTCAGCGCCGTTTTCGAGCCCGCACAGCTGGGTCCGCGCCAGCGACGCGCAATGCGGCGTGAAGTTCAGGATCGAGGTCAGATAGCTGATCAGCAGGCCTTGCGTCGCGCTCAGGCGCGAGGGCACGTTTTCGCTGGCCCGATACAGGGTTAACCGCGCGTGGACGATCTCGGGGTCGAGGCTCCCGAGCTGCGTGAACTCGGTCGGCCGGCCGAGCTTGCGAGCCTGCCATTGATACGCCTCGGCCAGGCGGCCGTCCGCATCTTCGGGCTCGACGGTGCGAATCCAGGGCATACGAGGTTGTATCAACCCTGGGGTCCACGTGCGACAACGCCCGCGTCCAGAGCGACGCGCGCCGCGCGCTCCAGAAACGCGACCGAGTAATCGTCGGCGTCAAACACCAGCAGCTCGGGTTGCACCTGCGCGCACAACGCCGCCAGCCGAGCCACGACCAGAGCGCGGTCGCCGGTCACGGCGTAGCGCTCGACGTGCTGGTCCAGCGTCAACGCGCGCTCGGCCGGCGGCATGTCAATCGACATGTAGGCGAAATGGGCGCGCAGCTCCTCGATCATCGCGGGCGTCCAGGCGGCGTTCGCGTTCCAGGCGATGGCGGGTGCCCGTCCGCGCGCGGCCAGGCCGGCGGTGCGCAGCCGGCTGACCAGTGCCGGGACGGTGTCGATGGCGCGTCCCGCGAGCAGGATCCAATCGGCGCGTTCCGCGGCGAAGCTTTCGCCCCGCGGTCCGCGGCTGGCGATCGCGATCGGCAGCGGGCCAGGGCTCCACGGCAGCGCGGCGCCGCGGGCGGCGAACTCGCCCGCATGGTCAACGACCTGGCCGCGCAAGAGCTCATCGACGACGTCGATGCACTCCATCAGGGCGCTCAGCGGGCGCCGCGGGGCAAGGCCGAGCGGACCGAGCACGCGGGTGCCGCCGGCGCCGAAGCCAGCCACGATCCGCCCCGGTGCGAGTTCTGCGAGCGCCGCGAACGCCGCCGCCGAGGCAACCGGATGGCGGCTGTGGGGATTGGTGACCGCGCCGAAGAGGAGCACCTGGCGCGTACGCAGAGCCAGCGCCGTCAGGGTGACGTACAGGTCGCGGTCGGTGCCTTCATCGGCCACCAGAATCGCGGCCGCACCGAGTAACTCGGCCGCCGCCGCGAGCTCGGCCAACTCGGCCACCGGACGTACCGCATGCAGCCAGACGCCCCAGTGCGTTTCAGGCAAAGACACGGGCGCGCACTTCACGGGCCAGCAACTCGAGCGCCCGGGCTTTGTCCGGTTGAGGGCCGATGACGTGCCAGGCGAGAATGCCCCGCAGGCCGGCGCGCGCGTACTCCTGAAGCCGGGTCGTGACGTCATCGGGGTCGCCGGCGGCGGCAAACGCATCGATCAGGCCGTCGGTGACGAGTTCAGCCCCGGCCTCGAGACCATCCTGGATAACCGTCAGGCGCACGCGCTGGACCTCGCGCTGATCCGCACCGGCTGTCGAGAGGACCACCGGCTCGACACGATGAATGTAATACGCCAGCACGCTCCGCACGGCGTCACGGGCGGCCCGGCGATCGGGGTCGACGCTGACCAGGACGTTGCTCACCAGGTCGACCTCGGCAGGGTCGCGACCCGCCGCGCGGGCGCCTCGGGCGATCTGGTCGCGGGACCACCGCACGTAACCGGGACTGGCGATGGCGCCCAGTTGCACGCCGTCGGCCCAGGCGCCAGACGCACGCAGCATCCGGCCGTTGACCGCGCCGACGTAGACCGGAATCGCCGCACGGAACCTCGGAAAGTCGAGGTGTGCCTCCGCCCGCACCGAGAAGACCTGGCCGTCGACACCACGCTCTCCGCGCAGCATGCTGCGCACGATGCGAATGCTCTCAACCATCGCGGTCAGCGGACGTTCGGACCGATCGTCGGCTTCGCCCAACGCCCGCAGGGTCCACAACGCCGCCCCGACGCCAAGCAACACGCGGCCACGGCTGGCCTCGTCGAGCGTCGCGGCTTCCATGGCGATCACCGACGGATGGCGCCAGAAGGGATTAACAATCCCCACGCCGATTTTGATCCGCGATGTCGCCGCGGCGACCTGGGCGGCCACCGTAAACACTCCCCGGCCGTGACCGCTCTCGGGCAACCACACCTCGTCGAGGCCGAGCTGTTCAGCCTGCCGGGCCAACGCCACCGTCGCGCTGACCGGCACCTCGTTGGACAGCGCGAGCCCCAGCCGCCGCGGTGCGGCCGGGGCACTCACCCGCGTGGACCCAGAACTTCGCGGGCCCAGGCAACTCGCCCGGCGACCTCGTCGATCGAGAATGCGGGCAGGGCGAGCGAGGTGGCGCCGAGCTCGGCGGCGAACTCGCCAACCTGGACCGGGTCAGGGTCCTGGATGATCAGATCGTCGAGCGCGGCGGTGGGCACCAACTCCTGAGCCGCGGCTGCGCCGCCACCGACCAGCAGTTGACGCAGACGGCCCAGCTTGGCAGGGTCGAGGCCCCAGCGTCCCTGGACCGCTGGGTGGCTGTTCAACACGCTGTAGGCGGCGATCGTGCGGACCTGGGCACGGCTGCGATACCCGTGGTCGACGAGCGGCGCCCACACCAGGTCCGGCCGTTGACCGGGCGCCTCGCGGCCGGCCACCGCGCCCGCGGCGATGACCGACGCGGAGCGCTGCAGATCGCTCTGCGGAACGGCCCAGAGCATCGCCCGGTCAGCGCAGCGGCCGGCCACGTCGAGCATGCCGTTGCCTCGCCCGGCAATCAGCACCGCGGTCGGTTGCACCGGCACTTCGAGTGTGCGCCCGCTGGCGGGATCCAGGGGCTGGCCGGCGGCGACGTCGCGCAGCAAAGTGGTCAGCGCGCGCACACGCGCGGGGGCGTCCCGGCGCGAGACGCCCGCGGCGCCCGAAACTTCTGAGCCGCCGGCGCCGAGGCCGACGATGACCCGCGGGCCTGCCAGATCCTGCAGGGTCGCGACCGCCGCCACGGTGTGAAACGGGTGGCGCAGGTACGGATTGGTCACCATCGGGCCGATTTCGAGGTGCGTGGTCGCGCGCGCGGCTTCGGCGAGCAGGAGCCAGGTGTCGCGCCACCAGAACGCGTCGGGGAGCCCGAGCCAGTCCGCACCGGCCGACTCCGCGGCCTCGGCGAGGGCGCGCACGTCGGCGAAGCTCGCGTTGTGGAGGTGACAGATGACCCCTACGGGCATGCGATCTCCCGCGCCACGGTGGCCAGGGCTTCGGCAGCCGGCTCGAGCGCCGCAAGCGGGTCTTCGGCCAGCAGGGCGATGCCGACGCTCTGGGGATGGAGTGCGCGCCAGCGCGCGGCGAGGGCGCGTCCCACGGCGGCCGGTTGGCCGTAGACGAGCAGTTCCTCGAGCACTCGATCGTCGACGATCTGGCGCGCGAGTCGATCGTCGCCGCTGGCGATCGCCTGCGCTGCTCTGGCGGCCGCCGCGCGGCTTACGCCGAGCGCGTGGCGAGTTGCCTCGGGCGCGTCCAGCAGGGCGTAGATCAGGCGCGGACGGACCGCTTCCCGGCTCGCGTCGTCGAAGACGGCGCTGGCGTAGACGGCCAGGTCGATCGCGCGCGTCGAGCGCGCCCAGGCCGCGGTGGCTGCCAGGCGCGAGTTCGGGATGCCGGCCAGAAACGCGCCGTCGGCGGCCTCTGAGGCGAAGCGGTTGAAGGCTTCGCCACGAGCTCCGACGAAGACGGGCAGGTCAGGTGCAACCAGTGCATGGGGCGCTGGAGTGTAGCCCTCCGTGGGCTCGCCACGACTTACGGCGCGGATGATGCGGACCGCGCGACGGGTGGCCGCGAGCGGACGCGTCCGTTCGACCTGGGCGGGTTTGAGCGACAGGTCACCGCCGGGACCGATCCCCAGCACCATTCGACCGCCGGACAGCTCGTGCACGGTCAACGCCGACGCGGCGGTCGTGGCCGGGTGGCGCAGATAGGGATTGGTGACTGCCACGCCCAGCCGCACCCGCCGCGTGGGCAGCGCCGCGGCGGCCAGCAGCGCGAACGGGTCGCGTGCTGGCCCCTCGTCCCCGAGCCACACCTCGCCCAGCCCCAGCGCCTCGGCGGCCACGATCGTCTCGACGATCTTCGGCCCCGGGACGTCCGGGAAAAACCACACGCCAGTGCGGACGCTCACCGCCGCACGTCTTTCTCAGGGTGTCAACTTGATGGACTTGTCCAGGAACTCGTTGGTGAAGAGGTCGGACGGCTTGAGGCCGGCCTTCGGGGCTTTGCCTTTAGCGGCGAAGACGGGGCCGTAGTCGTTGATCAGGGACTGCACTCGGGCGGTGTCATACGAGCCGAACACGCCGTCCGTACCGTTGGCGACGATGCCCAGCGAGAGTTGTTTCTTCACCGCGTCCACGGCGCCCGCGGCCGAAACCTGGGTTCCACCTTTGATCTTCGAGGTGTAGTCGACGATCATCGCGTTGATCGGACCGGGGTTCTTGACGTAGTCGATCGCCGCGCGCTGCAGCAGCGGGATGAGTTTCTGCAAGCACGCTCGATTCGGCTCGAGCTTGTCGGCGCGAATCACCAGCGTGTCCTGATAGATCGGCACTTCCTTGTCGAGCAGTAGGAACTTGATCGGTTTCTTCCAGCCACTGACTTCGTTCTCATAGATGTAGGGCTCGGCCGTCACGAAGCCCTGCGAGACGATGTTGCCGTCGGCGGCGACGAAGCGCGACGGGTCACCGGTGTACGAGGTGTCCACCTGGGCCTTGTCGAGCACGCCCTTGCCTTCGAGGACGTCCAGGTAGGCCGCTGCCGAAAAAGCCAGCACCGTCGCCCCGTTGGCCTTGATGTCGGCCACGCTCTTGAAGTCCCAGGCCGGGTTACCCCAGAAAAAGATCTGCGGGTTCTTGTCGTACCAGGCCAGCACGGCGATGGTCGGCTGGTCGGCCGATGTCCCGATCTGCTCATCGGTGCCGCCCATCCCGAGCAGAATACTGTCGTCCTGGTACTCCTGAGCCGTCACGGTCTGGAAGCCAATGGCCGGCCCGCCAGCGCGGACCTCGAGGTTCACCCCGGTGGTGCCGAGGGGACCCGAGTAGGTGTTCTTGTTGGTGTCGATCGTCCCGTTCGGGCCGATCAACTGGTACATGAGCCCGTGATCGGGTTCGGGCCACCAGTTGGTCTGCATGACGACCGTGTCCGGACACACGCCCTTGAGACTCACGGGCGCCGACGTTGGGGCCGCCGCGACCACCGGGCTGGGCGATGGCACGACGGACGCGGCTGCCGCCGCGGACGGCGAGGCAGCCGGTTTGGCGGCGGGCGCAGGCGAAACCGCGGGCGAAGCAGCGACCGCCGGCGAAGCCGGCGCAGCCACGGTCGGCTTGGCCGCGGCAGGGGCGGTGGTCGCGGTTGGCGTCGGCGCCGCGGAGGTGCAGCCGGCGGCCATGACCGCGACGGCGAGAACGGGCAGCGTCGAACTGAGCCAGCGAGAACGATGCATGCGGTACCTCTTGAGGGAGATTTTGCCACCACTTCGGGTCCGCAAGCGGCCCCTACGGGATGGCCAGCCACCAGGGGGAGAGGTCATTCCGTCGAGCGGTGAGATTCGTGCCACGCGCCAACCAGGAGTCGCCCGAGCAAGCCAAATCCCCAGAACACCACCAGCCCGAGCAGCGATGACAGCGCGACCGAGGCAAACAGCTGCTCGGATTGGAGTCGCGCGCGGTAGTCGTCGATGAGCCGGCCGATCCCGGGCTCACCCTGGCGGAAGAAGAAGTCGCCCACGATTGCACCCACGACCGACAGGCCCGCGGCGATCCGCCAGCCGGACAGGATGGCCGGCAGGGCGCCGGGTAGCTGCAGCTTGAGCAGACGTTGCACCCGATTCGCGCGCTGCAGGGTAAACAGATCGTGCTGCGCCTGCTCGGTCGACTTCAGGCCAAACAGGGTGTTGGTGACGATCGGAAACAGGGCGATCAGGACGCACACCAGCACGCGACTGCTGAATCCGAACTGGAACCAGAAACCGATGAGCGGGACGATCGCCAGGATCGGAATCGTCTGCAGCACCACCGCCCAGGGGTACAGCGACCACTCGACCCAGCGCGCCTGGATCATGGCCACGGGGATCACTGTGCCGATCGCAATCGACACGCCCAGGCCGACGATCGCGACCTGCGTCGTGGACCACAGGGCGCCCAGGATCTCGGCCACGTTGCGGCCGTCGAAGAATCCCACCCGAACGACTTCCTGGGGCGGTGGCATCAGAAAGCGCCGGCGCGGTTCGAGCAGCACGTAGCTGATGAACAGCCACACCGCGATGACGAGCGCGAACACGATGAGCGGCGCAACGACCTGCGCCACGGCCCGCCGACGCTGCCCGGGCACCGGCCGAGACACCTCGGCCACGACCCTGGCCTCGCGCGGCGCGGTACTGGCGATCACGTCAGCTTCTCGCGCAGACGCGCCGAGATCTGGCCGGCCACAACGGCGAAGTCCGGCTCGAAGCGCAATTCGGTTGCGCGCGGATACCCGAACGGCACCGCAATCTCGGCCAGAATGCGGCCAGGCCGGGCCGACATGACCAGCACCCGCGAGGCCAGAAAAGCCGCTTCGCTGACCGAGTGCGTCACGAACAATCCGGCGAAGCGTTCGCGTTCGAACAGATCCAGCAACTCGCCATTCAAGCGCTCACGCGTGATTTCGTCCAGCGCCCCGAACGGTTCGTCAAACAGGAAGATGCGCGGCCGCATGGTCAGCGCCCGAGCCAGCGACACCCGCATGCGCATGCCGCCCGACAGGGCGCGCGGCCGGTGGCGTTCGAACCCGCTCAAGCCCGT
Source organism: Chloroflexota bacterium (assembly GCA_035309865.1). Lineage (GTDB taxonomy): Bacteria > Chloroflexota > UBA6077 > UBA6077 > CF-72 > CF-72. The sequence continues at coordinate 35,685 of DATGER010000109.1, forward strand.
CAGGGCAATCGCCTGTGACGCCAGCAGGGCGCGTTCCCGCGAGCCGACGCCGGCCAGTTCGGCCAGGAGTTCGACGTTCCGCTGCACCGTTCGCCAGGGCAGCAGCGTCGCGTCCTGGAACACGTAGCCCAGGTTGCCGTCGCTGACGCCGATCTCGCCGCCCGACGGGGTGCTCAGGCGTGAGGCCAGGCGCAGCAGCGTCGACTTACCGCACCCCGACGGCCCGACGATGGCCACCATTTCGCCCGCGTGGACGTCAAAGCTCACGTCGTCGAGTGCGCGCGTGCCGTCGGGAAAGACTTTGGAGACGTGCTCGAACGCGAGCGCGACGCCGGCGGAACCGGTTTTCGACGAAATGGCGACTATGTCTGGCGTCGGCTGAACCGCGGCGCGTCGCGAAGACACACCAGAAGGGTACTGGCGCGCCGAGTTGGATGCCCATGTGACAAGTGCACAGGGTTCGGCGCCGGCGTTTTCAAGATTGTTAAGAAATTTTACGCGGATCCCCGCGCCGGCGTGGCCGAATCGTTAAGGAACTTTACATGTCAAGCCACTTGACATGTAAAGTTCCGCCATCTGTAATGGCGGAGCGCTGTGCAGGAGGCCTGACAGCGTCGCGAGGTTACCGTAAGCCCGCCCAGGGGACGCGGCGGCTGCGGATGACACCAGGAGGCGACTATGCCGCACGAATGGTTACATCTGCCTGCCTTCCGACTGCCTCGCAGTCCATTCAGCCATAACCCCGAGCCTCAGATGGCACGCGCCGGCCCAGACCCTGACGTTCGCTTTCGTGTCATCGGGCTGGGGTTGGTGGCGACCAGCATCATCCTCATCGGGACGGTGACCCTGGCGGCCGCTGCGTCCGCATGCAACAACCAGGGCTTGCCCAATCCGTGCTTCTTTACGCCGCCCACCGACACGGGCGGACCGCTCGCGTCGCTCAAGACAGTGACCAAGCCGCAGGATCCGCAGCTCAACCAGGGCGGGCCCTTTATCGCCAACCAGGAGGACCTGGTCGAGTTGGGCAAGGCGCTGTTCTGGGATCAACAGGTCGGCAGTGACGGTCAGGCGTGTGCCTCATGCCACTTCAGTGCCGGCGCTGATCCGCGCACGCGCAACGCCATCAATCCTGGCGGACGAGCCGTGCCGGTCGATACGACCTTCTCGCTGGGCGGATTCCGCTCGCCGAACTCTACCGTCGCCCCGGGTGAGTTGCCGAGCCACATGCTGGCCAACCCGAGCGATCGAAACTCGCGGGTGATCAGCGATAGCAACGACATCGTCGGGTCGTCCGGCGTGTTCAATCGCAACTTCCTGGCGGCCGGCACTTCGCCCACCGCGAGTTCTGACCGGGTCCCCAGCGTCCCTGACGTCTGCCAATCGGTTGCGGATCCAGACGGTTTCCAGATCAACGGCGTCAACGTCCGCAAGGTCGAGCCGCGCAACACGCCGACCATGATCAACGCGTTGTTCAACAATCGCAACTTCTGGGATGGTCGGGCCCAGGACATTTTCAACGGCGCGTCCCCATTCGGCGCGCGCGATCCGACCGCGTTCGTCTATCAGAACCAGGGTGACACGCCGCAGCCGGTGACGGTGCGGATCACCTTCGCCAGCCTGGCTTCGCAGTCGGTTGGACCGCCGCTGAGCAACTTCGAGATGTCGTGCGCGAACCGCACGTTTCCGGATGTGGGCCACAAATTGCTGGGAATGCAGCCCCTCGCGTTGCAGTTCGTCGCGGGCGACGACAGCGTGCTGCACGGGCTGACCTCGGACTTCGGGCCTGGCCTCAACACACGTTATGACTCCATGGTCCGCCAGGCATTCAATCCGCAGTGGTGGTCGTCACGCCGACCAGTGGTCATCAACGGCACGTCCTACACCCAGATGGAAGCCAACTTCTCGCTCTTCTGGGGCCTGTCGGTGAAGGCCTACATGGAGACGCTGGTTGCCAACGACACCCCGGTCGATCAGTTCTTCGACGGCAATCGGGGCGTGCTGAGCGCGTCCGCGAAACGCGGGTTGAATATCTTCCAGAGCTTTGATGGCGTCTCGCCCGATCCAACTGACCCCACCGGGACGAAAACCATCAGCGTCTCGCTCTCGACAGGCCAGCCTGCCAATGCGCGGTGCATCACCTGCCATGGCGCCGCCGAAACAACCAACGCCACGGTGCGCAATACGCAAGGCCAGCGCATCGAGCGGATGGGGCTGCGCAACGGCACGTGCGCCATCTACGATCAGGGGTTCCTGACAACTGGCGTACGCACCCTCACGGACGACGTCGGCGTGGCGGGGCTCGATCCATTCAACAACTCGTTGGCGGAAACGTTCCTGGCGCAGAATGGGTCGCTAACCCGTCTGGTGCCTGGCGTCCCTCAAGACACCGCGCCGTACGGACTCAGCGTCACCGCGGACCCGAATGTCACTGGTCCCGCGCTTGGCGGTACAACCAATTGTGAGAACCAGAACATCGCGTCTGCGTTCAAGGCTCCGCAGCTGCGGAACGTCGAGCTCACCGGGCCGTACTTCCACAATGGTGGGCAGGCCACGCTGATGCAGGTGATCGACTTCTACAATCGCGGCGGCGACTTCGACAACGCCCAGGTCGACGACAACATCCACTCGATCGGACTGGCCGAGCGGGACAAACAGGATCTGGTCAACTTCTTGCTCGCACTGACCGATGAGCGGGTGGCGTTCGAGCGCGCGCCATTCGATCACCCGAGTCTCTGCGTATCGAACGGCGAGCAAGGCAATTCACAATCAGTGGCGGTGGGCGCGCGGTTACCCGGCGATGGTCCAGCAGCGATCGCCTCCGACCAGGTCATGTGCATCCGGTCGACGGGCGCTGGCGGTCGAGCCGATCGTCTGAACACGTTCCTGAACGCCAACCCGTTCCAACATTAACGCTCGATCGGGCTCCGAGAGAGCAGCAGCCGAACTTCATACCTGTCGCCACGCAGCACGGAGCTCGCGAGCTCGATCGTACGCCCGTGCTGGTCAGTGGTGGTGCGATCAACATGAAAGGCAGGGGCACCCGACCGGGTCTCGAGCAATCGCGCCTGGTCGGGGGTCAGGCGGATCGGCTCATAAGTTTCGAAGGCGTTGGTCGGCCGCAGCCCGTACGTATTAGTGAGCACCTGGTACAGCGAGTCGATCGGTTCGCTGCGCTCGACCATACCGGGCACGAGGTGCTCGGGCAGGTACACGTGCTGGATGGCAACGGGTGAACCGTCGGCCATGCGCAGCCGCTCGAGCAGTACCACCCCTTCGTCCGGTCGAAGGCCCAGCCGGACGCTGACTCCCGCGGGCGGCGGCGCGTGCGCCAGGCGCAGGGTGCGGCTACTCGGGGTCTGCCCGCGGCCAACCGTCTCTTCGGTGAAGCTCTGCAGGGGCAAGCGCGGAGCATCCGGCTTCGCGTGGCCGACGAAGACCCCCTTGCCCTGCCAGCGAACGAGGAGCCCGTCGCGCGAGAGCTCATCCAGCGCCTGGACCACGGTGATCCGGCTGACCCCGTACGCCTCGCCCAACTCGCGGATCGTCGGAATCTGATCGCCTGGACGCCACTCGCCGGACGTGACGCGATCATGGATAGCTTGACGGAGGCGCGCGTAGAGGGGCGCGAAACCGGCAGGCAACGGCCTTGCGGGTGCCGTGCGGGGCATGCCAGGTGCCATGTTACCGGCGACGTGGCCGGCCAGTATTTAATTCGGTTTAAACAAATAGCGGCTCCATCTGCAGGTGCTCGACCATCTGTTGCATGTCCGCGTCCGACGGGCGCTGCGTCGGCAAACGCTGGGCCGCGTCGAGAATCTTGGGCAGCAGATTGACGTCGCCACTCGAGATCACGAAGATGCCAGATCGACCGAGCGCCCAGTGGACGGCGGTGTCGATGCTGGGCTGGTCCGCGAGCGGTTGGTACCAGGTCGTGGCGGAGCGCGGCCGACCCATCCAGGGCCGATACGCGATCGATTTGATGGTCTGAACCGCCACATTGCGCTCCTGACAGGTCGCCTGCAGCGCATCAAGGTTTTGTGAGTAATAGCTCGATTGGACGGTCGTGAAGTTGTACGGCAGCAGCACGGAGTCGAAGTCGAAGCGCTGCAGGCTGCGGCGGTGGGTGGCAGCGATCTGGGCGCCGTGGCCGGTCACGCCGATGAATCGCACCAGACCCTGTTCCCGCGCCTGAATTGCGGCGTCGATGGCCCCCCCGGGACTGAGCGCGGTGTCCCACTCGATCGGATCGGCCAGGTTGTGCAGCTGCCACAGGTCAATGTGGTCAACCTGCAGCCGATCGAGCGAGCGGCGCAATTCCTCAGTCGCCTCGGCGGCGCGGCGCTTGCCGGTCTTGGTGGCCAGGAAGAACTTGCCGGGGTGCCGCTTCAGCCACGGCGCCACGCGCAGCTCGGCGTCGCCGTAGCTGGCGGCGACGTCAATGTGGTTGATGCCGTGCGCCAGCAGCACCTCGAGGGTGCGATCGGCCACGTCCTGCGAGACGCTACCCAGCGCGGCGCCGCCGAAGATGATGCGCGTGCTCTGGTGGCCTGTCCGGCCGAAGGGTAGAAGGGGGATCGGCATGCACTGACAGCATGCCAGAGCCTATGGCGGGTCTCAACCAGAAACGCTGCCGAGCTCGCCCGCATCGCCGGCCGGGCGGTGCACGGCGCGCGCCGGCACGTCAATGCGCGTCATCGTCCGCGGCGCGACCCACCTTGTAGGGTGGAGCGGACCAGCAGCGTGAGCATCGGCGGGCTGGCGCCGCGGCTGATCACGAGGCGTGAGCGGCGGGCTGGCGCCGCGGCCGATCACGGGGCGTGAGCGGCATGATTAAAGGCCCGGCGCAAGCCAACGATGTTGGATGCGAGGTGTCGAGACGGATGGACGCGATTTGTCAGCAGCACGCTATACCGCCCTCGCTCCAGGTCGATCCACAGGCCGGTGCCGGTAAATCCAGTATGGCCGATGCTGCGTTCGCTCATCAGGTCGCCGCCGCTCCAGCCAGGGTGCATCAAGACCCAGCCGAAGCCACGCCGCTCCAGGTCGGGCAACGCCGCCCGGGCGTGTTCCTGGCTGAGATAGCTCAGCACCGCGGCGGACTGCAGCCGACACTCCAGCAGGGCCTGAGCGTACGCTGCCACCCCGCGCAGCGTCCCGAAGAGGCCAGCGTGGCCGGCCACGCCCCCCAGGGCGGCGGCGTTCTCGTCATGCACCTCGCCACACAGCATCCGACCACGCCACGGACACTGCTCGGTCGGCGCGACACACGCGTCGGCGGGAGCTCTGAACGCGATCGACCGCTCCAGGCCCAGGCGCGCGAACAGCGCGCCAGCCTGTACGTCGAGGGGCTGTTCGTACGCGCGCTCGAGGACATGTCCGAGCAGCATGAACCCCAGGTCGCTGTACTCGATCGGCCCGGGCAAACGCCGCAGTGAGGTGTGCAGGAGTCTGGCCAGCAACGTCGGCCGATCCAGCCCGAGCGTGTACAGCGGCTGCCAGGCGGGCAGTCCGCTCGTGTGCGTGGCGAGCTGCAAGACGGTCGCATCCCCCAGGTTCGGCCGATCTTGCAGCCAGGCCACCTCGGGCAACACCTCGCGCAACGGCGCTCGGGGATCGAGCCGGCCCTGCGCAATCGCGTCCAGGCAGAGTGGCACCGTGCACACGACTTTGGTCAGCGAGGCCAGGTCGTACCAGGTGTCCGGATTGACCTCCGCTCCCCCAGCCTCGATTCGACCGAAGCACTCCAGGCGCCGGTCGGCGCCATCGCCGATCGCCGCCGCGGCACCGAGCAGCGGACCACTCGCGATCGCGCGTGCGATCAGATCGAAGCTGGCGTCCATGCCGAGTTGCTCTCGAGCAGCACTGTCGCGGCCTCGTCGACATCGCGCACCACGGCCGTGGGAGTGCAGGTTTCGAGGGTGGCTTCCGGGTGGAACGGAAGATACCGCGACTCTTCCAGCATCTTCTGGAGGTACTCGATGAATGCGGGCTCGCGCACCCGATCGATGGGCGCTCGGTGGAGCAGGTCGGCTGGCAGGTCGGCGTCCAACCAGATCGATTGGACGCCAGCGAGGTTTGCCCCGAGGACGTCGTGCAGTAACAAGTCGCCAACGTGCGCGACCAGGCCTGGCACCAACCCGAACATGCGCGGATCGGGCTTCGCGAAGCCAGCGAAGTCGGGCGTGAGCACGGACTCGAACCACTCGGACACCCCCAGTCGCTCCAGCACCGGCCACTGGAAGCAGCGGTAGCCGTTGGTGATGGCCACCAGGCGTAGGCCGGCGCTCTTGAGCCGCTGCAGTCCGCGCCACGCGCCGGGGAGCAGGGCGACGGCATCGTCGATCAGGCAAGCCTCACGAACGATGCTGGCCAGGTCCGGCATGGGCTCGCCGCCGAAACCGTGGCTCACCCGGTCGTAGATGGCCTGCCAGTTCCAGGCGCCCACGAAGTCGCCCGCCCCCAGGCGCCGATCGTGCTCCTGGCGGACCGCCAGCCAGATGTGTCGCTCGCGCTCCTCGAGCGTCAGATGGGACAGGGTGGCGCCGCGGCCGATGTGCTCCACGATGCGCGGACGCAGCGCACTGTTGAACGCGCCGCGCATGATGACCCCGTCCAGGTCGAAACTGATGACCCGCGGATCGCGATCGCTAGCTTCCAGATGGGATCGATCCATCCATGATCCGATAGATCACGCCACCCTGCATGTCGACGACATACACGTCGCCAGCCGGGTCCTCGCCGAATGAGCTGATTTTGATGGGCTGGAAACCAAGCTCGACGCGCTTCCAGCCCTGCTCGAACCCGCCGCGCAGGCTGAAAACCCCGCCCGTACAGAGGTCGCCGAACAGGTAGTCGGCAGCCAGTCCAGCCGCGGTCGGGCCACGGTACATGTAGCCGCCCATGACGGCGCAGTTCATGTCATGACCATACGTGACTAGCGGTGCGACCAGGCCCGGGTCATGGCAGTGATCGGCGTCGATGCACTCGGTGCCCTCGTTCATTGGCCAACCGTAGTTCTCGCCGCCCGGGCTGCTCGCCGGTTGGAAATCGACCTCCTCCCACTTCGCGTCGCCGACGTCGCCGATCCACATATCGCCGGTCATGCGGTCGAAGCTGAACCGCCACGGATTGCGAAACCCGTACGACCAGATCTCGCCCCGCGCGCCGGGCTGATTCACAAACGGATTCGAGGCGGGAACCGCGTATGGCTGCGCCGAATCCACGTCGATCCGCAGGATCTTGCCGTACAGCGACGTCAGGATCTGCGCCTGCTCAGAGGACTCGTCGTCGCCGACCGAGATGTACAGATAGCCGTCCGGACCGAAGGCGAGCATGCCGCCGTTGTGGTACTTGCTGTGTTTGGGGATGGCCAGCACGGTCTGCGCGGTGGCCGGGTCAACCTGGTCGGGCTGGCCGGCTGACACGGTGTAGCGGACCACCTGAACCGAGGCGTCATTGGCGGTGTAGTCGACGTAGACGTAGCCATTCTGGGTGAAGCCCGGGTCGAACGCCAGGCCCAGCATGCCCTCCTCGGTGCCGGTCGAGGTGTTTGCCGACACATCCAGGAACGGGGTGGGACGCAATTGTCCGCTCGCATCGGCCACCCGAACGCGACCGGCCCGCTCGAGGACGAACAGGCGGTTGCTGCCGTCCGGTGGGCCGGCGACGAACGTCGGTTCCTTGAGTCCTCTGACGACGGGCGCCAGGGTCAGGTTCTTGCCCACGAACCAGTCAGCTTGAGCGCGGGCTCTGACTCGGGCCAGGACCACACTGGTCAGCAGTCCGCCGCCCGCGGCCAGCACCACCAGTCCGAAGAGAATCACCCGCATCCGTGGCATGTCGGCAAGGAGGGTAGCATCGACTCTGGCGTCAATGACGGAACCAGACGGCGTGCGCGCGTCGAGCAACGGGCCTCTGTCCGGATTCCGGGTCCTGGATATTTCGACGATGATCGCGGCGCCCTTCAGCGCTGCCCTGCTGGCCGACTTTGGCGCAGAGGTCATTAAGGTCGAGATCCCTGGCCAGGGCGACACCTTGCGTAGTGTCGCCCCGATGTCTGGCGAGCGCTCGCTCTACTGGTCGGTGCTCGGCCGCAACAAGTGCTCGATCACCCTCGACCTGCGTTTGCCGCGCGGTCGCGAGCTCTTCCTCGAGCTGGTTGGGCGCAGCGATGCCATCCTCGAGAATTTCCGCCCGGGCACACTCGAACGCTGGGATCTCGGCTACCAGACCCTGCGCGCGACCAACCCCGACGTTGTCCTGGTCCGCGTCTCGGGGTACGGACAGGACGGGCCGTACCGCGACAAAGCCGGCTTCGGCACGCCCGCGGCCGCCATGGGCGGCTTGACGTACATCACCGGGTACCCTGATCGACCACCGATCAGCGTGCCGATCGCGCTGGCCGACTATCTCGCCGGCTTGTTCGGGGCGCTCGGCGCGACGACGGCGCTGCTCGAACGCGAACGCAATCACCAGGGCGGGCAGTGGGTTGACGTCTCCCTCTACGAGTCGGTCTTTCGGCTGCTGGAGGCCGTCGTCCCGGCGTATGGCAACAACGGCAAGGTCCGCGAGCGCAATGGCAACCGCACGGGTCAATCCTCGCCGATCGGCTCTTATCCGACGTCCGACGATCGGTACATGGTGCTCAGCGTGTCCACCGACCGGGTCTGGCGCCGCATGACCGAAGCTATGGGGCATCCCGAGTGGGCCGTTGACCCGCGGTTCATCTCCAACCCGCAGCGCACGGCGCACGCCGACGAGGTCGACGCTTTGGTTGCGGCGTGGTTTCTGGAGCACTCGGCGGCAGAGGCGCAGAGCATCCTCGACGCGGCCGGGGTGCCCGTCTGCCCCATCTACTCGATCGCCGACATTTTCGTCGATCCGCACTTCGCCGCCCGCCACGACATCATTTCGCCGTCGGATCCGGAGATCGGCCCCATCCCGATGCCTGCCGTCCTGCCCCGCTTCTCGCGCACCCCAGGCCGCGTCCGCTTCGTCGGCCCCCGGCTGGGCGAGCATAACGCCGAAATTTACGGCGCCCTGCTCGGCCTGAGCGAAGCCGAGCAAGCGCAACTCCACAGCGCGGGCGTCATCTGACGGTCCTCGATCAACCCCCGCTGCCGCCCGCATCGCTTCGCTCGCTCCCAACCAGAGCTCGTAACTTGAAGTTACTGTTACGTAACTGCCCGGGTTCGTGGTTCCGCGACGGAGCGAGCGCAGCGCTGCGGGCAGCCGGATCTAGTGCTGCCCCACGGAAACGCTGGTCAGGAACGACAGGCCCGGGTAGTCGTCCTTGGGCGTGATCACCAGGTTCTGGACCCAGGGTTTGACCAGCACCATGCGGCCGCGGTAGTAGAGCGGCGCGACGGGGGTGTCTTTGACCAGGATCTGCTGCGCCTCGGCGTACGCTTGCAGGCGGACCGTCAGGTCCGTCCCCACGTCGCCCTTCGCGGCGGCAGCGTCGAACGCCGGGTTGCAGTAGTTGTATTTGTTGTTGCTGGCCTTGCAGCCGAACAGCCCACTCATGAAGTTCTGCGGGTCAGGATAGTCAGCGCCCCACCCGGTCCAGGCCAGGTCAAAGTCCTTGTTCTTGTAGGCCGCCTGGTACGCCTTGGACTCCATCGAGTCCAGGACGATGGTGACGCCCAGATTCTGCTTCAGCTGCCCCTGGATGAACTCCGCTCGCGACTGGTTCGCCGTGGTCGTCGCGAATTTGAAGTGCAGCACCGGGAATGTAGCCGGGTCCGCGAAGCCAGCCTGCTTGAGCAGGTCCTTCGCCGCGGCGGCATCAAACTTCATGTCCTTGCCGAGGTCGGCCTGGAAGCCCGGCATGCCCGGCGGGATCATGCTCGTGGCCGGCTTGCCAATCCCCGCGGCAACGTCACGGATCATCGCTTCGCTGTCGATCGCGCGTGCGAATGCCTGGCGCACCAGCGGGTTGTCCAGGGGCTTGTTGGCGTTGTTCATCACGAGCCAGAACGTCGTGAGCTCGGTGTACTCGACCGCCTCTCTGGACAGCTGGGGATCGGCGCGGACGGCATTGACGTCGGCGTCAGGGACGAGCGTCCAGTCACGCTCGTTGTTGCGATAGGCCGCGTAGTCCGCCTCGGCCGAGCTGACCATCAGCAGCGTGACCTTCTGCAGCGTCGGCCGCGGGCCGACGTAGTTGGGGTTCGGCACCAGCGTGATGTGGTCCTGATGGACCCACTCACTCATCTTGAAAGCGCCGTTGCCAATATAGGTCGCCGGATCCTGAGCCCAACCGGCGTTCTTTTCGACGATGTCCTGGCGCACCGGCACTACTGCCACGAGCGCCGTCAGGTTCGGAAAGTAGCCGCTGGGGGCCTCGAGTTGAATCTCGAGGGTGTTGTCGTCCCTGGCACGGATGCCAACGGCGTCAGCGCTGCCCTTGCCCGCGTTGTAGTCGGCGGCGCCGACGATGCCCGCATCGGTGTAGAAGGACGCGTAGTCCGCGGCCGTGTCCGGGTTGAGCAGGCGCTTGAAGGAGTACACGAAGTCCTTAGCCGTCACCGGCTGGCCGTCGCTCCACTTCGCGCCGGGCCGCAGGTGGAACGTATACGTCTTGCCATCCGCGGACACGTCGAAGCTACTGGCGGCGCCTGGAACAGGCTTCAGGTCCTTGTCGAAGATCAGCAGCGGCTCGAAGACCTGCCTGATGACAGCGGCCTCCGTCGCGAAGTTGCTGCGGTTCGGGTCCAGGTTGTCTGGCTCACCCTGCAGGGCGTTGACCGTGATCTCCTGGGCTCCGGCTGGCTGGCCAGCTGGCTTGGCTGGCGCGACCGGTACGGCCGTCGGCGCCGCGGCAGGTGCCGTCGGAGCTCCAGCGATTGGCGCGACCGTGGCCGCGGCCGGGGGTGGCGGCGTGGCGACGATCACGTTGCCAGGCCCGCCCCCGCTAGCTGGCGCTGGCGTCTGGGCCGTCGGCCCGCAAGCGCCGGCGACGAGTGCCAAACCTGCCAGGATTGAAGACAACGATGCTTTCATGGGTATGCGACTCCTAGCCTCCACGGCAATGCGTACCTCTGGCGAGCATCAAGATGCGTGCCTGTTTGAGGCGCTATTCCAGGTCGCGTGCCCACGCTGAGATCAGATAGCCAACTCGGTTGGCTTGCACCAGGTGGACCAGGTGACCGCCCGGGAGACTGTGCAGCGTGGCGTTGGGGATGTGGTCGGCGAGCTCTCGGCCGGCCGAGGCGGGTACCACCGGGTCCCAGGTGCCCGTCAGCACAAACGTCGGGCACGTGAGCGTACCGAGCCAGGGCCGCGCGTCGAACGTCAGCGAGAGCTCAGCTTTGGTCCGATAGGCGTCGAAATGGGCGCGCGGCCGTTCGAGGTAGGTGCGCAGCAGCTCGCCGGAGAACTTTAGCCCGAGTTGCGTCGGCACCGAGGCGACGCGGCCAGCGCGGTAGGCGCGGTTGCTGATGCGACGGCCCAGGAAGGCCCAGACCGCGAGCGCGCTGGCCCCGCGACGGGCGAGCATCGACGGGTGCCAGCCGAAGGTCGAGAGCAGTATCAGTCCCGCGACGCGCTCGGGCCGCAACCGCGCCATGGTGAGCGCCACCGTCCCGCCGAACGATTCGCCACACACGTAGACCGGCCCCGTTTGTTCCTCGTCAAGTAGTTGGAGCGCGCGTTGAGCCATTCCTTCGACACCGCCCTCCGCGCGATCGACATGGTGGCTGAACGCCAACGCCCGCCATTCCGGAAACAAAATCGGCGCCGCGCGCATGAGCATCCCAGGATGGCCATTGAGGCCAGGGATGACGAGCACGGTCCCGCCCGCCGCCCGTGGTTCGCTCGGCTCACCACGCACGGCTACGTTCATCTCTGCCGGAGGGAGTCCCGCGGTGATTGGCGAGGCCGTTTCTGCCGCCTCTGTCATTCAGGGACCATGGTGTGTTCGCGGCCCGAAGGGAGCGAGCGCAGCGATGCAGATTGGCGAGCGTGCCGCGCCTTCGAGGGGTCCGCGGCTCGATCGGAGCGAGCCCTTTACCTTCGGTACGGGTTGACGCAGCGACGCGCGCGGCTGGATCGGCGAGCGGGGCGGGTGCCACGCCCAATGTTCTACGCTTCTGGCCGCGTGCGGGGCATCTCTTTTTCGGGGTTGTGGCGACACCCCGAGTTTGTGAAGTTGTGGGCTGGCGAGACGATCTCGCGGTTTGGCAGCGAGATCAGCCAGCTGGCCATTCCGTTAACGGCGGCGCTGGTCCTCAACGCCTCGCCGAGCCAGATGGGCCTGCTGGGCGCCTTCGAGTTCGCGCCGTTTTTGCTGCTCAGCCTGTTCGCCGGCGTCTGGGTGGATCGCCTGCGCAGAAGACGCATCTTGATCCTCGCGGACATCGGCCGCGCACTGCTGCTCGGCACCATCCCCGCGACGGCGCTGCTGGGCGTTCTGCGCATCGAACAGCTCTATGTCGTGGGCCTGTTGACCGGCGTGCTGACTGTGTTCTTCGACGTCGCGTACCAGGCGTACCTGCCGGCGCTGGTCGACCGCGACCAGCTGATCGAGGGCAACAGCAAGCTGGAAGTGAGTCGCTCGGTGGCGCAGATCGCTGGCCCTGGCGTGGCCGGCGCCCTGGTCCAGCTCGTCACCGCCCCGGTCGCCGTCGCGGTGGATGCACTCTCGTTCCTGGCATCCGCGGTGTCGGTCTCGTTCATCCGAACCGCTGAGCCCGTCCCCGAGCGTAACTCCACGGACGCGCCTTCGATCTGGGCGGAGTTGCGCGAAGGTCTGGCCGTGGTGCTCGGCAATCCACTCCTGCGCTCGATCGCCGGTTGCACCGCGACCTCGAATCTCTTCGGCAACGCGGTGCAAGCGGTCTACGTCCTGTACGTCACCCGACAGCTGGGCATCGGCCCAGCACTGCTCGGCCTGATCCTGTCCGTGGGCGGCCCGGGCGCCTTGCTCGGCTCACTGCTCGCGGGAAGCGTCGCCACGCGGTTCGGCCTGGGCGCGACCATCATCGGCGCGAGCATCGCCGCCGATCTGGCGAACCTGCTGATTCCATTTGCCAGCGGGCCGACGATCGTCGTGGTCGGCATGCTCATGGTCACCTCGTTCGTGGCCGGGGTGACCAATCCCGTCTACAACATCAACCAGGTCAGCCTGCGGCAGGCAATCACCCCCGATCGTCTGCAGGGCCGCATGAACGCGAGCGTGCGCTTCATCGTCTGGGGGACGATCCCCATCGGCGCGCTGATGGGCGGCGCGCTCGGCGAAGCACTGGGACTCCGCACCGCGATCCTGGCGATGACGGTGTGCTCGATGTCGTCGCCGCTCTGGGTGCTGTTCTCGCCGGTGCGCTCGCTGCGCAGCCAACCCGCGGCGGTGTAGGGAATCAGCCGTGCGCGCCGAATGTTCTACGCTTCTGGTGCTCCACGCAGACATGGGAGGTAAGAGCTAATGGCAGTTACTCGCGAACAGTTCGAAGCGGGCATGACCTACGACGCATACAAGGCCCAGATGACCAGGAACCGCGAACAGCTCGAACAGAACGAGAAGGACCTGGAGCTGAAGCCAGAAGACGTCGCGGCGTTCAGGGGCTTGCCCCAGACGGTCAACGTGCTGGCCCTGGCTGAGGACTGGTGCGGCGACGTCGTCGCCAATCTGCCAGTGCTGGGCCGGCTGGCCCAGGAGTCAGGTGGCAAGCTGAACGTCCGCGTTCTGCTGCGCGACCAGGAGCCGGGCTCGAAGGTCATGGACGAGCACCTGAACCGCGGCGAATTCAAGTCGATCCCGACCGTGATCTTCCTGGACGGCGACTTCAAAGAGCTCGGCGTCTGGATCGAGCGACCCGACTCGGTGACCAAACTGCGGGCCGAAAAGAACAAGGCGATGTACGCCGCGCATCCCGAGTGGGGCGACCCGAGCAAGCCAATCGCCGAATTGCCCGAGGACATCCGCACCCAGGTCCAGCAGGCCAGCGCCGCGATGCGCAACGAGACCAAGCCGTTCGCGAATGCCGAGGTCGTGCGCGAGCTGCGCGCGCATGCCGAACGCATTGCCTCCAGGCAGCCAGCTTGAGCGTGAGCCATGTCTGACGGGTCGACCGTCAAGGTCACGATCACGTATTGCGCGGAGTGCGGCTACGAGCCGCAGACGCTGGCGCTCACCGAGACGTTGATGAAGACCTTCAACCACCAGCTCACCGCGATCGAGCTGGTGCCCTGGTACGAAGGCTCGTTCGACGTCGCCGTCGAGGGCCAGCTGGTGCATTCGATGTACCGCGATGGCGGCTTCCCAGAGCACTCCAAGGTCGTCGACGCGGTCAAGGCGCGACTCGCCAGAGCTTCATAAGCCCCGAAGTCGGAGAGTCACGCGTTGCGTGTGACTCTCGCTTCGGTGTATGGTTCGGCTGGACAACTGAAGATTGCAGGCATTGACGGGGAGTAGTACGGACGCTGAGTCCTGCTCCAGAGAGCCGGCGGTTGGTGAAAGACCGGTGCAGGTAGGCTCCCGAACTCGCCCCCGAGCTGCGCGGGAGAACGGTCAGCTCTGACCTAGTAGGCTGCGACGGGGTGGCGGGCGCTAGACCGCCGACGAGTGGACGCGAATTCTGGCGGCGGTGCAGGCGCCAGATGCGCGGCCGAGCAGGGTGGTACCGCGGGGCCTGATTGACTGACCTCGCCTCTGTAGGAGGCGGGGTTTTTTTGTGTCCCCGTCACGCACGCTCAGCTGAAGTGAGGACATCTATGCGCTTGAACGGTGCAAGAGCAATCTGCCAATCGCTCGTGGAAGAGGGCGTGTCCACCATCTTCGGGCTGCCGGGCGGCGCGATCATGCCGCTGTATGACGTCCTGCCCGAGTTTCAACAGTTGCGGCACATCCTGGTTCGGCATGAGCAGTGCGCTGGCCACATGGCGGATGGCTATGCCCGCGCCGCGGCCGCCACAAGGAAGCCCCAGGACGAGCGGACGGTCGGCGTGTGCTTCGGGACCAGCGGCCCGGGGGCGACAAACCTCGTCACCGGCATCTGCAACGCGCACATGGACTCGGTGCCGCTGGTCGCCATCACGGCCAACGTGCCCAACAGCATGATCGGCACCGACGCCTTTCAGGAAGCCGACATCACCGGCATCACGATCCCGATCACCAAGCAGAACTACTTCGTCCGCGACGGCCGCGACCTGGCGCGGGTCATCAAGGAAGCGTTCCACCTGGCCCGCACCGGGCGACCTGGCCCGGTCCATGTCGACGTGCCCAAGGACGTGCTGCTGAACGAGATCGAGTGGCACGGCTATCCGACCGGCGTCGATCTCCCGGGCTACCAGCCAACGCTCGAGCCGAATATGCGCCAGGTCAAGGAGGCCGCCCGGCTGATCGAGCGAGCGCAGCGGCCGGTGATCATCGCCGGGCAGGGCGTGTTGCTTTCGGGCGCCTGGGACGAGCTGCTCAGTTTCGCGGAAAAAGCGCGTATCCCGGTCATGACCACCCTCCTGGGGATTTCGGGCTTTCCCGAGACGCATCCGCTCTCGCTCGGCTTCCTCGGCATGCACGGTTGGGTGCACAGCAACTACGCCGTCCACAACGCCGACCTCGTCGTCTCGATTGGCATGCGCATGGACGACCGGGCGTGCGGCAAGTTCGCCGGTTTCGCCCCGCAGGCCAAGATCGTCCACATCGACATCGACCCCGCCGAGATCGGCAAGAACGTCCGCGTCGACGTGCCGATCGTGGGTGACGTGGCCCGCGTGCTGACCAAGCTCGAGCCCGAGCTCAATCCGGCGGCGATGCAGAACCACCAGCCCTGGCTGGATCAGATCGGCGCCTGGCGCGAGCAGTACCCGCCCAAGCACTACCCCGAGACGACGCCCGAGCTGTACCAGCCGCAGGTGATCCAGGCCCTCTACCGCGCCACGCGCGGCGACGCGGTCATCGTCGCCGACGTCGGCCAGCACCAGATGTTTGCCGCCCAGCACTACCTCTACACCCAGCCGTGCACGTACATCACCTCAGGTGGGCTGGGGACGATGGGCTACTCGCTGCCGGCGGCCATCGGGGCCCAGATGGCGCGACCCGACAAACAGGTGTGGTGCGTGGTCGGCGACGGCTGCTTTCAGATGACCCTGCAGGAGTTGGCCGTGCTCGCGGTCCATCGCGTGCCGGTCAAAGTCGCGCTGCTCAACAACGAGTACCTGGGCATGGTCCGCCAGCAGCAGCAGGTCCAGTACAAGGGCAACCTGGTCGAAGTCGACCTGGCGGGCGCCCCGGACTACATCAAGCTCGCGCAGGCGTACGGCATTCCCGCCTGGCGGGTGACCGAGGCGAGTCAACTTGACGGCGCGATTGGCGCGGCGATGGCGTATCCCGGCCCGGCAATCATCGAGTTCCGCGTCGCTCGCACCGAAGATGTCTACCCGTGGGTGCTCGGCGGCACGTCGCTTGGCGACGTGTTGCCCGACACGCCCTACGACGGCCCCACGACCCGGGAACGCGTGCTGGCGGGCGCCGGCCCAAGTGCAAAGGATGCGAGCGACCGATGAGCAAACACACCCTGGTAGCCACCGTCGAAGAGGGCCCAGTGGTCCTCAATCGGGTCTTGAGTCTGTTCCGCCAACGCTCGTTTGCCATCGAAAGCCTGAGCATCGGGCGCACCAACGAGGTCGGCATCATGCGCCTGACCATGGTCGTCGACGGCGCCCGCAGTGCCGTCGAGCAGGTCACCAAGCAGCTCTACAAAGTCATTGAGGTGCGCAAGGTCAGTGACCTGACCGAAGACGCGCGCCTCGAGCGCGAGCTCGCGCTGATCAAAGTCTCGTGCAAAGCGGCGCCACAGCGCGCCGAAGTCATGCAGATTGCCGACATCTATCGGGCCCGAATCGTCGATGTCGCCAGCACGTCGCTGATGGTCGAAGTGACCGGGCCTACCGTCAAAGTGGACAGCCTGATCGAGCTGTTCCGACCGTACGGCGTCAAAGAGCTTGTCCGCACGGGCGTGGTCGCCATGAGCCGCGGCCAGGCCGCACCCCGGAGCGAAAAGAACGACCGACTGAAACTGGTCAGTTGAATGCAGTGAAGAAGGATCCCACGTGACCGCACACATCTACACCGAAGCCGACGCCCCGCTGGACCCGCTCAAAGGCAAGCGCCTGGCCGTTATTGGCTACGGCAGCCAGGGCCACGCCCACGCGCTCAACGCGCACGATTCGGGCCTCGACGTCATGGTCGGTCTGTACCAGGGCTCGCAATCGTGGGCCAGGGCCGAGCAAGCCGGCTTGAAGGTTGCCGAGGTCGCCGACGCGACCCGCCAGGCGGACGTCATCGTGCTGCTGGTCCCCGATGAGAAGCAGCGCCGGATCTTCGAGGAGAGCATTCAGCCCGAGCTGTCGCCCGGGAAATCGCTGGTCTGGGCCCACGGATTCAACATCCACTTCAAGCAGATCAAGCCGCCCGAGGGCGTCGACGTGTGGATGGTGGCGCCGAAGGCGCCCGGGCATCGCATGCGCGAATTGTTCGTCGAAGGCAAGGGCGTTCCGTCGCTGGTCGCCGTCGAGCAGGATGCGACCGGCAAAGCCTGGGAGCTGGCGTTTGCGTACGGCAACGCCGTCGGCAGCGCCAAGGCTGGCTTGATCAAGACCACCTTCAAAGAGGAAACCGAGACCGACCTGTTCGGCGAGCAGTCTGTGCTGTGTGGCGGCATCACATCGCTCATGAAAGCTGGCTGGGAGGTGCTGGTCGAAGCGGGCTATCAGCCTGAGGTCGCGTACTACGAGTGCTTGAACGAGATGAAGCTCATCGTCGACCTGATTTTCGAAGGCGGCATGGCGCGCATGCGCTACTCGGTCAGCGATACGGCTGAGTTCGGCGACTACGTCTCGGGCCCGCGCATCATCGATGCGTCCGTCAAAGGCCGCATGCGCGAAGTGTTGAAAGAAATTCAGGATGGCACCTTCGCGCACCGCTGGCTGGATGAGAACGAGCTGGGCCGGCCCAACTTCACCAAGTACCGCGCAGAAGCCGCGCGCGATGCGATGGAGCAGACGGGCAACGATTTACGTGCCTTGATGAACAAGCAGGGATTGACGACCACGACAGGCTAACGACAATCAGCGGGACTCACCCCGACGCGGGTCTAGCGCAACCAGGGTGGCCCCGACCAGGCCGGTCCGCCCGACCGGGGTTGGCTCGACGAACCGATCGGCATCGTGCCCACAGAGGGGTGCGCACACACGTATGGAGCGAAGCGAAGCGGGCAGCAGGAGAAGCAATGACTGATTACGTAACGTTCTTCGACACGACGCTGCGCGACGGTGAGCAGGCGCTCGGATTTGCGCTGACCTCACCCCAAAAAGTTGAGATGGCCAAGCAGCTCGCTCGCCTGCGGGTCGACGTGATCGAGGCGGGCTTTCCGGCCGCCAGCCCTGAGGATTTCGCGGCCGTCCAGCGCATCGCGCGCGAAGTCCGCGGACCGATCATTGCCGGGCTGGCCCGCGCCGTCGCGGCGGACATCGAACAGTGCTGGGAAGCCATCAAAGACGCCGAGCGCCCGCGTATCCATACGTTCTTGCCGCCCGCCGACGTCCGCCAGCCGCACGCCGACACCCGAGCGCGTGCGGGCGCGATGGTGGCCCTGGCCAGGACGTTCACGCCGGACGTCGAGTTTTCGCCGATGGACGCGACGCGCTCCGACTGGGCCTACGTCAGCGAGGTGCTGGAAGCCGCCATCGAGGCGGGCGCCACGACCGTCAACATTCCCGACACGTGCGGTTTTGTGCAGCCCGACGAGCTCGGCGCGATGATCACATACATTCGCGAGCACGTCGCCAACATCGACCGGGCGACGATCTCGGTGCACTGCCACGACGACCTCGGCCTGGCCGTCGCGAACAGTCTGGCGGCTATCAAGGCTGGGGCGCGGCAGGTCGAGTGCTGCGTGAACGGCGTGGGCGAGCGGGCCGGCAACGCGGCCCTCGAAGAACTGGTGATGTCGCTGACGGTCCGGCGCGATCATCATCGGGTCGACCACGGCATCAACATCGAAGAGCTCGTGCCGACCAGCAACCTGCTGCAGCAGTTCACCGGCATCCTCGTGCAGCCCAACAAAGCGGTCGTCGGGACCAACACGTTTGGCCACGCCGGCATGCTCGAGGACGCCCATACGTACGCGGCCATGTCCGCGGCCGCCATCGGCGCCGATGCCACGCGGCTCGGCCTGGGGAGGCACTCGGGCCGCCACGCGCTGCGCGCGCGCCTCGAAGAACTCGGTTTGCTCCTGACTCAGGAAGAATTGAACCACGCCTTCGCCGGGTTCAAAAACCTGGCCGACTACAAGCAAGAGCTCACCGACGACGATCTCGTCCAAATAGCCCACCACGGCCGCCGCGCCGCCGACGGCGTGTTTGACGCAATCGGCCACGTCTACCGCTAGGTGCCTGCTTTTCGTATCGCGGTCCTGCCGGGTGACGGTATCGGGCCTGAGGTGGTAGCCGAGGCCGTCAGAGTTTTGCGCGCCGTTGAGGCGGCCTCAGAGCACACGTTTACGCTCACTGAGGACCTCGTCGGGGGGGCGGCGATTGATGCGTTCGGGATAGCCATCCGCAAGGAGACGATCGCGCTGGCGAAGCGGAGCGACGCGGTGTTGTTCGGCGCGGTCGGCGGGCCGAAGTGGGACGATCCAAAGGCGGCCGTCCGGCCCGAACAGGCCATCCTCGGGCTGCGCACGGCGCTCGGCACGTTTGCCAACCTGCGGCCCGCGCGCATGCAGCCCGCCCTGGTGCACCTGTCGCCGCTCAAGCCCGAGATCGTCCAGGGCGCCGACGTCCTGTTCGTGCGCGAGCTCGTCGCCGGCACGTATTTCGCGAAGCCGAAAAAGTACTGGCAGGACGCGCGCGGCACCTGGCGCGCCGTGGACACCTGCGCGTATACCGAGCCGCAGGTCGAACGCACCGTCCGCATGGCGTTCGCACTGGCCCGCGGCCGACGCAAGCGGCTGCACGTGGCCGACAAGCAGAACGTCATGGCCACGTCGCGGCTCTGGCGGGACGTCGCCACGCGCGTGTCGCAGGAGTTCCAGGACGTCGAGTTCCTGGCCATCCTGACCGATGCGCTGGCCATGCACCTGCTCTATCGCCCGACGCAGTTCGACGTGGTGGTCACCGACAACCTGTTCGGCGACCTGCTGACTGACGAGGCCGCCGTGCTGGCGGGCTCGATGGGCCTGATGCCCAGCGCCTCGCTCGGCGAAGCGCGCAACCGGCACGCTGGCTACCGCGGCCTGTACGAGCCGATCCACGGCACCGCGCCGGACATTGCCGGACGCGGCATCGCGAACCCGATCGCCGCCATCCAGAGCCTGGCGCTGCTGCTGCGCTATTCGCTGCGGCTCGAGCGCGAAGCGCACGCCATCGAGGCTGCCATCGACGACGCCATCGAGCTTGGCGTCCGCACGCCGGACACCGCCCGCCCAGGCGAAACGACCGTCACGACCGCGGCCGTCGGCGAAGCGATTGCCGCGGCCGTGCAGCGCGAACTTTCGCGCACGTAGCCTAGCGTGCCTGGGCGGGGGTGGGCGCGCCCTGGGTTTGCTCGATGTCGACGCTCGATGCGCCGGCCTCGGGCGACGTCAGACCTTTGAGGTACACCTCGTTCCACAGCAGCGCGGCCAGGACAGCACCGACAATCGGTCCGACCCAGTAGATCCACCAGTTGTCGTAAACGCCCTGGACTACGGCCGGTCCGAACCAGCGCGCCGGGTTCATGGCGGCCCCGCTCACGCCGCCGCCGACGAAGATGTCCGCCGTGATCGTGAGCCCGATCACCAACCCGGCGATGGCGCGTGCGCCGCGCAGGTCGACCGCGACCCCGAACACCGCGTACATCAGAAAGAAGGTCATGATGATCTCGGCCAGCAGCGCCGCGATGACGCCATAGTCCGCGCCCACCCCGGGCACGCCGAGTTTCACGGCGGTCACCGCCGCCGCGGGGAAGATCGCTTTCAGCGCCAGCGCGGCGACGAGCGCTCCGACAAGCTGCGCCACGATGTAGTAGACGCCACGATTGACACCAATCCGGCGCGCTGCCACGAGCGCGATGGTCAGCGAAGGGTTGTAGACGCCACCCGAAATCTGCCCCGCGGCGGCCACCATCAGCCCGATTGCCAGACCGTGCGCCAGGGCGATGGCTACCAGGTTCTGCCCGCCTGTCGCGATGATGGACCCCGCCCCGACGAAGATCAGTGCGAACGTGCCAACGAACTCGACGATGGCATTCCTGAGCCAGTCTCTTTCCATGAGACCCCCGATGGTGTGAAGGCTGGTGCGGTGCGGCCAGCATACCCACCGGGGGTGCGCATTGTCACCTGCAACCCGCAGCTGAAGGAGAGGGGGCTGGGGGGTGAGGTGCGAAATAGCTAAGCGTTAGCGCCGACGGGCACCGGCGGCACCGAAGCCGGATCAATGCCCAGCCCCTCGCCAACGCGGCGACCGTACTCGGGGTCGCACTGGCTGAAGTGCCACACCATCCGCTCCTGGATGTCGCGGTTCGTCTGCGACAACTGGCCGACCAGGTTCGTGATCAGCTCGTCCCGCTCCCAGGCCTCGAAGGTGCGATACCGCTCGCCAGCCTGCTGGTAGTTGTTCTCGTTCGGGATCGCGTGGCGTTGAAGCTTGCCGGCGACCAGCGGCTCGTACGCCGGCGCGCTCGGCGCGATTTCGTGCGGCCCGCCGCGGCTGCTCGGCTCGTAGTTCACGTGCGGATTAGCGCCGTGCGCCACGCTGTCGACGTGGTAGGCCATCGCCCCGTCCCGCTGGTTCGTGTTGACCGGGATCTTTGGCGCGTTGATGGGCAACTGCAGATAGTTCGCGCCAATGCGGTGCCGCTGCGTATCCGAGTAGGAAAACGTGCGGCCCTGGAGCAGCTTGTCATCGGAAAACTCGAGTCCGTCGACCAGCACGCCCGTGCCAAACGCTGCCTGCTCGACCTCGGCGAAGTAGTTCTCGGGGTTCCGGTTGAGCACCATCTTGCCCACGGGCCGATACGGGATCAGTGCCTGGGGCCAGATCTTGGTCGCGTCGAGCGGATCGAAGTCCAGTTCGGGATGCTCGCGGTCCTCCAGAATCTGGATGTTCATCTCCCATTCGGGGAACTCGCCGCGCTCGATCGCTTCGTACAGATCCTGCGTGGCGTGGTTGAAGTTCGTGGCCTGGATCGCGTCAGCCTCAGCCTGGGTCAGATTGCGCTCGACCTGCTTCGGGATCCAGTGGTACTTGACCAGCACGCCTTCGCCCTGGCTGTTGACCCACTTGTAGGTGTTGACGCCTGAGGCGCGCATCTGACGGAAGTTGGCCGGAATGCCCCACGGGCTGAACAGCCAGGTAGCCAGGTGCAGGGCCGATGGGGTCAGGCTGATGAAGTCGAAAATGCGGTTGGGATCCTGGCGATTGGTGACCGGGTCAGGCTTGAAGGCGTGCACCACGTCCGGGAACTTCATCGCGTCGCGGATGAAGAAGATTTGCAGGTTGTTGCCGACAAGGTCCCAGTTGCCATCCTCGGTGTAGAACTTGACGGCGAAGCCGCGCGGGTCGCGCAGCGTTTCGGGCGAGTGGCCGCCGTGAACCACGGTCGAAATCCGGATGAACAGCGGGGTGCGCTTGCCCTTCTCCTGGAAGAGCTTCGCGCGGGTGAATCGTGCGATCGGCTCGCCGCCGAGGGTGCCATAGGCCTCGAAGTAGCCATGTGCACCCGCGCCGCGGGCGTGGACCACGCGCTCAGGAATGCGCTCGCGGTCGAAGTGCGAGATCTTCTCGAGAAAGTGGTAGTTCTCGAGGACGGTTGGACCACGTTCGCCCACGGTGCGGTTGTTCTGGTTGTCGTGGACGGGGTGGCCCTGACGGGTGGTCAGGCCGGGCCCGGAATTGGGGGCGATCTCCGGGCCGTGGACACCGTTGCTGCGTCCGTGCGACGTACCGTTGCCGGGTTGATCGTTGGGCATGCGAGGCTTCCTCCTGGATGCTGCCGAAACGTGGAGCCGGGCCGCGCGCCAGGAATGGGCGCGGGCGGATGGTGGGCCAGTTGCAAGGTGCGGGCCGAGGTCAGATGGTGATCTTACTTTACGTAAGAATAATTCCTATCTATAACAGTTCCCGCATGTGCCATCGTCGCGCCGGTTGTACTCGACAAACGGATTTCGTGCGAGCGGTTGATATGTTAACTGTTACACAGGCTGCAATTATCGGCGCAGCACGTACACGCCGTTATTGACGTCGCCCACCAGCACCATCTCGCCCATCAACGCCACGCTCCAGACGAACGGGTCGTGCGGCGGAACCCAACTTGCCACCTCGACGGGCCGACTTGCGTCGGAGACGTCGAGTAGCCGGACGCCGTCGGCGTACCAGGCCAGATAGGCGCGATTCGGGTCGCGGTCGTCGGCCAGCGGATTGTGGATGGTGTACGCGTACTGTTCGCCGGGCGTGCCGGCGGCACTGTCGGCGGTCTCGAAGGACCCGACCTGGATCGGGTTGGACGGGTCCTGCACGTCCACCAGACGCAGGCGGCCCCATGGCGGACCAAACGTTTCGTCGCCCACCAGGGCCAGCTTGCCGTCGTGCACCAGGGCCACCGAGTGGGTGTTGCCTTCGGCGGTTTGCGGCTCGGCGAAGCGGCCCAGCAAACGTGGTGCGCGCGGCTCTGAGACGTCGAGCATGATGACACCGAGGTCCCAGTAGGACAGATACGCCGTCAGACCGTCCGGGCTGAGCGCGACGCTGTGCAGAAAGGCCTGCGGCACCGAACCACGGCAGACCGGCGCACACTGTGTGCCGCTGCCGATCGGCAGTCCGGCATCCCGCCGGGCGCCCCAGTCGACAACCTCGACCGGTGCACGGGGATCGGTGACGTCCACGATGCGCAGGTCGCCGCGGCCGTCGGAAATCTCCGAGTTCGAGACGGCCAGGTACGCGAACCAGCGGTCGCCACGCTGGCGGACGGTGAACTCGTGGACCCCGCGCGACCCGCGGCCGGTCGGCAGGAAGCCGAGCTCAGCGGGTTGGCTCGGGTCGGTGACGTCCCAGATGGCCAGGCCGCTCGGTGCGCCGCTGCTCGGGGAGCAGCGCTGAATACCGCTGAACAGCACGTTGCCAGTGAAGGCCGGCGTGGCGTAGCGGACGGCCGCGACGTGCTCGGCGGTGGTGCCCGAGTACATCGCGGCGGTCGCCAGCAGGGCCGGCGCGGTCGGATCGTGGATGTCGATGACGCGCACGCCCAGGCTGGGGCATTGCGCCCCGCCGCCCCAGGAGCCGAGATACGCAATGCCGTCCAACCCGACCGCCATGGCGTTGAAGCCAGGCGACCCCGGGTCGTACCCGCCCACGAAGTCAAGCGGATTCGCAAGCGCGGTAGTGGTCCCGAGCATCAGCGCCAGCACCACCGCCAGCCCACACGCCAAACGCCTCATGTGTGCAGCCTTGAGTATGACAGTCACGGCCACCGGAGGGCACTGAACACCCCGCACGACGGCGTCGTCCAGGCCCGGTCGATCGGCGACGCATCCTGCTAGGCCCGTGCCGCCGAACCGCAGCGACTGGCGACGGGGGGCCCGCAGGGCTCCCCCGACCCGTACGACGCGCAGGCAGGCAACTTCGCAGGGCTCCCCCGACCCGGAATACGTAGCTTTAGATAACTTGCTCGCAGGGGAGCGCGTAGATATGAATGCCGTACAGGCCGTGGCTACGCGTTTCCAGGCTCGCGGCCAGCGCTTCGAACGTGGGCAAGAGCGCGGTTCGGGCTTCTTCGGGGGTCACGACGGTAAAGACAGCCCCAGTGGCGCCGGGCCAGACCGCGTTGTCGAAGTGCCGGGTGTGCCGCCCACGGCCGATCATCTTGGGCATCTCCGTGTAGCCTGGCACACCCGTCGACTCGAGCGACTGAATGACCTCGTCCTCGAGCTCCTTTGGATACAGGATCAAGTAGAACTCCCGCGCCGAGTCTTCGCGCGCGCGGACCCCAATCGCTCTGGGTTGCTTGTCAATCTGGACCATGGCCGCTTTCTTACCCCCGCGTTACATTCTGTATCCGCTACACGACTTCGTCTAGCCGCCGATGGGTGCGCAGTCGCAGATGGCTCAGCCGACCCAGCGCATCGGCCCGACCCAGGTAGCCTGCCAGCAGGTCGCGGAAGTCGCGCGCCTCGAGCGCCAGCAGCCGCGTCGGCTCGCGAGCCGTGACCGTTGCGGTGCGCGGTACGTCCAGCAGCAGGGCAATCTCACCAAATGCCTCGCCCGCCCCGAGCCGCGCCAGACGCTCGCCGTCGCGTTCGACCTCGACGCTGCCAGAGCGGACGACGTAAAAAAACTGTTCTGCGTGTTCAAGCTCCGCTCCCTGGCGGATGATCGTTTCGCCGGCCGCGACCGCTAGCGGAACCAGCCGCGCCAGCACCAGGTCTATCTCGACCGGCGACAGGTCGCGAAAGAGGGGCATCTCGGCAACTTCGGCGCGATACGCGAGCCCGGTCTCGAGTCGCGCGCGCACGGCCAGGTCGCTGGCGAGCAGCGCGTCGAACGCCTCTCGCTCGAGCACGAACAGACGCCCGGGTTCGACCGCGATCACCGTCGCCGCGCGCGGTGCGCGGTGCAACAGGGCACGTTCGCCGAAGTAGTCGCCGGGTCCCAGGCGGACTTGCGGTGCGCCATCCACGAAGACTTCGAAGGCACCCCGACCGATGAGGTAGAAGCGGTCGCCGGCCTCGCCCTGGAGCACGATCTGCGCGCCCCCGCCGATCGCTTCTGCCCGCATCGCGCGCGCCACCTCCAACAGCCGGGCGGCCGGCAACTCGGACCACAACGGGACTGCCCGCAGCGCCGCCAAGGCTTCGCGGTGCCGGTGTTCAGCTGCGCGGCCGCTCAGCCATGCGAACCCGTCGCTCGCGGGCGCAACCATCCGCCGCACCATCGCGATCGCGGTGAGCACCAGTGGAATGGCGATGATCCCAACCAGCACGACCGCGCCAACCTGCCGACCCGGCTCGCCGCTCACCAGGCCCGAAGCCACCATCGGCAGCAGCAATGCCTGCCAGGCCCGGACTGCCAGCACCACGGTCAGCACACCGTACGCCGCGGCGCCAAGACCAAACCCGGCCAGCAGCTGCTCCTCCGTCGTAAGTGGCTGACGGCACCTCAGACGCGACCAGAGCGGACCGCGGACGAAGGCCAGCGCGCGGGCGCGCAGCAGCGGCCGATCGAGGAAGTCGATGAGCATGTAGTAGCCGTCCAGCTCGAGGAGCGGGTTGAAGTTGAACAGGTTGTCGACCACGAAGACGAACGCCGCCGTGAACAGAAACGCGCCGACGGGCCCGGTGGCCACGAGCGAGGCGGCGATCGCACACAGACCCCCGATCACCAGGCCAGTCCACGGTCCCGCAAACGCGGTCAGCAGTCGCTGGCGGGGCGGCGCCATCCAGATGTCGCTGGTGTCGACAAATGCCGCCGGCAGGCCGAAGTAGAGGCGGATGCCGGCCTCGTGCACGCGGCGCCCAGCGTGCTTGACCGCCAGACCGTGCCCGAGCTCATGGATCGCCAGGGCGATGAGCGCCAGCAGTACCAGCAGCGCCACGGTCAGGACCGCCGAGCCGCCCATGTCGTACAGCGTGTATCGGCCGCGGGCCATCTCGAGCAGGACCAGGACCGGGCCGACCACCCCCAGCCCCAGGCCGATCACGAGCCACGCCGAGTTGAAGAAGACATGCCCCCAGCCTCGATATGCGGCGCCGAGCACGCCGTCCAACGCCGCCGTCGTCAACTCGGTCGGCAGACGCCGCCGCCGCGGACCACGCAGGTGCAGCGCCAGTGTGGCGTAGACATCGCCCAGCGGATCGGAGAGCTGAAGCAGGGCCTGGTGGCGCAGCAGGCGCACCAGCCCCGCGACGCGGGCCAGCGCGAGCACGCCGTGGGCCTGGTAGTAGGCGACCACCAGCTCCTTGACGCTGTGCTGGCCGTCCATCAGGGGCAGCAGCTCGAACTCGCGCGGGTCCAGGCGGGCGTAGGCTCGCGCGGCCGGGTTGTGCACGACGACGTACTCGGCTCCCGAACGCGTCGTATACGCGGCCGACTCAAGCCCGGGCGCCAGTCGAGGCCGCTCCTCAACCGGCGACAGCGCGCGTCCGAGCGCATCCCAGACCGTGCTCACGGACGCCATCTCTCCAGAGACCATAGGTGAGGGCCGACCAATCACGAAGCTAAACCCCGGCCGAACCTCGGTGACCAGCGGGGCACGGTTTGATGGAATGAGTCTCAACGCGATGGCGGCGGCGATTCATGCGCAAGCAGCGTTGGTTGGCGACCAGCATGGGGCTCGCCCTGCTGTTCACGACGGCAGTCTCGACGGCTCGGAATAGCTAGGCTGCCTGGCTGAGCGCTTCATCGCGCTCAGCCAGCCAACGCCGCACCGCGCTGCCGATCCGCGCGAACTCGAACGCGATCGGGCCGCGGGGATCGCCCAGCACCAGCGGGAGCCCGGTGTCGGCGGTCATGGACAGGCGCGTGTCGAACGGAATGCGGCCCAGCACGGGCACGCCGGCGTCCTCCAGGCGCTTCGACAGGCTATACAGGTCGATGGCCTGGGCGCAGTGCGGGCACGTCAGCGAGGCCATGTTCTGCACCATGCCGATGATTGGCACATTGTGCTCGCGGAGATGCGACAGCGTCCGCTCCGCGTCCATCTGCGCCAGGTCCTGCGGGGTGGTGACAAACAGCGCGCCCGAGAGCGGGAGTTCGCGCACCATGACCTGGATCTCCTCGCCGGTGCCGGGTGGCGCGTCGATCACGATGATGTCGGCTTGCCAGGCGACGTCGAAGATGAGATTGCGCAGGACGCCCGAGACGAGCCAGCGCCCGGTCGCGGCCAATGGCGCGCGTTCGCTGACGACGAAGCCGACGGACATGACCTCGAGTCCCCAGCGCTCGTACGGTCGACGACGGCGGGTCGGCCGGCGAATCGCAGCCAGGCGCCAATCTTCGCGGGAGCGCTCGTGGCGAGGGTGGACGCCCAGCATGTGCGGGATATCGGGACCGTTCAGATCGCCGTCGAGGATGCCGACGCGAAAGCCCATGGCCGCCAGGGTCAGAGACAGGCTGACCGCGACCGTCGATTTGCCGACGCCGCCCTTGCCGCCCAGGACCGCGAGCACGTGCCGCTTCTGGCCGAAGCCATAGCCGCCCCGAAACACGCGTCCGCCACTGCGGATCTCGACTTCCACCTCCGGCAACGCCGTCTTCAGGTGCGCGTGCAGCCGCGACAACCGTTCGCGGGGCACGTCCTCGGCGGTGAGGACGACGGCCAGCCAACCTTCCTCGATTTGAATGCTGGTGATCTGCGCGTCGGCGACGAGGGGCGCGCCGTCAGCGTCGGTCAGGGTCGCAATGAGCGCTCGAGCGCCAGTTTCGTCCACGCGCCGGATGATAGGTCGCTCAGGCGGGCCAGGTCTCGAGCTCCAACTGCTCGCCCCCGCCCCTGGCCCGGGCGGGGGCGAAGTTGGCCGCCTCTCCGGTAAGCATGCCGCACCGCCGGTTAACACCAGGCAAAAAGCCGGGTTAAGCCCAGGTTAGGAACACGTCTGTTGCGTGATGATCTGGTTAAGAACGTGCCTGGAGATCGCACCTCACCCCCGGCCCGCTCTCCTCCCAAGGAGAGGGGAGAGATCCAGGAAGCTGCGTTACGGAGCGAGCGCCGCGATGCGGGCGAGCCGTTGCTTACGGACGGTCCGTGAGTTTGTAGCCAACCCCGCGCAGCGTGAGCAGGTACTCTGGCGCGCTCGGGTTGCGTTCGAGCTTCTCGCGCAGGTGCCGCATGTGCACTTTGAGCTGATCGACGTCGCTCTCCAGCGACAGGCTCCCCCAGACGAAGGCCAGCAGCCGTTCGTGCGGCACGACACGGCCGGTGTTGAGCGCCAGGCAGTGCAGGATCTCGTACTCCTTGGGCGTGAGCTCGACCGGCCGCAGCCCGACGCTGACCTCGCGTCGGCCGAAGTCGATGCGCAGCTCACCAACCTGCACACTGCCCTGATCTGGAGTTTGCGCGGCGGCAGCGCGGCGCGAGACCGCGCGGATGCGCGCCAGCAGCTCACGGTGGCTGAAGGGCTTGGTCATGTAGTCGTCCGCGCCGAGGTCCAGCCCCCAGACGCGGTCAGCCTCCTCGCCGCGCGCGGTGAGCAGGATGACCGGCACCGGGCCGCGCTCGCGCAGTTTGCGGCAGACGTCGAAGCCGCTCAGCCCGGGCAGCATGACGTCGAGGACGACCAGGTCCGGCATCGAGCGCTCGGCAAGTGCCAGCGCCTCCTCGCCGCTATGGGCCAGGATCGGCCGATGGCCGTCCTTGCGTAACGAATAACCGATGATGTCGGCGATGTCGACGTCGTCGTCGACGACCAGGATGTTCATGCGGGCATCACTCTTCTTCGACCGCGCGGGGTAGCTCGACCACGAAGCGCGCCCCGCGTGGCATGCCATCTTCGATGCGCACCGATCCGCCGTGCAAGTCGACCAGCGATCTCACAATCGCCAGGCCGAGACCACTGCCAGCTTCGCCCTGTTGTTGCGCATGGCGGCCGCGATAGAACTTGTCGAAGACGATATCGCGTTCGGCCTCGGGCACACCGGGCCCCGTGTCGGTCACCGACAGCGACACATGCCCGTTGACGCTGGAGGCGGCGACCTCGACGATGCCGCCGGCCGGCGTGTACTTGGCGGCGTTGGCGAGCAGATTGGTCAGGATCTGTTCCACCCGCCGCCGATCGCCCAGGATGGGCGGCACCGACTCGGGCACATCCAGGCGCAAATCCGTGCCGCGCGCCTCGAACAGGTTGCTCACCGCGGCCAGCGCGCCGCGCACCAGGCTGGGCGTATCCAGCGGCTGCGGCTCCAACTCGACGCGTCCCGCCTCCAGCCGGCTGAGGTCGAGCAGGTCGCCGACCAGCCCGACGAGACGGGTGGTGTTCCGGTCGATCGTTTCGAGAAAACGGCGCTGCACCCGCGAGAGTTGCCCGGTATCGTCGTCCAGTACCAGCTCGAGTGCGCCTTTGATCGCCGTGAGCGGCGTCTGGAGCTCATGTGACACCACGGTCAGGAATTCGGACTTGAGTCGATCGAGCTCCTGGTCGCGGGTTGCATCCCGCAACACGGTGACCGTCCCGACGACCTGGCCCGCCTCGTCGCGGACCGGGGCCGAGTACGACCGAATCACGCGCTCGCTTGCCGGTAAGAGCTCCTCGGTGAACAGTCCAAGGGCTTGCTCTTCGCCTCGGGCCGGCAAGCTCAGCAGCCCCCGCGCCGCCGGGTTGACGAGGACCACCCGCCGCTCGGCATTCGCCACGATAACGCCTTCACTCAGGCTGGCCAGGACCGCTTGCAGGTGTTCGGCGCGATCCTGGGCCTGCTCGAGGCGGGCCATGTCGCCAGTGAGTGAACGCACCCGTCGGGCCATCTGGCGGCCGACCCATCCGCCCGCGAGCCCCGCGCCGAGCGCGCCCAGGCCGGCCGCGGCCAGGGCCAGCAGGCGCACCTGGGCCACCGCCTCATCAACCGGCTGGACGGGTGCGCCGACGAGCATCGTGCCGATCAGGCGATTGCCGGCCATGATCCCACGCGCGGCCAGGAAGTAGCTGTCGGCGCCGACGACGGCCCGCTTGAACGAATCGCCGGGCTTGCCGAGCAGATCGGCATCGGCGGTCGAATCGCCGGTCACGACGATCGAGCGCCGCAGTCCGCGTGAGGCGGCGACGACGCGCCCGGGCTGGTTCGGCTGCGTCGTCACCACGCCCATTTCGAGGCCGGTCAACTTCAAGCCGGTCGACAGAAAGAAATCGTCGACGTTGACCGCCACGACAACTGCGCCAGGTTCGGGCCGCCCGACCCGCAGGGGTGCGGTCGCCTCGATCGTCAGCAAGCCGCGCTCCTGCCAGCCGGCGGACAGCTTGCCCTGCAGCGCGGTTTTGACATCGCCCTGGGTGCCGAACGGCAGGTTGCTGGCCGGATCGCTGGCCAGGGTATGCCCGCCGCCGTCGACGAGCGCGACCAGGCTCGTACTTCGCAGGAAGTTCGCGCGCGTGTCCGCGGCGGCTTTGACCAGATCGTCGGCCGGCGTATCGGCCGCGACCGCGGGGCCCAGCCGGTCGGCGGCGACCTCGGCATTATCCAGGGTGCGGATGCGTTCCTGGTCGAACAGACCCGCGAGTGAGTCGAGGCCGGCGCTGGCTCGGACGCGGACGTCGTCGATCGCGCGGTGTTCGTAGGCGCGCACGACCAACTCCGCGGCGAGGACCGCCGGGACCAGGACGAGCAGGGCGCAGCCAAGCCCCAGATTGAGGCGCAGGCGCTGTCGGAGCCTCGGCATGGTGAGCCGCATCTTCTTCACGCGCACGGTGCCCCGTGGGTTACCACAGATGCTCCGGCACCGCCAGCCCCAGCGCGGCGCGCGCCTGGCCGACGAGCAGCAGCGAACCGGTCACTACCACGATGCCGCCGTTCCGCGAAGCCGCCGCCCGCGCCGCGGCGAGAGCGCGCTGGAGATCAGCTTCCACGCGCACGAAATCTGAGCCATGCAGGACGCTGCGGTCCGAATCGGACGTTCCGTAGTTCCCCTGGGGAGATCCAGATGGATCGGGCAGCTCCCGAGCGGTGCTTGAAGCTTCTGACCTTGTTTCTTCAGGAACCCGGAAGGGAGCCACGAAGCAGCGGGCAGCCAGGCGGGCGAGCTCGTTCGCTGGTAGCGCGCGGGGGTTGTGGCGGGCCTGGGTGGCCCAGACGCGGTGCGCACTGGGCAGCAGCGGGCGCAGGACGGCGCGGGCGTCTTTGTCACGGTTGATGCCGACGACGAGGGTGATCGGCCGGCCGGCGGCGTACGTAGCCAGCGCGACGGCCAGCGCTTCGGCGGAGGCGCCGTTGTGCGCGCCGTCCAGGACGAACGGGAGATCTCCCGGAACAACTTCGAAGCGACCTGGCCAGCGCAGGCGGCCCAGTCCACGGTCGATGATCTCGTCGGCTAACTCGCCACCGAGCATGAGCCGCGCGGTGCCGACAGCGAGCGCCGCGTTCTGCTGTTGATGCCCGCCCGCCAGGGCGAGCTCGCGCGCGGGTTCGAACCCGGCCACGACGCGGCACTCTGCGCCGACCTCGCGACACGCCCGCTGGAGTGCGCGCATCGCCGCCGGCCGCTGGCTGGCCAGCAGCGCCGGTCGGCCCGGGCGCAGGATGCCCGCCTTTTCGCCAGCGATGGCCCCGAGCGTGCGGCCCAGGATCGCCGTGTGGTCGTAGCTGATCGAAGTGATCACGCTCGCGTACGGGGCGACGGCATTCGTCGCATCCAGCCGACCCCCCAGGCCGACCTCGACCACGGCCATCTCGCAGCCTTGCCGCGCGAATTCCACGAGCGCGAGCGCCGTCGTCACCTCGAAGGTCGTCGGCTCACCAGCCGCGGGGTAGTCGCGCATGAGCGTGCCGACGTGGCCGCGCATGCGGCTCACAGCGTCGTCGAACGCGCACGCCGCGATCGCCTGGCCATCGACGCGGATGCGCTCGCGGTAGCTTTGCAGGTGCGGCTTGGTGTACAGACCGCAGCGCTTGCCCGCCGCGCCGAGGATGCTGGCCAGCATGGCACACGTCGATCCCTTGCCCTTCGTGCCGGCGACCAGCGCGATCCGCAACTGCCGGTCTGGCGCCCCCGCGATGTCCAGCAACGCGCGGGTACGGCCCAGCTTCCACTGCTCCTCAGGGCTGGCGCGCGGGTTCCACCCGACGCCGCGCTCCTGGTCGGCGAGGCTGAAGAGCCAATCCAGGGCGTGTGACACCTAGAACGGCGGCAGGAGCAGCAAGAACGAGTTGAGGCCGAGCACGAGCCCGAGCACGCCCAGGGCGCCGCCCACGAGCAGCAGCCAGCGCGCGCGGGCGACGATCGAAATCGAGCTGAGCACGATGCCGAGTTGAAACGCCGCCTCAGCCGTCTGAAAGCCGCGGTGGCGCGACTCGGCGAGATCCCGTTCGTGCTCGAGGTCCAGCGCACGCGGCATCAGGTCATCCTGCGCGGGCTGGTACTTCTCGGCGACGGCCTGTTCGAGTCTATCTGCCTGCGCATTCGCCGCGGCTTCGGCGGAGGTGCCGCTAGCCACAATCCTGATCTGCGCCGCATCGTCCAGGTTGACGTGACGCTTCAACGAATTGGCCTGATACTCGTTCCAGGTGTCGGTTGCTTTGGCTTGCGCCAGAATGGCCTCGGTCGAGGCCCGGCTGCCCGCCAGGCTGGCGATGGCCAGCAGCGCCGCGAGTACCGAGACTACGACAGCCGCGTTTCGACCGTACTTTTCGCGGTGCTCGGCGGCCTCCTCGGCCTGTTCCACGTGTTCGAGAACTTCGCGCGTTTCCACCTCGACGACCTAGGATAGCGTCTCCACCTGAGCTTCCTGGCGGATTCTGTCAAGAAGGTGGGCTTGACCAGGCAATCGTGCTTCGGTCGGGGTGCTCTGCGGAATGCCATTGCCGTAGACTCCCGTTCGTGGAGACGCCGCCCCTGGACCGCTTGCGAGAGATCGTCCGCGGGTATGAGTCCGCGATTACGGCGTTCTCGGCGGGCGTCGACTCGACACTGGTGGCGGTCGTCGCGCAGCAGGAGCTGGGCGACGCGGCGCTGGCGGCGACCGCGGTTTCGGCCAGCCTGGCGCCGTCTGAGCTCGACGATGCGCAGCAGTTGGCCCGGT
>DATGER010000110.1:0-7291 GCA_035309865.1 Chloroflexota bacterium
TCGTGGTCACACGAGCCCTCACCCGCGCTTCGCGCGGCCTCTCCCAGAGGGAGAGGCTTTAATGCTGGCGCACTCCCTCTCCGTCTGGGAGAGGACGGAGTAGGGGGAAGCGGCTCCCTCTCCCTCTGGGAGAGGGCAGGGGTGAGGGCTACGCTTGACAGGCCATGTGGTGGGCTCAGGCGAGCCCTACCCGCGCTTCGCGCGGCCTGTCCCAGAGGGAGCGGCTTAGTGGGCAGCCCAGAGGGAGAGGGAGTTTTCCCGGGTTCAGCTCCCACCCACGAACGCGTTCGTGTAGGACTTCGCTGGATCGGCCGGCGTGTTGATCACGTGGAACTTGTAGGCGATGTCGGCGGTGGTCTGGAAGCGGCCGGCGTCCATCACTCCGATTTGATCGGCAGTCGTTCCTGGCGGCATCACGAGCTTCGCAACTTCAGCCATCATCCGCGTCTGGTGGTCGGCGGTGGTCGAGCCCGGCTCTACATACTTCATCACCGTTGCCACGGCGCCGGCCTGATCGTCGATGGCCGATTGCCAGCCCTTCAGCGATGCCCGTACGAAGCGCTGCACGAGGTCCGGCTTGTTGCTGACCATGTCCTCGGTGGCGAACAGGTTGTCCTCCAGCATGCCCACGCCCTGGTCGTTGTAGCGAATCACGTTCAGGTCATCCGGATTTACACCGGACTCCAGGACGATCTGATATTCGTTGTACGTCATCGCGCTGGCAGCCTCCATCTGGCCAGCCAGGAACGGGTCCATGGTGAAGCCCTGCTTGATGACATTGAGGTCCTTGTCCGGGTCGTAGTGGAGCTTGTCCATCAGCGCCAGGAACTCGAACTCGTTGCCGCCGTACCAGACGCCGACATTTCGGCCCAGCAGATCCTGGGGGGACTTGATGTTGGCGGACTTTTTCGAGATCAACATCAGGCCGCTCGACTGATAGATCTGCGCAACGTCGACGATGGGCAAGCCCTTGTCGCGGAACGCCAGGAAGCTGGCAACCCAGTCCACACCGAAGTCGGCCTGGCCGTTGGTCACCTGCTGCTCGGGGATGATGTCCGGGCCGCCGGGCACGATCGTGACGTCCAGGTTCTCGTCGGCATAAAAGCCTTTGTCCTGGGCCACGAAGTACCCGGCGAACTGGGCTTGCGGCACCCACTTGATCTGCAGCCTGATTTTGTCCGCCGTTTGGGCCGTGGCTGTCGAACCGAAGACGAGGGCCGACAGGGTGAGGGCGGCCGCGAGCCGGAGCGCCAGATCGAATCGAAATCGCACCATGATCTCCTTTCGTTACTCCCCGCCCCGTGCGCGTACCGAAACGTGCCAGGGGATGACGGCCCGCTCCAGCAGACTGACCCCTCCGAAAAGTGCCAGCCCCACAACAGCCGCGACGACGATCGCCGCCCAGGCAATCGGCATTTTGGCGACCTGGATATTAGTCGACAGCGTCACCCCCAATCCGCGCTGGGCGTTGAAGAACTCGGCGACCAGCGCGCCAATCATCGCCAGGGTCGTGCCTACTTTGAGGGCCGTGAAGACATATGGCAGGGCGTGCGGGAACCGCAGCTTCCAGAAGACGTCGCGCGGGCTCGCTGCCAGACTCGTCATTAGCTCCAGTGACTGTGGCTCGATCGAGTACAGGCCCTTGAAGGCGTTGACGACCATCGGCGCAAACACCATCAGCGCGACAACGGCAATTTTCGACGGTTGGCCGAAGCCAAGCCACAACACGGCAATCGGCGACACGGCGATGATCGGGATGGAGTTGAACGACGCGGCGATCGGGAGCGCGCCACGCTGCAGGAACGGAATACTCGCAAACAGCACGGCGCAGCCGAAGCCGAGCAATCCGCCCAGGATCAGTCCGGCGGCCGCTTCGGGGCCGGTGTACACGATCGCATCGCGCCACAACACATCCGAGCGATCCACGATCGCCTGGATGATCTGGACTGGATACGGCAACTGAAAGTCGCGCAGTCGAAACAGCGCGTGGAACGCGCCGCCCTGCCACAGGCCGAGCACCGCGACCAGGACCGCCAGGGGCGGCCCCCACTGGCGCGTCATGCGCGGAACTCCGGCTGCCAGCGCGTCGCGAAGCGCTCCGCGACGGCGACCACTCTGAAAAACACGAGACCCAGAATTGAGGCGACCACGATCGCACCCCACAACTTGGCAGCGTTGGCCGGTCCGTAGTACTGGGTCCGCAAGATCGTCACTCCGATGCCTTGTTGCGCACCCATGAGCTCGACCACGATCGCCCCGATCACACTGGCTGTCGCGGCGATTTTGAGCGCCTGGAAGATGTACGGGAGCGCGGTGGGCAGACGCAGCAGCAGATAGATCTGGCGGCGGCTGGCAGCCAGGCTGGTCATGAGCGCCAGCGCGTTCGGATCAACGCTGCGCAGGCCCTTCAACGTGCTGACCGTCACCGGAAAGAACGTCACGTACGCCGCGATCAAAATCCGCGCGACGTTTTCGTCTTTGAAGATGGAGTACACGATCGGTCCCAGCGCAATCACCGGCACCATCTGCGAGATGATGGCGTACGGCAGCAAGCTCCGTTCGAGCAGCGGCGTTTGAGCCATCAGCACCGCCAGACCGAAACCGATGAGCCCGCCGACGGCGAAGCCAACGACCGCGCTCCGCAAGGTGATGAGGCCAGCGAGCCAGAGCTGCGCGGCATTGTCTGGATTCACCAACGCCGCGAGCACCAGGTTGGGCAACGGCAGCTTCATCATGACGACGCGCATCTCAGGTGGGACTTTTGGATCGGCACCGCTGATCGCGCCGTCGCGGAACTCGGGTGACACGCTCGCGTTGAAGTAGAGCGTCGCGGCCAGCTGCCAGGCGACGAGGATGGCGCCGGCGACGATCAGCACCGGCAGTGGGTCCGGCAGGCGCAGCCGACGCGCGGTCATGCGGTGTCCACTTCCCGGATGTGGTGGCGGACTTCCGCGACCAGCTCGAAGAAATGCGGGACTTCACGCGTCGCCGCTTCCCGCGGACGCGACAGGTCCACGTCGATCACCCGGTCAATGCGACCGGGTCGCGGCGACATGACGACGATCTGGTCCGACAGAAAGACGGCCTCCGCCACGCTGTGCGTGACGAACACGATGGTCGTGTTGGTTTCCGACCAGATGTTCAGGAGCTCGTGGTTGAGGCGCTCGCGCGTCATCTCATCCAGGGCCCCGAACGGCTCGTCCATCAGGAGGACCGATGGCTTGAACGACAGCGCGCGGGCGATGCTCACCCGCTGCTGCATACCACCCGAGAGCTCCCACGGGTAGCGCTCGGCGAATTCGGTCAGTCCGACCAGCTCGAGCAGTGCCGCGGCGCGCTGTCGGCGCTCATCGGCGGGGACGCGCATGACTTCCAGCGGGAGTTGAACGTTGCGGGTGACCGTCCGCCACTCGTAGAGCACCGGCTGCTGAAACACGATGCCGTACTCGCGCGCCAGGCGGGCTGCGCGAGGCGATCTGCCGTTGACACGAATGGTGCCCGTGCTGGGGACGAGCAGGTCGCCAAGCAGCCGCAGCAGCGTGCTCTTGCCGCAACCCGACGGACCGATGAGCGAGACGAACGCGCCCGAGCGAATCTCCAGGGTGACGTTCTGCAGCGCGCGAACCTCGTGCCCGGCATCGGACGTCCCGAAGGTCATCGAGACGTCCTCGAGCCTGAGCGCCGCCTTACCGGGACCGCGCCCGATCTCGTGCGTGGCTTCGAGCCCCCTCGCCATAGGACATGCGATTGTAGTCTCGGCCGGCGACCGCGCGCGCCTGTGCAGGACGCACAACTTTCGCGGTGCCAACTTGTTACTCCCGGGCTAACGAGCGTCCGCCAGATGGCCGATTGTGTCATCGGATGGAACGCCCGGTTTGAGCGTGGCAGTCTGGAAGCTGCGACACGCGGTTCTTCAGCGCAGCCTGGCTTTACAGGTCATTGGCGTGGCCGTGCTCATGGCACTGCTGGGCGGCGGCGTGGTCGGCGTGGTGGTGACCGACCGCGCCCGATCGGTCGTGCGGGACGACATTCTGAGCAACAGCCTCACCACGGCCGACCTGGCGGCCACCCTGACCGCGGACTTCATGGACGAAGCCGAGTCAGCGACACGTGAGTTGGCCAGCCGCCCCGCGGTGCAGGCCGCCATCCAGGCCGGCGACTTCAGCACGCTCAATGTGGACCTCGAGCGTTGGATCGTCGAGCGCCCGAACATCACCGTGTTTATCTGCGACCTGAACGGCGTCACGCGCGTGACCGGCTTCTCGAACAAAAGCTCACTCGGCCAGAATCGGGCGGACCAGGACTGGTTCGCGGGACCGATGACCACGGGCCAGCCGTTTCTTGGTACGCCCGGTGTCTCGCCGGTCACCCACAAGGCGCGCGCGCCCTATGGCGTGCCTATCCGCGATGCAGCGGGCACGACTCGGGCGGTGCTGATCGCGAGCATCCAATTGGACGCACTGTCCAACGCGATCACCGCGATCGGTACTGGCAAGAACGCGCGCGCCAGCCTCACCGACCTGGCGCACGGAGTAATTCTGGCCAATGTCGATCCGACGCGCATTCTGACGCCCGCAGTGGGCCAAAACGGCGCCGAGCTGCGCTTGCAAGCTGGTGAGCGGGGCGTGCTGGAGAGTTCGACGAGCAGCGGTCAGCTTGTCCTGGCGGCCTTTGGGCCGGTTCCGGGCCTGCCCTGGGGGATCATGATCGAACAGCCGTCAACGGACGCGTTCGCGCCGCTTGACGAGTTGGCGCGCGAGGTCCAGCGGTTGGTCGCGGCGTCAGTTCTGCTGGCCGTGGCGCTGGGGGTGGCGCTGGCCATACGGATCGTTCGTCCGCTGCAGCGCCTGCGGAGGACGGCGGAGGCCATGGCTGGGGGCGACCTCGATCGCCGTGCGGGGCTCGATCGTCAGGACGAGGCGGGCGAGCTCGGACGCGCCTTTGACCACATGGCCGACCGCATGCAGGCGTCGATCCGGCGCGCTACCGAGAGCGAGGTGGCGATCCGAGCAGTCATGGATGGCGTGGCGGATGCCATCGTGACCTTCGACGAGGGTGGAAACATCGACTCGTGCAACGCCGCGGCCGAACGGCTGTTTGGCTACGCGGCAGCCGAGGTGGTCGGGGAGCGCATCGGGCGCCTCCTGCCGGAGGCGGCGCGCCATGCGTCGGTGACGGAATGGTTGGCGGCCGTCTCGTCGGGCCAGCCGGTGGCAAGTCTGGGCTATGCGTGCGAGGGCCGTCGGCGGGATGGCGCCAGCATTCCGCTTGAGCTGGCCACGAGCGAAACGCGCGTGGATGGACGGCGCCGGCTCATCGTGGTCGCGCGCGACCTGACCGAACGCATGCAGACCGAGCAGGCTCGACAGCACCAGGCGCTGCACGACGACCTCACGGGCCTGCCCAATCGCACCCTGCTGCTGGACCGTTTGTCGCAGGCGATCGTCGCTGCTGGACGCGCGAGTGCGCCGGTC
The DNA here is from genome assembly GCA_035309865.1 of Chloroflexota bacterium. GTDB lineage: Bacteria > Chloroflexota > UBA6077 > UBA6077 > CF-72 > CF-72. The sequence goes on from DATGER010000110.1 coordinate 5,475, forward strand.
ACGCTGCTGCTGGTCGATCTCGACCGCTTCAAGGAGATCAACAATACGTTCGGGCATCGCTCTGGCGACCTGCTGTTGCAGCAAATCGGGCCCCGCCTCCGCGGCGTGCTGCGCGCCTCGGACATCGTGGCCCGTCTGGGCGGCGACGAATTTGGCGTCGTGCTGCCCGGCACCAATACCGTGGATGCGGTTGCGGTCGCGCAGCAACTGCTCTGCAGATTCGAGGCGTCGTTCGAGTTCGACACCCAGTCATTCGAGATCGGCGCACGCATCGGCATCGCCGGCTATCCGGCCCACGGCAGCGATGCAGCCGCGCTCCTCCGTGAGGCTGACGTCGCCATGTCCATGGCTAAGCAGGGCGAGGCCAGCATCGTTGTGTACACCGCGGAGCAGGATCATTACAGCGCCGAGCGACTCGCGTTGGGCGGCGAATTGCGTCGGGCAATTGACCGCGACGAACTGCTCCTGCATTTCCAACCCAAGCTCGACTTGCGGACGGGCAACCTCGCCGGCGTGGAAGCCCTGGTGCGCTGGCAGCACCCGCAACGCGGGTTCCTGCCACCGGACCAGTTCATTCCGCTGGCCGAGCAGACGGGGCTGATCTACGTGCTCACTCGCTGGGTGCTCGAGGCGGCCCTCCGCCAACACCAGGCCTGGTCGGCGATGGGGCTGGACATTCCCGTGGCCGTCAACCTGTCCAGGCGTACGCTGCACGACCCGCAGTTGCCCGAAATGGTCGCGGAGCTGCTCACCCGATGGGGTGCTGCGCCCTCGGGACTGGTTCTGGAAATCACCGAGAGCAGCCTGATGGCCGATCCGGTCCGCGCCAACGACAATCTCGCGCAGTTGCGAGCGCTCGGCGTGCGGATGTCGATCGACGACTTCGGCACTGGCTACTCGTCGTTAGCGTCGCTGCAGAACCTGTCGGTCGACGAACTGAAAATCGACCGATCCTTCGTGCAGGCGATGTCGACCGACGCAAGTGCGCGTGCGATTGTGCGGGCCATCATCGACCTGGCCGATGCGCTAAAGCTGAGTGTGGTCGCCGAAGGGGTTGAGGACCGGGCCACGTGGGATGTGCTGGCGGGCCTCGGCTGCGATATGGCCCAGGGGTACTTTCTCAGTCGGCCGGTCGAGGCCGCCGAACTGGAGACCTGGGTCGCGCAGGTCGGTCCGGCATGGCTGCAGATTGCCGCGCGACCCACGTTGGAGGAAGCATTGCAGGACCGCATCCGCGAGCGCGGGGCGCGTCTGACGGCTGAAGAAGAGTTCATCGCGCGAAAGCAAGCCGAGGCCGACCTGCGCGCCAGCGAGGAGCGCAACCGCCTGGCGCTACAGGCAGCCGGGATGGGCACCTGGGCCTGGGACGTGATCAACGGCACGCACGCCTGGTCGGTCGAGACGGAGATCCTCTCGGGGCTGGCGCCAGGTACGTTCGACGGCTCGTTTGCGATGTTCCGTGCCGCCATCCATCCCGACGATTGGCCCGCGTTTGAGTCCGAAGAAGGCACCGCGCTCGTTGAGGGCCGCGATTCAGTGACCACCTATCGAGTGCTCTGGCCGGACGGCAGCATCCACTGGCTCGAATCAAATGGCCGTGGGCTCTACGCGGCGGACGGCACGCTGCTCCGCGTCACCGGCACGTGCCTGGACATCACCGAGCGCACGCTGGCTGCAGAGGCGCTGCGGGCCAACGAGGAACGCTTCCGCAAACAGTACAAGGGGTTTCCGCTGCCGACCTATTCGTGGTTGCGAGTCGGCGACGACTTCGTCCTGCAGGACTTCAACGACGCGGCCGAGGCGGTCACCGGCGGCCA
>DATGER010000111.1:0-2099 GCA_035309865.1 Chloroflexota bacterium
TGAATCGCCGTCCCACCAGCCAGGGTCCTCCAGGGCGACGCAGCGCAGCCGGGCGGATGCCTGGACGGCGACGTCCGCGGCGGTGCCGGCGCCCATCGAGTGACCGACCAGCGCCGGCCGCTCCAGCTCAAGCTGGTCGACCGCGGCCAGGACGTCGGAGGCGGCGCGCTCGCGGAAGCCGTGCGCCACGCCGCCCGACTTGCCGTGGCCGGCCGCGTCGAGCATCACCAGGTCGTAGTCCGGCCCCAGGCCGCGGGCGAGGCGTAGCCACGTCAGACCGCCGTCACTGAAGCCATGCAGGAAGACGACCGGCGGACGCCCGCGGGCGCCCATCCGGTAGTAGTGGACGTCGATGCCTGCGATCGGCAGGTTGCCCTCGGTGTAGCTGGCCACTGGCTTCACTCCTTGTTGGTCTTGGCGGCGGGCACGGTCAATCCGACTTTCCAGCCACAGGACTAGCTCCGTGCCAAACCACAGCCCGCGGCAGGATCAACTTCGCAATGGTACGGCACGCTACACGTTGGACAAGCAGCATCCGGCTCGAACGCGCCGCGGGTCGACTCGGTCGGTCGCGGGCGCCGCGGCCAGTCGTCCATGTCAAACATGGCATTCAGCTCCGGCCCGGTCACTTGCGCCGGATGAATCGCTACGTCGCCCCAGATGAGCGCCCGCTCGTTGCCAACGCTGATGAGCGTGCTGAGGCGGCGAGGCGTGTGGCCGGGGTGTGCCACGAGGCGGCGCCGGCTCTACGCGGCCTCTGTGTGCGAGCTCTCGAACGCTGAGTCGGATCACGTGCACCTGACGGAAAACCGGGCAGCGCGGAGCCGCTCCACCTGCGGCCCATCGCTGCGCCGGTGGTCTTACCCTGGTGGAAGAACTCGTTGTGGACCTTGGTCCGCCGGAACCGCAATCCTCGGTGCACACCGCCGAAGCCGCTCTCCCGACCGGCAAGCTCGAGCCAAAAGCAGAGCGGGCATCCACGCGTCCGCATCAGTGTATGCATCGGGCAAGCCGGTCGGATGGGCCAGCAGGCGGCTCCGTTCACGGTGTGACGGCGAAATCACCGAACGCGGCGAGCATCCAGACCACGAAGAGGGTCGTCAGAAATGCGCCGGTGTAGATGTGGCCCGTTTTACGGAAATAGTAGGTGTACAAACACGCGACGAGTGGCCAGACCACCAGCAGCGGGATGTAGTAGATGGCGCCCAGCCCGGCAGCCGCGGCGGTCGCGAAGTCGGAACCGAAAATCATCGCTTGGCCGGCCAGCAACGGGATGTACGCAACCAGGGTCCACACCAACGCGCCGAGTGTGAGCACGACCGAGCTGATGACCATCTCGCGCGCAAGACTTACTTTGCCGCCACGAGGACGAATAAAACCCGCAAAGATGATGCTCTCGGGAATGAAGAAGATCGCAAACGGAATGAGGTAGCCCAGGAACGCCTGCAGGCGCAGCGGCGACATCGGCATGAGGGCGACGACCCAGGCGCGGAAGTCCACCATCCAGATGGTATTGATCACCAGCAGCATCAAATAGAGCGGCGTGATGGTCGCCAGCGCCAGCACCAGCGAGTGCCAGATCCGGTTCCAGATCACGCCGCGCTCTTCCCACGCTACCCCGTAGCTGACCGCGGTCCCGCCGAGCCTCGCCGTAAAGAAGCGGTGGTTGAGCAAAATCAGGGCCAGCGCGATCAAGCCGACAATCACGGCCCAGACCATGTAGATGTTGGTGAAGTTTTGAGGCCACAGCGCATTCGGCGCGACGAAGCCTCCGCCGAGGCCGACGCTCTGCCACACCCACAGATACAGCAGTGGACCTAGCGCGGTGGTGATCAGCGCCGCGATCCACCAACCTGAACCCGTAAATCCACGGAACGCGGGCACGGGCTCCGCCAGCGCCGCAAACACTCGTGAACGCAGGAGTTGGCCACCGAAGGCGAAAAGGAAAAGAAAGGCGCCTAGGAGCGCGGCCGGAAAGGGGTAGGGGTCTTCCGGCGAGCATGGGTCCTGAGGTAGGTTAGGCAGAGCAGGTCAGATCGAAAGGGAGCGTACGGAGCATGCTCGGTGAGCGGTCGGCGCAGCGTGGCCTGTTTGAGGCA
>DATGER010000112.1:0-52079 GCA_035309865.1 Chloroflexota bacterium
TGTGCTTGACGAGGCCGATCTGGCCGCTCGTCGTGCGAAACCCGATCAGATCCTCGCCAAGCAGCCGCACCCGCAGCGGCGCGCCATCGGCCTCGCGCAACTCGTCTGAACGAATCGCGGGGAGCCAGTACTGGCGCATGAGATTGCCCATGGCCGTGCCGGGCCCAACGCGGCACAAATACTCGTTTTCAGCTTGGCTCAGCATCGTAAGCCGAATGGTACGCCTACCACGACCGCAGGCCTCACTTCCTTGCGACCGCCACTGCTGCCCGCATCGCTGCGCTCGCTGCGTAGCGAACTTTCAACATCACGGAGTGGAAGCGTCGCAAGGAAGCGAGCGCAGCGATGCGGGCCACCGGCAACGGCGCGAGCGCAGCAATGCCTGCCCAACAGCCGAGCGAGCGCAGCGAAGCGGTGCCCCTGGCAACCTTGACACGTTTATGCTAAGGTTGGCGCGTACCGATGCAGGAGCTCACCATTCATGAGGCCGCCGCGGCCACGAGCTGGTCGCCGCGCATGCTGCGCTACCTCGAACACGTTGGCCTGCTCGCCACCCCGCGCACCAGCGGCGGCTACCGCGTCTTCGGCGCCGCCGAGCTCCAGCGCCTGCGCACCCTTCGCGAGCTCCTCGGCCAGCACCACCTCGGGCTGTCCGACGTCGCCTTCGCCAAACGCCTGCGCGACGATCCCGAACTCGCGGAGGCCGTCTCTAGCTGGCTCGAAGCCAAGCCCCACAAACCCGAAACGGTGTCAAGTTCAGATTGGCTGCGCTTTGAGCACGATAAATGCCGCAAGCTGCTTGCGTCCGCGGCCGCATAAGGAGACCCGATAAATGAGCATCGCCACGCCGTCCTCCCCCGTTCCGACCCGCACCGACTACAAAGTCGCCGACCTGTCTCTGGCCGACTTCGGCCGCAAAGAGATCACGCTCGCCGAGCACGAGATGCCGGGCCTCATGGCCCTGCGCGCCGAGTTTGGCCCCTCGCAGCCACTCGCCGGCGCCCGCATCTCGGGCTCGCTGCACATGACCATCCAGACCGCCGTGCTGATCGAGACCCTGGTCGCGCTCGGCGCCGAGGTCCGCTGGGCGTCGTGCAACATCTTCTCGACGCAGGACCACGCCGCCGCGGCCATTGCCGTGGCCGGCGTCCCCGTCTTTGCCTGGAAGGGCGAATCGCTCGAAGACTACTGGTGGTGCACCCAGCAAGCCCTGACCTGGCCTGACCACCACGGCCCGACCATGATCCTGGACGACGGCGGCGACGCGACCATGCTGGTCCTGCGGGGGGCCGAGTACGAGGCCGCCGGCCGCGTACCTGAAACCACGCCGAGCGACTCCGAGGAGTTCGTGGTCTTTCTGGGCCTGCTGCGGCGCTCGCTCGCCGACGATGCAAAGCGCTGGACCCGCGCTGCCCAGGACATCCTGGGCGTCTCCGAGGAAACCACTACGGGCGTCCACCGCCTCTACGATCTGCAGAACAAAGGCAAGCTCACCTTCCCGGCGATCAACGTCAACGACGCGGTGACCAAGTCCAAGTTCGACAACCTCTATGGCTGCCGCCACTCGCTGCTGGACGGTATCAACCGGGCCACCGACGTGATGATGGCCGGCAAGGTCGCGCTGATCTGCGGCTACGGTGACGTCGGCAAGGGCTGCGCGGCCGCGCTCAAGGGCCAGGGCGCGCGCGTGATCGTCACCGAGATCGATCCGATCTGCGCCCTGCAGGCGCTGATGGAAGGCTATGAGGTGCGGACCGTCGATGACGTCGTCGAAACCGCCGACGTGTTCGTGACCTGCACCGGCAACCGCGACATCATCACGGCCGCGCACATGGGGCGGATGAAGCACCAGGCGATCGTTGGCAACATCGGCCACTTCGACAACGAGATCGACATGGCTGGCCTGGCCAGAGTGCCCGGGATCCGCAAGGACAACATCAAGCCACAGGTCGATCAGTGGATCTTCCCGGATGGCCACATCGTCATCGTCCTGTCCGAGGGCCGGCTGCTGAACCTGGGCAACGCCACCGGGCACCCGAGCTTTGTGATGTCGAACTCGTTCTCGAACCAGGTCCTGGCCCAGATCGAGCTCTTTACCCGCCACGCCAACTACGAGAACAAGGTCTACGTGCTGCCGAAGCACCTGGACGAAAAGATCGCCCGGGTCCACGTCGAAGCCCTCGGCGCGCATCTCACCACGATGTCGCCCGAGCAAGCCGCGTACGTCAACGTGCCGGTTGAAGGGCCGTACAAGTCAGATCACTACCGGTACTGAGGGCTTCGGCTCTCCGCATCGCTTCGCTCGCTACTAGCGCAGGTTTCTCTCTTCTCTCATAGAGGATGCACCCGGAAGGGAATGCGAGCGACGCGATGCGGGCAGCTTTGTCGCATCTGTCTTTGAGAACCCACTCGGGAGGGAGCGAGCGCAGCGATGCGGGCAGGAGCGTGCCCGCGCGGGGTGACAACTAAAACAGCGCCACGGGGTTTGCTGGCGACCCCGTCCCGCCGACCACCACCAGCGGCAGGACCATGAGCATGAACTCGTAGCGGCCCTCGGCGGCGCAGGCGTTGGCCAGCGGCTCGAGCAGGGCGTTGTCGACCAGGCCGACGCCGTAGGCGAAGATCACCCCGTGCACGGACCACGGCAGATCGTAGCCGTTCGGCGCGTGGTCCATCATGTCCCAGACCAGCAGCGACGCGTCAGCGTCGCGCACAAACGGCAGGCACGACGCGTGCAGGCCGGGTCGAGACGGGCCCGAGCCCCAGATCGGATTGACGCGGTCCCACGCCTCGCGCCCGGCGTACACGACCAGGGCGTCACCCGGTTCGAGTGCAACGCCTTGCGCAGCGGCCACGTCCTCCAGCTCCCAGCCGTGGATCGGCCGGTCCTGGGTCACGAACGGCTGGCCCCGAAACCGCGGGACGTCGAGCAGCACCCCCCGGGTAATGATGCCGTCCGACCAGTTGGTCACGGCCCCCCACCGCGCGCCCTCAAAGCCGATCTCGTCGTCGGGGTTGTGCCCGTTCCACATGCCGTCCGCGTTCCACACGTGGCAGAGCGAGTCCAGGTGAGTGCTGGCCTGGCCGTGGTACGAAACGCCGTAGTAGTCGATCGCCGCGCCGCCGGTGCCGCGGTCCAACAAGCGCATGAAGTGCTGCGCCGGGGTCGGGTTGTTCAGCGCCGGAGTTTTGGGAAACTCGCGGCTGAGTGAGACAGCCCGGCCGCTCCGCACCAGCGACGCCGCCCGCAGGCGTTTCTCGGCCGTAATCAGATTGACTGCACCGACCTGATCATCCGTACCCCAGCGACCCCAGTTGCGGCGGTCCCGCAAGTAGGACTCGACTTCAGCCTTCGTCGGGATGGGACGTTCTGGCAACGCCGACCTCCTTCATGTGCGCGCAACCCGTCGCGCGGCGGTTTCGATACCTTCGAGCGCCCGGTCGAGATCGGCCGGCGTGTGCATCGACGAAAACCCATGGTGCCACGCGTAGTGGAAGTAGACGCCCGCGTCCAGCGCGGCGGCGTAGAACTGGCGCGCCAGATCGCGGTCGAAGCGGGCGGCCTGGCGGTAGTTCGTCGGCTCGGCGTCGAGACCGAACAGCAGGCTGAACCGGGCCCCGAGCGCCTGGACCCAGACGGGCAGGCCGGTGCGCTCGAAAATATCAGCCAGCGACGGATAGAACGAGCTCTCGAGCTGTTTGAGGTCGGTCCAGAAGGCTGGCCTGGCGACCTCGTCCAGGAACGCGTCCGCCGCCAGAATCGGTATCAGGTGCGCGTTGAACGTGCCACTGTGGACCGCTGACCCCCGCGGGGACACGGCGTCCATCACCTCGCGCCGACCGGCGAACGCACTCAGCGCGGTGCCGCCGCCGAGCGCCTTGCCGAGCGTGCACAGATCGGGCGTCACGCCCAGATAGCCCTGCGCGCAGCTCGCGCCGGTACGAAAGCCGGAGAGGATCTCGTCGAAGATCAACAGGACGCCCGCGTTCGTTGTCGCCTGGCGCGCTGCTTCCAGATAGCCGTGCGCCGGCAGGATCGTGCCCGAGTTGTAGTTGATTGGCTCCATGATGACGGCCGCGATCTCGTCGCCGCGCGTGCGCAACGTGCGGTCGAGCGCGTCGGCGTCGTTCCAGGGGAGCACGATCACGAACTGCTGCAGCTCGGGCGGTATGCCACCGCTCTCGGGGTAAGGGATCGGCGCAGCCACGGGGCCCGCTAGCTCGAGAGGTGGCCAGGCGCTGTAGCCGAGATAGTCGTGGTAGCCGTGAAAGTGCCCCTCGAACTTCACGATTTTGGGTTTGCCGGTAAAGGCCCGCGCGGTGCGGATCGCGTGCCACGTGGTTTCGGTGCCCGAGCCGCTGAAGCGCACCAGCTCAGCGCAGGGCACGAGCTCCGCGATCCTGGCGGCCACCTCGGACTGATAGGGCGTCTCGTGCGCGGCGAGGATGCCCATCTCGAGCGCGCGCTCGACCGCGCGCCGGATCGCCGGGTGGCCGTGCCCGAGCAGCGAGGCGCCATTGGACGTATTGAGGTCGACGTAGCCCTTGCCATCCACGTCGTAGACCCACCCACCTTCGCCACGCGCCGTCATGAACGGCCGACCCAGCGAAGGATGAATCCGCGCCGCCGCCGACACCCCGCCCGCGAGGTGCCGCTTCGCGTCGGCGAATAGCCGGTCGGCGGTGCTCACGCGGTTACGCGTTCGCGCGGGCTCCAGTTCACTATCGACCCTGGCGCGATGCCGGCGGCGGCGCGCTGCTTGGTTACGGCTTCGATGAGCGCCTGGATGTAGCCATTGGCGAAGGCGCGACCGCGGTGACCCCAGGCGGTGTCCTGGAATGTCTGCGGCACGTGGTCGTCGATGAAGAAGCTCTCGAAGCCGACGTCGTAGTAGATTTCCATCGCCTGGAACATGTCGACGTAGCCCGTATTGATGAACTCCTCGCGAAACGCGGGCACCGTGCCAGACACGTTGCGAAAGTGCACATACAGAATCTTGTTCCGCGAGCCGAAGTAGCGGATCTTGTCGTAGATATCGACGTCGTCCTGCATCTCGGCCATCGTGCCCTGGCAAAACTCGATCGCATTGCAATCGCTCGGGTAGATCTCCACCAGGCGTTTGTAGGCCGCGAAGTTGCGCAAGATCTGGGGTATGCCGCCGAGCACGGGGACCGGCGGATCGCACGGATGGATCCCGAGCCGAATGCCCTCTGCCTCGGCAATCGGCGTGATGATGCGGATCCAGTGCTCGAGGTTGGCCCAGATCTCTTCTTCCGAATACACCCGCCCGTGCGTCAGCGGCATGCGCTGCGCAATGCCGTCGTCGAACGCGGTGGCCACCGCGCCGCCGCGAATGGGTACCGGCGGGGTCCGCCACACGTGCGAGGGCATCCAGTTGTAACCAAAGATCGGAATGCCCGCCCGGGCGATGTTGCGGACGGTCGCGATCATGTTGTCGACCTGCTCGTCGCGGCGCGGGCCGTTCAGCATGATGTGGTCGTAGAACGGCGTCGGCACGTTTTCCAGCGCCATCAATTTGAGCCCATGCTGTTCGACGCTCAGCCGCAGCTTGACCAGGTCAGACAGTTCCCACCGCTGCGCTCCGGGCAGTAGGGGCGTATTGAGCAGGACGTCGTTGCCGCCGTACTGCGCGGCGAACTGCAAAAACTCGGGGGTCGCGGTGTTGAACTGTCCGAAGCCTGGGCGCATGCGTTCGAGCCTACCACCAGCGTGCAGAGGTATGCTCGACCGCACCATGAAGGCCGCCGTACTGAACGACTATGGACAGCCACTGAGCCTCGAGGACGTCTCGCTCGACCCTCCGCGCGCCAACGAGGTCCAGCTGCGGATTGGTGCGACCGGCGTCTGCCACAGCGACTACCACGTCATCAAGGGTGAGTGGAAATACGACCTGCCGATGATTCTCGGGCACGAGGCCGCGGGCGTCGTCGAAGTCGTGGGACCGAACGTCACGGGCGTGGAGGCCGGCGACCACGCGGTCCTATCGTTCCGCCCGGCCTGCGGCGTCTGCCGGCTGTGCGCGATGGGCCGCTCGGTGCTGTGCGAGGGCCGCACCGGCGAGCGCTTCAAGATGCACGACGGCACGGCGCGCGTCCATCGCAACGGCCAGGATCTGCAGGTGCTGGGTCGCATGGGCTCGTTCGCCGAGCGAGTCGTCGTGCCGGCCGAACAAGTGATTCCGGTGCGCAACGACGTCTCGATGGAGGTGCTGGCGCTGATCGGCTGCGCGGTGACCACCGGCGTGGGCGCCGTCGTCAATGCCGCGAAAGTCGAGCCGGGCAGCACCGTGGCCGTCATCGGCTGCGGCGGCGTCGGCTTGAACGTGATTCAGGGAGCGGCGCTGGTGAATGCCGGTCGGATCATCGCGGTCGATCTGCTGCCGAACAAACTCGAGTACGCCCGCCAGTTCGGCGCCACCGATACGGTGAACGCTGGCGAAGGCAACCCCGTCGAGCAGGTTCGCGCCTTAACGGGCGGCGGAGTCGACTACGCCTTCGAAGTCATTGGCAACGGCAAGACCGTGGAACAGGCCATCCAGATGACCCGGGTGGCCGGGACGGCGTGCATCGTCGGCATGGCCCCGCAAGGCACCCTGGCGAGCTTCGATCCGCTCATGCTCGTCAACAAAGAGACCCGCATCATCGGCACCTGGTACGGCTCGGCGCGCCCCCGCATCGACTTCCCCCGCATCATCGAGCTCACCATGGCAGGCAAACTGAAGGTCGAAGAGTTGATCTCACGTCGGTATACGCTCGACCAGATCAACGAAGGCTTCGACCGCCTTGGCCGCGGCGAGGTCGCGCGCGGAGTCATCGTCTTCTAGGGACGTCCGGTCGGATCTGCTCGGCGACTACTCGCGTGTCGGGAGCGCCGTGGGTGGCAGCGGCGGTAATGGCCGCATCGTCGTCGTCTACGCCAGCGAGACGCACTGATTCACCTTCACGCGGCTTGCTCAGACGACTCGGCCCCATGCAAGCCCGCCCGCTTGGCCGCGTACATGGCCGCGTCTGCGTGCCGCATCAGCGTGTCGGGCTCGATGCCGTGCCCAGGACTGGTCGCGATGCCGATACTCCCGCCCACTTGCAATGTGCGCGTTTCCACCAGCATCGGCAGCACCAACCGGGCCAGGATCCGGGTAGCCACCTGACCCGCTTCGTCGGCGTCAGACTCCGGCAGGACGATGGCGAACTCGTCACCGCCCAGTCGACCCACGGTGTCCGCGCCACGCAGGCTGGCGCTCAGGCGGCGCGCCACCTCCTGGAGTACCAGGTCGCCAACGTGATGCCCGAAGGAGTCGTTCACGGCTTTGAAGCCATCCAGGTCGAGCACGAGCAGGCTGACCGCGCCCTCGGTGCGCTGAGCGGCCTGCAGGGCGTACTGCAGCCGGTCCAGGAGCAGCACGCGGTTGGGCAGCCTGGTCAGGGCATCGTGCAGCGCCTGGTGCTGGCTATCCGCAAAGGTCTGCGCTTGAGTCAGGGCAGCGCCGACCAGCCCGGCCATCAGGCGTACCGTGTCCAGGGCGCCCGTGTCGAATGCGGCGGGCTCGGACGACACGACCTCAGGACGCCCGCGACCCGGCCGTCGAACGATAGCGGCGCGATGATCGTGGACCGAATGCCGACTTGGCGGCACACCTCGGCGTTGACGCGCGCATCCAGCTCAGCGTCATCGCAGCGGAGCGTCTGGCCGGTGCGCACACACAGGCCCGACAGGCTCGTATCGAGCGGGAAGCGTAGGCCGATGAACGGTGCCGAGGACCCACTTGCGGCGGCGAAGACCATCTCATCGTCCATCGCGATCTGGAGCGCGGCCCCGGTCGCACCGGTGAGCGCCTGGACCTGCGCGGTGACCATCTCCATCAATTCGGTGCGATCGAGACGGGCGTGCGCGATCGCGGCCTGCGCGGTCACGATCGCCTCGAGCCGCCCCACATTGCGCTCCAGTGCACCTGCCATGCGTCTCGCTTCCGCCCCCGCCTTGTCCCGCTCTCGGGTGCGGTTGAGCACTTCCTGGCGCATCCGACGAAACGCCGACGCGAGCCGAGCAATCTCGGTCAATCGAGTCTCGGGCAGCGGGGCGGAGTAGTCGCCGACCGCATGTCGCTGCGCCGCCTCAGCCAGCACGGCCAGCGGACGCGTGAGCCAGCGCGTCGCGACCACGGCGACACACACGGCGACCACGACGAACGCCAGTAACACGTCGAACGCGAGCTCATGCGCCGCGCGAACCGGGGCGAGGGCGACCGCGGTGGAGCGCTCGACGATCACTCCCCAGCCGAGCTCGGGGAGTGACGCGTAGCCCGCGAGTTGTTCACCGGTCCGGCTTGCGTACGCCTGCGCTCCGCTCGGACTCTGGGCGGACAGGAACGCTGCCACCGGCGGAGTCGCGGACACATCGGCGAACGCTGCCACGAGCGCCGGATCGGGATGGGCGATCACCCGACCCCGGGCATCGACGAGGTACGCCAGCATGTCCTGTCCGCCACTGGCCTGAACAATCTGTTCGACGAGTCGGGTTGATTCCAGTGATGCGCTCACGAGTCCGATGAACTGACCACTGGCACCGCGGATCGGAGCGCCAAAGGCGATAATCGGACGCTTGATCAGCGGGGAGATACGAATGTCGAGGGACGGCGCGTTCAGATTTCTGGCGTCTTCGAACACGGGGTACCCGGTGGTCGCGGCGGCCTGGAGATCGTCACTTCGACCAGATGGATTGCCGTCGATGTCGCTCATCGAGAACGCCACGACATCCGGATACCCGGCGCTGAAGTTCTTCAATACTGAATGCCGGGCCTCGGTGGTCAAGTCGAGCAAGCCAGGGATGGAGGCCAGGCCGGAGACAGCGGCGCGATGCAGTTCGATGTAGTCTTCGGCGTTCGCCGCCAGAGCCACCGCCAGCGCCTGCTGCTGGTCCAGCGCTTGCCGGCTCGCGAGCCGCTCCGCCTGGTCGGCCACGAGCGCCACGGCCGCCATCAGCGGCAGCGCGGCGAGCGCCACCAGGATGAGAGCCGAGCGCGTTCGCACGGAGAAGGGGTCGAGCGGACGCAGCCGTCTCGCGAGCCAGGGGTGGACGCTGGCGGCGAAGCTGAGGCCGGCGTATTGGAGGATACCGGGCGGGCTCGGCCACGCCACTTTCACTAAAAAGACCAGAAACATCACGCCCGAAAGGACACGGATGGCGCCGCTCGCTGCCCGTCGCCGGATGATTTGTGCCTCGACGGCGATTGTGCCGAGACCAGCCGCGAAGAAGGCGACGCCGTACCAGCTCAGGTTCGACCGAATGGCATCGTAGACCGATGAGCCGTATTGACTAGGCGCGAGCAGCATTAGCAGGCCGATCGTCAGTGCGGCAATCGCCGCCACCAGGATCAGCAGATCGCCACCGGACCATGGGCTGCGCACCAGTGGCAGAATCCCTGCCACGATGGTGCCGAGCCCGAACAGGGCGTAGATTGCGGCGCCGTTCCACACGCCGACGGCGCCGAATCCAACGGCGAGGAGCAACAGCGCCGCGCCGGCCAGCGCATGCACGCCGATGCTCACCGCGGGGCGGGGCAGGAACGCGCCCGCGTACAACAGCAGCACTCCGACAATCAGGAATCCCGGCCCCCAGGCCTCCAGATGCGGTTGCACCGCGCGGTACTGGGGCGAGCCAAACTGGTGTGGCTCGACCAGCATCAGGACCCCGATAAAGGCGCACAGGACGCCCATCGCCCAGCGGAATGGTGCGACTCGAAGCGGACTCGCCTGTTCAGTCGACACTTCCCGGCCCAGAAGCGCGTGGCTGCACGAACGATGCCGACATCACGAATGCGCGCTTCTCGGGTCAGCCCGCCAGGCGATCCCGTTGCCGCGAGGCCCGCTGCTCCACTGCCTCCCGCCACGCGAGCCCGCCGCCATGAGGCATGCTGGCCTCGTCTTCGGCGAGCGGGATGGAGCGAGCGAAGCGATGCGGAGACTACGGTGCGTGCGTTTCCAGGTCGGCGATGGCTGCGGCGGAGTCCAGGACGCCGATTTCCAGGTTGTATGTTTGCTGGCCGCCGGGTGGCAGGAACTGGAGGGTCCCGCGCGCGCGGTCGTCGGCCCGTCCGCGGCCGAAACAGTTGGCGGGCTCGACGCCGGCCACGTAGGTCCCCTGGCCCGGGAACTTCCACTGCCACAACCAGGGCAGTTGCTCGGGCCGCTGCTTGACGTACAGGCCGAGTGCCCGGCGGCGGTTCACCAGCGCGGTCGCGGCCCAGCCGTCGGCATCCGCCAGTGGCCGGTGGATGAGCACCGCGGCCTGCGCGTCGGCGATGGGCGGCCCGTAGACCGGCGCGTTGGCCATGGCAGGCGCGAACTCCTCGGTCAGCGGCTGGATCTCGCGGGCCGTCGAGATCAGCTCGCTCCCCTCGTCCAGCACCGGGAAGCCGACGTTGATGTGGTAGGCGATCATGTGCGGGACCGGCGTATGGCCCAGGTTCTCGACAACGTCGTCGATAAACAGTCGGCTCTCGCCAAGCCGGGCCCAGACCCGGCGGGTCAGACGCACGTTCTCCCCGAACACCACCGTTTCGCGCGTCCTGCCCTGCACCCACATCAGGTAGTCCTCCCCCTGCCAATCGCCATCCACGTGGATGTTGCGCGCCGGCAGGTACGACGCCCGGCCGTGGAGCGGTAATGCCTGGCCCTCGTCGGTCGACGGCCAGCCGGCGGTCGTGAGCCCGCACGTGGCCATCAGGCCGCCCGAAAACCCGCGCAGCCAACCCTCGCCGGCAGGCTCGTAAAACGCGGCGGCGATCTCGCCCGTCGACGATCGCCAGCACAGCGGGACACCTCGGTACTCTGCGAACCCGATGTCCATGCCCCGCCCCGGCAGGACCGCGAACGCGAACCCTGAGCCCGTCCGGAACTCGGCGACGGCAACGCCGGCCTCGGGCCCCTCCGCCAGCGTGACCAGTCGCGCCCCGCCGACCTGACTCACGTCGCCGATGCGCTCGAGCAATTCCGAGCGCGTGAAGTGGCGTCCAAACAGCTCAGGCATCGCTACTGGTCGGCACCGGCGCCACCCGCCCCGCCGGCCCAGGCGCCGAGGGCCATGTAGCCGCCGTCGATACACACGTATTCACCCGTCATGAAGGACGCCCGGTCGCTGGCCAGGAACAGCACCAGGTTGGCGATGTCCTCGCCCGTCCCGAGCCGTCCGATCGGGTGGGTCCGGCCGTACCGCGCGAGCGCCGCTGCTTGGCCATCCGGCTCGTTCGCGGCGGCGGCGCGCAGCATCTCGGTGTCGATACTCCCCGGACAGATCGCCAGCACCCGGATGTGCTCGCGGGCGTAGTCGAGAGCCATCTGGCGTGTCAGCGAGAGGATCCCGCCCTTGCTGGCCGCGTACGCCGGCACGCCCCGCTGGGACTGCAAGCCCTGCACGCTGGCGTTGTTGATAATCGCCCCGCCGCCGCGCCGGCGGATTTCGGGGATCGCGTATTTGGCCATCAAGAAGTAGCTCTTGAGGTTCACACCGACGATCCTGTCCCAGGTCTCCTCGGACGTGTCCTCGACGTTGGTGTACGAGTCCTGGGGTTGAATGCCGACGTTGTTGAAGAGCACGTCGACCTGGCCGAACCGATCGACCGTTTCGCGCACGACGCGCAGGCAGACGTCCGCTCGAGCCACATCGCCGACGACCAGGTGTCCCTGGCCGCCCGCGGCCGCGATGGCCGCGACAGCCGAGCGGCCGGCCGTCTCGTTGACGTCGCCTATGGTCACTCGGGCACCTTCACCGGCAAACGCGATCGCCGTCGCGCGACCCATGCCCTGGGCGCCGCCGGTGACGATCACCACCTTGCCATCAAACGCTCCCATGACGGTACGTCCCCCTGGTCAGTCGAAGTAGACGCCGCCGTTGACGTCCAGGATCTCGCCAGTGATGTAGCTGGCGGCGTCGCTGGCGAGAAAGAGCGCCGCATGGGCGATATCGAGCGGAGTCGCGGCGCGGCGCAGCGGCGCGGCGCGTTCAACATCCTGACGCAGCCGCTCGGCCATCTCGGTGCCGCCGGTGCGCGGCAGCAGACCCGTCAGGACCAGGCCCGGGGCGATCGCGTTGCTGGTGATGCCGTACGGCCCGAGTTGCCGCGCCGCGGCCTGACACAGCCCGATCACCCCTGCCTTGCTGGCGGCGTAGTGGGCGGTGCCAAAGACGCCGCCGCCCTGCTTACCCGCGATGCTGCTCAACCACACCACACGGCCCCAGCGGCGCGACATCATGCCCTGCAGAACCGCCTGCAAGCAGACAAAGCCGCCCCGCAGGTTGATCGCGAGCACCTGGTCGAACTCTTCCAGCGAGGTCTCCCACAGGACCGTCGAGCGGGTGATGCCCGCGTTGTTCACCAGGATGTCGACGGGTCCGAAGTCGCGCTCGACCAGCGCCACGGCCGCCGCGACAGACTCCGGCTGGGTCACGTCGACGTGCACTCCCAGTGCCCGGCCGTCGATGGCGCGGGCGTTGGCTTCGGCGCCGCGCGCGTCCTGGTCGGCCAGCGCCACCGCCGCCCCGGCCGCCGCGTACAGGCGCGCGATGGCCTGACCGATGCCGTCGGCCGACCCGGCGCCGGTGACCAGCGCCACGCGCCCGTCCAGTCGGAATGGGCTGCCCGGGCGTTCGGGATCCACAGTCATGGCGCCTGGCCCGGGCCGCGTCCGAGCAGCGCCCGCGTGCGCTGGGCACCGGTCGTCGGAAAGGTCATGTGCTCGCCACCATCGACGGTCAGTGCCTGACCGGTGATCCACTCGGCCAGGTCGGACACCAGGAAGAGCGCCGCCCGGGCGATGTCACGTGGATGGCCGGGGCGCTTGATCGCCTTGAGCAGGGTGCGTTCGGCCAGGAAGCCTGGCTCGTCGGCGTGGGCGTCGACCTCGCGCGGCACGGGGATGTCGCCCGGGCAAATGCAGTTGCAGCGGATGTTCTCCGGTCCGAAGTCCCACGCGACCTGGCGAGTAAAGTGGACCACGCCCGCTTTGGCGGTCTGGTAGGTCACGTAGCGATCCGAGACCGCGTACGCATGGACCGAGGCAATGTTGATGATCGCGCCGCCGCCCACCTTGCGCATTTCTGGAATGGCGTACTTGCACCCGAGATAGAGCGCCTTCAGGAGAACGTCGAAGCTGCGATCCCAGTCCGCTTCTTCCAGCTCGACCACCGTGCCATGTTTCTCCCAGTGGGCGTTGTTGACCAGGATGTCGACGCGGCCAAAGCGCTCGACAGCGGCCCCGATCATGGCCCGGATATCGTCCGCGCGCCCGACGTCGGCGTGCACGTAGCTCGCCGCGCCGCTGGCGGCGCGGATCTCCGCGACGGCGCGCTCCCCGAGTTCGTCCTGGATGTCAGCTACCAGCACCTGCGCCCCCTGGCCAGCGAACGTGCGCGCGATCTCGAGCCCGATGCGCGCGGCGGCACCCGTCACGATCGCCACCTTGCCATCCAACCGCAACAGCCGCCCCAGATCGTCCATCCGCCCGCCAGTCTAACCGGCGAGCGGCAGATGACGATTTCCGCCAGCGGGCTACGCGGGCATTGCCGCCGGCACCGCCGCCCGGACTGGCGCGGTTGGCCCGCGCCAGCGGCGGACGCTCTGGACGATCAGGCCAAGCCCGAACGCGAGGCCGAGGCACGCCATCAGGCCGCCGAGAATCGGCAGATGCGTCACCAGGTGCAGCACGATCAGCCCGACTACCAGCGCACCCAGCACCGGCATCGGCTCGCCGCGGCGTACGAGCCGGGCCAGTTGCGTGCCGACGACCAGGCCGAGCGCTGGCCAGGCCAGCAGCAGTCCGAGCCAGTACAACGCGGCGACCACGAACGCCAGCGGAATGCCCACCAGTGTCACGCCGATCAGCACGGTCACGGCCGGCACGACCAGGAGTGCGAGCAGTCCCAGCCCGAAGGTCGGGAGCGGCTGCTGTCGCCCGAGCTCGACGGCGCGCGCCGCTGCCCGTGGGGCCAGGATGATCGTCAGGGCGCCAAGGATGGCGCTTCCGACCAGCATGATCAGGCCCCCGAAGTCGAAGAGTCCGTTGAGCAGAGGCGGCTGTGGCGGCTGCTGCGGCTGGCGCACGATCTGGTCAAACTGCACCTGGCCGGCCACTGTGCCACCAGGAATGGCCGCCGGTTGCTCGGAGTGGTACTCGAGATTGCCGGCGATGCGCGTGTTCGGCCCGACCGCGAGCGATTTGGCCCACGCCAGAACCTCGCCGCCGACTGGCCCGCCGAATTGCAGCGTGCCGCCGCCGGCCGTGATCCCGCGCCCAACCGGACCGAGCACACTGACGGTGTCGCCCGCGGCGAGCACGCTGCCGTCGACCTGGCTGGTCGAGCTGACGCTGACCTGCTTGGCCAGACCCGTGACGCTGCGACCAACGTGGCCATTGACCGTGACCACGCCGCCCACGGCGCGCACATTGCCATTGACCGTGCCGTCGACCACGACTTGCTGACCGGCGGTGATCAGGTCGCCGTCAACCGTGCCGGTGACCACGATGTTCTGACCAATGGCGTAGACGTCGCCGATGACGCGGCCAGCGACGGTCACCGTCTGGCCCGACGCGAACAGGTCATCATTCAGTGTTTCGCCAGGCGCGACCACGGCGCGGGCGTCGTTACGCACTTCGGCGGCCATCGCTGCCGGCGCAGCGAGCGCCAGCAGCGCACTGCTGAGAACGAGTGCGCGGAACGAAGATCGGATGTTCATCAGGGTGTACTCCTCGTGGTGTTGATCCACCAGGTACTACACACGTGGCGCCGGGGTTCTTACAGCGGGGGCGTGCCGCCGCCGGCTGTTGGCGGCGGCTGGCCGGGTCGACGCGAACCTTAGGCGGGGGCGATACAGGTCGTCGGCGAGGTGGGCCCAGCCTGCGCATGGTCCGCGGCACGATCCACGCGCATCGCCCACGCAACGGACCAGGTGTGAAGCACCTCACTCGAGCCCTATCCTGAGCGCATGCAGGCTGACGCCGCGGTCCTCGGGACACCTGTGGCCACCAATGCGGAGCTTCTGGATCGCCTGACCGCGATCGATCAGGCCTTCCCCGCCAGCGACGGAATCGCGTGCTTCAATCGCATGTACCGACTGGTTATCGAGTCGGTCCAGGCGCATGTCGCCACTGGCTTCTTTGGCGATCCGGTGTGGATGGGTCGGCTGGACCTCGTGTTCGCCAACCTGTACCTGAAGGCCCTCCCGGGGCCTGAGGCCGCCGAACCCCCACGCGCCTGGGCGCCGCTGGTGGACAGCCGCTCTGACCAGCGCGTCCTGCCGCTGCAATTCGCGCTGGCCGGCATGAACGCCCACATCAATCACGATCTGCCCGTCGCGGTCGTCGCGACCTCAGCGGAGCTCGGCACCTCACCCGCCGCGGGCACGCACCAGGCCGACTTCGAACGCGTGAATCGCCTTCTCGCCGCCCAGGAGCCGATCATCCGGCAATCCTTTTCAGATGCGCTGCTGAACGACCTGGATCGGACCGCGCCGGGTCTGCAAGACGTGGTCGCTAACTTCAGTATGGCCAGGGCGCGCCAGACCGCCTGGGCCAACGCCGAGACCATCTGGGCACTGCGGCAGGCGTCGCCGGCCCTCGAGACGAGCTTTCTCGACGGCCTCGATCACCTGGTCGGCTTCGCTTCGCGGGGGCTACTGGTGCCACTCCGCCCCAATTTGCCAACCGGTCCTATGATGTGAAGCTGATGCAGTATCGAACCCTGGGCCGGACCGGCATACGCGTTTCATTGCTGGGCCTGGGCTCAGGCGGCATGAGTCGGCTGGGTCAACGTTACGAGTTCTCCGCGCTCGAGAGCGAAGGCCTGGTGCGCCACGCGCTCGACGCGGGTGTCAATCTCATCGACACGGCCCCGGGCTATGGCCGCAGCGAAGAGTTGCTCGGGCAGGCACTGCTGGGCGTGCCGCGCGAGCAGTACGTGCTGTGCACCAAGTTTCAGCCGCACGCGCCTGGTGACAGGCAGTTCTACGCGGCGAGCGATCTCCGGGCGTCACTCGAGGCAAGCCTGCGGGCGTTGCGCACCGAGTTCGTGGACGTGTTCTACCTGCACGGCATCGCGCCCGCTGCGTATGCCGAGGTGTGTGAGCGGTTCCTGCCCGAGCTCACGGCGGCCCGCGACGCCGGCTTGATCCGTCAGATCGGCATCACCGAGCGGTACCAGAGCGATCACGCGCACGTGATGCTCCGCCGCGCGATCGAGGACGGCGTCTTTTCGGTCGTGATGGTCGGCTTCAATCTGATGTCGCCCGCCGCGGTGACCTCAATCCTGCCGCTCGCCGCGGAGTGGGGCGTCGGTGTCGTCGTCATGTGCGCGGTCCGCAGCGTGCTGGTCAATCCATCGGAGGTCGAAGCTTACGTGCGCCAATGGGAGAGCGAGGGTCTGCTCGAACCGGGTCTGGTCCCGCCGGACGCGGCCCTCGACTGGCTACTGGACGAACACACGCCGACGGTCGCTTCAGCGGCCTACAAGTTCGCGGCGGCTCATCCGGCGGTCGGCTCGGTCCTGACGGGGACCGCGACGCTGGACCACTTCGAGGCCAACCGCGCGGCCGTCCTGGGTGAGCCGCTGCCGGTCGACAAAGTGCAGCGGGTGCTGTCGGTCTTTGGCCCGGTCCAGCGGAATGTGCAGCCGGCGCGCATTCCCCGATTGGTGGATTGATGTCCTCAACAGAATCCGATGTAACCGTCCTGGCGTTTGAACCCGATATGTTTGGCGGAGTCATTGTGGAGTCCGACACACTGCCGGAGGACGCCGAGGCCTTTCAAGCGGACCTGCACCACTCGCTGGAGATCTGGCGATCCAGCGGTGTCCGACTGGTCTGGATACCTGTACCCATTCAGCGCGCCGCGTTGATCCCCGTCGCGGTCGCGGCCGGATTTACCTTTCACCACACCAACGACGATGCCCTGATGCTCGTACACCGGCTCGTCGAGGACGCCTTCGTGCCGTATCACGCGACGCACTACATCGGTGTTGGCGGCGTGGTGTTGAATACGCGGCAGGAGCTGCTCGTGGTGTGCGAGAAGCACCGGCGCACCAAGCAACCCTATTACAAGCTGCCTGGCGGCGCGCTCCAGCCAGGTGAGCATCTGGTCGAAGCGGTCACGCGCGAGGTGCTCGAGGAGACCGGCGTTGAAACCAAATTCGAAGCGCTCGTGTGCTTCCGCCACTGGCACGGCTACCGCTACGGCAAATCCGACATCTACTTCGTGTGCCGCCTCTCGCCGTTGAGCGAGGACGTGACCATGCAGACCGAAGAGATCGAAGAATGCTTCTGGATGCCAGTCGCGGACTACTTCGCCTCAGACCTCGTCAGCGTCTTCAACAAGCGCATCGTCAAGGCCGCCCTGTCCAGTCAGGGCGTCACGCCCGAATGGATCGACGGCTACGCCGACCCCACGCGCTACGAGTTCTTCATGCCGCGCGAAGCGACGTAGTCAGCTGTCCGACTCCAGACCGAGCACGTCGCGGGCGCGCTCGACGTCGGTCGAACGTACCCGCAGCTCACACGGCACCATGCCCCACGCCAGCCGCGGGCCAGGGAGGAGCTGGCCGAGCACGGCGGGGATGCCCTCGTTCTTCAGCAGCTCGACCCACATCTCAGCCTCGAGCTGCCCGGCGTAGCTGGCGATGACGACTTCTTCGACTGAATCGTCCGGCATGCACTGTGCGCACACAGCCTAACCGATGGTCCGCTCGGCGCAACTATCGGCGACGCGCTTGCGTCATACCCAGGGTTGCCCCTGGGCGCCCAAACTTCAGGAGCCTTAAACACACATCATGCTGTATTTGCTTGCCGTTGTTCTTCCGCCGCTCGCGGTGCTGCTGTGCGGCAAGCCGTTCCAGGCACTGCTCAGTATCCCGTTGACGTTGCTCGGTTGGGCGCCGGGCGTCATTCACGCCCTGTTCGTCGTGCAGAACCACTACGCCGACGAACGCTCACGCCGACTCATTCGGGCAGTGGAGCGCAACCGCGGCTTTCTGTAGCTAGCGGAGTGAGGGGTTAGCCCCCTACTCCGGCATCGGTCCGCCCTCGATGCTGGTCCTCGACGCGTCTGACATCACATTCAGCCACCACGAGGACCACGCCCATGTATTCCCGACCCATCATCGCCACGCTTTCCGCCGTTGCCCTGGCCGCCAGCACGCTGCTGCCGGGGACCGCCGCCGCCGAAGGTCCCGAACCCCAGCCGGTTGCGACCATCGCGTTCCAGAAAGTGAGCTTCCCGACCGACCCCCGGTTCACCCAACTGCTCGGGATCAACGATCGCAACGTCATCTCCGGGTACCACGGTGACGAGGGCACCGAGCAGACCCCGAACAAGGGCTTCACGCTCAAACTGCCGGCGACCTTCACCGACGAGAACTTCCCCAATTCGGTCCAGACGCAGGTCGTCGGGATCAATACGAGCGCTGACACCGTCGGGTTCTACATCGATCAGGCGGGCACAACCCACGGCTTCATAAAGAGCAAGGAGTTCGCCACGGTTGATCTGCCGGGTACGGCTTTCAACCAGTTGCTCGGCATCAACAACAAGGACCAGGCCGCGGGCTACTTCCAGGACGCCAGCGGGCTCCAGCATGCATACGTGCACGAAGCGACTGGCGAGTTCCTGGTACTGAACATCCCGATGCCGAGCAGCCAGGCGACCGGTATCAACGACAGCGGGACCGTGGTCGGCTTCGAGCAGGCATCGCCCGCGGCTACCACGGCGTCGGGCTTCATCCTGAAGAATCACAAGCTGACCGTCCTCAACTTCCCCGGTTCCACGTTCACGCAGGCGCTGGGCATCAACAACAACGGTGAGGTCGTTGGCTCATACAACGACCCCAACGGCGTGACGCACGGCTTCACGTACCACGACGGCCATTTCGCGCAGGTCGACGTCCCAGGCGCCACCTCGACGGTCGTGAACGGGCTCAACAACAATGGCCGCATCGTCGGGTTCTTTGTCGACGCCAACGGCAACACCGTCGGCCTGGTCGGCGACGCTCGCGCGAACAACGACGACAAGGTCAACGACGATCGCCAGTAGCCGTTCGGAACGGCGGCCCGCGGCCGTCAGCTCACCACTCTCGCAAGGATCCGCACCTCGTACACACGAGCGGCGGATCCTTCGTCGTTGCTCCCGTCCCGCGAGCGAGCGAAATGGGGCTAGTCCGCGAGTGCGTAGCTGATGGTCTCGGCGTCTTCGACCCGCACGAGCGTGCCGAGACACTCGAGGTAGCGGAGCCGGGCCAGGAGCTGGCTCAGGGCGTACTGCTCGCTCACGGGGCGTCGATCGCGCAGCCCGTGTTTGGCGGCGGTGAGCAGGTCGTAGGCGGTCGCGGGGCCGTGGGCAAAACCGGTGCGGATCAGCGCCAGCTGATCCTGGATCTCTGACTCAATGTGCGCCAGGCGCCGGACCAGTCCGCCGAAGGGCCGGCCGTGGCCGGGCAGCACTGTCTCGGCCGGCAGCGGGGCGAGTTTGCGGACCGAGGCGAGATAGTCGCTGAGCGGATCCGTGTCAGTATCGGCGCGGACGGAGACCGGGGCCGGCGCGCGCCGCATCACATGGTCGGTGGTGAACAGGAGTTGCCGATGGGGCTCGAACAGACACACCAGGCCGCGCGTGTGGCCGGGACACCAGATGACCTGCAGGTCGAGATTGCCCCAGCGCAACCGGTCGCCGTCCTCCAGCAGACGCGTCGGCTCGGGCCAGTCGAACGCACGCCACCGGCCCGCGGCCGCGGCTTCGGCCGGCAGGCCATTGCGCTCCAACCAGCCCGGGTCAAACTCGAGTCGACGGCCCTCGGTCGTCTCGAGGCGATGCGCCAGGATCTCGCCGCCGTTGGCCGCGACGGCGCCGGCCGCGCCGACGTGATCGGTGTGCCCGTGTGTGATCAGGAGCCCGCGAACGTCCCCCAGCGAGTAGCCGAGCGACTCGAGACCGCCCACCAGCGTCGCCTGGCAGTGTTCCGTCCCGAGCCCGCCGTCGATGAGCCAGACGCCGCCGTCGCCAACGGCCACAAACGCATTGACCGGGCTCCCGTCATGCAGCGGCAGCGGAATACAGAACAGGTCGGAAAACAACTCCTCAGGCTCATACGAGAATCGCTTCGCGCCAGGCACTCCAGCCAGGCTACTTGAAACACTTCAACTCGAGCCGCTTCACCCGCCCGCATCGCTCCGCTCGCTCGCGTGCAGCAGGGAAACGGAGCGAGCAGCCCAGCTGTCTCCCACCCGCGGCGCTCCGCTCGCTGCCGGCGGGGCAACTTCCCTTTCGGGCATGCCGAATCGGCACGTGCACCACGGAGGTCCCGTCCCCGCGGCGCTCCGCTCGCTGCCAGCGGGGCAACTTCCCTGTCGGGAGTGTCGAGATGGAGCGAGCGAAGCGATGCGGTGGGCGGCTATTCGTCGCGGGACTCGGGATGTCCGCTGCTCCGAGCCAGCTCCTGGATCTCTTCCAGCAGCTCGCGGCCGCGCTGGTTCAGTTGCTGGATATTGGGGGATCCGTGGTCGTCGCCCTCGTTGCGGGCGGTGCGGTCATCAGTGGAGGTGCTGCCAGAGCAGCCGGGGATTTTGTCCAGCACCGTTTCCATCTGCGAGACCAGCGCGTCGCGCTGGCCCACCAGACCGCTCAAGTGGTGCTCCAGTGCCGCGTAGTTGCCATCGTTGCCCTCGATCGCCGCGGTGGAGATGGCAATCGCCGCCTTGCCAAATGCGCCAACCGGCGCATTCAACTGCTTGAACGTGCGCCCGAGCGCGGTGAGATCGCCGCGATTTTCAGATGCGGACCCAGGCAGCGCGGAACTCTTCAGATCCTCGAGCACCGCTCGTCCTTCGTGCACGTACCCGTCCTGGAGGCACAAGAGTGTCATCATCGTCGGCCGCAGGTCGGCGTGATCCGCAAACGTCGCGGCGTCGACGCCCCGGTGCACGACCCCGGGCCCGGCGATCGCGGCCCAGGTGTTGTTGATGTCCGGCGCAAAGTTCCCGTGCAACCAGATGAAGCTGTTCGACAGACAGGTGGCATCCGTGGCCCCCGGGAAGCGGTTGCACGATGAGGTGTTGTTGAACGTCAGCGCAAACGTTGAAATGAAGTGGTCCTCCGCGCCGAAGCCCACCACCCCCGCCGTGCGATCCGGGTCGCCGCTGATCATGTGCAGCGCCCGCATCCCCGGCTCGTCGATCAAAAAGCGGAACAACTGCTCACTCTTGCCGAGGTACGGATTGGGCGCCGTCACCTTCGCCAGCGCACCCTCGAGCTTGCGGACCGCGGCGCTCCCGGCGGCGGGATGGCCCTTCAGCCAGAAGCCAGGTGCGGTGTCGAAGTCGATGGCGTAGGGCAGGTCCGTATTGGTGAAGCCCGTACGCGGCGTGCCCGGCGTGGCGCCGGAACCGCC
This sequence comes from Chloroflexota bacterium, assembly GCA_035309865.1. Lineage (GTDB taxonomy): Bacteria > Chloroflexota > UBA6077 > UBA6077 > CF-72 > CF-72. The sequence goes on from DATGER010000112.1 coordinate 21,440, forward strand.
GTTCATTGCGAAGTCGTACAACTGCTGTTGCTGCAGCAAAAGCGGCAGGTCCGTCGTGACCTCGCCCAGCCGGGTCCGGTCGTACTGGCACGCGACGTGAATGCCGTCGCAGCCCGGGTTGAGCGGCGCACTGCCGGCGTAGTGGTCGTTCTCGTCGGCATGGACCACCAGCAGCATGTTCGAGGCGTTGATGCCGAGCGAATCCAGTTTCTGAAAGAACTGATCGAAACTCACGTCGTAGTCGTGCAGTTTTTGCACGTAGCCGGGTTCGCCCGGCGCGTACGCGCCACACGGTTTGCCCCCGCTCGTATCGGACACCGTCGGGTTGGTCGGCGTCGTCGACGCGCACGAGTTGCGCGAGTCGTGCGCGTCGGCAATGTAGCCGTAAACGACGGGCACGTTCGCCTGCAGCAGCGCACTGAGATAGCCCAGCGTGTAGGCGGCGGTGGGACTGAAGCCGTTGGCCTGGTTGAACCCGGTGATCGGCGTGCCCCCGTCGATCGTTGCGATCGGGCTGACCTGCGTTGCCACGTACTTGTGGCCGTACAGCGCGGCGATCCCCTGGCCGCCGAGCTCCGGCTTGGACTTCGTGCCACCAGCGGGCACACCGCTGCCCACCGAGCTGCAGGTGGCGTCGGCGCAGTGGACCGCAATTCCGACGAAATCGTTCGTCCGGTTCGAGCTGGTTTCAGCGGCTTCAGGTGAGCCCGCGCCAAACACCTGAGTGATGTCGTTACCGTTATTCTCGAGCACCATGTTGGCCGTCGACACGGCGCCGAAGTTACAGCCGGCCTTGACGAATGGCACCCACGGGGCCGGGAGGTTCTCACCGGCGGAGTCGATCATCTGGAACGGCAGCTTGCGCGCGGTGTTGGCGGGGTCCGGCGCCACGGTATCAGTCCAGTACGCGAAGGCTGAGGTGTTGTAGGTGCCGAGACTGCTGTCGTTGTAGACCTCGAAGCTGTTGCTGATCGGGATGCCGTGCTGATCGCCGTAGACACCCGTCATGCCGGTGATCAGATCATCGGTGGTGTGCGCGATCAACGGGGTGTGTGCGTTGGCAAGCAGGGTGCCGTTGTTCTTGATGAAGTTCAGCAGGTGTGGCATCTGCTCCAGGTCGGACGGCACGTTCGGGTTATCCCGGGTGAAGTGCACGTTGTCGAACTGCAGATGGACCACGTGCTTGATCGCGCTCGGCGCGCCGGACGGCGACCGGAACTGACACGTCGCTGGCGCGGCGGCGGCGGCGATCGGTGTGGCCGGCGAAGCCGAGAGCAGCGTCGTCGTGACCAGTGGCGCCACGCTGGCCAGGCGCCAGAGGAACCCGCTCGCGGGCTGTCGACCAGTATTGCTTCTGGTGAGGTGCATTCGTCCTCCCGAACGACAAGTGGCCCGTGCAGGGCGCCGCAGGCCAGTCTAGGTGGGCCGCATTGAGCGCTCTATGATCGGTCCGTTAACGCCGCATGAACACCTGGCGCGCATGATACTGACCTTCCTCGGTACGTCGGGGAGCGAGGGCTATCCGGCCGCGTTCTGCACGTGCGCGCGCTGCGTGACGGCTCGCACGTTGGGCGGCAAGAACATCCGGCGGCGGAGTAGCTTGCTCATAGACAACGATCTGCTCCTGGACCTCGGCCCTGACGTACCGTCCGCGGTCCAGGACCTGGGTCTCTCGCTCGCCAGGCTCCGCTACGTGCTGATCACACACGCGCATGACGATCACTTTGCGCCGATTCAGCTGAAGTACCGGCACGCGCGTTACGGCGAACCCGCTGGCGCCCAGCGGAAGGTGGGGGCGACGAGCTTGCCGGCGCTCACCGTCTTCGGCAGTCCGCCAACGCTGGCGCGCCTCGACGAGCTGCCCATGTCGCCTGATGAGCTCCGCGTCGAGGCCCGGCGGGTGGTGGCCGGCGAGTGGTTCGACGCCGGACCGTACCGCGTGTTGGCGCTTGCCGCGCGGCATGCGCCGGCGCTGCAGGCACTGGTGTTCGTGGTGTCGAAGGGCGACGCGACGGTGCTCTACGCGACGGACACTGGCACGTTACCCGAAGCAACGTTGCAACACCTGGAACGACATCGTCTGGACGCGGCGATTTTCGACGCCACGTTCTGGACCGGTCCCAGCGACGACGACCATCTCACTCTCGACGACGTCGTTGACCTCACGCGCGATTTGCGGCGACGCGGCGTACTGGACGAACGCGCCACAGTCGTCGCCACCCACCTCTCCCACCGCAGCCAGCCCGATCACGCCACCCTCGAACGCCGCCTTGCCGGCACCGGCGTGATCCCCGCCTACGACGGGCTTACCCTCGAGCTGGCCAGGTGACGCCTGCCCAGGGGTCGTAGTCCACTTCCAGCGCTTCCTGGGGCGGGCGACTGGCCTCAGGCACGTTGCGGAGGTGGAGGCGAATGCGGGTCCAGGTGGTGTTGCGGCCACGCATGGAGTCCACCAGAACGTCGGCTGGCTCCAGGAGCGGCCAGACGTCGGGGTGGCGCACTTTCCAGCGCTCGAGACCAGCGAGCGCTTCGGCTTGCGTGGCGGCGCGCGCGATCTCGATGAGCGGCGCGGTGGTGCGGCGGCGGCCTGTCGGGCCAACGGCTTTACCCGGCGCCGGCACCGGGACGCTCCCGGGTGGCGCTCCAGCCTCCGGTGCAGGCGCTTCCGCAAGCCCGGCCGCGGCGTCTCGCGCGGCCAACTCCAGCAGCGGCTCGAGCGACCCGACCGCCGCATCGATGCCCTCCGCCGGGTCGCCCAGCGACGCGAAGCGCACCGGCACCGTCTCGATCGTGAACTCGGCCGGATCGCACAGCGGCACTTCGTCCCACGTCAGCGGCGTGGACACCCGCGCATCGGGGCTGGGCCGCACCGAGTACGCCGAAGCGGTCGTATGGTCTTTGGCGTTCTGGTTGTAGTCGACAAAGACGCCATGCCGCTCCTCCTTCCACCACTTGCTGGTGGCCAGGTCCGGGGCGCGCCGCTCCACTTCCCGTGCGAGCGCCACGGCCGCCCGCCGGACCTCAGGGAACGTCCAGCGGGGCTCGATCCGACAATAGACGTGGAACCCGCGCGAGCCGGACGTCTTGGGCCAGCCAACCAGACCGAAGTCGGCCAGCACTTCCCGAGTCACCATGGCCACGTCACGGACCTGCGGCCAGCCCACGCCACGGATGGGGTCGAGGTCGACGCGCAGTTCGTCCGGTCGATCGACGTCGTCCGCCCGCACCGGGTGCGGGTTCAGGTCGATGCAACCCAGGTTGATCACCCAGGCGAGTTGCGCCGCGTCGCGCACCACGATCTCGCTGGCCGTCCGCCCGGACGGATAACTCAAGTCGACGGTCTCAATCCACACCGGACGCGAGTCTGGCGCCCGCTTCTGGAAGAACGGCGTACTCTCCGCGCCGTTCACAAACCGTTTCATCGCCATCGGCCGCCCGGCAACGCCGCGTACCGCGCCATCGGCGACGGCCAGGTAGTAGTGCACCAGGTCCAGCTTGGTGTGGCCGGTCCGCGGGAAGAACACCTTGTCCGGGTTGGTGATGACCACGTCGCGGCCCTCGATCTCCAGAACGGTCGTTTTGGCCGGCATGCAGGCACCTTACCTCAGTCGCGAAATAACGGGTGAGGGCATGAGACCGCATGTACGCTTCCAGGCTACGTCGTCGTGGTCGAACCTCCTGCGCGAAGGGTTCAGCCTGCGCGGCCTGCCGTTGAACTTTCAGGCGCTGCGCGGACCGAATCATCGTCGTCGAGGGTGGCCAGGTCATCGAAGACGGCACCCACGACGGCCTCGCCGCTCGACCCCACGGCCGCTACGCCGAGATGTTCGCCCTGCAAGCGTCGCGCTTCGCCGCGCCGGAGTCGGCGCTGAGCCCCGCCGAAAATTCATGAGGACGCTCACCCGCCGCTACACGGCGCGGGGCAAGATTCGTGAGGTTTACTCCCGCTGGACGCGAACGGAGCGAGCGCAGCGATGCGGGCCGCCCGATGCGCCGCTCAGGCGGAGATATGCATGCGTAAGAACCTGCGCGCGCTCAAAGTCATGGTCGAGATCTCGATCCGCGCGGATCTGCCGCGGTCGATTGCGACGGTGCTGACGGCGGCCGGGTCGCAGGTGACGCTGCCCGCGCGCGCGATCGGTCTCAAGTTGCTGACCGACGGCGCCGTCGCGAGCAGCCTGCCGCAAGCGCTCACCGGCGTCCTGCTGGTGGTCGGCCTGACGGCCCTGAGTCGCCTGATGTACTGGGCCTCGTTCAACATCCGCATTCGTCTCCGCGAGAACACCCAGATGTACCTGGATGCGCACATCATGGACCTCACGGCGGGAATCCCCGGTCTCGAGCACCACGAGCGCCCGGAGTACCTGGACAACGTCGAGCTGGTGCGCGCGGAGCGCTGGGCATTGGCCAATCCGTTCAATCCCATCTCCTGGTCGCTGGCATCGATCTTTCAGGTGGGCAGCATCTTCGCGCTGCTCGGCAGCGTGCATCCGGCCCTGATGTTGCTGCCGCTGGGCGGGATCCCGAGCATCCTCGCTACGCTGCACTGGCAGAGCGCGCAGACCCGGCTCCGCGAATCGCAAGCGGAGCCGAATCGTCAACTCCGTCACCTCCAGGATCTGACGACCGATCCGGCAGCGGCCAAGGAGGTCCGTGTCTTCGGGCTCAGCAAGCTGTTGCTGCACCGCCGCCGAGCGCTGTTCGCGGAACTGGAGCGCGTCCGCAATATGCGGCTGGCGGTGCTGGTGAACACGCTCGCCTGGCTGATTCGCACCCAGAGCGCCGTCGTGAAGCTGCTCTGGCTGCGCGATTACGCCGTGGGTGCGCACCGCGGTCTGGAGCCGGCGGCGCCAGCGCGCGTGCCGGCCGAGCTGCGCGACGGGATCCGCCTGAACGGGGTGACATTTACCTATCCGGGTACGGACCAGCCGGTGCTCGAAGGCGTTGACCTGCATCTGCCTCCCGGGAGCACCATCGCGATCGTCGGCGAAAACGGGGCCGGCAAAACTACCCTGGGTCGGGACTTCGAGGGTGGCGTCGACCTGTCGATCGGGCAGTGGCAAAAAGTCGCCCTCGGGCGGGCCATGATGCGCGAGCGAATCCTGCTGCTGATGCTCGACGAACCGACGGCCAGCCTCGACACCGAACACGCGCTGTCCGAGCACTTCGCCGAGGCCGCGCGCACGTACGCGGCCGCCTCAGGCGCGATCACGCTGCTCGTCAGCCACCGCTTTTCGACGGTGCGGATGGCCGACCTGATTCTGGTCATTCGCCGGCGGCCGCATCGTGGAACGCGGCACCCACGCCGACCTGGTCGGCGACGGCGGCCTGTACGCCGAGCTCTACGGTCTGCAGGCCAGCGCCTACCGCTGACACGGCCTCGTACTGCGCGATAAAGCGCTCCAGGGCGGCGTTCACGGCCTGCCGATTACCAGTTGCGAGCAGGTCGAGCAGCAACCCGCGGACGACGGCGATGCCCAACCGTGCGTCGGCGCGCGCCTGGTCGGCCGGTACGCCGCGCTCGATGGCGTAGGCGGCGACGGGCTCGACCCAGGCGTCGACAACGTCGTCGAGCAGGCCGAGCGTGCCCGGGCGGCCCTGGAGCGCCTGGCCATAAATCTCGAAGAACAGCCGCTCGTGCGGGCCAAGGCGAGGATCGGTGAAGTGGCGCCACATCTCGCGGATGCCGTCGCCCGGCGACAGCGTCGGGTCGGTGGCGGTGAGCTCGGCGAAAAACTGACGCTGGGCGGCCTCGACGGCGCGAATGACCGCGACCAGCAGGCCTTCCTTCGAGCCGAAGTGGTAGATGAGCATGCGGTGGCTGGTGCCGATCGCTTCGGCGAGAGTACGCAGGGTGAGCTGGCTGACGCCGTTGTGGACGACGTAGTCGAGGGCGGCGGCGAGGAGCCGGTCGCGGGCAGCGTGGGGGGCCACTTGCGCTTCTTTCAACGAGAGTGTACCATATGGTACACGTACCAGTCGGTACACTTCGACACGTTACGAGGATCACCCATGCGCCAGGTTCGTATCCGCGTTGAGCGCCTGATCGACGCGCCCGCCGACGTCGTCTACCAGTGCCTCGCCGACTACCACCACCACCATCGCCCGGGCGGCTTCCTGCCCCCGGCGTTCCACGACCAGCACGTCATCCGCGGCGGTGTCGGCGCTGGCACGGTCATCCGGTTCTCCATCACCCTGGCCGGCCGGACCCGGACGGTCACCACCGACATCACCGAGCCCGAACCTGGCCGCGTGCTTCTCGAGACCCAGTCCGACGGCCAGCTCCGCACCCTGTTCACCGTCGAGCCAGTCGGCCGCCAGTGCCGCGTGAGCTTCGACACGTTGATGACCGCCCACGGCCTCGAGGGCATCATGCTCCACCTCTTCGCCCGCCGCCTCCTGCTGCCCCTCTACAAGGACGAACAAGCCCGCCTCGAACAGTACGCGCGGGCGCAAGTGCCCGTCGCTGCCTGAGCACCGAACGGCCCGCATCGCTGCGCTGGCGCGTATCGATTTCCGCAGCTCAGCCTGACACTCCCGACTCTCCGTCCTCGTTGGCCCGAACGAAGCGAGCGAAGCGGTGCGGGCCGCTCGGTGCGCTTCAGAGCGGGCGAAACGTGCCGTACTGCTGCGCGAAGTAGAGCAGCGGTTCGCCTTCGTACGTGCGGGCCTCCTCAACCAGGCCGACGATGATCGCGTGATCGCCGCTGATGAAGATCTGGTTCGTCAGGCACTCGACGTGTGCCAGCGCGTCGGGGATCAGCGGCACGCGCAGGGCGGTACCTTCCTCGAAGGCCGTCTTGCCCGTCTTTTCTGAACCTTTGGTCGCGAACCGCGACGCGACCTCGGCCTGGGTGTGCCGCAGCAGGCTGACGCCGAAAGCGCGGCTCGAGACCATCGACGCGTAGCTGGCGGCGTTGTGCTGGATGGCGAACATCACCAGCGGCGGGTCAAACGAGAGCGTCACGAACGACGACGCGGTGAGGCCCACCGTGGCGCCCGTTGTGCGGTCGTACGCCGCGACGATCGACACCGCGCCGGCCGCCGATCGCCCGATCTGTTTGTAGACGTCCCCCGAAATCGGCACCGCGTAGCCAGATTACTGGGAATTCTCGCTCGGTGGCTCGGCGACGCAGGCGGTGCCGACACGCTCGAACCCGAGGCGCTCGTACAGGCGCGCACTGGTGGGGTTGCCCGCGGACAGAAACACCGTCCGAATCCCGCGCTGCAGGGCCTCCGCAACCAGCACACTGGTCAAGGCTGAGGCAATGCCGCGGCGCCGAAACGCCGGTACAACGCCGACGCCGGCGACCTCCGTCACCCGACCGACCGGCGAATGCACGCCGATTCCGACGGGCAGCCCGTCGACGAACCCGACGGCCATAACCATGAGCCCGCGCCGCACCCGGTCGCGAGTGGACGCGATGCGCGCCAGATCAGCTCGGGCCGCCAGCGCGCGGACTTCGGCCGCCCCGGCCGGACCAATCGCCGTGCCCGGCGCGCCAAACGCCAGCGGCGCCACCGCACCCAGCAGCGCGAAGTCATCGTCGAGGTTTGCGAGACGAGCCTCCAGTCCAGCGCTCAGCGGAGTCGCGGATGGGGTGTGCTCACGCAGCACCATGAGCGGATAGCGCGCGACCGCCAGTCCGGTGGGCGACATCGCCGCGAGCATCGTGGGCGTCGTTTCGGCCACCCATTCGAAGGCCTGGGGGACATCCAGCACCCGCTGGCGTGAGCGGACCCGCTCCACATCCTCGACGCCGATATGCGTGCTGCCGAGCGCTGGCCGAGCGTAAAAGTGCAATCCGGGCCCAGACATGATAAACAGCGTCAACGCGCCGATCTCCTCGACGCGTGCGGACGAGCGCGGGACGGCGTCGTAGTAGCGCTCGAGCCCGTCGAGCACGCGCATCGACAAGCCGGCTCAGGACAGGCCCAGCGTCAGGCAAGCGACGGCGATCGCGTATTTCGTGCGCAGCATGAGGCTGTCAATCTCCATGAACTCGTTGTTGCCGTGCACGCCGGACCGAATCGGCTCGGCGCTGGGATGATGTGGCGAGAAGCCGTAGACCTGGGTCCCGAGCGGGCGCAGGAAGCGCGAGTCCGTGAAGCCGACGGTGAGCGATGGCAGAATGCTGAACGCGTCGTTGCCGAGCGCCGCGCCAAGGGCCTGGCGCAACACGTCCACGAACGGCGCATCGGCCGGCGACGCGTTGGAGACGGCCGTGTAGTTAACGTCGACGGTGACGTCGAGTCCGCGCAAGATGTGCTCGAGCTCCGCGCGCACGAACGCGTCGTCCTGGCCAGGCAGCGCGCGCACGTCGCACGTCAGGCTGGCGCGATCCGGGATGCTGTTGGACTTGACGCCGGCTTCGAGCATCGTCGGGGTGATGGTCAGTCGCGAGGCCGCCTTGAGGAATGACCCCAACGCGACCTGCCCCTCCAGACCGTCGGCGATGCGGTCGATGTTTTCGGCCGTCGGCGCCTGCTTGACGCCCAGGGCCGACAGCACCTGGCGAAAGAAGGGGTTCGAGACGTCGATCTCGGGCTCGTACGCCACGATGCGTTGAATGGCTTCGGCCAGCACGGGGACCGGGTTGTCCGCCCGCCACGGCATCGAGGCGTGGCCGGACCGCCCCTGGCGGGTGATGCGCGCCTCGAGTCGGCCCTTCTCGCCCAGACACACCGGGTAGAGCAGGCCCTGCGGGCTGTGGATGGGCGAGCCGCCGCCTTCATTGATGGCGACGTCGGCGCGGACCAGCTCGGCGAAATGCTCGGCGACCCAGCCGGCGCCCCATTTGCCACCTGACTCTTCGTCGGCGGCCGCCAGGCAGACCAGCTCGCCACCGAGACGCGCGCCGGCGCGCTGCAGCAACACCAGGGCCATGCAGTGGGCAGCCACGTCGGCCTTATCGTCGTCGGCGCCGCGGCCATAGACCCGGCCGCGATCGATCGTGCCCGAGAACGGCGGGTGCTCCCACAGCGTCTCGTCCTCGACCGGGACCACGTCGGTGTGGGACATGAACAACACGCGCTGGCCACCCGTCGGGCCGAGGCGGGCGATCAGGTTGCCGCGGCCGGGCGCTGACTCGTGGACTTCGAACTGGATGCCAGCTGGCGCCAGCTTCGAGCGCAACAGGTCGCAGGCGGGCGTTTCGTTGCCCGTGTCCGGGCGCGAGCCGCGATTGACGGTCGGAATGCGGACGAGGTCCTGCAAGAGCGACACGATCTCGTCGTGCGCGGCGTCGACAGATTCAAGCAACGTTGTCAGGTTTGGCATGCACTAAGCTGCAATCGTATGTCGACTGCGCAGGTGTACATCATTTATGACGGCGACCCCGACGGGCCGATCGACCGCATGGCGCACGCGGTGATGGAGGGCGCGGCCGGCGTGAATGGGGCGTCCGCCCTGCTCCACACTGCGCAGCAGGCCTCGGTCGACCTCATGGTCGCCGCCGACGCCATCATCCTCGGCTCGCCCAACTGGCACGGCATGACCGCCGATCTCAAAAGCGTGGTGGATCAGACCGGCCTGATCTGGGAGCAGGGCAAGCTCGTGGGTAAGATCGGCGCCGCATTCACCAGCGGCTGGTCGCGCTCGGGCGGGCAGGAGATCACGCTGCTGACGCTGCTGCACACGTTGCTGGCGCACGGCATGCTGATCGTGGGCTTGCCGTGGAGCAAACGCATGGTCAAAAGCGGCTCGTACTACGGCCCGACCGCCACCGGCGGCCCGAATGACGACGACCTCGCGCAAGCGCGCGCCCTCGGCAGCCGCGTCGCCCACTACGCCGTCTGGCTCCAGCGCGGCCGCGGCGACGAAGTCGACACCATCGAAGGCGGCCTCTTCTACCGCCCCCGCCGGGGCCACGTGGTGACACGGTAGGGAGCGCGGCCGTGTGTGCACCGACATCAGCCGCCGCCCGCCCGCCCGTCATCAAGGCTAAGCGTAACGACCAAGCGTCACGCAGGGCGTCACGTGAAAAGGCAAAAGCGTCACGCGGGCGTCATGCGGACATCACAATGTGTAGCACTCACCGCAGCTGGTAATCCGGCTCGCCGTCGCCCGTGTCGCCGTCACTGGCCATGCGCAGGAGGCGCTCGGCGGCGAGTTGATCGGTGATCAGGACGCGCGGGACGCCGGTGCGGACGGCGCCGAGCAGGCTCGCAGCTTTGCTGACGCCACCCGCGACGGCGACCACACACGGCACGCGGCGCAGCTCGTCGACACCGATCGAGAGCGTCCGTCGACTGACCTCGTGGTCGACGAACCGACCGTCGCGCACGAACATGTGCGCGCACAGATCGCCGACGACCCCTTCGCGGCGCAGATCAGCCTGGACCGTCACGGGCAACTGGCCCATCACCGAGCGATAGTCGAGCCCCTGGCCGCCCGGCGAGGCCCCGATGCCGACGATGGCCACCTCGAGCTCCGACCAGCGCCCGATCACCGGGCGGATGCTGCGATCCTGGAGCAGCGCGTCGCGCGTCGCGGCGCGTTCGACCACCATCGGGGCCGGCAGCGATAGCGCCCGGGCGCCGAGCTGGGTGGCGGCGTCGCGACACACCTGGTCGTTCTGCAGGTGGAGCCCACCCTCGGCCCAGTTGCCCTGCAAGGGCACGATCGTCAGGTCGGAGCCGGGCATCGGCTCCAGCGAACGCGCCAGTTGCGCCACGGTGTAGCCCCCCGAAAAGCCGATGACGCCGTGCTGCGGCAGAAAACGTGGCAGCAACCGGGCGGCGGCCACCGCGGCGATGCGACTGGCGGTCGAGGTGTCCGCGACGCGCGCCGGGGCGACGTAGACCGCCTGCAGACCCAGCTGCCGCGCCAGCAAGCGCTCGAAATCCGAGTCGCCGACCCGCGAGTCGGCGACGTGGATGGTGACGACGCCCTGCCGGCGCGCCTCGGCCAGCAAGCGCGACACCTTGGAGACCGACACGCCGATCAGGGCGGCGATGTCGGCCTGGCCCTGCTGCTGCAGGTAGTAGAGGTCGGCCACCCAGCGCAGCAACTCGTAGTGCTCATGGGCCTGCGTGCCGTTGAGACGGTTCATGCTGCACAATCTTGCTGCGAATTCTTGCAGCGCGCCATATACTCACCCCAACCCCTGGAGGTGGCGCCCATGCAGCCCGCCGCTTTTCGTCCCGCCTTCGGCTCGTCCGACGCCCCGCATGCCACGGTCTCTGGACTCAGGATCGTACTCGCTGTCGTCCTCGCGCTGCTGCCGTTCGGCGGCCTCTCGGCCGCGATCCCCGCGGCGGCGCAGACGCCCACCACCCTGGTCGTCGATACGACCGCCGAAGCCGAGAGCCTCGATCCGGCGCTGGTGACCCAGTTCTCGGGCAACTCGATCATAAATTCCGTCTTCGACAGTCTCATCGAGCGTGACTACACCGGTGCGCTCGTGCCGATGCTGGCCGAGTCGTGGAGCTTCCCGGATCCGAGCACCATCGAATTCAAACTGCGTCAGGGGGTCAGCTTCCACAACGGCGAGCCGTTCAACGCCGCCAGCGTGAAGTTCAGCATCGAACGCTTGTTTGATCCGCAGCTCAAGTCGCCGCTGCTCGGCGGCTGGCCCAAGGCGTTTCAGCTCCAGCCCACGGCCGACGGCCCGGCGACTGGCTCCATCGAGATCGTCGACGACTACACGGTGCGCTTCCACCTGGCCACGCCCGACGCCACTATCTTCGACGCGATCGCCACCAGCGGCGCCATGCTGCCACCGCAGTACTACGGCCAGAACTCCGAGGACGTCCTGTCGACGCAGCCGGTGGGCAGTGGGCCATTCACGTTCGTCGAGTCGGTGCGCGACGATCACACGACGCTCGCGCGCAACCCGAAGTACTGGGGTACGGACACCTACAAAGGCGCGCCGCTGGTGCCCACCGTGGTGTTCCGACCGGTACCGGATGCCGGGACACGTATGGCCGACCTGCTCAATGGCACCGCCGACATGATCTTCGACGTCTCGCCCGACGATCTGTCGACGCTCCGTGGGCGGGCCAGCGACGGCTATCAGGTGGTGACGGGCAATGCGTCCGCCAAGCTGCAGTTCGTCGAGTTCATGCCGAAGAAAGCCACCGATCCGCTGGCCGATCGACGCGTCCGCCAGGCACTCAACCATGCGGTCAACGTCGAAGCGATCGTCAGCAACCTGTTCAATGGTCTGGGCGCGCGTCAGTCGAGCCCCATTTTGACCGACGCATTGGGGTATGACCCGAGCCTACCCGCCTACGACTACAATCCGACGTTCGCCAAACAACTGCTGGCGGACGCGGGCTACCCGAATGGGTTTGCCGCGACGATGGACCTCTCCTCGTCGGACAACCGCTCGGAGGCCCTGGCCGTGATCGGCCAATTGCAGCAAGTTGGCGTCAACGTCAAGCCAAATCCGCTCGAACTGGGGCTCTTTAATGCCAATTGGAGCCAGGACAAGTCCAGCGATATGCGCTTCGCCCGCTGGGGCGGGCTCCAGGATCCGGCGGTCTTTTTGAACTTCACGTCGGTCTGTGGCGGGTACCTGGCCGACTCGTTCACGTGCGATCCAGAGGCAACCGCGCTCGCTCAACAAGCCGCGAATACGCTCGACCCGAGCGTCCGCGCGGGTCTGTACTCGCGCGTCGCACGCCTGCTGAACGACAACCCGATGGGGATTTACCTCGCCAACGACGTGAGCATCTACGGCGTCGGCCCCCGCGTGAGCGGCTGGCGCGGGCCGACAGGTCGTGATTTTCTCATTCCCACGAACATCACGCTGCAGTAGCGTTCGCTCCGTGCGCACGCCCGGCTGCCCGCATCGCTGCGCTCGCTCCCTCTCGAAACGAGATACTGATTGTCTTGAACAGGTCAGTCGCTGGCAAGCGGGGGCACCTTGCCAAAGCCTGCCGGCCACTGACGGGCCCAGAGTCCCAGGCTGGATGCCACCGCCAAGCTGCCGAGAAACGCGCAATGGAGCACGCGCGGCGATGCGGGCGGCGAGCAACGTTCGGGCGATCGCTGCGCAGGCGGGCAAACGGGTGCGCGAAGCGAAGCGGTAGGCTCAGCTACTGGCCATGATCTACATCGTCAGCCGCCTGCTGCATGGGATTGTCGTCCTGCTTGGCATCTCGGTCATCGTCTTCGGGCTCACGTGGCTGACGGGGGATCCGGCGTCGGTGCTGCTGCCAATCAATACGCCGCCTGAACAGGTGCAGGTCTTTCGCCACACCATGGGGCTCGATCAGCCGCCGCCCGTACAGTACGTGGCGTTCCTCGGGCGCGCGTTGCATGGCGACTTCGGCGTGTCGTTGCGCAATCGCACGCCGGCTTTGCCGCTGGTCCTGCAGAGACTGCCGGTGACGCTGTGGCTCATGGCCGCGGCGCTCGTGTTCGCCGTGATCACGGCGCTGCCGCTCGGCGTCCTGGCCGCGGCCTTCCACGGTCGCGCGCCTGACTTCATCGCTCGCTTCATCGCCCTTGTCGGCCAGTCCGTGGCCGCGCCCTGGCTAGGCATCATGCTCATCTTCCTGTTCGCGGTCAACCTGCGCTGGCTGCCCTCGTCAGGCGCGAGCCGACCGGAAAGTGTCATCCTGCCCGCCATCGTCGCCGGTGCCTACTCCGCCGCGGGCCTGACGCGGCTGTTGCGGTCCAGCTTGCTCGAAGTCATGGGCAACGACTACATCCGCACCGCGAGAAGCAAAGGCTTGACCGAGCGCCACATCGTCTGGCGACACGCGCTCAAGAACGCGGCGATCCCCGTGGTCGCGTTTCTCGGCCTCCAGATCACGTTCATGTTCGGCAACACGGTGATCGCCGAAGCCATGTTCGCCTACCCCGGCATGAGTCGCCTGGCGGTCGACGCGATCGCGACCCGCGACACACCCGTGATCCAGGCGTTCGTCCTGTTGGCAGGCGCACTGGTCGTCATGGTCAACCTGTTCGCCGACCTGGTCTACGCCTGGCTCGACCCACGTATTCGCTTCGCCTAGTCTCGCTGCTCCGCCGCCTCGACGCGGCAGGTCGGGTCGGCCTGCTGCTGGTGGTTCTGTTCGTGCTCACCGCCGCGCTCGCGCCGCTACTCGAGCCGCGCGATCCGCAGGCCCAGGACATCACCCTGCGCCTGAAGCCGCCCGGATTTGCCGACGCCACCGGGGGCGTCTTCTGGCTGGGTACCGACGGCCTCGGCCGCGACGTGCTCAGCCGACTCATCGAGGGGACCCGCGTGTCGCTGCTGGTCGGCCTGGGGGGCGCGACACTCTCAGCGGTGCTCGGGACGTCGCTCGGATTGACCGCTGGCTACGCCGGTGGCTGGTTGGACGCACTGATCATGCGGGTAGTCGATACCTGGCAAGCGATCCCATTCACCGTCCTGGCCATTGCCGTCGTGGTCATCCTGGGACCGAGTTTGACCAACGTCATCCTGGTCTTAGGCGTCTCGAGCTGGGTCAACTACGCCCGCGTCGTCCGCGGCGAGACGCTCTCCCTGCGGCGAGGTGAGATCGTCCTGGCCGCGCGCGTCGTCGGCGCCACGCCCCTGCGCGTCGTGGCAAACCACCTTCTGCCCCAGGTGTCGGCCAGCGTCATCGTGCTGTCGTCGTTGCTGGTGGCCAGCATGATTCTGTTCGAGGCGTCGTTGAGCTTCCTCGGCCTCGGGGTCCAGCCGCCGATCCCGAGCTGGGGCAATATGGTCCTTGACGGCGTGGAACCGATCCGCGTCGCCTGGTGGGTCTCGTTCTTCCCCGGCCTGGCGATCCTGCTTACCGTGATGGGCATCAACCTGTTCGGCGACGGTCTGCGCGACGCCTTCGACCCGCGCCTCAGGCTCACGCTCGGCTCCCCTCCGCGCTGAACGCCGCCGAGGTGCACCTCAGGCTCACGCTCGGCTCGCCTCCGCGCTCAACGCCGCCGCGGTGCGCCGCGTGCGTGAGCAACTAACTTGCATTGTACAAGTTACCTGCTAGACTGTGGGTATCTTTCGTCTGACAAGTGAGGCCGGCATGGCTGCTGCGCTGACCCGCAACGACGCCGCCGCGCGCGGCCGGCCGTTCGCCGTCCTCGGGCTGTTGCTCACCCTCTTGCTGCCCGCCCTCGACGGCACCGTCGTCGGCACCGCCATGCCGCGCCTGCTCGCCGACCTGCACGCGCTCGACCGGTACACCTGGCTGACCACCGCCTATTTGCTGACCTCGACCGTGTCGGTGCCGATCGCCGCCAAGCTGACCGACCTCTACGGCCGCCGCCCGTTTCTGCTGGTCGGCGGCATCGGCTTCGTGGTCGCCTCGCTGCTGTGCGGTCTGGCCCAGAACCTCCCCCAGCTGATCGCCGGCCGCGCGCTGCAGGGCATCGGTGGTGGCGTGGTGACCGCGGCCGTCTTCGCCGCCGTGCCGTCGCTGTTCTCGCCCGCCGCCCGCGCCCGAATCGTGGGTCTGTTCACCGGCACCTACGGTCTGGCCGCCCTGCTCGGCCCGCTGGTTGGCGGCCTGCTCACCGACTTCGCCGGCTGGCGCGCTGTCTTCACCATCAACCTGCCGGTCGGCCTGCTGGCGCTGGGACTGGTCTGGGCCATGTACCCGGACACACGCTCCACGGGATACGCGGCATCCCGCCCGCGGGTGGACGTGCGGGGCGCCGCGACTCTGGCCGGTGGCCTGGGCCTGCTGGTCCTGGCGCTGTCGCTCGGCGGCCACGATCTGCCCTGGACGTCACCGGTGCTCGGCGGCCTGGTGCTGCTGGCCCTCGCATCCCTGGCCCTCTTTGTGGTCGCCGAGCGCCGCGCCGCCGAGCCCATTATTCCGCTCGCACTGCTGGGCAGTCGCGGCGTGGGGCTGGCGACGGCGGGCATGCTGTTGATGGCGATGGGGCTGTTCGGCGCCACGCTGTTCACGCCGCTGTACTTGCAGGGCGTGCTGGGCCGTTCGGCGGCGTTCAGCGGCGGCCTGCTCACGCCGCTCATGCTGGCCTTCGTCGCCGCGAGCGTGCTGTGCGGCCAGCTGATCGCGCGCGGCGCGCGGTCGCGCCTGACCGCCCTCGTCGGCATGCTGCTGGCGGCCGCTGGACTGGCCGGGTTGGCCCGGCTTGGCCGCGAGCCAGCCGATGCCGCGCTGGTGG
Source organism: Chloroflexota bacterium (assembly GCA_035309865.1). Taxonomy (GTDB): domain Bacteria; phylum Chloroflexota; class UBA6077; order UBA6077; family CF-72; genus CF-72. The sequence continues at coordinate 37,527 of DATGER010000112.1, forward strand.
GTGCGCTCATCGTGACTGGACTCGGTCTTGGCACGGCCCTGACGTCGTTCGCGCTGACCGCGTTGAACGCTGCTCCGCCGGACCGGACGGGGGTGGCCACCGGACTGACCACCACTGCCCGGGCGGTGGGCGGCGCGCTGGCGTCGGCCATTTTCGGCGCGGTCCTGTCTGCCGGCCTCGGCACGGCAAGCGGGCCAGCGGTCATGGCCGCGGCACTCCAGACCACCTTTGGCACGGCGAGCGCCGTGTTACTCGTGGGCGCTGGGCTCGCCCTCTTCCTCGACGACCGACTGGTCAAGCCAGGCCGGCGGCCTGGTCCCGGGCACGTGGCGCAGGCCCCAGCGGGCCAGCTCTAGCAGCGGCTTGCCGAGCTCGCGCCCGGCGTCGGTCAGGTGGTACTCGAAGCGGGGCGGGCGCTCGGAATACGGCACTCGCTCGATCAGGCCCTCACGCTCGAGCCGCTTCAGGCGTTCGGCCAGGATATTGGTCGGGATACCCTCGGCGGACGCGAGAAACTCGCCATACCGATGTTTGCCGGCCAGCAGGTCGCGCACCACGAGCAAGCTCCAGCGGTCGCCGACGACGTCGAGAGTGCACGCGACCGGACACTGAGAACGCAACATCGGGGTGTGACTTGCATTATACAAGACACACCCCGACGATGACTAACTTGACCGCGTCGGGGCGACCTCGCCCCGACGCGGCACAAGCGGCGGTTACCCGTTGACGAAGGCGAACGTCAGATCGGTGCCTGGCAGGTCGCTCGCACGACACAGCGAGAGCGCCGACGTGGGGCAATACTGGTTGAAGAAGCGCGTCTCACGCGACTGCGCCGCGAGGTCCGGTGGGACGTTCTGATTCATGATGATCGCCTTGAGGTAGTCGGCCAGCAGAATGCTCTGCGTCCCGCTCCCCACGGTGTAGTGCATGACCCCACGCTGGAACCGCTGGTAGATGAAATTTGCGTTCGCGGGGTCAGGCTGCGGATTCGAGATCGGCGCACCCCAGATCGTCAGTCCGCCGAGCGTATTGAAGGTCTGCAGGAAATTGACCGGCTGACCGCCAAACGTGTCCGGGACATTGGCCTGAACGAAGTTGGAGATGTCCGCCGCGTACGTCGGCGAACTGACCGGCGGAGTACTGGCTTTGAGCGTGTTGTCCGCCGCCGGGAAGGTGCTGCCGTTGACCTGGGTGTACGGGAAGATCTCGGGGTCGAGCATGTTGATCAGCGCCGCGCCCGAGCCCGGGCAGACCTGAATGATCTGGCGCTGGAACATCTGCACTGGGCAACCCAGGAACGTCATCATGCGCGAGACGGGATACCCGAAGGTGCTCAGCCCGCCGTACTGGTTGAAGAAGCCCCAGACGTTGTCGTCGTCGATGCGATAGCCGGTCTGCCCGAAGTAACGATCGTCATGGACGATGGCGGGGGCAACGCCGGCTTGCGCCGGGGCAGGCACGGGCGTCGCCGCCGGTGCGGGTGCAGGCGCTGGCGTTGGCGCGGCGGGAACCGCGGTCGCCGCGGGTGTCGGTCCGGCGAGCACGGTGTACGGCATCGTGATCGTCTTGTTGCTGGTCGCGCCGGTCGCCGTCACGTCGTACGCGGCGGGAGCCAGCGCGGGAATCACGAAGGGCAGGCTGAAGTCGCCCTTCGTATCGGCGACTTGCGAACCCAGGCTGGCGCCGTTGAACCAGATCTGGACGTCCTCACCTGGCTGGAAGGAAGACCCGGAAATGGTGATCGAGGTGCCGGGCGTCGCCTGCGGAGCCGAGAACGTGAGGGCCGCGGCACCTTGCTTGATGGTGAAGGCGGTCGTGGCGCTCAGGCCGCTGTTGCGACCCGTGGCGAGGACGGCGTACTGACCCGGATCCAGGTTGGGCACCGTGAAGGCGAGACTGAACGTCCCGCCCGAATTGACGGTCGGAGTCCCAACGGCCGCGCCGTTGAGCGTCACGTCGACGATCTCGGTCGGCTTGTAGCCGACACCGTTGGCGGTGACCGACGCGCCGGCAATGCCGGACGAGGTCGACATCGTGACCGCGGTCGCGACCGCCGGGCCAGGCGTGGACGTCGCGGTCGTCGCCTGCGCAAGGGCAGTCGCCGGCAGGATGATCAGGCTGGCGGCCAGGAGGCCGGCGATAACAAACGCGGCGCGCCCGACGAACCCGGGCCGCGCGGAACTGTGACGTTCAATACTCATACACACCTCATACATGGGGGGTCTGGTGTCCCCGTTTGAGAGGCGTGCTGTTCAGGCGCGGCCGCCCCGATTCGACCGACGCCAGGTTTTGAGCGCGCCCCCTGCAGGGACCCGTACTTCGATATGCAGGAAGCGCGCCACGCTGAACTGCAACTAAATTACGGCTTAGTTACGCTCGGGCGGCGACGGCGGTGCCGTTTGCCGGCGTCAGGTCGCCATCGGCGGTGCCACACACCGTCTCGACGATCAGCCGGGTGACCACGTACGGGTCCATGTTGGCGTTGGGCCGACGATCCTCGATATAGCCCTTCTTGTCGATCGCCACCTGCCAGGGAATGCGCACCGACGCACCCCGGTGCGAAACGCCGTAGGTGAACTCGTGAATCGACGCGGTCTCGTGCTGGCCGGTCAGGCGCTCCTCGATGCCGGCGCCATAATTGGCGATGTGCAGGTCGTGCCGCGCGGCCAGGGCTTCGGCGGCAGCGACGCACGGCGCGTACTCCTCGCGCATCTCTTTCGTCGAGAAGTTGGTGTGGCAGCCCGCCCCGTTCCAATCGCCCTTGACCGGCTTGGGATCCAGGCGCACCGACACGTTGTTGCCCGTCGAGGTGGGGAAGTCCTCGGCGGTGCGGTACAGCAGCCAGCGCGCGACCCACAGTTGATCGCCAACTTCCGGCGCCGCGACCGGACCGACCTGGAATTCCCACTGGCCGGGCATGACCTCGGCGTTGATGCCCGAAATCTTCAGCCCGGCCTTCAGACAGTTCTCGAGATGCGCCTCGACGACCGGACGCCCGAACACTTCGTCGGCGCCGACGCCGCAGTAGTAGCCGCCCTGCGGCGCCGGGAACCCGTTGTTCGGCCAGCCGAGCGGCTTGATGCCGTCGAAAAAGGTGTACTCCTGCTCGAGGCCGAACCAGGTGTCGTGGTGCTTGTAGCGCTCGGCAACTTCTCGACACGCGGCGCGCGTGTTGGTCGGATGCGGTTCGCCGTTGACCAGGAACACTTCGCACATGACCAGTTTGTGCGGCTCGCCGCGGATCGGGTCGTCGCACACGAACACGGGCTTGAGGACACAGTCCGACCGATCGCCGGTGGCCTGCTGCGTGCTCGAGCCGTCAAACGCCCAGATCGGCGGCTCGTGGCCCAGTGGAACGACCTTGCCCTTCGAGCGCAGCTTGTACGTCGGTTGCGTCCCGTCGACCCAGATGTATTCGGCCTTGTAGTAGTCGTACTTCTGCGGCACGTTGGCTGGTTACTCCTTCGGTGGTACCTGGAACTGTATCGGGTGGACCGTACCCACTCGCACCCGTTCATCGCAACTGGCCTGTGTGGCCGTTAACGACGACGCCCGGCGGTGAGCTCACCGCCGGGCGTGCGCGCTGTTGGCGAAAAGGTGTTGGCTCTAGTAGCGGCCGCGCCCACCACCGCCGTAGCGGGAGCCGCCCGCGCGGTCGCCGCCGCCCCGACGCTGCTCGAAGCAGGTCGAGCAATAGACCGGCTTGTCGCCGCTGGGCTGGAATGGCACCTGAGCCTCCTGGCCACAGCTGGAGCACGTGGCGCTGAACATCTCGCGTGCGCCGCGGGCACCGCCGCCGGACGAGTATCCGCCGCCGCCGCCGCCGTACGAGGAGCCGTAACTGTTGTATGACGAGCCGCCGCCATCGCGCTGCGCCTTTCGGGCAGCTCGGCAATCAGGACAGCGGCTTGGCTCGCTGAACCCGCGGCTGGCGTAGAAGTCCTGCTCGCCGCTGGTGAATGTAAACGCTTGGCCGCAATCGCGGCAGGTCAGAGTTGTATCGGCCGACATCGTAGACGGCTCCCTTCGAAGAAAACGGCTCGGCAACTGGTCCAAGGCCGACCGACAGGATAATGGGCCCCGTCAAACGTGCAAACGTGCAATGCGCTTACCGACAACGATGCGGAACAAATTCGGACCAATCGGCATGAGTATGGCAGATTAACCGGCCTGGCCATAGCCTTTGTGCGTCAGCCAATCCGGCCAGTTGCGCGCAGCAGGGTTTCCTGAACCAGCCGCTCGTGCTCGATCGGGCGGTCCAGCGGCTGCTGGCCGCGCAAGACGGCCACAAATGCGGCCAGTTCGCGTTCGTACAACTGCTGCCTGGACACTGCCGGCAAGGTCATGACTTGCTCGCCGGCGTGATAGCCCGCGGCGGGCGCCTCGAGGGCCAGACGTACCGTGCCCGCTGGGTCGAACGGCTCGACGATAGCCGAGCCTTTTGATCCATACACTTCAAAGCGGCGCGCTGCCGGCCGCGGCTCCATCGCCGCGATGTCGAGCACGGCGAGGGCTGATTCGAACTCGAACACCGCCACGGTATTGTCCGCGTAGGCCGGCAGTTTCGGCGTCGCGTCGTTGCGCTGGACGCTGCTGACGCGGGTTGGGCGCCCGAGCAACCACACGATCTGGTCGATCATGTGGCCGCCGAGGTCGTACAGGATGCCGCCGCGGTGGCGGGTCTGCTCGGTCCGCTCGGTGAGATCGACGTGCGTCGACATGTGGGCGCGCACCGCGAACAACTCGCCCAGCAACCCACCGCGCGCCCAGGACGCAATCTGGTCGAAGCCCGGGCTGTAGCGGAACATGTAGCCCATCTGGACGTGTGTGTTGCGGGCCGCGGCCTGATCGAGCAGGCGGACGAATCCCGGCCAGTCGTCGCCGGCGGGCTTGTCGAACCAGAGATGTTTGCCGGCATCGATCGCGGCCTGGGCCATCGCCAGGCTCTCGTGATTGCGGCCCTCGATGGCCACGGCGACCACGCTCGGGTCGCCGAGGACCTCGTCGGCCGAGTCGAGCCACCGGGCGCCGGCAAAGCCCTGTTTGGCCTGCGCCTGAGTGCGGTTGAGCGGGTCGGGTTCCCAAATCCCCACCGCCTCAACATCCTGATTGCTACACTGCGCCAGCCACTTGCCCTGGGCATGCCCATGCCGAGTGCCGATTTGCGCCATTCGTACGGGTGTCAAGAGGTCATCTTCGCAGCCCTGCATGTAATTGTGATGTTGCCATGACGCTTTTCAGCCTTCGCGTGACGCTTCTCGCTTTTCGCGTGACGCCCCACGTGACGCTTCGTCGTTACGCTTAGACGGAATCGGAAGGCGGGCGGCGACAGGCGGGATGCGGCGGACACGGGCTGGACAGGGGGCGCCGCAGCTAGCCGCTGAGTTTCACCGGCCGGCCCGTTCGGCCCGATTCGTAGACGCCCTGGATGATGGCGACGACGCGGCGGCCGTCTTCGCCGGTCACGGCGGGGGGCCGCTTGTCACGGACCGCGGCGATGATGTCGCGCAGCTGGTGCGCGTGGAAGTTCGGCAAATCGCCGGAGTTGTAGTCGATCGCCTGCTCGCGCGTCACCGGGCGCGCCGTGGGGTCGGCAATGGTCCAGATGTCGTTGCTGCCGACGTCGAACGGCCCGGTCTTGACCCGACGCTCGGCGTCGGTGACCTGCCAGCAGTCCAGACTCACGGTCGGCCCCGACTCGCCGACCAGCGCCACACCGTGGATCCGACGCTCGGGATTCATCGACAGCGTGCCCTTCAGGATGCCGAGCGCGCCCGAGCGAAAGCGGATCACCGCGACCGCGTTGTCCTCGATCTCGACGTACGGATGGTTGAGGTTGGCCCAGTACCCAAAGATCTCTTCGGCAGGCCCCATGTACCACAGCAGGAAATCGATGTTGTGCGGCGCCTGGTTCATCAACACGCCGCCGCCCTCGGTGTCCCAGCGGCCGCGCCAGGCGTCGCGGGCGTAGTAGGCCTGGTCGCGCCACATCTCGCAGAACGACTCGCCTAGCAACACGTGCGAGCCGAGCTTGCCCGTGTCGATCGCCTCGCGGACGCGCTGAGCGGCCGGGAACCAGCGCCGCTGGGACATCGTCGAGAGCATCGTCCCGAATTTGGTGGCCGCCTCGACGACGCGGTCGGCTTCCTCCAGGGTGGCGGTGAAGGGCTTTTCGACGACGCCGTGGATGCCCCGCTCGGCAGCCAGGATGAGCGGCTCGGCGTGCTGGGGATGCGGCGTGCAGACGCACACTACGTCGATCTGACCCGCGTCGAGCATCGCGCGGGCCGAGTCATACTGATGCCGGACCCCCCACCGCTCGGCAAAATTCGCCACGCGGTCAGGGGCAATGTCGCAGCACGCCACCAGCTCGGCATCGTCGGCGAGCGCGGCCAGGCCAGCCGCGTGGGTGTTGGCGATACCGCCGGTGCCGACGACGCCAAAACGAATTCGGGTACCCGTCATGCTTTGATCTGCAGCCTACTTCAACGGGGCCTCTCGAATACAATCGGCTGCCTATGGATGATCCGGTTCGGCTGGCGATCGTCGGCTGTGGGGGCATGGGCAGGCGCCACCTGGCCGGTCTGGCGGAGTTGTCGCACACCCCGCACATGAACCTCGACCTCGTGGCCGTGTGCGATCTGAACCGTCAGAACGCCGAGGATCTGGCTGACGAGGCCCACGAACTGCTCGGCGAACGGCCGCACGTCTTTGGCGATGCCGAAAAGATGGTCCGCGACGTTGACGGCCTCGAGGCGGCGGACTGCCCGACTGATACCGGCTCCCACCATCGGGCCGCCACGCAGTTGCTCGAATTGGGCCTGCACACGCTGTGCGAAAAGCCGCTGGCGCTGACCGTCAGAGGCTGCCGGCGCATCATCGAAGCTGCCGAGAAGTCGGGCCGCATCCTGTCGGTGGCGGAGAACTACCGCCGCGACCCGATGAACCGGCTCGTGCGCGCGCTCCTGGACGACGGGGCGATCGGCGATCGCCAGTTCATGAGTGAAACCGACATCGGCGGGCGCGACAGCATCCTGATCACGCCCTGGCGCCACATGAAAATGTCCGGGACCATCACGCTCGACGCCGGGGTCCACAACGCCGACATCCTGCAGTACTACTTCGGCGACGCCGAGCGCGCGTTCGGTCAGGTACGCCTGTACGAGAAGACGCGCGTGCGGCGCAACACCGACGGGCCCGGCGGCTTCTACGCCAAGTGGGCGGCCAACATGCCTGAGTCCATCGAGGCCACTGGCGAGGACGCGATCTTTGGACAGATCACCTTCGCCAACGGCGCCCTCGGCCAGTGGATCAACCACCACGCGGGTCACGGCGACCCGGTCCACGCGCGCCGGGTATTCGGCACCCGCGGTTCGATCACCTCGCCGGGCGATCGCAACGGACGGCCGGTACGACTCTACCTGGACGATGGCCCGGAGATCGCCGACCAGCGCATTCTCGAGTACGCGCCGAGTTACCGCCTGGAGCCGGCCGCGGCGGCGCTGTTCGGTGGTGAGCGCATCTGGCACTACAACTTTGATTTCCCGACGACGGACCGCAAGTTGCTGGCCCTCGAGTACCACGAGCTGGCCAACTGCGTGCGCACGGGGACCCAGCCTGAGGTGACGGGCAAGGTCGCCCTGCGCGACGTGGCGCTCGTGTACGCGCTCTTCGAATCCGACCGCGCCGGGCGGCCGGTGAGCATCGACGAAGTGGAGTCGAGTGCGGTCGATGCGTATCAGCGCGACATCGACGAGCAGCTTGGCTTGCTGCAACCCACGGCGGCGGGGGTCTGAAACGACGTGCGTATTGGCTACAACACCTGGAGCATGGCCACCGTTCCGTATACGGACTTCATCCCCGGGCTGAGCGACATCGGCTTCACCGCCATCGCCATCAGCGTGGTGCCGGGGTACACCATCGGCGGTCAGCGCGTCGCCAACGCGGGCGACCAGGCCGGGCTCTCAGCCGCCGACCGCAAACGCATCAAGCAGGCGTTCCAGGAACGCGGGCTGGAGTTGCCGTCGATCATCGGCAATCAGTCGCTGGTCGAACAGGATCCGGAGCTGAGCGCGGCAAACCTCAACCGCCTGCGCGATGCCATCGACTTGTGCGTGGAACTGACGCCGCCGGGCCAGGCGGTTCCAACGCTCAACACGGGCGTCGCGGGACGCTCCGGGGATCTGGAAGCGAACCGGCAAATGGTCCTGGACCGTCTGGGTGCGCTGACCGACTATGCGCGCCAGCACGGCGTGGTCATCTGCATCGAGCCGCACGTCGGTGGTGCAGTCGACACCCCCGAACGCGCGGAGTGGCTGGTGGGCGCCATCGACAGCCCGGCGCTGAGGTTGGACTTCGACGTCAGTCACTTCGAGGTCGTCGGCGTGCCGTTGGACGAAAGCGTCGGCCGGTTAGGGCCCTTGGCTGGCGCCGCCGAGATCAAAGACCAGCACTTCCGTTATCTGCGCTCGTTAGACGATGCGGACGCTGCACCAGCTGGCTGGCTGGTCGAGGGCAACGGTGTCGGCCGCGCTTGTGCCCCGGATGGGCGTCCGGTTGAGTTCCAGTTCTTGCTCGGCGGTGAAGGAACCTTCGAGCTGTCAAAGTATCTGCGGTTGATGCACGCGCAAGGCTTTTCCGCGCCGATCGCGTTCGAAGCCAGCGTGCAATGCCAGGCGCGGCCTGGCTACGATGCGCTCGCGTCGGCGGTGCAGATCTATCGCTGGATGGCGGCCGGATGGCAGGCCGCGGGCATTTCTGCCGACTAAGCCGTGCATCGGCGGCGATTGCGTGCCTACAATTGAAATGGATTGTCCACTGGGTTAAATCCGGATGCGGAGGCGCGGTCGTTCGCCGAAACTCGTCGAACGCTGTTAGAGGCGCTTGACCGGACCGAGCAAGAGGCCCACGATCGCGCGGCTGAGCTGGTCCGCGTCGCCGAGCGACGGGCGCGCGAGATCACGATCCAGGCGGACCAGAGCGCCGCGCTCATCGAGGAACAGCTCACGTACCTGACGACGCAGCTGGATCACGTGCGCGCCCGCGTCACGGCCATACGCTCGCGGCTGGCGCACGAGCTTCAAGCGAATCCGACCCCGGTCCCGGTCGCGGGCAGCACGCCCAGGGCGGAGGTGGCCGCACGGCCCGCACCCGCGCCCGCACCGGTGGCCGAGTCCGTCCCGGCTCCGGCCGCGACCGTCGCGGAGGCACCCGCGGCCGACGACGATTCGCTCCCCGAGACGCTTCGGGTGTTGCGCGCCGCCCTCGAGTCATTGAACGGCCAGCCCAGCAATTCTGCGAGTACCAACCCGAGAAGTTGACTCGGGTCGGGGGGAGCCCGCGGCGCCCGCGAGGGGCGCTGCGCGCCTTGGTTCCGCTCGAGTCGGTCGGACGGCTGGGTTTGTCTCTCCTCTCGCGGCACACAACGCGGCGGGGCACGCCGTCCGCGCGACGCGTGGCGCGCTGCCGCGGCCGGCTGGGGCAGTCAAGCGAACGGCTTCGCTCGCGCGCGCGAGTGCGTGCGGGTGTGGTTGTCCATCAATGACGACCAGCGACGGGCTGACGTAACTCCAAGATCGCGTTCGAGTCTGGCTCTTGCGGCATCTTTAGCGCATTTCCGAGGGTAAATCGCGCCTGGGTGGCGTGTTGAACGAGCCGTGGGCTGATCTCGAGGTGATCTCAAACTAGACCCCAAAGGTCCCGGGAACTTTAGCCAGAAATACTTTTTCCCTTGGAACTCGCCGAGGAACCCTTATGTTCCGAGAACCTTGTGTCGGTACTTGAACCACGCTGAACAAATCAACCTCTCACATGGTCTAACGGGCATCTGTGCCTGGTCGAGGCCCGCGACCGACGCGCACGGACTGCGCCACTGATCTTGGAGGATCCACAGTTTTTATGAAGCCGATCTCATTCATCGCAGGCAACAAATCCCGCCTGCTCCTGCTGGCCGCGGTTGCCACCGGTGTCCTCGGCATGCAAGCCGGTCGCGGAACGTTGGCGTTCTTCACGACATCGGTTGGTTCCTCGGCCAACGTCTTCACAGCAGGCAGCCTGAAGTTCAACATCAACGACACCGTAGGTACTGGCACGGGGCTGACCTCGGTGACCTCGAGCATCAGCTTCACCAACGCCGCTTCTGGCGGGCTGATGAAGCCAGGCGACAAGATTTACGCGCCCATCTCGATTTCAAACATCGGCACTCTCGATGCCGTGTATGGCCTCTCGTATTTCGGAACACACACAAATGGCGACCTGATCCCCGGCCTCAACCTGGCGATCAAACGTGGCCCCTCGCAAGCTGCATGCGTGTCGACCAACTGGACAGCTGGGACTGAGGTCGCTCTCACGACGCCGATCGATGCACCCCTCATCGCGGGTGGCACTTCACTTTCTCCCACAGTGATTCAGGCCGTGTCGTCCGCAGTGACAGGCGGGGCCGCCGCGGCGGGCATTCCACTGGCCCGGGCCACCGTGGCTGGACCCACTGGCACTCCCACCATCGACAACCTTTGCCTGGAAGTGACGTTCATCAACGATCTCACGCCTGCCACTCAGAACACCTACAACTCAACCTCCGGTTTTGACACGACCATCACCTTCACGTTTGACGCCCTCGTTGCCGCTGGACTCAAGACCGACAACTAAGCCCGAAGAGACTCCCCGCCGAGCTTTGAACACGGACGAGCCGCACTCCAGCAATGGGGTGCGGCTTCGTCGGTTCACTCGGTCGCAGCGGTCAGCGCCGCACCTGCACACACGTACGGCGCTGACCAGTGCGAATCTGGACACTCACCAATGACTCTCACCACCAACCGCATGCTGCTTACAGCCCTGCTGTGTTTCGGCACGCTCAGCGGGTCGGTGAACCACACCACGCTGGCTCGGTTCACGACGGTGGTGGATAGCACGGGCAACCAGTTCTCGGCTGGGACGCTCCAGATCGGATCGGGGATCACCACGGGTGTGCTGTCGCTGGGCAACCTGGTTCCCGGCGATACGTTCGACGCGCTGCTCCACATCTCGAACCCGGGCACGCTGGAACTCACGTACTCGATGACGACGGCGATCACGGCCGGCAGCAGCACGCTCGCGAACACCTATATGGACCTCAGCGTTCGCACCACGAGCGCCGATTGCGCCGCCGCGGACAATCCTCCGCTGTACACCGGGTCGCTCGCAGGGGCCTTCTTTGGCAGCCCGCTCCACGCCAATCACCTGACCAACCGCCATCTGCTGCCGAGCGCCACCGATGTGTTGTGTTTCACGGTGCTGCTCGACCCCGCTACTCCCGCATCTCAGCAGAACACCGACATGACCGCGGAGTTCACCTTCGCGGCCGAACAAGTCTGACCCGACCCCACATCATGAGGACACCGCCCGCCGTGATAGCTTCCCTCCCGCACCTTGGCCTGCGCGCCCTAGCCATCGTCCAGATCGCTGGCGCGGCGGTTCTGATCTGCCTGGTGCTATTGCTGTTGGCGGGCACCGCGCCCTCGATCATCGGCGACGAGACGTTCGTGATCCACACCTCCGTCATGGAGCCCGCGTATCACCCTGGCGACCTCGCGGTGGTCGGCCCGGTCAAAGCGGATCACCTCAATGTGGGCGACGTCATCACCTACCGTACGCCGACCAGCCCCGACACGGTGGTCACCCAGCGCCTGGTGTCCATCGACGCAGACACGATCGGGCGGCTGAACTTTCAAACCAAGGGTGACGCCAGCAACTCGCCCGAGCAGGTGACCGTCGACCAGACTGCGCAGCTCGGCCGCGTCGCGTACGCCATTCCGAGCCTCGGCTTCCTGGTCGATTTTTCCAACAGCTCGACCGGCCGACTTTTGCTGCTGGTTGTCCCGGGCATCCTCCTGGCCGCCGACTACCTGTGGACGCGCCTCGGTGGTCGTCGCCGCGCGCGAAAGGCGGGACTGGTCCCGACCGACGGCGTCCAGCTCGCCGCCTCGAGCTCGGCGCGCGTGAGTGCGCTCGTGCAGAGCGGCCAGCGCGCCCTGGCGGCCGGTCACATCGAGCTCGCCGACATGGCCGCCGACGGCGTGCTGCAGCTCGACGCCCACAACGCCGACGGCTGGCTGCTGAAGGCAGCCGCCGCGGAGCCGAGTGCCAGCGCCTCGGTGGTGCGAGCCGCCCAGATCGTCAACCCGCACGCCGACCAGCTGATGACCGCGCTGTACGCCCAACAAGCTCGCAGGGAGCATGCGGTCGCCTGAGACGGGACTGACTTCCCGCGGCCGTCCATTCCTCCGCCTGTTCGCGCAGGCCGGGCTTGCAGCGGCTTGTGCCTCAACTCGACGCTCATACAAGCTCGCGAACGCGATCTTCGGCGGCCTGCTGGTGTGCGTGCTGCTCGCCACACCCACGACGACGACGGCGTACTTCACCTCCAGCCATCCGCAGGGTTCGAACATTCTGGCAACGGCCACGAAATTCACGGTGAGCGATCTCACGGTCGTCAGCAACCCGGGCGGCGGGGGCGGCCAGTTGTTGTCCTGGAGCACCGCCTCGTGGGCGGCCAACGGCTATTCGATCAGGCGCGCCGCGACCGCCGGCGGACCTTTTGACCTCGGTGCTCAGATCGCTACGGTCGCCGCGGGCACCACGACTTACGTCGACGCCGGTGGCACCACCCAGTTCTACGAAGTCTTCGGTAAGTCCGCGTTGGGCGGTTCGGGTACTGGCTCGGACATTGTCCAGGCGACGCCCGGCGTAATCAGCATCAGCCTTTCGGCGACGCCCACCGACATTTCGGCTGGCGGCTCCACGAGCATCACGGCGACGGTCTATACCGCGGCGAATCAGCTCGCGCCCGCGGCCACGGCGGTCGCCTGGTCGATCACGACCAACGACGGCGTTCGGGGCAGCTTCAATCTGGGCGGGACGACCACGACGGCCAGCGGGTCGACAGTCGGCACGACCGGGCAGCCCGCGCCGGTCACCCTGTTCGTCACCGCGGGCGTCAAATTCACCGACATCACGATCACCGTCAGCAGCGGCGGCGTGAACAAAACCATCACCATCGTCGATCCTGCCCCGCTCCCCCCGCAGGGACTGCACCTGAGCGCCAGCGACAAGCTCGACGTGTCCTGGTCGCCCTCACCGAGCGGCGGCGTCGCGGGTTACCTGGTCTCGATCGGCACGGCGAGCAATACCTACGCGAAGGTGACCACGGTCGCGGCCGTCTCCCACGACACCGAGACGGACGTTGTCGGTGGGCTGACGTATTACGTGCGTGTGCGCGCGATCGGCGCGCACGGGGCCCTGAGCGACCAGACGCCGGAGCTCCACGTCACCCTGCCCGAGTTGCTGGCGACCGGTCTCACCTTGACGGGCCTGCCGCCCGCCGACGGAGTGGAGACCACCGCCATCACGGCGACCGTCGTGGACCAGTACGGGCGGCCGATGTCGGGCGCGAAGGTCGCCTTTTCCGCAGCCGCGGGCTTCGCCGTGGCGGCCTCGAGCACCACCGGCACGCACGGCGTCGCGGGCAGTCACGTGACTCGGGTCGATCCGATGCTGCTGGTCGCCCGGGTGCAGGCAGGCAGCGGAACCGCGCAGGGCAGCATTGATATTGCGTTCCCAGTCGTCGTCACGCCGACACCCACACCGACGGCGACCTCGACCGCAACGCCAACCGAGACGCCCACGCAAACGCCGACGGCCACGGCAACGGCCACGGCGACGATCATCGCGACCGCGACGGCTTCGCCCACGCTCGAGCCGACGGCTACCGTCGCATCGACGGCGACGGCCGAGCCGACCGCGACGGCCCTACCGACCGGGACGCCGGTCAGGAACCTCGCGGCGTCGGCCACGCCGACACCGAATGTGATCGGCTTGCTTTCGGGCACATCGCAGTTTGAGCTCGCCCCGCTCGGTACACCGGCCGCCAACACTTCGGCGTCTCCGACCGCTGTCGGCAGCACGACGCCGGCTTCAGTTGTGCTGAGCACGCCGGGTGTCTCGGCGCTGGGCAATTCCACGCCCACCGCCGTGCTCAACGGCACTTCTGTCGCGACCGCCACGCCGACCCACCCGCAACTCGTCATCGGGACGCACGCCGACGACGACCCGGCCATCGACTACTCCATCGGCTGGACGATGGTCGCGAACCCGTCCGCGATCGGCGGCCACTATCACCGGACCTCCACCAGCCTGCCCAACGTCAGCTTCACGGTCGACACGAACGTGCTCAGCCTGGTGCTGTGGTATGTGCCGGGACCCGTGGGCACGTCCCTCGAAGTCTTTCAGGATGGTGTACACGTTGGCACCATCGCCGAGGACGGTGTCAGCGGACACGGGTCGGTGACGCTGACGGGTACCGGCTCACGCGTGATCCGTCTGGAAAGTCACCCGGCTCCGTCGGGCGGCTCCGGTGGAGCGCCTGGTGCGGGGACGGTCTCGCTCAACCGGGTGGACGTGGTCGGCAATGGCAGCCCGACGCCAACCCTCGTTGCCAGCAACGGGGCCGGCGCGACCGCGACGCCGATGGGGACAGTAACGGGCAGTCCCGTCGGCACTCCGTCCGGGACACCGTCA
>DATGER010000113.1:0-18325 GCA_035309865.1 Chloroflexota bacterium
CCGTCAACCCGAGCGCCAGCGTCGAGCCCGTCATCGCATAGACAACCAGGGGCAGTCCCGCGAACAGCGCCCAGTCGCCCGTAAGCGAAGCCAGCCCGCCCATCCAGACCAGCGCAAAGTTCCGCCGTCGGAGGGCCGTCAGCATGCAGTCGCAAGCACCCCCCAAGCGTAGGGCCTACGCGGTGAACTGCCGTGCTGCCCATCGGGCAACCCGCATCGCTGCGCTCGCTCCCTCCCGGCGGGACTACCATTTGGGAAGCCCTTCCCAGTGCCCACGTACTGCCCACGAAGCGGCTGCTGGCCTCGCTCGGCTCGCTGCTTGCGGGACCTCTGTCAGGAAGCCCTTGCCCCTGTGCGCACGCATTGCGCAGCGAAGCGGCTGCTGGCGTCGCTCGGCTCGCTGCTGGTGTGAAGGACCCCCTGGGGAAAGTGTTCCCCTGCCCGCGTGCCGGAACGGAGCGAGCGCAGCGATGCGGGCTGCGCGGGCCGGTACCGTGGACGGAGCGTGAGCACCTCGACGTCCGTGGACGCGTCGCTTCCGGCGCTTAGTTTGCTGTGGCCTACGGGGGCGGCGGGAACCGCGGCGGAGGGGCTGTCGGCGGGCGCGGCAGAGGACTTGAATGTCGCCGCGGTGGTCCAGGCCATGCTGGGCCGCGACGGGCCGCCGGTGCGACTCCAGCAGCGGGAGCGGTTCGCTCACCAGATGCTCAGCCAGCTGTGTCAACAGCCCGACGTGATCGACTACCGCCAGGACGTCCTGGAGGACCTGCTGACCGACGCAGCCCTGCGCGACGAGCTCGGCCAACTGCTGCCCGGCCTCGAGGCCCTCGCGGAGGTCGCCGGCGCGCCCGAGCGCCACCTGGCGCCAGGCCGCGAAGCGCTCGAGCGGATCGCCCGGCGCCTCGGCGAGCTCGAGCTCTACGTCGACAGCGCCCGCGGCCTGCACGCCGCCCTGCAGCCTCGCACGCTACGGTCAACAGGCCTCCAGCGACTTCAGCAGGCGCTCACCCAGCTGGTTGCCGCGGACGCCTTTACGGCCCTCAGCGCAGAGCTACCCAAACTCCGTGCCGCGCTGGCGAGCGTGAAAAGCGTCACCATCGGCCTCAACCTGGGCGCCGACCTCACCCCCGAGTCAGCCACGATCCTCGCCTTCGGCGCCGAACGCATCGACGGCCGGCAGGCGCTGCTCGGACGATTACTGGGCAAATGGGGCAGTACCCACGCTCTGACGCCACTCCGACGTGGCGAGCGGAGCCCGGCCGCCTGGCAGAACGACCTCGCCAGGGATCTGTATCGCCTCTTCCAGGACGTAGCGGCCCCCGTCGCGTCCGCGCTCCGAGGCTACGCGAGCGTGTCCGTGCAGGCGCTCGGCAGACTCGGTCCGGAGCTGGCATTCTTGCTGGGCGGAGCGCGCCTGGCACTCCGTTTGGAGCACGCCGGCCTGCCCCATTGCCGCCCGGCGCTGCTCCCGCAAGACGAACGCACCACGGAGCTGGAGGACGCTTACGACCCGCTGCTCGCCCTGCGCTTATCGGCAGCCACGGACGACACGCTCGCACCGGTGGTCGCAAACCCCGTCAACTTCTCGGGCCGGACGGCCCGCGTCTGGGTGCTCAGCGGCCCCAACCGCGGGGGCAAGACGACGTTTACTCGCGCCGTTGGCATGGCCCACGTGCTCGGCCAGGCTGGCTTGCACGTCGCGGCCCGCTCGGCGCGACTGAGCAGCGCCGACACCATCGTGAGCCACTTCCCGTCGCGCGAAAGCTCGCGCCCGGGCATGGGTCGGCTGGACGACGAGGCCGAGCGGATGAGCGCGATCTTTCGCCAGGCAACGCCGTACTCCCTGGTTTTATTGAACGAGGCCCTGACGGGCACGAGCTCGTTCGAAGCGGTGGACCTGGCGCGTGGCGTCGTCCGGGGTCTGCGGTTCCTCGGCACGCGAGCGATCTACGTCACTCACCTGCACGAGCTGGGCGCGGCGGTGGACGAGATCAACGCCACCACCCCGGGTGATTCAACGGTGGGCAGCCTGGTCGCCGAGTCAGACGCCGAACCGACCATCGCCGGCTAGGTCCAGACCCGCACTTTTCGCATTCGGCCCGGCCCACCCCACGGCCGGAGCTTCGCGGCCGACATCGCCGAACAGCACGGCATCAGCTTTCCCCAACTGGTGGAACTGATACGGCGGCGCGGCTTCGACGCCGCGTCACATTGAACGCGGCGGCTTAAATGTCTCGCCGCGGTCCTCGCTGGACCCGACGGACATGCCGATGGTCCCGACATGCAAAGCCAGCCTCGTGGGCTCACTCTACAGGACCAGGTTCAGGATCCGACCTGGGACGTAGACCACCCGCCTGGGCGCCGCCTGCTGTAGCGCTTGCGCGATGACCGAAACCCCGCGCGCGGCGGCCAGCGCCTCCGCCTCGCTCGCCTGGGGCGCGAGGTGGACCAGCCCGCGCGTGCGTCCGTTGATCTGGACGGCCACCGGGACGGTCGTCACCTCCAGCAGCGCCGCCGAGGCCACCGGAAACGGCTGTTGGTGGATCGAAAATGGCTTCCCCGGCAGCTGCGCCCACAGCTCTTCGGCAAGGTGCGGTGCGAACGGCGCGAGCATGAGCAGGAGCGCGGCGACCTCGTCGTCGTGCAGCGAGTCACGCTCTTGCAGGGTGTTCAGATACCCCATCAGCGCCGCGATGGCGGTGTTGTAGCGCAGGTGGCCGAGATCCTCCGTCACCTGGTGGATGGTGCGGTGCAGCGCCCGGCACGCGTCCGCCGGCGGCGGCTCCGCCGAGAGCCGCGCCGCGTGGCGCCCGACCAGGTCCCAGACGCGGCCGAGGAACCGGCGGATTCCGCCGATGCCGCGATCGCTGAACATGCCGCCTTGCTCGTACGGTCCGACGAAGACGAGATACATCCGCAGCGTGTCGGCGCCGAGTCGATCGAAGTACCCGTCCGGGTTCACGACGTTGCCGCGGCTTTTGCTCATTTTGGCGCCGTCCTTGACCAGCAGCCCGTGCGCCCGAAACCGCGTGAAGGGCTCCTCGAATGTCAGGTGCCCGAGGTCGTGTAGCGCCATGGTGATGAAGCGGCTGTAGAGCAGGTGCAGGACGGCATGCTCCGCGCCGCCGATGTACATGTCGACCGGCAGCCACTTCGCGGTCAGCGCCGGGTCGAACACCCGGTCGTCGAGGCTGCTCGACGGATAGCGCAGGTAGTACCAGGCCGAGTCGAGGAAGTTGTCCGCCACGTCCGTCTCACGCCGGGCGGCCCCGTCACACGTCGGGCACACCGCCTCGACAAACGCCGGCACGTCCGCGAGCGGCGATGAGCCGGCCTCGCGTGGCAGCCAGTCCGCGACATCGGGCAGCAGCACCGGCAGCTGGTCCTCGGGAACCGGCACGGACCCGCAGCGTTCGCAATGGATGATGGGAATCGGCGCGCCCCAGTACCGCTGGCGAGAGACCAGCCAGTCGCGCAGCCGAAACTGCACGGTGCGGCGTCCGATGCCCCGTTCCTCGAACCACCGGACGATGCGCTCGGCCGCTATGTCGGACGGCTGATCGACGAACGGCCCAGAGTCGACCAGACGGCCCGCACCGAGATACGCCGAGGTGAGCGGCGCGTCGTCGGCCGCGGCAATCACCTGGCGGATGGGGAGCCCAAATGCCCTGGCGAATTCCCAGTCGCGCGCGTCGTGGGCTGGCACGGCCATGATGGCGCCGGTGCCATATGAGGCCAGCACGTATTCGGCGATCCAGATCGGCACCTGCTCCCCGTTGGCGGGATTGACGGCATACGCTCCGGTGAAGACGCCGCTCGTTTCGTGAGCCGCCTGCTGCCGCTCCAGCTCCGACCTCGCGCGGGTCCGAGTGCGGTACGCCTCCACATCGGGCGCATGCTCGGACGTGGTCACGCGTTCGACCAGCGGGTGCTCGGGCGCGAGCACTACGTAGGTCACCCCGAACACGGTGTCGGGCCGGGTCGTGAAGACGTCGATCTGCACGTCCGTCTGGCCAACCACCGGCATGCCGAACTGGAGTCCTTCGGATCGTCCGATCCAGCGGCGCTGGGCGGACTTGACGTTCTCCGACCAGTCCAGGTGGTCGAGGTTGGCCAGCAGACGATCGGCGAATGCCGTGATCCGGAGGAACCATTGCTCGAGCTCCCGCAGCACGACAGGGGTCTCGCAGCGTTCGCACCGGCCGTCGATGACCTGCTCATCGGCCAGCACGGTGCCGTCGGTGGGGCACCAGTTGACGGCCGCTTTCCGACGCTCGGCCAGACCCGCCTTGAAGAGTTGCACAAAGATCCACTGGGTCCAGCGGTAGTACCGCGGATCGGTCGTGATGACCTCGTGGCTCCAGTCGAAGCGGCAGCCGGCGCGCTTGAGCTGGGTCTCGCGGAATCGCTCGACATTTTCCGCGGTGAGCACGCGGGGATGGATGCGTTGTTTGATGGCGAAGTTCTCGCTGTGGATCCCGAACGCGTCGAAGCCCATCGGCTCGAAGACCTGATAGCCCCGCATCGACTGGAAGCGGCCGTAGATGTCGGCGCCGGTATAGGCGTACAGGTTGCCGACGTGCAGCCCTTGCGCCGACGGGTACGGAAACATCATCAGGTTGTAAAAGGGCCGCTTGGCGTTGTGCAGATCGGTCTCATAGATCCGCGTGCGAGCCCACACTGCCTGCCAGTGCCGTTCGATGGTGCGCGGGTCGTAGCGGTCGCTCGCCCGAGTGGCGGGCGCTTCATCCAGCCCTCTAACGCTTGTCACGTGCCTCTCCTTTCCAGCCCGGTCCAGAGATCAACACTATGAGTTCGTAGACCGGGTACCACACACCAAAACGCCCCCAGACCTGCTGGGGGCGTGCTACCCGATCCCGTTGTGGCGCCCTTACGGACGCGCAGCGATGCCTAGGATCGACAGCCCCCAGAGTGGGGCTGAAGCAAGCTCGCGGTTCGAAACGCGGTCGACCCTGGCATCACGGCGACAGTATACCGCGTTGGGCCGCCAGGATGTCGCAACCTAAGATGACGTCGTGAGCGAGGACTGACCGACGCGGCGACTGCGGTTGGATCGTCGGACGGCGTGGTTGGTGTGGACCTTCGGTCTGACACTCCTGTTCGGGAGAATCGCGGCATATAACCTGGGCAACTACCGGCCGGTCACCAACGACGAAGTCGAGCTCATCAGCGTGGCGTATAAGCTGGCCACGCAAGGTATCTTCGGTTCGGACCTGTTCGCCGGCTTCTTCGGCGCCGATCAGCACTTTTTCTTCGTCCTGCCGCTCCAGCACATCCTCGAAGCCGCCACGTTTCGCGTGTTCGGGCCAGGCGTCGCCCAGGCGCGGTGGGTGTCCCTTGTCGCCGGGGTCTCGCTCGTCTGGCTCGCCGGTTGGCTGGCCTACCGCTGGTACGGGCTGGCGACCGCCGCCGTATGCGAGCTGCTCCTGGTCGGCTGGCCAACAGACTTGACGGCGGCCGCTAACGGCCTGCCGCTGTTCGGGGTGGCGCGCACCGCACGCTACGACGTGCTGGCGGTGGCCTTCGCCTGGCTAGCGATTGCGCTGCTGGATCTCACGCTCCGCCGACCGCGGCCCGCCAGCGCATTCGCGCTCGGCCTCACGTGCGGCCTGGCCGCGCTGACGACGTTTCTCGGAACGTTCGTCCTGCCCCTGGTGGTCCTGAACGCCTTCTGGTCCCGCGGCCGCAAGGCGTTGCTCGATCCGCCCGAGCCTGGCACACTTCGCGTCACCGCTCGCGGGATTGTCGGCTCCCCGCTTCGCTTCGCTCGCTCGCTTGGGGTGTTGTTCTGGATCCTCGCGGCCGCCGCGTTGGTCGTGTTGCCGTGGGCCGCCCTCTGCCTCCGCTACGCCGGTGATCTCGCAGGCCAGCTGGCGGTCTTTGGTGCGCGCGGCGAGTTCCTGCGGCCGAGCTTCTACGTGACCAATGTCCTGAATGAACCGGCTCGCTATCAGGGACTGCCGTTGGCCGCGCTGCAGCCGGACTCGACGGCGCTGCAGCCGGACTCGCCGCACAGCCTCGCCGGGGCGTGGCTACTGATGGTTGGCGTCTGGCCAGCACTGGCGTACATCGGGTGGCGCAGCTGGCGATCGCGATCCAGCGGCGATCGCCTTCTGCTGTCGAGCCTGCTCGTGTTCGAGGGACTCCTGCTGGTCCTCGACCAGACCAAGACGCCCCTGTACGCGATCATCCTGTTCCCATCGCTCTGCATGGCCGTGGCCGCACTGGTAACAGCTGCGCTGCGCTGGGCCTGGCGGCGGAGCTCGCGCGGCGCGGGCGGGTCGATCGGCTGGCGCGGCTCGCCGCTGCGCCTGGCCGCCGTCATCCTGGCCGCGGGACTCGCGTTCAGCCTCGGCTCGGACGCCGTGCGCCAGTACCAGCTGAGCCTCTCCCAGTCGGCGGCGGCGGGCCTGTACCTGGACGTGGGCGGGCAGATCGAGGCCAGCCTCGCTCCCGGCGCCCGCGTCCTGGGCCCCGAACGCTGGTGGTGGGCGCTGCACGATCACCCGTATCTGTCGCTGCGGAACCTGTGGTTCCAGTGGACAGCGGCCGCCAGGGACGGTCGGCGGCCGGAATTCGGCGCCCTGGTCGGCCAGACGCAAGCCAACACCATCATCGTCAACGACAACGTGCGGGGCGACGTGCTCGACTTCCCTGATACGTTGCAGCAGCAATTCTGGACCTTCATCAACACATGCACGCAACGCGTCGCGGATCTGGACGATCCCACGTACCTGGCGATCGAGGTGTACGTGATCATCCAGCCGTCGCCGCGCCCGGAGGTGTGCGGCCCGAACGCCTGGACGCACGGCCCGCGCGCGTGCCCGTCTGGATGACGCTCACGTTGCTGGGGGTTGGTACGGTGGTCCTGCGGGTGCCGTTTTTGACGCCGCGACTGGCCCACTGGGACGCCGTGAACTATGCGCTCGGGCTGCACGACTTCAACGTGGCGGCCCACCAGCCGCACCCCCCGGGCTCGCCGTACTTCATCCTGCTGGGCCGCGCCGCCCTCGGCGTGCTGGGCGACGACAACGCCGCGCTCATTCTCGTGTCTGTCCTCGCGTCCGTGGGCGCCGTCCTCGGCGAGTACGCCCTGGCCCGGTTGGCGTTTGGCCGGCGCGCCGGCCTCCTCGCCGCGCTGGTGTTGACGACCCAGCCAGTCTTCTGGGGCTACGGCACCATGGGCATGCCCTGGACCCTGCTGGCCTGCCTGGCCGTGACCGTCGGCCTCGCCTGCCACGCACTCGTGCGCGGCCATCGCGGGCTGGTCCTACCATCTGCGCTGCTCGTCGGCATCGCCAGCGGATTCCGGCTGGAGGTGACGGTGTTTCTCGCGCCACTCTGGGTCTGGGCGGTCTGGATCGCCGAATCGAGCCCGCGCCGTCGACTCCTGACATTGGCCGTGGTGCCGGCCTGCGTCCTCGTGTGGCTGGTGCCGGTGGCCGCCAGTGGCGGTGGGCTGACCCCGTGGTCCGAGCGGATGCTGGCGATGTTCCTGCCGACCGACGCGTCCCCTGGGCCCGTCGCCCGGCAGCTTGCGAGCAACACGGCCATCAGTTTCGGCACGCTGGCATTCACGCTCGGTCCGGCGGTGGCGCTGGCCCTGGTGTGCGACTGGCGCGCGGCGCTGCGCTGGACGCGCACCACGCTATCCGCCCGATCGGGCATGTTCTGGGCGCTCTGGAGCGTGCCCGCATTCGTGTTTCTGTGGCTCGTCGATTCGACTGAGCCGGGGCACGACCTGGTGTTCTCAGTCGCTCTGGTCGCCCTGGCTGCCGGACTGATCGTCGCCACCGCCCGCAGCGTTCCGCGCCTGATTCTTTGCGGCGGCCTGCTGGTGGGTGCGCAGGTCGCGGTGTTCCTGTACGCGGCCCCGCAGTTCGATCGACCTCTGGCCTGGACGGCGAACTCCATGCTGCTCAACGTCACTGCGCCTGGCCTCCGACTGCAGCAAGGGTCCCTGGACGACGCGCTGCAGACCATCCGACGCCAGTTCGATCCACGCGACACGGCGATCGTGACCGTGATTGGCCAGGATCCGTATCGGTTCATGATGTACTACCTGCCCGACTACGTGGTCGTGCGCCTCGACCCCGTCGGCAAGAGCGTGCTGACGGCCGCCGACCGGCGCCAAGGGACCTGGCAACAGCCCGCGGACTGCCTGTTCGAGAGTGCGGCGATACGTCACGCGGTCTGGGTGCTGGCGGCCAGGTCCGAGCCGGGAATTGTGCCGAGCGACGCCGTGCGGGTCTCCAGCGCCGACAATGTGGGTCCGTTCGAGGTGTGGGACGTTCGACCGGGACCAGACACGCCTGACTATCTGGGCTTCAAGATCGGAGGCGCGTGTACCTCGGCGGCCCGGATCGCGGATGTGAGCCAAGGGTGAGCCTGAGGTGTACTCAAGCCGCGGGGCCGCCAGGCCGATAATTGTGGGTGACCGAAGGGCGAGTCTCCAACCTCGTGGCTGGGCGCGTCGCCGCGGCGCTCTTCATCCTCAGCGGCATGGCGACCGTAACCACGCCGCTGCTGCCGGCCCCACCCGACATGAACGTGCTCGGGGTGTTTGGTACCTGCCTGCTGGTGGTGATCACCGGTGTGGTTACCTGGTTTCTGCCCTGGCAGCGCTGGGGCCGGACGGCCTCGCTCTGGCTGGTGCCGTTCACCCTGCTGTTCATCGCCATGTTCAACTCACTGGCCGGTGCGGACACCTACCGCTACAGCCTGTTTTTCATGGTCAGCTCCATGTGGATCGGGGCAACTCAGGCCCGCTGGACGTCGCTGCGGTTTGCACCATTGCTCGCCTTTGCGTACCTGGCCCCACTGGCCATCGGCGACCACCCCGCGTGGGCGATGGTGTCGGCGCTGTACGCGATCCCGGTGTGCGTGGCCGCGGGTGAAACACTTGGCTGGATCACCAGCCAGTTGGAGCGCGCCCATGTGGCGCTGGGTCGGAGTGAGGAGCGCTTTCGCTCCCTCGTCCAGAACGCCGCGGACGTGGTTTGCGTCCTGGACCCCAGCGGTACCTACCAGTACGTGAGCCCGGCGGTCGAGCGCATCATGGGCCGCACGCCGGCCGAGACCCTGTCCAATAACAGCTTTGCCACGCTCCATCCGGACGATCAGCCGCGGGCGGTGGCCGCGTTTCGCGAGCTGAGCGGACAACCGGGGGGCAGCACCATCAGCCTTGAATTGCGCGCGCGTCACGCCGACGGCTCCTGGCGGCTGCTGCAGGTGCTGGCCACGAACCTGCTGCACCAGCCCAGCGTGGCGGGCGTCGTGGTGAACTATCGCGACGCCACGGAGAGCAAGGCACTCGAAGAACGGCTGCTCTACCAGGCTTCGCACGATGCCCTTTCAGGGCTACCCAATCGCGCAAGTCTCCTGGACCGAATCGGCCAGGCGTTGCGGCAGCGCAGCGGCGAGTCCGGCATCGCCGTGCTATTTCTGGACCTCGACAACTTCAAGGTCGTCAACGACAGTCTCGGCCACGAAGCTGGGGATCGATTGATCGTCGTGGTGGCCGAGCGCCTGCTCGCCTGCCTGCGCCCCGGAGATGTCGCGGCCCGCCTCGGCGGTGACGAGTTCACGCTGCTCCTGCACGGCATCGGCGATGCCCAGGACGCCGTCCGCATCGCCGAACGCGTCCAGGAGCAACTGCTCGCCCCGATTGCGCTTGACGGCCAGGAGGTGTTCGCGACGGCGAGCATTGGCATCGCGCTGAGCACCGCCGAGCACGTGGCGCCCGACGAATTGCTGCGCGAGGCCGACCTGGCAATGTACCGCGCCAAGACCAATGGCAAGGGCCGCTGGGAAGTGTTCGCCCCCGAGATGGGCAGCCGCGCCAGCGCCCGGCTCGAGCTCGAGACGGACCTTCGACAGGCGCTGAAGAACGGCGAGTTCCGGCTCCACTATCAACCGATCGTGCAGCTCGCGACCCAACACGTGCACGAGCTCGAGGCACTGTTGCGCTGGCATCATCCCCGTCGGGGGCTGGTCCTGCCGGCGACGTTTATTCCACTCGCGGAGGAGACTGGTCTGATCGTGCCTATCGGGCGCTGGGTGCTGGAGTCGGCCTGCCGCCAGATGCGCCTGTGGCAGCTCGCGCGACCCGTCAATCCGCCAAAACTGGTCAGCGTGAACCTCTCGGCACGTCAGCTGCAGGACCCTGACCTGGTGACCTCGGTCGTCGAGATCCTCGAAGGGACCGGCCTATCGCCGAAGTGCTTGAACCTCGAAATCACCGAGAGCGTCTTGATGCAGGACGCCGGGGCGACCACGCTGCGCGCGCTGGCAGCACTCGGGATCAGCATTGCGATCGACGACTTCGGCACCGGCTATTCGTCCCTGGCCTACCTCAGCCGGTTTCCGGTCAACACCCTCAAGATTGACCAGTCGTTCATCGCCCGCCTCGGTGAGTTGCCGGAAAACGACGCGGTCGTGCGCACGATTATCGCGCTCGGCCAGAGCCTCAGTCTGACGGTCACCGCGGAGGGCATCGAGCGGCCCGAACAAGCCGCGCGTTTACGCGCGTTGGGCTGCGAACAGGGGCAGGGCTTCTACTTCGCCCGCCCAGCCGCGGCCGAACTGGTCGAACTGGATCTCGAGCACCTGGATCAGTCTGCAGCGTAGCCGGCTAGACTCTGTGGGGTGACCCAGCCGGCCCCACAGCCCGCGATAAACACGACTCAGAACCGTGCCGCGATCTTCCTGGTGCTCGCCGTCCGACCGGGCCCGGCACACGCGGAGCAAGCGCGCCTGGTTTGCTCCGGGCTGGACGCCCTGCAGCGGGCCGTCGGAGCTCGCGATTCGGAGGGCAATCTTTCCTGTGTCCAGGCCTTCGGGTCCGATGCCTGGGACCGGTTGTTCGGTCTCCCGCGACCGCGCGAACTTCACCCATTTCGCGAGCTCCGGAGTGGACCCCGGTTCGCGCCATCGACACCGGGCGATCTCTTCTTTCACATCCGCGCTGAGCGGATGGACCTGTGCTTCGAACTGGCCGCACAAATCATGGCCCGCTTCCAGGACCACGTCACGCCGGTGGACGAGGTCCACGGTTTTCGCTACTTCGACGACCGCGACCTGACTGGCTTCGTGGATGGCACCGAAAACCCCACCGGACTGGAGAGTCTCGAGGCGACAATTGTCGGCGACGAGGACCCGGAGTGGGCGGGTGGCAGCTACGTGATGGTCCAAAAGTACGTGCACGACCACTTCAGCTGGATCAAGCTGCCAACCGAGACGCAGGAAGCGATCATCGGCCGCACGAAGCTCGACAACATCGAGCTCGACGACGCCGTCAAGCCCACCAACGCGCACAACGCCCTCACGAAGCTGGTCGAAAACGGTGCCGAGGTGAAGATTCGTCGACACAATATGCCCTTCGGGAACGTCAGCGGCGGCGAGGCCGGGACCTACTTCATTGCGTATGCCCGCTCGCCACACCCGATCGAGACGATGCTGGAGCGGATGGTGCTGGGCGATCCACCCGGTAATTACGACCGGCTGCTGGACTTTACCCATCCCGTGACCGGCACGCTGTTCTTCGCTCCAGCAGCTGGATTCCTGTCGGACTACCAACCCCCGCACCAACGGACTGGCGGCCTTGACATCGGCAGCCTCAAAGGAGTTGACTGAAGGTGGCGGCGCTGCGGCGTCCAGCGCGGTATCGGCGCCGCACCGACGCTTGTATGCAGCCGCAGTTGTCGTTGATCGCGCGCCCGAGATCCGATCGGTCCGCGAAGCCAGGGCGCAGGCGAAGATCTGTGACGCTGTGCGGGCGGTCACGCTCGTCATGCCGGCGTCCAAGTACGCGCACCTGCATCCCCGAATTCGGTGCTCGAGCTCGTTTCTCTAGTCGATGGGGCCGGATCTGGATGCCACGCAGCAGCGTCTGCTCGGGATCCTGTACCGCTTTGATTGCCCCTCAACGCTAGCGATCGGCGAGTACGTCATGGGCCTGTCGCAAGAGCCAGAACGCGGCGAGCTCGCGCAACACGTGCTCGAGTGCGGCCCGTGTGCCGCGGAGTTGAGCGCGTCGCGCGTTTTTCTGGCGACCGATGTCACGCTGGCCGGCTCGCCAGATAGCGCTGCAGAGTGTGCAGGATCCGCCAACTTTCACGCCGGATGGTCACCAGCAGTATCGGCTGGAGCAGCCTGACAATTCCCCCGGCGTGAACCGCCACCGTCCGCTCCAGCGCCGTATCGAGATCCACCGCGCGGAGTCTGTATTTCGCCTGGATCGTGAAGCTGCCTGGTAGCGGTGGAACGCGCCGCTGAACGTCGCGGACCCCGGCAGCCAGCGGTCGTAGCTGCGTATATCGGCGACCAGGTCAAAGACAACGTCGGGCGGATGGCGAACGATGATCGCGAACCGCTGCCTGGTCAACCGTCGAGGCCAGCGAACAGGTCGTCCTCCGCCAACCCGTCCTCGGGCCCGCCCACGCGCTGAAACGTCTCGCGCCCAAAGAACTCGCCGAAGAGCTCCGGTGGAATGCGCATGAAGAATTGATCCGGACCCATCTGCGTCCGGTGCGCTGCCAACGACAGGCGCTTGGTCTCTACGTACTGGCTCACGTCGACCCGAGTCGTGACCCGGTCGTCTGAAACCCCGAACACGGGGCGTTCCGGCTGGGGCACTTCACTCGGTGCCGTAAAGGGCGATTCGATGCCGGCCTCGCGCAAGCGCTCGATGAAGCGTGGAAAACTCGAGCGGGCGATCACCGCGTAGTAGAGCCTGGCTGGCGACCAGGGCGTGCCGGCGTCGGGAAACCGCCTGGGATCGCCGGCTGCCGCGAACGCCGCAACGGCCACCTGGTGCGCTCGGACATGATCCGGATGGCCGTAGCCCCCGTTCTCGTCGTACGTCACCACGACGTCCGGCCGCTCTTCGCGCATGAGCCCCACGATCTTGCCCACTGCCCCGTCGAAGTCAGCCTGATGAAAACTGGCCGGGTGCTCATTGTCCGGGGTGCCCTGCATGCCCGAGTCGCGGTAACCGAGCTTCACGAGGCGACTGATGCCGAGGATGCGCACTGATTCGTCCAGTTCGCCGGCGCGCACCAGCGCCAGGTTGTCCGGTGTCGCCAGCGCGGCGTCGCTGATCTCGCCGACGGCGCCATCGGTGCAGGTGACCAGGACGGTGCGAACGCCTTCGGCGGAGTAGCGAGCCAGGATGCCGCCGGTGCCGAGGCACTCATCGTCGGGATGCGCGTGCACCGCCATCAAGACACGCTGGCGACTAGCCAAGAGAGTGATCCATGTGTACGGCTACAGGGTAAAAGACGGGTTTGTTATGCTGCGGGCGTTATGGGACATGTCGAGGCGATCCATGTCACGGCCAGCGCCGGCGCAGCCATGCAGCCGCTGCGCGAGATCGCGGCCGTGGCTGGGCTGGGCCTGACAGGCGATCGGTACTTCACCGGGCGCGGCTTTTACTCGGCCCGCCCGACGGATCCGGGTGCCCGCGAGGTCACGTTCTTTGAGGCCGAAGTCCTCGACTGGTTGCGCGCTGAGCATGGGATCGAGCTGAGCGCGGGCGAGCACCGCCGCAATCTGACAACTCGCGGGGTGCGATTGGGCGCCCTGCTTGGCCAGCAGTTCCGCGTCGGCGAGGTGCTGTTCGAAGGTGTCAAGGATTGCCCGCCCTGCGATCACCTGGAGCAACTGGTCGGCAAGCCGGTGCTGCACCCCCTGGTCGGCCGTGGCGGTCTGCGGGCGCGCGTCCTCGCGGGTGGCACCATCCACGTCGGCGACGTGATTGCTCAGACCGCGGTCGTCATGGAGCCAGCGGCGGCGCCGGCAGCACCACGGTAAACGTGCAGCCCTGGGCCACGCCCTTCGACACCACCTCGATTCGGCCGCCGTGGGCTTCGACGAGATCGCGCACGATCGATAAGCCAAGTCCAAAGCCAGGCGGGGCGTCCTTTTCGCCGGCCGGCACTCTGTAAAAGCGTTCGAACAGCCGCGGCAGGTGTTCAGGCGCAATGCCCGCTCCGCGATCGACCACCGCGATCCGCACCCAGTGATCCTCAACCGACCCACGGAGCGTGATGACCGTCTCCGGTGGCGAATATTTGGCGGCGTTGGACAGCAGGTTATCCAGCACCTGGCCAAGTCTCGCCGGATCACCCTCAATCGGGGGACACGGTGCCACCTCCAGCTCCAGCGAGCGTGACGGATTCGCAGTGCGAAAGCGCCCGGCCGCCGCCTCGATCAAGTCCGCAACGCTCAGCACCTCACGCTGCAGCGTCAGGCGGCCGCCGTCGGCCCGCGCCGTGTCCATGACGTCTCCGGCCAGCTGATCCAGGCGCTGCACCTGCTCCTGAACCGTCGCGAGCTGACGCGCCATCAGCTGTCCGTAGCCTTTGATTGACGACAGCGGCGTACGCAGCTCGTGCCCGACGACGGCCAGCAATTCGTCTTTGGCGCGCAGTGCCTCCCGTTCAGACGTCACCTCCCGCAGCAGGACCAGCCGTCCGCCGTTGGCGAGGGCGCTGGCTTCGGCCACAAAAATACGTGCGGGATCACCGATCGACACTTCGTTTTCCGTGGGGGGTGTTTCGGCAGACAGGCCGAGCGCCTGCCAGGCGGCGCTCGCCAGCAGCGGCCGATCCTCCGCATCCCACATGGCCCAAGCCGCGGGCACGGCGGCCCAGAGGGCGTCCCGCTCCCGCAGCAAGGACTGCAGCAGCGCCACTTCCGCCCAGGCACGCGAATCGGCCACCGCTGTCTCGGTGCGGCGGGCGATCCGCCAGCAGGCCGCGGCGCACCACAAGAACGCCACGGCGGCGAGCGCCACCAGCAGCTGCGTGCTGAGAAACAGCCCGCCGGCGCCAACGATCAGCGCGCCGCCCAGCAGCACGGCTGTCAGCACCCGTAGTGGAGCAAGGCTCGCCGCCGCCCTCAACGGATCGATCTCCGTCTGCGCATCACGCTGGCCTCTCGCGGGCAGTCTACCGGCTCACGCACCACCGCACACCGAGCGATGCGGGCCTCAGGATGTCTGCGCGGGGAGGAGGCGCGTTCCTACGACGCGGGCGTGCGCGGCGCCGATCGCGGCCCATGGCTGCGGGGTATTGGTCGAGCCGAGTCGGTCGAGGGCGTCCTCGGCGCTGAGGCCTGAGGCCACCAGTTCCTGACCCGCGGTTCGGATGGCGCTCGCCATCTCGCGCGTGACCTCCGCGTAGGCGCGCCCCAGCGCCCCCCGACTGTCGAGCACGGTACGCGGCACACCCAGCTTTTGCAGATCGCTCCGCAGCCGACCGAACGGGTACGCGGTCCGCGGCAAGAGCGCCAGGCGCTCTTCGAGTGCTTTGCGATTGGCCAGCTCGTTCTGGATATACAGCAGCAACGCGTTCAACGTGCGAGCCTTCCCTGCCTGCCGCAATTCGCCAATCAGCACTGGCGCATCGACCTTCGCCGGCTCCCCGTCGAAGAGGCCCGTCCGCAGCCGGCTGAGCGCGCCTTCCACGCCGGCACCCAGCCGGTAGTAGCGCTCGATCGCCTCGATGCCGCTCAGGCGATCCAGGTCGGACGATTCGAGTCGGGCGAGGGTCCGCGCGGCTGCCCAGCCTGGCAAAGGCTCGAAGAAGGCCCGCGGATCGACCGGCAGCAGCAGCGTCGGCAACTCCGGATCGTCGGCGAGCGCCGCCTTGTTGGCCGGATGCACCGGCGCCACGAACCGGCCGTCGCCGGGCTCGAGCGCTGCTGACGCCGCAAGGCCGAGCGCCTGGCGCGCCTCACGCAGCGCCGCGTCGAGCAAGTGAAGCTCAGCCGCCAGCAGGCGCTCGAGCGTTTCGCTGCTCACCTGGCGCGCCGACGCGGTCTCGAGCGACCACTTGAAGTCAAGTGGCTCGAGGGCCAGGTGATCGTCCTCGCGCCACGTCCGCAGGGCGTCCGCGTGCGGGAGGCCGCTGCCGAGGACCTCCGCCATCAAGGCGGGCGTCCCCGCCAGGACGATCAGGTGATCCCCGGGCCCGAGCTGCTCGCGCGCCAGCGGTCCGGCGACCTGTTCCCAGCGCGCCCCAATGTGCTCGCTCGCCCGCCCCCAGTCGCCGATGTGCCAGACCAGGCGGCCGGTCAGCGGGCTCGTGCGCGTCAGACGCGCGGGCGGTCCGTACAGACCGCGGCGCCGCTGTCTGGCCCCTGAGCTCCGCTGCCCTGCACGGGCGATGCCCGCGCCTGGCGGCCCTCCGCCGGGTGTGTCCGCCCTCACGTCCCGCGGCACGTCGCCGGGTGGTGTGTCGGAGCCGGATGCGCCCTGCGGTGGTTCTTGTGTCATCGTGTCAGTGCTGAGTATCGATCACTTCGGTACAACGAAGCCGTGTTGAATTACCTCGACTGGGAATTATCGCCTGAGCAGGCGATGGTCCAGGGTGTCGTGCGCGAGTTCGTCGAGCGCGAGGCGCTACCACGTGTCCCCGACTGCTTCGAGAAGGGCGATTTCCCCCGTGAGCTGATCCCCCGCCTGGGTGAGCTGGGTGTCCTCGGGCCGACCATACCGCGCTACGGCTCGGACCTCGACTACACCAGCTACGGCTTGATCTGTCAGGAGCTCGAGCGGGGTGACTCGGGATTGCGCAGCTTCGTGTCCGTGCAGGGCAGTCTGGTGATGTTTCCGATCTCGGCGTACGGCTCCGAGGAGCAGCAAGCGCGCTACCTGCCGGGTCTGCACCGTGGCGAGCTCGTGGGCTGTTTCGGCCTGACCGAGCACGAGCACGGCTCGGACCCGAGCGGGATGGAAACACGCGCGGTGCGGGACGGTGATGGCTATGTCCTGAATGGCGCCAAGATGTGGATCACCAACGGCAACCTGGCCCACGTGGCGCTGGTGTGGGCCAGGGTAGCTGAAGACGGCCGGGACACGATCCGCGGGTTTCTTGTCGACACCGACTCGGCCGGCTTCTCGGCGAATGAGATCAAGCACAAATTGAGCCTGCGGGCATCGATTACGAGCGAACTGGTGCTGCAGGACGTCCGGGTATCGTCGGCGTGCATGCTGCCGGGTGTCAAGGGCTTGCGGGGGCCGCTGTCGGCGCTCAACGAGGCGCGCTTCGGGATCGTCTTCGGCGTGGTCGGCGCGGCGATGGCGTGCTACGAGTCCGCGCTGGAGTACGCGAAACTGCGCGTGCAGTTTGGCCGTCCGATCGGCGGATTCCAGCTGACGCAGAACAAGCTCGTCGATGCGCTCCAGGGCATCTGCCAGGGTCAATTGCTCGCGTACCAGCTCGGGCGACTCAAAGACACCGGCCAGTTGCGGCCGGCCCAGGTGAGTCTCGGTAAACGCGCCAACGTGTCGATGGCCCTGGAAGTGGCCCGCAGCATGCGCAGCGTCCTCGGCGGCAACGGCATCAGCCTCGAGCACCCCATCTTCCGCCACATGGTCAACCTCGAGTCGGTATACACGTACGAGGGCACCCACGAGATCCACACCCTGGTTGTTGGCTCAGACATAACCGGTATCAGTGCATACACCGGGTAGGCTGCGCACAAGGTACGGTTTTTGGAAAAAGTTGATGTGGGGTCGTAAGGACAGGCCGTTCAGCACCACGGGCGGGGTCGGACGTGGGGCGGGCCTCGCCATCAAACCACTCAACGCGCGGGCAAGCTCAACAACAAGAGACGGTTTGGGAAAAGTTGGGGCGGGGTCGTACGGGCAGGCCGTTCGGCACCGCGGGCGGGGTCGTGCGTGGGGCGGGCCTCGCCATCAAACCACTCAACGCGCGGGCCGGCTCGATAACAAGAGAACGGTTTTTTAAAAAGTTGTTGTGGGGTCGTAAGGGCAGGCCGTTCGGCACCGCGGGCGGGCTCATCCGTGGGGCGGGCCTCGCCATCAAACCACTCAACGCGCGGGCCTTCCGCGCAGCGACCGTCCGTGCGAGGCCCGCTCCTTGAGGACATCCTGACTTCGGTTGCGCGCAGCGCACTTCGCCTGCGGGCGGCCATGCCTCGAGCGTGGCGTACGCCGAGTACCCGGGCGACCACGACGTGAGCTATGGAGGCCCCACTTTGATCGATGCGCAGCGACCGTCCGAGCTAGGCCCCACTCCTGGGGAACATCCTGACTTCGCTTGCGCGCCGCGCACTTCGCCTGCGGGCGGCCATGCCTCGACCCTGGAGTACGCCGAGCACCCGCGCGAGCGCGATGTGAGCAATGACGAGGCCCCACCTTGATGTACGCGGAGCGACCGCCCGCAGGGGAAGTGCGCTGCGCGCAACCGAAGTCAGGATGTTCCCAGGAGCGGGCCTCGCACGGACGGTCGCTGCGCGGAAGGCCCGCGCGTTGAGTGGTTTGATGGCGAGGCCC
>DATGER010000114.1:0-28333 GCA_035309865.1 Chloroflexota bacterium
TCGGCACCGCCGTCGGCGGAACCGGCGCCGGCGTCGGCGCGGGCGCCGGCGTTGGAGCTTGCTCCGGTCCGCTACACGCGGCCAGCAAGAGCACCGATCCCAGCAGGGCGTGCCGCCACGCCATGCAGCGCAGCCTACCACCGCGTACGTGGCGCAGGCACTCCGCGCTCGCGCGGGATCCCGCTGCCCGCAGACACGCCAGCGAGCACCGCGCAGCGTGCGCGCAGCGAGGCGGAGCGAGCGCAGCGATGCGGACAGGCTCACCCCGTGGCGTAGTCGTGAGGCGCGTTCGGGGAACATCTCGACAGGGTGCGGTATGGTGGGCCGGGTGCGCCTGGTCGCTCGTGTCGCGCTGCTGTCGTCGCTGCTGGGGCTGCAGCCGGGCCTCGCCCTTCACACGGCCAGTGCCCAGGACCACGTGACCGTCCGCCTGTGGGCGACCCGCGAGGGACTGGTCGGCCGCACCACCGCGTCGGGACATCTGATCACCGCCGACGACCACTTCGTGGCCCTGCCGTCGCGGCGTGCGCTCAACCAGTCGGTCACCGTGAGCTACCGCGGCAAGAATCAGACGGTGCCCGTCCTGGACATCGGACCCTGGAATCGCGACGACGCGTGGTGGGAGGCGGGCGCAGCCCGCGGCCAGTTTCAGGATCTGCCCCGCTGGATGCCCGAGGTCTGGGCCGCTTTCGAAAACGGCTACAACGGCGGCCACGACGGAAACGGTCGCTTCGTGACGTTTCCCGCCATGATCGACCTGGCCGACGGCCTGTATGCCGACCTGGGCATGTCGCAAGCCGACTGGGTCGACGTCACGCTGACCTGGCTTGACGGGCCGTCGCCGCCGCCGCTGGCGCCGGCCGACCGCAAGATCGTTAAGAAGGCGGACCCCCTGGCGGCGAGCCCGTCGACCGCGCCGCCGATGGCGCACGACGAGCGTTACTTCTCGGAAACGGGCTATCGCGTGGACGACGATGGCATCTGGTCGTATTTCGTCGCCCGCGGCCGGGTCCCGGTCTTCGGCTTTCCGGTGTCGCGGCCGTTCGTGCTCCTCGGCTGCCAGGTCCAGCTCTTCCAGCGCCAGGTAGCCCAGAGCTGCACCGGGCAGGGCGTCACGCTGATGAACCTGCTCGATCCGGACATCTTTCCGTATGAGCACGTCAACGGCAGCAGCCTGCCGCCGCCCGACCTGGGGATGAAGGCCGAGACGCCGAGCGTGGCATCGCCCGGGTACGGCTCGGAGATCGTCGATTTCGTCCACGCGGAGGCGCCAGATACCTTCGAAGGCGAGGCCGTGGCGTTTGCTCGGACGTTCTTTGGCCTGATTCCGGCCTCTGTCTCGGGCAGCGACAACCCGTTGATCAACCTCGAAGTATGGGGAGCGCCGATCTCCCGCCCGCGCCGCGATCCCAGCAACTCGAACTTCATCTACCAGCGCTTTCAGCGCGGCGTCATGCACTTCGACGCCACCACCGGGCGCACGCAGGGCTTACTGCTGGCCGACTATCTCAAAGCAATCCTGCGCGGCCGCGACCTGCCGGCCGACCTGGCTCAAGCCGCGCGCGGCAGCAAATACTACATGCAATACTGCCTGAGCTCGGCGCGCTGGCTGTGCCGCCCCGCCGACCTGCCGGCGACCGACCTGACGTTCGCGTTCGAACAAGGCTAGGAGTCCCGCCTGGCGCGGCTTGTGCTACCACTCCACCGGAGGCAGCGCGGCTGATGACCCAGGCGGACCGGGACCCGGAGACGGACAAGACCCCAGAAGGGACAACGTATCTCGCCGAATTGCAGTGCTTCTTGTGCGGCAGCCTCGCCGGCGCGATCGAAAGCGATCACACCCCACTTCCCGCGAACGCAGTGTGGCACCCGGCGGGTGGCGGCGGCCCTGTCCAGGTGGCCGACTGGCGGCAGATGCGCTGCCCGCGGTGTGGCGGCGCCCTGTTCGCGGAATCGGTCGACGCGGTCATCCGGCACGACGAATCTGAAGCACTGCACCGCGAAGTGCCGCGGCGCGGCCGGCCGCCGAAGTGGTTGGTCGAAGAGCGCCGCCGCAAGGTGGACGCCACGGATTCCCGCCTCTAGATGATTTTCTGCTTCTCGAGGGAGTGGATCTCGGCCAGGCTCAGGCCGAGCTCACCGAGGATTTCGACGGTGTGCTCGCCAAGATCCGGCGGCGGGCGGCCGACAGTCGCCGGCGTCGCCGAAAACGTGAACGGCGGGCTGATCTGCGGCAACGACCCCAGGCGCGGATGATCGACCGACGTGAACAGTCCCAGGGCCGCGACCTGCGGATCGCGGAGCGTCTCCTCGAGCGTGTTCACCGGCGCAAAGCACGTGTCGACCTCGGCCAGATCGTCAGTCCACGCATCGCGCGTCCGAGAGGCGAAGATGACCGTCAGTTCGTCGTGCAGGCGCTGCCGCTGCGCCCGATCACCGGCCGCCAGCGGCGGCAGGTCCGGTCGACCGATGCGCTCGCAGAAGGTCTGCAGGAACTTCGGCTCCAGCGCGCCCAGCGTGACGTGCCGTCGATCGGCGGTGGCGTACACACCGTAGTGCGCCAGACCACCCGCCAGCGGCGGCTGGCCCGGTTGCGGCGCCGTCCCCTGGCTGAACAACGAAGCGATCAGCGTGGGTAGCCAGGCAATGGCCGACCCGAACAGGCTGACATCCACGGCCTGGCCGCGGCCGGTGTGCTGCCGCGACAGGACCGCCGCCAGGATCGCGACCGCGCCCAGGGTGCCGCCGCCAAGATCGGCGACCTGCACCGCCGGCGGCACCGGTTGCTGCTGGCGATCGACGTTGTAGCCCAGCACGCCGGCGAGTGCCAGATAGTTCAGGTCGTGACCCGGCCGATCGCGGTATGGCCCGGACTGACCGAACCCGCTCAGCGTGGCGTAGATCAGACGTGGATTGCGTTCGGCCAGCACATCGACGTACCCCAGTCCCAGGCGGTCCATCACGCCCGGCCGAAAGCTCTCCACCAGAACGTCGGCGCGCTCGACGAGTCGCAAGAGCAGCGCTCGACCGTCGGGGGACTTCAAGTCGAGTGCGAGGCTGCGCTTGTTGCGGTTGACCAGCAGGAACAGCGACCCGGTGTCACCCTGTCGCGGTCTCGAATGACGCGCCGGATCGCCCGTGGAAGGCTCCTCGACTTTGATCACGTCGGCCCCGAGATCCGCCAGGAGCATGGTGCAAAACGGCCCCGGCAAGAGGCGGGTGAGATCCAGAACCCGCAGACCCTCGAGGGCGGTCAAGTGATGCGCCGTGCCCTTCAGCTCCAGGGCACGGCGAGCCCGAACATCGCGAGCTTCGCCTCGAGCTCGGCACGTTCTCTGCTGGCGCCGAGCATGCCGTCTTTGCGCCGCTTGAGCACACCGGCCTCGGCCGCCAGTGCAATGGCCGCGGCGAGATCCCCTGAAACGATCGCCGACATCACTCGCCGCTCGAGACTCGAGAGGTGCACCGCGTTCAGCCGATAGTCCTCAAAGGCTTCCCAGACCAGTGGGGTCCACCTGGCGACGACTTCGCGTCCGATCGTCTCGGCATAGACCCGAATCTCTTGTTGAGCGTGCTGGTCCATCCGATTGCTCAGGAACTGCAACAGATTGTGCAGGTCGATCTTCCAGTACGCCTCCGTATAGGTGGACAGAGGCAGATCCTTGCGGGCCTGCTCGCGTGCCACGCCCACTGCCAGGCGGCGCTCGTAGACGGTTCGCGCGAGCTGCTGCAGCTCCGCTTCCGCGGCTGAGAGCTCCTCACCGATCACTGGCGAGAGGTGCTCGCCGCTCCCCTGGCGGTTTGCCTGGGACTGGGTGCGCCAGTCGGCTGGCGCGGTGGCCTGCGCCGCGTCAATGGCCACCGAATAGCGTGTCGAATACTCGTTCACACTCGCGGTGCGGTGTCTGATCCACTGCCGCCAGACATCCATCGGTGCGCGCACGTGCAGCTTGAGCTCACACATCTCGAAAGGCGTCGTGTGCATGTGCCGCATCAAGTAACGGATGAGTCCACGGTCATCGCTCACGCGTTTGGTTCCGGCGCCATATGACACCCGAGCCGCTTGAACCACCGCCGAATCGGTGCCCATGTAATCGATGACGCGAACAAAGCCGTCATCAAGGACTTTGAATTGGTGGCCGAGAATGGCGTCCAGCTCTGGCACCGTGACGCGTGTGAGGCTCGCTGGCGTGCCGTCCGTGGAGCCGCGTTCGGGGCTCTCAGGTGGCAGGGTGACCAATGACGGCGTGGGCATGGGTATCCGCAACCCCGATCAACTCGATTGGGTCGCCTGGCCGGATCGTTCCGCCTCTGACCACCCGGGCCATCTTACCCGCGCGGCCACGCATCGCTTTGAGCGCATCACGGTGCACTTCGAGCATTTCCCGGCATGTCGGGCGGTCGCCGGTGATCTCGAGCTCGGCGTCGCCGATCCGCAGCCGCGTGCCGTCGGCAAGCTGCATGACCTGCACGCCCTCGACGGTCATGTTCTCACCCAGCACGCCGGGCTGCACCGGCATCCCCCGCCGCGCCAGCTCGTCGACTGTCTCGGCATTGAGAATGCTGACCTGGCGCAGCGGTCGCCCAGCATGGCGGTCGCCTTCCAGGCCGAAGTCGGCAACCAGTCGGCCTTCCGCTCGCGGCACCTTGCGAAACTGCTTTTCCAGGTTGGTGTTCACCGAGACAAGGCGCGGCATGCTGCACCGAATGGTATCGGTTCGAGTCGGCACGCCCTGCCCTTTCCAGCGGCGCGGTAGCGTGACGGTTGGCGTACCCTACGTCGCATGCCGCTCCTCGAAGGCCGCCGTGGGCTGATTTTCGGCGTCGCCAATCGTCGCAGCATTGCCTGGGCGATTGCCCAGGCCCTCGCCCGGGAGGGTGCCGAACTGGCGTTTACGTTTCAGGGCGAGCGGATCGAGCAGGGCGTGCGCGACCTCGCGGCGACGATCAACAGCCCGCTGGTGGTCCCCTGCGACGTGACCCAGGACACCGACCTTGACCGTGTTTTCGAAGCCGTCGACACGGCCTGGGGCGGCCTGGACATCCTGGTTCACAGCGTTGCCTTCGCCCCGCCGCAGACCTTCGAGCGGCCGTTCGCCGACACCCAGCGCGCGGATTTTCTCACCGCGCTCGACATCAGCGCGTTTTCCTTGATCGCCATGACCCGTCGCGCGGCGGCGCTGATGGACAAGGGTGGCGGGGGGGCCGTCCTCACGATGACCTTCAACGCCTCCCAACGCACGTACCCGAACTACAACATCATGGCCGTCGCTAAAGCGGCTCTCGAAGCCGAGGTGCGCTACCTCGCCTCAGAGCTCGGGCCCAGGAATGTGCGCGTGAATGCCATCTCGGCCGGGCCGGTCAGGACGCTCGCCGCGCGATCCATCACCGGCTTCACCGTGATGGAAGACCACACCGAACGCAACGCGCCGCTCCGCCGCAACATCTCGGCCGACGACGTTGGCAACGCGGCGCTCTACCTGTGCGGTCCGCTCGCCAGCAACGTCACGGGCCACATCTTGATGGTCGACGCCGGGTACAGCATTCTCGGGATGAGCCTGCCGTGAAAGTCATGTCACGTTCAAACAGGGGGACAGGTCGATGGAACTGGCACTGACGCCGCTCGAGTTCGCACGCCGCGCGCGGCGGTTGTATGGCGATCGTGAAGCCGTTGTCGACGGCGATTTGCGGATGACGTACGCCCAGTTCTTCGATCGGTGCGATCGCTGGTCGCACGTCTTGCAGCAGCGGCTGGGCGTCGGCCACGGCGACCGGGTGGCATATATCGCCCCGAATACCCACGCTCAACTCGAGTCGTTCTACGCGGTACCGCAGCTTGGCGCGGTCCTGGTCCCGATCAACTATCGGCTGACCGCTGACGACTTCGCCTACATCATCAATCACAGCGGGGCAAGAGTCGTCTGCGCCCATTCCGACTACCTCGAGGCTGTCGACGGCATTCGGTCGGAGCTGCTCAACGTCGAGCACTTCGTGGCGCTCGAGGGCGCCCGCGACGGCTGGCTCGACTACGAGAGTCTGGTGACCAGCGCACCGCCGGAGTACCTCAAGCCCGAGATCGGTGAGCGCGACCTGCTGAGCATCAACTACACCAGCGGCACGACGTCGCGCCCCAAGGGCGTGATGATTACCCATCGCAACGCGTACATGAACGTCGTGGGCACGCTGGTGCACCTCTCGATGTCGCCGGGTGATACCTACCTGTGGACGCTGCCCATGTTCCACGCCAATGGGTGGACTTTTACCTGGATTGTGACCGCGGTCGGAGCCAGGCATATTTGCTTGCGCCGCGTCGAGCCGAAGCGCGTGTTCGAGCTGTGCCGGCAGGAGCACGTGACGATGCTGTGCGCGGCGCCCACGGTGCTGATCGGGCTCGCGAGTGCAACGGGCGAAGATCGGGGTGAGGTGCCGAAGGGGGTCCGAGTGATTACCGCCGGGGCACCTCCGGCGGCGGCGACCATTGGCCGCGTCGAGGGCGAATTCGGGTGGGAAATCACGCAGGTGTACGGGCTGACGGAGACGGCGCCGTTCATCACCATCTGTGAGCCGCGGCCCGAGCACGCGCGGTTGTCGGCCGAGGAGCGCGCGGTGATGAAGTCGCGTCAGGGAGTGGAGCTGATCACGTCAGGCGAGCTGACGGTGCTGGACGACGCGGGGCGGGAAGTCCCGTGGGATGCGACCACGCTCGGGGAAATTGTGGTGCGCGGCAACGTCGTCATGGAGGGGTATTACAACGACCCCTCGGCGACCGCGAAGGCATTCGAGGGCGGCTGGTTCCACAGCGGCGACGCGGCGGTCGTGCATCCCGATGGGTACGTGGAGATCCGCGATCGGATCAAGGACGTGATCATCAGTGGCGGCGAGAACATTTCCTCGGTCGAGGTCGAGGGCGTGCTGCTGCGCCACCCGGCGGTCCAGGAAGCGGCGGTGGTTGGGCTGCAAGACGAGCGCTGGGGCGAAGCGCCGCACGCGTTCGTCATCCTCAAACCCGGCACGAGCGCGACCGAGGCCGAGCTCAGGGAGTTCACGCGCGATCGCCTGGCGCACTTCAAAGCGCCGCACACGATCACGTTCGTCGCCGAGTTGCCGAAGACGGCGACGGGCAAGATTCAAAAATTTGTCCTGCGCGGCGGAAAGGCCGCGATCGCCGCTCAGTAGCCGCCCTGCCTCGCGCCGCGGGGCGCCGCGCCCGCATCCCTTCGCTCGGTTCATTGCAATTCCTCCGACCAGGCGGACGACGTGGCCGAGCGACGACGGCTGACGCATCAGGCCGAAGAGGCCTGGACCCGCGCCAGCGGCGCGCTCGACAACCTCCCGCCGCGATTCGCCGAACTTCCGCTGCTGCTGATCGAAGGCGAGTGGACCGCGGCGCGGGCCCTGGCCGTCGCGGCCACGCCGCCCAACAGCCGCACCAGCCGGCGGCCGTTCGCGACAAGCCTGCTGGCCTGTCTGGCGCGCGAGCAGGGGCACCCTGAGCTCGCCGCCTGGCGCGTCGCACTTCAGGGCCTGGCTATTGTCAGCAGCTGGCCAGGAGCTTGCGCGCGTTCGCGCGCCGGATCGATCCGACGTGCGGGCCCGCGGCCGGCCGCGCGACGCTGGTTCCCCTACCCCAGGCCTGAAAAGAGGTCGGCCTCCAACTCGCCTGGCAAGGCGAGCGTGGGGCCGGCTTCGCGGGAGAAGTATTCGAATTGCCAGAATTCTGCGGTAACAGGCTGGGGCATGCGCCTGA
This sequence comes from Chloroflexota bacterium, assembly GCA_035309865.1. Lineage (GTDB taxonomy): Bacteria > Chloroflexota > UBA6077 > UBA6077 > CF-72 > CF-72. Next base: position 7,748 of record DATGER010000114.1, read on the forward strand.
GGAAGTGGTCCGGCGGCCACTGCGAGGCGTGGCAGGCGATCGCGGCTTGTTTGGCGGCAACGTACTGGCGAACGTCGATCGCGGTGGTGATCAGATGGTCGAGGACCCCGACCTCATGGACGTCGGGGCCGGCGTCGGCGCCGGTGGGCGCGCTGCCGGGAGCGTCGATGCCAGCTTCACGGAGGGCGCGCACGAACCGGCGTGACCAGTCCAGCGGAAAGCGCACGAAGTACAGCTTGGCTGGCCGGGCTGAGCCGCTGGCCTGGAAGGCGGCCATGGCGAGCTGGTGGACTTTGATGTGATCCGGGTGGCCGTAGCCGCCCGTTTCGTCGTACGCGACCAGGACCTGGGGCCGCTCCTGGCGAATGACCTCGAGCAGGCGGTCCGCCGCCTCGGCCAGATCCGCGGCGTAGAACGCGCCCGGGCGGTAATTTTCTGGCCAACCGGCCATGCCGGAGTCGAAGTAGCCCAGATTGACCAGGCGACTCACGCCCAGGCACCGCGCGGCGGCCGCGAGCTCACGATCGCGCAACGCGCCGACGCCGGCGGCAATTGACAGGCTGGAGTCACGCACCTCGCCGAGGTCACCCCGGGTGCAGGTGACGACGATGGTCCGCACGCCCGCAGCGCTGTACCGGGCGAGGGTGCCGCCCATGGTGATCGTCTCATCGTCGGGGTGGGCGTGCACCGCCAGCAGAGCGTTCATTGCGGACAAGGAAACGGCCCGAAGCCGTCTAGGAGCTTCGGGCCGTTGGCTGGGGGCACTGTTTGGAAGTCCCGCTCTGAGCCTAGTCCAGCCAGATGGGTGTCAGCGGGGACACTGGATGAAACCTGCCCTGGGCGAGAGTTATTCCCGAGCGCGCGGCAGAGGAAGTGTGGACATAGTTCGCCGGCACGGCCTACCATGTGGTACTCCCGAGGACCAAAGGCGCGTCCTCGCAACGCCGTGAGCGTCCCGATGCTGGGTCGGATCCAACTTGGCCGTGCAGTCTTCTTCGCTCCTCCCCCGACCCAGCGGGTTATACGACCCGCGGTTCGAGCACGACGCCTGCGGCGTTGGCTTCGTCGCGCGGATCAGCGGTAACCCCGGCCACGACATTGTCGCCAAGGCCGTTGAGGCGGTCGCCAACCTGAGTCATCGGGGCGCCGTCGCGGCCGACGGCAAGAGTGGCGACGGCTCTGGCGTGCTCACCCAGATTCCCCGTCAATTGTTTGTCCGCGAGGCCGAGCGATTGGGTCTGGGTCGATTGGCGGACACCGACCTGTTTGGGGTGGGCATGTGCTTTCTGCCTCAGGCGGACGTCACGGGCCAGAGCGAGGGCCTCATCGCCGCCGCTCTGGCGGGCGATGGCCTGCGGCTGCTCGGGTGGCGCGACGTCCCGATCGATGCCGACCAGCTTGGCGCGGCCGCCCGGTCGACGCTGCCGCGGATCCGCCAGGCGCTGATTGGCCCGGGCGACTCCAGACGCGACGCCGACGGGTTCGAAAACGCCCTGTACCTGGCCCGAAAAAGCATGGAGCGCGCCGCGCACACCGCGGGCCTCACGCAGCACGGCTTCTACATCGCGTCCCTGTCGAGCCGCACGCTGGTCTACAAGGGTCTGTTCGCCGCGCATCAATTGCCCTCGTTCTATCTCGACCTGGTCGATCCGGACTACCAGAGTGGGCTGGCGGTCTACCACCAGCGCTACTCGACCAATACCTTCCCGACCTGGCAGCTGGCCCAGCCGTTCCGACTGCTGGCTCACAACGGCGAGATCAACACGCTGCTCGGTAACCGCGCCTGGATGCAGGCCCGCGAGGCCAGGCTGCCGGAAGCCGTGCGGCCGGTCATCTGGGCCGAGGGCTCGGACTCGACCAGTCTCGACGAGGCGTTGCACCTGCTGGAGCGCTCGGGTCGCAATGTGCTGCACGCCCTGAGCGTGCTCATGCCGACCGCCTGGGAGGGCAACGCGGGTCTATCGCCGGCGGTCCAGGACTTTTATCGCTACCACGCGCCAATTATCGAGCCCTGGGACGGACCAGCCGGCCTCGCCTTTTCGGACGGTCGGTATGTCGGCGCCGCGCTCGATCGCAACGGCCTGCGTCCGTGCCGCTACAACGTGACCGCCGAAGGGCTGGTCGTCGCTGGCTCCGAAGTCGGGGCGATCGAGCTCGACGACTACCGGATCGTGGAAAAGGGTCGGCTCGGGCCCGGGCAGATGCTGGCGCTCGATCTCGAACGCCATCAGATCCTGCACGATCACGAGCTCAAAGGCGAGCTGGCGGCCGAGCGACCGTGGGGCGCGTGGGTGGTGAGCCAGGCGCCCGCGACTGCCGCGCCGGGGCGCCTGGTCAAGACCGAAGATGCGCTGTCGGAGCTGCCGCTGCAGGCGCTGCAACGGCTTCACGGGTACTCGAGCGAGGACCTGAGGATCGTGCTGCGGCCGATGGGCGCCGAGGCGCAGGACGCGGTCTGGTCGATGGGCGACGATACGCCGATCGCGCCGTTTGCGCGCGTGCCTCGGCCGGTGTACGCGTTCTTCCGCCAGCGCTTTGCGCAGGTCACCAACCCACCGATCGATCCGCTGCGCGAGTCGCTCGTGATGAGCCTGCGCACCTGGCTTGGGCCGAAGCCCGATTTGCTGCAAATCGACGGGCCGCAGCAGGCGCTGATCGAGCTCGCGACGCCAATTCTTGACGAGGCGCAGGTCGCGGCACTGCGGACTGCGGCGGTGCTGAAGTGCGTCGATATAGACGCGACGTTCCGCGTCGGAGATACAGACCGGCGTGGAGGCGGATACCAGGACGGAGCAAGCAGCGGCGCCCCAGGCCGAACGCAACCCCTCGGCGGAAGCCAGGATCTGGGCGGAGGCCAGGACTGGGACCGAAGCAACGACCGGCGCGAAGACCTGCACCGAGGCGGAGGCCCGGACCGGGGCGAAGCCCAGCACCGGGACGGGAGCGACGGATTGGGCGGAAGCCAGGATAGCCTCGAGAACGCGCTCGAGGCGTTGTGCGAGGCCGCCGAGGCGGCGGTCGTGCGGGGCGCGCAGTTGCTGATCATCTCGGATCGGCAGGTGAGCGCGACCCGGGCGCCCATCCCGATGCTGTTGGCGCTCGGCGCCGTGCACCAGCACCTGCTGCGGCGCGGCTTGCGAACCCTCGTCGACCTCGTGGTCGAAGCCGGCGATGCCTGGGACGTCCATCACCTCGCCGCGCTGATCGGCTTCGGCGCTGGCGCGGTCTGCCCGTGGCTGGCGCTGCGGTCGGTCCGCGCGCTCGGCGAGGACGATCGAAAAGCGTACCCGGAGGCCGAGACCGCCGAGCACAACTACCTGAAGGCGGCCAACAAGGGGCTGCTCAAGATCATGTCGAAGATGGGCATCTCGACCGTCTCCAGTTACCGCGGCGGCCAGATCTTCGAGTGCCTGGGGCTCCACGATGCGGTGGTCGAGCGCTGCTTCGCCGGCACCCCGAACCGCATCGGCGGACTGGGGTTCGGCGATCTCGCCCGGCCAGTCCGGGAACGGCATGCCCTGATGTTCGGAGCGGTTTCCGCCGAGCCGCAGAAGCTGCCCGATTACGGCCTGGTGCGCTTCCGTCGGGAGGGCGAGCGCCACGGTTGGGAGCCGATGGTCATTCGGGCCCTGCACAAGGGACTCGAGAACGGACACGCCGACGCGTGGACGGCATACCAGCGTCTCACCGAGCCCGGCGAACAACCGTCGATACTGCGTGATCTGCTCGACATCCTGCCCGCCGGCGACCCCGTCCCGCTTGACGAGGTCGAGGCGTGGGAGGCGATCGTCAAGCGGTTCATCTGCACGGCGATGTCACTCGGGGCACTGAGCCCGGAGGCCCACGAAACCCTGGCGGTCGGCATGAACCGCATCGGCGCGCGCTCCAACTCCGGCGAGGGTGGCGAAGATCCGCGGTTCTACATGCCGAACGACACCGGCGACCGGTTCGACAACAAGATCAAGCAGGTCGCTTCGGCCCGCTTCGGCGTGAACGCCCGGTATCTCGCGCACGCCGAGGAGATGGAAATCAAGATGGCCCAGGGCAGCAAGCCCGGGGAAGGTGGCCAGTTGCCGGCCCACAAGGTGACCGAGCACATCGCCCGTCTGCGGCACGCCGTGCCGGGCACGAGCCTGATCTCCCCGCCACCGCATCACGACATCTACTCCATCGAGGACCTCGCGCAGTTGATCTACGATCTCAAGCGCGTCAATCCGCGCGGCCGCGTGGGCGTGAAGCTGGTGTCGGAGGCGGGCGTGGGCACCGTCGCGGCCGGCGTCGCCAAGGCGTACGCGGACTATGTGCTCGTCTCGGGGTTCGACGGCGGCACGGGCGCGAGCCCGTTGACCAGTATCAAACACGCCGGCAGCCCGTGGGAACTCGGAGTGGCCGAGACGCAGCAAGTGCTGGTTCGAAACGGCCTGCGCGGGCGGATCAGGCTCCGCACCGATGGCGGGCTGCGGCGCGCGCGTGACGTCGTCGTGGCGGCGCTGCTGGGCGCCGAGGAGTTCGGATTTGGTACCGCCAGCCTGGTCGCCATCGGGTGCGACATGGCGCGCCAGTGTCACCTGAATACCTGTCCAACCGGGATCGCGACGCAACGTCCCGAGCTCCGCGCGAAGTTCACCGGCACGCCCCAGCAGGTCATCGACTTCTTCGTGCATCTCGCCGAAGAGATCCGTGAGCTGCTGGCGAGCCTCGGCCTGCGGTCGATCGACGAGGCCGTCGGTCGCGTCGATTTGTTACGTCAAGCTCGATTCGACCATGGCGTCGACCTCGCGGGGGTGCTGCTCGATCCTGACCCGACCCGCACACAGCCGCGGCGCTGCACCCAGCCCCGCAACGATCGGCCCGACGAGCAGGAGCCGCTTGACGAGGCCCTCCTCCGCGGGGCGCAAGCCGCGCTGGCGACGTCCTCGCGCTTCAAAGCCGCCTGCCTGATCCGCAATCGCGACCGCTCGGTCGGTGCGCGCGTCGCGGGCGAAATCGGCGCCGGGCGCTTGAAGCCGCCGGCCCAGCCCCGCACCGGGGGCACGCGGGCGCTGCCATTCTTCGAGGCGCGCTTCGTCGGCAGCGCCGGCCAGTCGTTCGGCGCCTTCACGACCGACGGGATGCTGCTCACGCTGGAGGGCGAAGCCAACGATTACCTGGGCAAAGGCATGAGCGGTGGCGAGATCGTGCTAATGCCGGCCGATATGGCCCGCTTTGCGCCGCACAAGAACACGATCGTGGGCAACACGGTGCTATACGGCGCCACTGGCGGTCGCATTTTCGCCGCCGGGCGCGCCGGCGAGCGCTTCGGCGTACGCAACTCGGGCGCCACCGCCGTCGTCGAAGGGGTGGGTGACCACGGCTGCGAGTACATGACCGGCGGCACGGTCCTGGTGCTGGGCGAAACGGGCCGCAACTTTGGCGCGGGGATGACCAACGGTGTGGCGTACGTGCTCGACGAAACTGGCGAGTTTCCGGCGCGCCTGAACGACGAACTGGTCCAGGCGACCCGCCTGATGGACGCCGACGAGTTGTCCGAGGTGTACGAGTTGGTCCGCGAGCACTTCGAAAAGACCGGCAGCCGGCGTGGCGAGGCGGTGCTCGATCTGTGGGACGTGTACCGCGGTCAGTTCTGGCGAGTCGCCCCGCGGGTCGCCAGTGTTGCCGAGGAAGCCCGCGCGAGCGTCCCCGAGCCTGTGCCGGCCACCGTCGAGCCCGTCGCGCTTAAATGAGCACAGTACGGCCGCTGGGCGTCGGACTCCTTGGCCTGGGCACCGTCGGAACCGGCGTGGCGCGGGTGTTGCTGGCGAAGCAAGACGCCCTCGAGCGTCGCATCGGGCGCCCGATGCAGATTCGCAAAGTCCTGGTCCGCGATCTCGACAAGGCCCGGCCGATCAGCTTGCCGCTAGTGAGCAACGCGGACGACGTCATCGACGATCCGTCGGTCGACGTCGTGGTCGAGTTGATCGGTGGTGACGAGCCGGCGCAGACGTTCATTCTGCGGGCGATCGAGCGCGGCAAACACGTGGTCACCGCGAACAAAGAGGTCATGGCCAAGCACGGCCAGACGATCCTCGCCGCGGCCGCGGCGCGCGGCGTGACGGTCGCCTACGAAGCCAGCGTCGGGGGTGGCATTCCCTTGATCGGGCCGTTTCAGCTCGACCTGGCCGCCAACGACATCACCAGTGTGGTCGGGATCGTCAACGGCACGACCAACTACATCCTGACGCGGATGAGCGAGAGCGGCGCCAGCTTCGACGACGCGCTTGGCGAAGCGCAGGGGCTTGGCTATGCGGAGGCGGACCCGACCAACGACGTCGAGGCGTGGGACGCCGCGTACAAGCTCGCGATTCTCGCGTCGCTGGCATTCGGCGCGCCGGTCCTGCCCCAGCAGATCGCCCGCGAAGGCATTACGCAGGTCTCACAACGCGACATCCTGTACGCGGCGGAGATGGGCTACCGCATCAAGCTGCTGGCGATCGCCCGCCTGGTCGACGGCCAGGTCGAGGCGCGGGTGCACCCGGCGCTGGTGCCCCAGGGGTCGATGCTGGCCAGCGTCAACGGGTCGTTCAATGCGGTGCAGGTGACTGGTGACCTGATCGGCACCGCGTTGTTCTACGGCCGTGGCGCGGGGTCGGAACCGACGGCGAGCGCGGTCATCGCCGACCTGATTGCGCTCGGGACGGGCGCCGGGCGGGGGTCAAACCGGGCGCTGGCCAAGGCGCCGGCGTTGCGACCGATGAGTTTGCTACAAACGCGCTACTTCCTGCGGGTGCTGACGCTGGACCGGCCGGGCGTGATGGCCGCCATCGCGACGGTCCTCGGTGATCGTGGCATCAGCCTGGCAAGCGTGGTGCAGAAGGAGAGCGTCGTGCTCGGGGACGACGTGCCTGGCGCCGAGATCGTGTTGACCACCCACGTGGCCAGCGAGGCCGCCGTTCAGGACGCGATCGCCACCCTGCGCCAGATGCCCGTGATCAAGCTGCTCGGGCCGCTGTATCGCGTCCACGATCCATAGGCGTCCCCGCTGCCCGCATCGCTGCGCTCGCTCGCAAGCGGCAACTATTCCCCCAGGTTACCCGGACATCGAAAGGAGCGAGCGCAGCGATGCGGGCAGCGGGAAACGTCGCGTCCTCAGGATGCCGTGGGAAGAACTTGACGCCTGCGCACGCCCCTGGTAGCAATTGGCCGCGCGCGAGCGTTTACTACAGTTTTTAGGTATCACTCGCGTGATATTTAACGGACGGTGGCACGGGGGATGACCCTTCAGGTCAACGCTCAAACCTTTGACATCAAGTCCAGCGACGACACGCCGTTGCTGTATGTGCTCCGCGATGAGCTCGGCCTCCACGGTCCGCGCTTTGGCTGCGGGCTGGGCCAGTGCGGCGCGTGCACCGTCCATATCGGCGACCGCGCCGTGCGATCCTGCCGCGTTCCAGTCGGCACCGTAAATGAGCCAGTGACGACGCTCGAAGGCCTGGCCGTTAACGGTCAACTCCATCCCCTCCAGCAGGCCTTCATTCAGGAACAGGCGGCGCAGTGCGGCTACTGCACCAACGGCATGATCATGCAGTCGGTGGTCTTGCTCAACGCCAACCCGAGCCCGACAGAGGCCGACATTCGCACCGGGTTGGCGAACAACCTGTGTCGTTGTGGCAGCCACCTGTCCGTCATCCGCGCCGTGCTGTCCGCGGCAGCCGCGAACGCGTAAGGGAGCCATCACGTGTTACGTCAACGGACCTCACGACGCGTCTTTCTCAAGGGCACCGGCGCCCTGGTCGTGTCGATCTCTTTCGCGAGCTCGCTGGCGTCGCTGGCCGAGGCAGCGCCAGTTGCCGCGGTGGACACGAACCTGAAGCCAGACCCGACCAAGCTCGACTCGTGGCTGCACGTCGGGGGCGACGGCAGCATCACCGCCTTCACGTCGAAAGTCGAGCTCGGACAGGGCAACCAGACGGCGCTCACGCAGATCGTCGCCGAAGAACTCGACGTGCCATTCGGCATGGTGAACCTCGTGATGGGCGACTCGGCGCGCAGCGCCCACGAATTCGCCACGTCCGCCAGCCTCACGATCCAGGATGCTGGCAGCAACCTGCGCCAGGCCGCCGCCGAGGCTCGCAAGGCGCTCCTCGATCTGGCCGCCAAACAGCTGCGCGCGCCCGCGGGCAGCCTGTCGGTCAGCAATGGCGTGGTGAGTCGGGCCGACGGTAGCGGCAAGCTCTCGTACGCGCAATTGATCGGCAACCGGGACTTCAACATCCAACTCAAGGCGCTCACCACACCTGACGGGATGCTGGTGCCGTTCACCACCGCGCTCAGCGGCTCGGCCACGCCCAAAGATCCGTCCACGTACACCATCGTCGGGACGTCCGTCCCGCGCATCGACATCCCGCCCAAAGTGACCGGCGAGTTCACGTACATGCAGGACGTGAAGGTGCCCGGCATGCTGCACGGGCGCGTCGTGCGACCCACCGGGATCCGCTCGAAGCTCATCGGCATCGGCAGTTTCGACCCGCCGGTGACTGGTGCGCAGGTCGTCACCAAGGGCGACTTCGTGGGCGTCGTCGCGCCGAACGAATGGGATGCCATCCGCGCCCAGTCCGCCCTCCAGGTCGCCTGGTCAGACTGGAATGGATTGCCTGACATGAGCGACATGTGGTCGTTCATCCGCGGCACCGATTCGACCCCGCGTCAGGTCAAGACCACCGGCGATGTCGACGCCGGGATGGCGAGTGCGGCGACCACGTTGAGCGCGACGTACCAGACGCCGTTCGAGATGCACGGTTCGATTGGTCCCTCGTGCGCCGTCGCCGATGTCCAGGGGGACAAGGCCACCATCTGGTCGGGAACTCAGGATTCACACGGGATTCAGGCCGATCTCGCCACGCTGCTCGACATTCCGGCCGCCAACATCCACGTCATGAACGTCGAAGCGTCAGGCTGTTACGGTCACAACGGCGCTGACCTCGTCACGTTCGACGCGGCGCTGATGTCGCAATTGACGGGCAAACCGGTGCGGGTCCAGTTCATGCGCAGCGACGAGCACGGCTGGGAGCCGAAAGGCCCGGCGATGGTCCAGGATTTTTCGGGCGGAGTCGATGCCGACGGCAACGTCGTCGCGTACACCCACGCCGCATGGATTCCGCCCCACTTCGACGGCGTGGTCCTGACCGGCGAGCTGGTTGGCAAGAACATCGGTTTTCCGCTGCCCGGCAACCTCCCCAACTGGGCGACCGACCTGATCTACGCGTACCCCAATGTGTCGATCAACGAATACGAGCAGAGTGAGTTCGCGAATGCGATCCGGACAGCGTTTTTGCGGGGTCCGGCGTGGTTTCAGCTCGTCTTCGCGAAGGAGGCGTTCGTCGATGAGCTGGCGGCAGCGGCCGGGCGGGACCCGGTCGAGTTCCGGCTGGCGTCGCTCACCGACAAGCGCGACATCGACGTTTTGAATGCTGTCGCCAACGCGGCTGGATGGGAGTCGCGCCCATCGCCCCGGCCTGGCGCCTCCGCGACGGGCATCCGGACTGGCCGCGGGGTCGCGATGGTGAACTACGACGGGACGCACGTCGCCGAGGTGGCGGAGGTCGAAGTCAATGGGTCGACCGGGAACGTCAGGGTCACCCGGTTCTGGGTCGCGCACGACTGCGGGCTGATCATCAATCCGAAGGCGGTCCAGGCGCAGATCGAGAGCAACATTATTCAGGCGACAAGTCGCACGTTGAAGGAGGAAGTCACGTTTGACCAGTCGAACGTGACCAGCCTGGATTGGGTGGGGTACCCGATCCTGACATACCCCGAGGTACCGCAAGTCGAGACGATCCTGATCAACCGGCCGGATGTGCCGTCGACGGGGGCGGGCGAACCCTCGACGTGCCCGGTGCCCGCGGCGATCTCGAATGCGATCTTTGATGCGACCGGCGTCCGGCTGCGGACGCTGCCGCTCCGACCGAACAACGTGCAGGCCGCGTTCGCAGCACTCACGTAGATCGCACCCTCACCCCCTCTCCCGCGGGAGGGAGAGGGGGGCTTTAACTTAATTTCCTGTACGCGCTATGGTGAACATACTGCGCAGAGGGAACGGGGAGAAGTTGGGTCGACACATAGGGGCGCCCGGCCGCGGCGGCGATGACTGAACTGACGCCGGCTGCGCCTGTCTTTCGGATCACCGTCACGCCTGACGAGCTCACCGCGTCTCTGAAAGTGTCTTCGGCGAGCCTGGACCAGGTGGTGGCTGACCTTCCGGGCGCCCTCGCGTACCTGGCGGCCGCGGGGATCACGTACGGGATCAACAACGCAGCTGTGGAGCGCGCGCTTGCCACACCGGGCGAATTCGTTCTCGTGGCGCAAGGTCGTCGACCGATTGATGGCCTGGATGGCCGACTGGAGGTCGAGCCGGCGCTGCTCGAAATCGGGGGCCGACCGCGCGTCGCAGAGGACGGTGCCGTGGACCTGTTCGACCTGAACCTGATCCACACGGTGGCGGAAGGCCAGGTGCTGGCGAAGCGGATTCCGCCGGTTCCCGGCGAGCCCGGGGTGACGGTGCGAGGTCGGATCCTCGTGGCACACCGGGGCCAGCCGGCGCCCGGCAGCGCCGGCCGCGGGACACGATTGCATAACAATGGGGCGGAGATCGTCGCCACGGTGGCGGGCCACGCGGTGGTGCTGGGCGACCAGATCAGCGTGTCGTCGATTTACCAGGTGCGGGGCGACGTGGGCGTGGCGACTGGACACGTCGATTTCGTTGGTAGTGTGGTGGTGCGCGGCGATGTGCGGCCCGGGTACCGGGTGCAGGCCGAGGGGGATGTGGAAGTCCACGGCAACGTCAACGGTGGCACGGTCAAGGCTGGCGGCAATCTCAGCGTGCGGTACGGTATTTTGAGCCAGGCGCACGTCGTGGCCGCGGGGACCGCCCGGGCAAAGTTCGTCGAATACTCCGACGTCCGCGCTGGCGCCGAGGTCTGGGTCTCCGACGGCATCGTCCAGAGCACCATCAGTGCCGGTACCACGGTCGAGGTTCTCGGCCGCTACGGCTCCATCGTCGGTGGTCACGTCTTTGCGAAAAACTCGCTCTCCGCGCGCGAGCTGGGCTCCCCGCGCGGTATCCGGACGGCAATCGCGGTGGGCGCCAATCCGGAGCTGGTGCCCGAAGCGCGGAAGCTGGCCGCGCGTCAGGACGAGCTCGCGCGGCAGATGCCGCTGCTCGTCGCTCGCATCAGCTACTTCCAGCACCAGGCGGCCGCTGGACGACTCAACCGCCGCGGCGCCCAGGAGCTGGAGTCGGCGGCGGCCGAACTGCAGCTCTTGAAGGATGAACGCAAAGTGCTCGCCGAACGCCAGCAGGTGGTGGACGAGATGCTCGGGGCCATCGCGCACGCGTTCGTGGACGCGCGCGACATCTGTCACGCGGACGTGTCGGTGAACATCGGCGCCAACACGCTGTCGGTTCGACAGGCGATCCGCAGTGTCCGGTTTCGCAATTCCGCGCACCTCGCGAAGGTTGAGATGACTAGCCTGGATAGCTGATGACCGGGAGATGCCCCGTGAAACGTGGTGTGTCTGTCCGCTCACGGCTCTGCACGCTGACGGTGCCGCCGTGCTGCTCGAAGATCTGACGCGCGCCGGCTAGTCCGATCCCCTCCCCGGCAATGCCGCCGCCGTTGCTGGCATGTTGATAACGATCGAACACATTGGCCAGATCGCTGGCCGGGATGCCCATCCCCGGTGTCTTGCACGCTCAGCACAGCTGACAAACCCGTAAGCCCGGGACGCTCGCCGAACGTGACCGAGATCACCCCTCCCGCCGTCGAGCGGCCGCCGCGGACGTGGAGCGTCGCGACCGGGACCACAACCTGGCGCAAGCCGAGACGCCGCTGATCGCACTGGAGGCGGCCTACATGGAAGCACTCGAGGTTCTCTTTCAGGAAGTCTCTCACGCTCCGCCGGTCACTACGCCACCTTGACCTACCGCGATCACGCGATACGGGCGAATCGGGCGCTGCTGGAGTGGGCGAGCGCCCACGGCGTGGACCTCGAGCGCGCCGACGATGCGGCCGGCGACCGGTTCGCCTGCCGCTACGAGGCATATGTGACCGACCCCAGAACCGAACCACGCAAGACGAAATGGATCGGTGAGCTCAACCTGCGCGTGAGGACCGCCAGCTGAGACGAGACCCGCATTACAGTCCGTTGGCAAGGGCGACGTCGCGTAGTGCGTCGGCGCGCAGGGCGGCGGCGGCGAGCTCCGGTGAATGCGTCGGCTGAAAGCGCTGCACGACCCCCGTTGGCGTTGCGCTCACGGCGACACCGTCGACCGCCCAGCGAGCCTGGCGGGCCGCACCGATGGCGCCCGCCTCGGTCTGGGGCGCGCGCACGACGGGCAGCGCGAAGACGTCAGCGCACAGCTGCGCCCAGCCGTCGGAGCTGGCGCCACCGCCGACCAGGCTGATTTCGGTCGCCTCGACACCCGAGCGTCGCAGCGCCTGGAGGGCGTAGCTCAAGCCAAACGTCACCCCTTCGGCGACGGCGCGCACGAACTCCTGGGGCGTGTGGCTGGCCCGCACCCCGGCGAACACGCCGGCGCCCGCCGGGTGATTGGGCGTCCGTTCACCGCCGAGGTACGGCAGGAAGGTCAGACCGTCGGCGCCGGGTGGCGAGGCCGACAGCGCGGCTTCGAAGGCCGTGTGGTCGAGGCCGAAGAGGCGCAGAATCCATTCGGTGGCGACGGTGCAATTGAGCGTCGCCACCAGCGGCAGCCAGCCGCCGGCCGAATCGCAGAACGCGGAGGCTTCGCCACGCGGATCGACGGCCGGCTGGTCGCGGTGGGCGAAGCCAGTACCGGACGTCCCGAGACTCACGACGACGGGCCCTTCGGTCACGGCCCCGACGCCGAGCGCGGCCATCATGTTGTCGCCACCCCCGGCGCTGACGGGGATACCGGCGGGCAGGCCGAGAGCCGCGGCGGCCGCCGGACGCAGCCGGCCAAGCACGCTGAGCGAGGGCACGATGGGTGGCAGACTGCGCTGCCAGTCCCGCTGGTCGTCGATCGCGCTCAGGACGGTCGGGTGATAGGCGCGCTGGCGCACATCGAAGTACGCCGTCCCCGAGGCGTCACCGGGCTCGGTGGCGAAGGTCCCGGTGAGCCACAGGTTGAGAAAATCGTGCGGCAGGCACATGCGTTGAGTCGCCGCATAATTGGCCGGCTCGTGCCGACGGAGCCAGAGCACCTTGGGCGCCGTGTACCCGACCAGGAAGGAGTTGCCGGTCAGCGTCAGCGCGGCTTGCGGGCCGCCGACCGAGTCGGTGAGCTTTTCACATTCGGCCACGGTGGTCGTGTCATTCCAGAGTTTGGCGGGTCGGACCGGCCGGTCCGCGGAGTCCAGGCACACCAGCCCGTGCTGCTGGCCCGAGACGCCGATACCGGCGACTTCGACGTTGGCATCAGGCGGCAGCGCCTCGCGAGCGGCGGCTTCCAGCGCCGCGATCCACCAGTCGGGGTCCTGCTCGCGGGTGCCATCGGCGCGCTCGATGAGCTCGTGCGGGGCCCGACCGGAACCAAGCACCTCCTCTGAGGTGGCGTCAACGACCAGCACCTTCGTCGACTGTGTTCCGCAGTCGATGCCTATGAACGCACGGCGGGTCATCGGCGCCGAGTTCGGACTAAACTCTGTCCGCCGCCCAGATCCGCTGGTTGACCAGGTTCTCGAGCAACTCCTGGCCACCCGAGACCGGCCGCGGATCGATCTCGCCGGCGGCGACCCGACGCTCGAGATCCTCGAACGACACCTCGCCCGCCAGGATTGATCGTCCGAGGTCATCGCTCCACCTCTGATACCGGTCAGTGCGATGGCGCGACAGCGTCCCTTGCGCGACCATGTCGGCTGCCACCAGCAGCGCTCTGGCCACGGTGTCGATGCCACCAATGTGGGCGTGGAACAGGTCCGTGCGGCTCATGCTCTGGCGACGGAGCTTGGCGTCGAAGTTGACTCCACCGGTCGAAAACCCCCCGCCCTGCACGATCTCGTACATCGCGAGCGAGAGCTCATCCACCGAGTTCGGGAACTGGTCCGTATCCCAGCCATTCTGGTAATCGCCGCGATTCGCGTCGATGCTGCCGAACATCCCGTGGGCGACGGCATATGCAACTTCGTGGTGGAAGCTGTGGCCTGCCAGCGTGGCGTGGTTGGCCTCAATGTTCAATCGATACTCGCCGTCGAGGCCGTGGCGTGCCAGGAAGCCGTGGACGGTGGCGCAGTCGAAGTCGTACTGGTGCTTGGTCGGCTCGTGCGGCTTGGGCTCGATGAGCAGGGTGCCCTGGAAGCCAATTTTGTGCTTGTGTTCGGCGACCAGGGTGAGGAATCGGGCAAGCTGGGCCTCCTCGCGGGCGAGGTCGGTATTGAGCAGGGTCTCGTAGCCTTCGCGGCCGCCCCAGAGCACATAGTTCGCGCCCTTGAGCCGGTGCGTCGCCTCGAGGGCCAATTTCACCTGCGCGGCGGCGTAGGCAAAGATCTCGGGATCCGGGTTTGTCGCCGCGCCGGCCGCGTAGCGCGGGTGGCTGAACAGGTTGGCGGTGCCCCACAGAAGCTTGGCCCCGGTGCGCGCCATGCGCGCCTCGGTGCGATCGACGATGTGCTGGAGATGGACTTTCGTCTCGGCAAACGTCCCGCCTTCTGGGGCCACGTCGCGATCGTGGAAGCAGAAGCCCGGGACGCCCAGCTTGGCGATGAATTCGAAGGCCGCGTCGATTTTGGACTCGGCGGCGGTGAGGGGGTCCTGGCCAGGAGCAAGCCAGGGTCGGTCAAATGTGCCCAGCCCGAACACGTCCGAGCCGGGCCAGTTGAAGGAGTGCCAGAGACAGACGCCGATCCGCAGCTGATCCTCCATGCGCTTGCCCAGCACCAGCCGGTTCGGCTCATAGACCTTGAACGTCAGCGGATCTGTCGAATCAAGGCCACCGAAGGGGATTGGCCCCTCAACTGCAGAGAAGAAGTCCGCGCTCATCCTCGCTCCACCTCGCTGTCCGCATTTGTACAACAGCAGCACAAACCGCGGGACGGTACTACGGGTCGGGGGAGCCGGCGGTCCCGCGAGGGGCGCTTTGCCGTTGTTGCCGCGCGTAACCGTTCAAAGGCACGCGGCACCCCCGCTCAGGGACCGGCTCACGGGTGCTCCGACGCGGCGTACCCGCAGTGCGGGAAAGCCGGCAACAGGGCAGTACCCACCCAGACCCTTTCGACAACGCCCGCGGGGGCGGACCGAGCGCAGCGAAGCGGTCGGCGGGGGCGTGCTGTCAGCGTCTACGATGGCGGTGATGCAGCAGGTTGACGATCGAAAGCTAGAACTGAAGGCGGCCCTCGCGGCTGTTCTGGACGGCGCCGCGGATGAGCTTGCGCGTTTCGGCGAGGACGTCTTCGACCACGCGGAGCTGGGGTTCCGCGAAGAGCGAACCGCCACGCTGGTCGCGGATCGGCTGCGCGGGCTCGGGCTCGCCCCCGAGGCTGGGCTGGCGCTGACCGGCGTGAAGGCACGCCTGAAGGGCGGCCGGCCGGGTCCGACGGTCGCGGTGGTGGGCGAACTGGACGGACTACCCATACCCGAGCATCCGCGCGCCGACCCGACGACCGGCGTCGTCCACGCGTGCGGGCACAACGCCCAGCTCACGCATCTGATCGGCGTCGCAACGGCCCTGATTACCGCTGACGCCATGCGGCATCTGGCCGGCGATGTCGTCTTCTTCGCGGTCCCAGCCGAGGAGTACGTCGATCTCGAATGGCGGCTCGAGCAGGCCCACGCTGGCAAGCTCGAGTTCCTCGGCGGCAAGCCGGAGCTGCTGCGCCTGGGCGCATTCGACGACGTCGATCTGGCCATGCTGGTCCACGCCACCGGCGACCAGCACGACCGCAAACTCAGCCTGCGCTGGACCGCCAATGGACTGGTCGCCAAGCGCGCGCGCTTCGTCGGTCGCGCCGCGCACGCGGCCGCCGCGCCGGACCGAGCAATCAATGCGTTGAACGCCGCCACCCTGGCGCTCCAGGCGATCCACATGCAGCGCGAGACGTTTCGCGATGAGGACCACGTGCGGGTCCACCCGATCCTGACGCGCGGCGGGGCCGCCGTGAACGTGGTGCCCGCCGACGTACGGCTGGAAACGTTCGTGCGCGGCGCAACGTACGCAGCCATCGTCGATGCCGCTGGGAAGGTCGACCGCGCGCTGCACGCTGGCGCACTCGCGGTTGGCGCGAGCGTCGAGATCGAAACGTTGCCGGGCTATATGCCGCTGTTTGTCGACGCGGCGATGGGCGCGCTCTTCAAGGCCAACGCCCTGGCGCTGGTCGGCGACCAGAACTGGGCCGAGATGGGTCCGATCGCGGCCTCGACCGACGCTGGCGACCTGAGCCACGTGCTGCCGGTGCTGCATCCCAGCCACGGCGGGTGCGTCGGCACCAACCACGCCGCCGACTTCCAGATCCAGGACCCGGCGGTCGCCTACGTGACGCCCGCCAAGGCCATGGCGTGGACAATCGTCGACCTGCTCGCCGACGACGCCGCGCAGGCCCGTCAGGTGCTGAGCGCCTTCCAGCCGAGGCTGACCCGGGACACGTACCTGGCCCACATGCGCAGCCTGGCGCGCACCGAACACTACGTGTCATCCTGAGCCACGCGACGATCTTCAGCCGCCCGCTTCGGTGCGCTCGCTCCCTTGCGCCGCAGATGGGGAAGAATGTGCGATTCCCGATGCGAGCCAGCCTCCGGGTGACCGCCGACCGCGTACCCCGCACTGCGTCTGACTCTTCGACCTGGCGGCGCTCGACGAGCCTGGATCAGCGAGCCCAGTGCTGTTTGGTTGACACCGCAACGGAGCGAGCGAAGCGAAGCGGGCGGCTGACCATATGCGAGGGTCACTGACTGATGCCGACGACCGACGGTACGAGCGATACACCGCATATCTACGTGAGCGCCTATGCGCTGTGCGTCAGGGACAGACAGATGCTGCTGGCGCGGATCGCTCCGGGGCGGTATGACACGGGGCAGTGGGCGCTGCCCGGCGGAGGACTGAACTGGGGCGAGGCCCCGGAGGACGCCGTCCTCCGCGAACTCACCGAAGAGACGGGCCTCATCGGCCGCGCGCCGCGCCTCGCCGCCATCTTCTCCGCCACCTATGCGCGCACCCCGGAGCGGCCGCTGGACCCGCTCCACCACATCGGGATCGCGTACTTCGTCGAGACGCTGCCGGGTGAGCTGCGCGATGAGCGGGACGGCTCTACGGACCACTGCGCGTGGTTCCCGCTGGCAGATCTCGACGCAGTCCCGCTGGTGGTGATGGCGCGGCTGGGCCGTGAGTTTGTGACCCGTCACCTGGCCGCTGAGCCTACCTGACCAGATCCACGCTACCCTGGGTGCATGGCCCTGCCGTCCCGCATGAAGTTCGGCATCTTTATGGCGCCGTTCCACGAGGTCGGACACAACCCCACGTATGCGCTGGAGCGCGACATGCAGTTGATCGAGTGGCTCGATCAACTCGGGTTCGACGAAGCCTGGGTGGGCGAGCACCACAGCGCCGGCTGGGAGATCATCGCGTCGCCCGAGATGTACCTGGCGGCCGCCGCGCAGCGCACCCGCAGCATCAAGCTGGGCACTGGCGTGGTCAGCCTGCCGTATCACCACCCCCTGATGGTGGCCAACCGGATTGTGCTGCTGGACCACCTCTCCCGCGGACGAGCCATGCTCGGAGTCGGGCCTGGCGCACTGGTGACCGACGCCATCATGCTCGGGCTGGACCCGACCATCCAGCGTCAGCGGATGGACGAAGCCATGGCCGTCATCATGCGGCTGCTGCAGGACCCGGCGCCGTACACGTACGACAGCGACTGGTTCAAGCTGCGCGAAGCGACGCTGCATCTGCGGCCGTTTACACAGCCCCTGATGCCCGTGGCCGTCGCCAGCGCCGAGTCCCCGTCGGGCATGATCACCGCCGGCAAGCACGGCGCCGGGGTGCTGTCGCTGGGGGTCGTTACCGGGCTGCGGGGCGCGGTGAACCTGCCCGCGCAGTGGGCGATCGCCGAACAGCACGCGGCCGAAAACGGTAAGACCATGAATCGCGCGGACTGGCGGTTGGTCATTCCGGTCCACCTCGCCGAGACCCGCAAAGAGGCATTTGACGACTGCCGGCGCGGTGCGGCGCGGTGGCAGCGCGAATACTTCGTGCGCACGCTGGGTCGCAAATTCCCAACTGACTTTCCGGACGACGAAGTGATCGACCGAATGGCCGGCGCCGGGGCCTGGATCGTCGGCACTCCGGATGATCTGATCGCGGCCATCCACCGCTTCGACGAAGTGACCGGCGGATTCGGTGGCCTCATGGTGACGACGGTGGAGTGGACCTCCCGTGAGAAGGTGTGGAAGAGTTACGAATTGATCGCCGACTACGTCATGCCGCGGTTTCAGGGCTCGCTGGTCGGACTCGAAGGCTCGAATAGCCGCTCGCGGGCAATCAGCGCTGAGCTCAGCGCCGCGCGCGACGGCGCGCTCGAGCAGGCCTACCGCAGCCACGAGGCCACCCGCCCAGCGTCGTGAAGTTCTCCGCAACGTCGGACGCCTGGCTGGCTGCGCCTCGACCGGCTCGGCACGCTCGGCAGGATGACGTTCAGTCTGCTGGGCGCCGATGGCCCGGTCGATGCAACCCTCGCAGTTGAGCTCGGGGCACGCGTTGGTCTGCACAACGGCGCGCTGGCCATGTCGACGGGGCAACCTTGCTCGCGCGCGCGCTCAAGCCGCACGGCGGCCGGGTGTTCTGGCGGTGCTTCGTGCACGATTGCGCCCAGGACTGGCGGGACCGGCGGACCGACCGCGCCCGCGTGGCCACGACCACTTCCTGCCGCTCGACGGCCAGTTCGACGACAACGTGGTACTCCAGATCAAGAACGGTCCGGTGGACTTTCAAGTCCGCGAGCCGGTCTCGCCCCTCATCGGAGGCCTGCGGCAGACCAGCCTCGCCGTCGAGTTCCAGATCGCGCAGGGTCCGCTGCCTTGAGCTGAGCCGGCGTGGCCGCTAGCTGGCCTGGAGTGAGCCGACCAGGGCGCCGAACGAGGCGCCGATCAGCGCCATGGCCAGACCGAGGGCGAGCGGATTCATGCCCAGCGCGTGGGTGCCGGTCAGCTGCGGCACGAGCGCGGTCAGCAGGCCGAGGCCAATGCCGACCACCAGGCCCACGAGGATGCCCCGGGCGGCGCCAATCTGGGACCGCCGGCCGGACAACACGTCTTCGTTGTCGAGCGGCGTCGACCGCTCTTCCATCGAGTCGACCGCACCGTAGATCGCGCCGAGCGCTGCCCCGTACACGACGTGGAGGATCAGGTTGCCGAGCGTGGGCAACGGCCCCGCGCCAAGCGACATTCCCAGCACGCCGCCACCGACCAGCGGCAGGAACACCACCAGCGAAAACAGCCACGGGATCATCGCGAACAGCACCCCGCGCTGCCAGCCCGGGCCGGGCAGGCGCGCCTCGAAAACGAGCCCGTAGAGCAGCGCCCAGAGCAGCCCACCGACCAGGAAAATGGCCGCCGCCACGTAGAGGTTGGGGCGGGCCACGTCGATCAGCGCATTGCTGGTCAGCCCACGGAACCAGTCGCCGACGACGGGCAGCGGCAAGCTGCCGAGGCTGAGCATGGCGACGAACGCGGCGGCGAAGGCCACCACCATGGTGATCGAGGCCACGAAGCCCGCCACGAACGCGCGAGAGAGCGCCAGGACCAACGGGGTGGCACCCGCGAGGTCCGCCTTGCCAGGTGTCAAAGCCTGCGCATCTTTCATACGTGAACCGGCCCTTCTGACAAACCCTACTCCTGGCCCACGGCGTTGTCCAGCAAAGGCCGTAAGGCATTTCCCCCACATGGCCCACTTCGGACACGCGCCGTGTACGCTGCGTGCGTGGTCGAACCGCCCGCCAACTCCACCAGCGTGCCGCCGCTGGCGATCGTGTGCCGCGGGGTGGATCGGACCGGGGTGCTCTACGAGATGACCAGCGTGATCGTCCGCCACGGCGGCTACATCCACTCGGTGGACATCCTCGAGCGCGGCGACCGCAGCGCGATCTTCTGGGAACTCTACGGCGTCGACGACGAAGACGCGTTGATCGCCGACCTCGAGTCGCTCGATGTGGTCAACACCGTCGAGCGGGTGCCGAGCATGCTCGAAGTGTTTGGCAAACGCATCATCGTCATCGGCGGCGGGGCGCAGGTCGGCCAGGTCGCGCTGGGCGCCATCGCGGAGGCCGATCGCCACAACATCCGCGGAGAGAAGATCAGCATCGACACGATCCCGATCGTGGGCGAGGAAAACCTGGCCAACGCCGTGCGCGCCGTGCCGCGCCTGCCGCGCGCGGTCGCGCTCGTGCTGGCGGGGTCGCTCATGGGGGGTGAGATCACCCGCGCCGTCCACGAAGTGCGCGACAAGGGCGTGCTGGTGGTCAGCCTGAACATGGCCGGCTCGGCGCCCGGGGCCGCCGACCTGGTGGTCAGCGACCCGGTGCAGGCCGGGGTCATGACGGTCATGGCCGTCGCCAAGACCGCACGCTTCGACATCACCCGTCAGCGGGG
>DATGER010000115.1:0-5576 GCA_035309865.1 Chloroflexota bacterium
CGCCGCGGTCGTCGCTCTCGCCGGAAATGGGCCCAGCTCAACGCGCGCGTGGCGCATCGCCACCGCGTTCGCCGCGATCACCTTCATCCTGGCCGCGTGGCTGCTCATCGGCTTCGACCGTGCCCACGCCGACCAATACCAGTTCGAGACCCGCATCGGCTGGCTGCCGTTCGGCAGCGACTATCGGATCGCCGTCGACGGCCTGAGCATGCCTCTGGTCGCGCTGAACGCGTTGCTGACGTTGAGCGCGGTCGCCGGTTCGTGGCGCATCGCCTTGCGCCAGCCGCTCTACTTCAGTCTGTTCCTGATTCTGGAATCGGCCGTGTTCGGCGTCTTTACCGCCGGCGACCTGTTCCTGTTCTTCCTGTTCTGGGAACTGGAGCTGATCCCGATGTTCCTGGTCATCGGGATCTGGGGCGGCCCCCGACGCGAGTACGCCGCCTTCAAGTTCATCCTGTTCACGGTCGCCGGCTCGGCCTTCATGCTCGTCGGCATCTTCCTGGTCGCGTACTTTGGGCCCAAGCCGCTGACCTTCGGCATCCCTGAAATTGCCCGTTTCAACTTCGCCCAGTACGGCACCGGCATCGCTTCGCTGGGTGGGCTCGCGTTCATCCTGCTGTTCATCGGCTTCGCGGTCAAAGTGCCGGTGTTCCCGTTGCACACCTGGCTGCCGGACGCGCACGTCGAGGCGCCCACCGCGGGCAGCGTCATGCTCGCCGGGGTGCTGCTCAAAATGGGCGGCTACGGCTTGCTCCGCTTGTGCGTGACCCTGCTGCCGCAGGCGGCACACGATTGGCAGTGGCTGCTGATCGTCCTGGCGGTGGTCAACAGCATCTACGGCGCATTCGTCGCGCTGGCGCAGACCGATCTCAAGAAGATGATCGCCAACTCGAGCATCAGCCACATGGGCTACGTCATCCTCGGCGTCGCCGCGTTGAGCCAGGTTGGCTTCCAGGGCGCGCTGCTGGTCATGATCGCCCACGGCCTGTACAGCGGCCTGCTGTTCAGTATGGTCGGTCTGGTGTACGAGCGAACGCACACGCGCGAAATTGGCGCGATGCGCGGGCTGGCGAAGGTCATGCCGTTTACGGCGACGGTGTTCATCTTCGCCGGCCTGGCGTCGCTGGGGTTACCCGGTCTGGCCGGGTTCGTCGCCGAGTTCACAACCTTTATTGGCGCCTATGGCGTCTTCCCGCTGGCCACGATCCTGTGCGTGTGTACGATCGCCATCACCGCCGGCTACATGCTGTGGCGCCTGGGATCGGTGTTCTTTGGACCGCTCTCGGAGGATTGGGCCACGCTCGGCGATGCCATCTGGCGTGAGCGTCTGGCCGTCGGCGTGCTGGCGGCGGCCACGCTGGTGATCGGGGTGCTGCCCAGCGTCGTGGCGGACATGTCCGCGGGTGGGGTGGCGCCCATCGCGGCCGCCGTCGCTCAGGGAGGTCGACGGTAGGCGATGCCCACCGGAATTCAGCTGCCGCCGGTGACGGCCGATAGCCTGGTCCTCGGCCTGATCCTGCTGACGCCGATCCTGGTGGCAATCGGGACGGGCATCGTCGTCCTGGTCATCGATCTTGTGGTTGACGACTGGGTGTCGCGGCGGCCGTTGATGTGGATCGCCGTCCTGGGGCTGCTGGGTGGCGTCGCGACGTGCGGACTGCTCTGGGCGCTCGGCTACGTGGGTCAAACCGCCTTCGGCGGCTTCCTGGTGCTCGACGGCTTCGCGCTGTTCTTCGAGGCGCTGTTCCTGACGGCGGCGATCCTGGTCATCCTCTCGGCCACCACCTTCGCGGACCGCGAAGAACTGGTCGAAGCCGAGTTCTACATCATGGTGCTGTTCAGCACCGCCGGCCTGATGCTCATGGCCGCGGGCAACGAGCTGATGTCGATCTACCTGGCCATCGAGGTCACCAGCCTGTCGCTGGCGTTCCTGGCTGCCTGGAACAAGCGCGACGCGATCGCGGGCCAGGGGCTCAAAAGCACCGAGGCGGGCATCAAGTTTTTCCTGCTGAGCGCGATGTCCACGGCGGTGCTGCTGTACGGCATGGCGATGCTCTATGGGGTGTCCGGGGCGACGACGCTGGCAGACATCTCGAAGGTACTGACCGGGGCGCCGTCGCCGGCGGCGCTGCTGAGCGTGACCATGCTGGTCGCCGGGCTCGGCTTCAAGATCGCCGCCGCGCCGTTCCAGCTCTGGACGCCCGACGTCTACCAGGGCGCGGCCACACCGGCCACCGCGTTCTTCTCGGTCGGCTCGAAGGCGGCCGGCTTCGCGGTCATCCTGCGCATCTTCAACGGCGCGCTGCCGGGCATCAGCCCAGAATGGGCCGTGCTGTTCGGGGTGCTGGCGTTCATCACGATGACCGTCGGCAACCTGGTGGCCATCGTCCAGACCAACATCAAGCGCTTGATGGCGTATTCGAGCATCACCCACGTTGGCTACATGCTGATCGGCCTGGCCGCGGCCAATGCGGATGGGTCGAGCGCCGTGATGTTCTATCTGATGGCGTATGCGTTCACGAATCTCGGCGCATTCATCGTCATCACGATCATGGCCAACTATGCGCCCGACGACGAGATCTCGGGGTACGTCGGCCTGGCGCAACGCTCGCCGGTACTGGCCATGGGGCTGACAGTCGCCCTGCTATCGCTGGCGGGCATTCCGCCGTTCGTCGGCTTCTTTGCCAAGCTCTATTTATTTCTGACGGCCATCAAAGCCGGCAGCGTCGGCTTGCAACTACTGGTGATCTGGGCGCTGATCATGTCCGCGGTGTCGCTGTATTACTACGGCCGCGTGATCCATGCGATGTGGATGCGCGACGCGGTCGATGTCGCCCGCGTGCGCCCGGCGAGCTTCAGCCAGGGCCTCGCGCTGGCGGCCAGTCTGGCGGGAGTATTGGCGTTCGGCATCTTTGCCCCGCCGTTCCTCAACGCGGCCGTCGCCGCCTCGACGATCTTCAGCCACTGAGCACGTAGCCGGCTACGCACTCAATCGAGTGTGAGCCAGTTGGGGCACGGGGTGTGTTCGCCGTGCACTCTGGCGACGCCGAGGGGTCGTCAGGGTGAGTTCCTTGCGATCCATCCGAGACATGAACCGGCTCCAGACAACCGCGAGCGGCAGCGACAGGGCTATCCAGGTCAGAACAATGTACCCGGCGGTATGTAGAAAGTCGGTCATGCGGTGGTGTAAGGCAGCGGCCGTGCCGGATTGCAGGCGCCGAGCGAAATCTCAACCGCTTTCCTGCTTAGAGGAGCCCGGCGACCTCGGCGATTGACCGCACGTGAGCGTGGTCGGGTTTGCTGTCGCAGAGGTCGTACGGGTCGAAGTGAATGGGTCTCACGCCGGCGTTGCGGGCGCCACGAACGTCGTAGCGGACCGTGTCGCCGACGTAGACGGCCTGCTCGGGGCTCACGCCGAGCGGGTCGAGGGCGTGGCGGAAGATTGCGGCGGCCGGTTTCGCGACCCCCACGACGGTCGAGTCGATGATCGCCAGCACCGGGACGCCCAGGCCGGCGCCAACCTGGCAGATCTCGTTCACGCGCAATTGCCGCTCGATGGTGCCGTCCGCGTTGCTGATGATGCCCAGCTTGATGCCGGTCGCCGCCAGGCTTCGCAGGCCAGCGACTGACCCGATGACCGGCTGGCGCCAGACGGCGATGCTCGGGCTCCCGAACGCCGCGCGCAGGCGAGTCAGCGCCGGTTCGCGGTCGGTGTCTGAGATGCCGACGGCGGCCGCGTAGCCAATCAGGTAGGCGGATCCGTCGACGTCGGTAGCCGCGTCGGCGGCATCGAGCGAACGTGCGCCGGCGTAGTGCGCCCGCTCGGCCTGCTCGCGGCTCAGCTGCATGCCAAAAGGTGCCAGGGCGGGATTGACTGCGTCAGCGTGCGGCACGAGCAGCACCCCGCCCACATCGAGAAGTACCGCGTCCATCACCGCTAGACTACCTGGCAGCATGACCTTTTCGGAGATCATCGAACTACGCGGCCACATCATCGACTCGTACGCACTGCCGCAGATCATGGACGAGGTGATGGATCGCGGCGGCGAGTTCGTGATCCAGGACATCCAGGTCGGCCGGCGGAAGAACGAGCCATCGTACGCGCGCATCCAGATCTCGGCGCCCAGCCGCGAGCTCCTGGAGCTGCTGCTGAATCGAGCGCAGCGCATCGGGGCGCTGCCCGAAGAGGTCGAGCAGGTCAACCTGGTGCCCGTCCCGGCCGACGGCGTGTTCCCCGAGGGCTTCTACTCCACGACCAACCTGGAAACGGCGGTGCGCCTGGCGGGTCACTGGGTGCGCGTGGAGTGGCCGGAAATGGACTGCGGCATCGCCGTCGACCCGAGCGCCGGCCGCGCCTGGACGGTGGCGTTGTCCGACGTGAAAGCCGGCGAACAGCTGGTCGTCGGCCACGAGGGCGTACGCGTGACACCCCTCGAACGCCCGCGGACGCAACCCCAGGTGTTTGCGTTCATGGGCAGCAGCGTCTCCAGCGAGAAGCCCAAGGTGCTGCTGATCCACGAGATCGCCGAGCGGCTGCGGGAGATTCGAACCCGCGGAGGCAACGTGATTCTGGTCGGCGGGCCGGTGCTGGTGCATACTGGCACGCGCGACCACGTCGCCAGTCTCATTCGCGAACGTTATGTCAATGTGTTGTTTGCGGGGAACGGCCTGGCCACCCACGACATCGAGATGGCCATGTTCGGCACGTCGCTCGGCGTGTCGCTCAGCCAGGGCGTCCCCCAGGAGGGTGGCCACGAACACCATCTGCGCGCGATCAACCGCGTGCGCCGCGCCGGCAGCATCCGCGCCGCGGTTGAGCAGGGCCTGCTCGCCAACGGCATCATGCACGCCTGCGTCGAAGCCAACGCCACCTACATCCTGGCCGGCTCGATTCGGGACGACGGTCCCTTGCCGGACGTGATCACCGACACACTGGAAGCGCAGCGGCGGATGCGCGCCGAAGTTCACCGCGGAGTAGACCTGGTGCTGGTCCTGTCGTCGATGCTGCACGGCATCGCCACCGGCAACCTGCTGTCGGCCGGCGTGACCACGGTGTGTGTCGACATCAATCCGGCGGTCGTCACCAAACTCGCCGACCGCGGCAGCTTCCAGGCGATCGGCCTCGTGATGGACGTCGAGGGTTTTGTGCGCGAGCTGTGCGCGGACCTCCAGATAGCCTGAACGACTCCGTGCACCCGCCTCGCTGCGCTCGCTCCCTGAGCCAGCACTGGCGACTGGGTCTTGCGGCGCCCACGCTGCTCGCTTCGCTACGCGCGCTCTCTAGTCACCACCCAGGAACTGGGAACGGTGCAAGCACGCAGCCGTTTTGCCGCGCGTCGCTCTCTACTCAGAACCCCAGGGATGAGGATCCACGGGAGCACGCTGCCTGCCTCGCTGCGCTTGCTCGGTGGCGAGAACCAGCGGCTGTGGCGTTGGCCCACGATCTCGTGAAAACGGGGCGTTGGCCCTACGCGATGGGATGCTTGCGCGGGACGCCCGGGCGGCGGGGGTAGATCGCCGGCGTCGGGGCGTACTTTTCGCCGACCAGGAGGCCGCGTTTGCCGCCCTCGAGGCCG
>DATGER010000116.1:0-4963 GCA_035309865.1 Chloroflexota bacterium
TGAGCCGTCGCCACTCTCGGCGGGTCCGGGCGGCGCGCTGCCACCGCTGCGGATCCTGGCGGTGGACGACGAGCCGATGATGACCAAGGCGGTCGTGCGCATGCTCAAGCCGTCAGGTCACGTGGTCATGGTGGCTGCCTCAGGCGAAGAGGCCCTCGACAGGTTGGCCGAGCAAACGTTTGACGTGGTTGTCTCGGACATGGGCATGGGCGCCGGCATGAACGGCTGGGAGCTCGCGGAAGTGGTCAGGAAGCGTTGGCCGAAGGTTCGCTTCCTGCTGGCCACTGGCTGGGGCGCGGCCATCGATCCCAACGAAGCGCAGGCGAAAGGCGTCGAGGCCGTGCTCGCCAAGCCTTATCAACTCGTCGATCTGCTCAATGTCCTGACCGTCCCCGACCAAGCCGCCTAGCTCCTAAGCGCTGGGCACGGCCGGCTCGGCCACGAGGTCCAGGCGCTTCTCGTGGAAGCCCGCCACACCTGGGCGGTGGGCGATGCTGACGATCGCGGTGTTCGCCAGACGCGCGGTGAGCAGTGCATACATCGCGCGTTCGGCGGCCTCGTCGAGCGCGGAGGTCGCCTCGTCCAGGAACAGCCAGTCGGGGCGCTGCAACACTGCCCGAGCGATGGCCAGGCGCTGTTGTTCGCCGCCGCTCAATTGCAGGCTCCAGTTCTCGACGTCGTCCAGTCGACCGACGAACGAGTCCAGGCCGGTTGCCGCCAGCGTGTCGCGGATCGTCGCGTCGTCAAAGGTACCGCTCGCCGCCGGATAGGTCACCGCATCGCGCAGGCTGGCGATCGGCAGGTACGCGCGCTGGGGCAGGAACAGCAGGTTCGCCTGCCTGGGTACTTGAATATGTCCGGTGCCGAAGGGCCAGATCCCGGCGAGCGCGCGGAACAGGGTGCTCTTGCCAACGCCGGTCGGCCCGCTGATCAGGACGCGTTCGCCGGGTCCGATCGACAGGCTGGTGTCGGCCAGGATCATGCGCCCGCCGGGCAGACGCAGGTCGACGTGCTCGGCGCGCACATCGCCGACGCCGTTGGCGACCCGGTTGATGCCGGGCGACTCGGCGGCTTGTGCTCTGGCCTGCTCGATGGCGTCCTGGAAGGTGAGCAATCGATCGGCCGTAGCCTTCCAGTTGGCGAGCGAGCTGTAGCTTTCGATGAACCACGACAGCGATCCCTGGACCTGCCCGAAGGCGTTGCCGATCTGGGTCAAAACGCCTAGCGTGATGGCCCCGGCAAAGTAGCGTGGCGCCGCGACCAGGAGCGGGAAGATGCCGGCGAGCTGGTCGTAGCCGGTTGTCAGGAAGGTCAGGTTCTTGGTGTAGCGCATGAGCTGCCACCAGTTGGCGCGGATCCGCTCCAGGCGTGTGTCGAGCACGCCTCGTTCGACGTTTTCGCCACGATAGAGCGCGATCCCTTCGGCGTTTTCGCGGAGTCTGACCAAACCGAAGCGCAGGTCGGCTTCGACGCGCTGCTGCTGAAAGTTCAGGCCGATCAGCGGTCGGCCGACGAGGTGCGTCAACACGCTGCCGAGGACGGCGTAGATGATGGCGACCCACACCATATAGCCCGGTATCTCCACGCTCAGCGAGCCAGCGCCGAGTGGGAGCGGACCAGAGATCGTCCACAGGATGGCCACGAATGACACCAGCGTGACCGCCGACGAGAGAATCCCCAGGGCCAGGTCTAGGGTGTTGAAGGTAAACAACCGCAGGTCGTCGGCGATGCGCTGATCGGGGTTGTCAGGCCGCCGCTCGCCGACCTCCAGGCGGTAGTAGACGTGGTCGCCAAGCCAGCGATCGAGGAAGTGTCGGGTGGTCCAGATCCGCCAGCGCATCTGGAGCATCAGCGTCAGATAGCGACGGTAGACAGCGCCGAGAATAAACAGCCCCGCCAGCACCGAGAACCGCAGCAGGAGCGGGCCGAACGAGCCGACGTCCTTGTTCTGGATGGCCTCGCCAAAATCGCGGTTCCAGTTGTTGTACTGGACCTGCAGAAACACGAGCGCCAGCGTGAGCGCGACGATCGCGACCAGCAGCAGCCGCGCACGCCACCGCTCATCCGAGCTCCAGTACGGAGCGGCCAGCTGCCAGGCTCGCCTCGCGAACCGCATCGACGCGCCAACGCGCCCAAACATTCCGGCATCACGTTACATCGTGCCCGTGCCCGAGCGGCGTCGCCGAGGCTCCGCGTCGCTGCGCTCGCTCCCAAAGCGAAGACTGCCCAGGTGGTGGGGTCGAATCGTTGCTCGAGGGCGAGCTCAGTGCCGCGCCGCGACGACGGCAGGGGGCACGACGACCGGCTGGGCCTGCAGCTGGGCTCTGAGCGCGAGCTCAACGACGTGCCGCGGCGGCGGCAGGGTGCACGACGACCGGCTGGGCCTGGAGCTGGGCTCTGAGCGCGAGCTCGGAGGCCAGGAAGGCGTGCGCCTGGGGCATCGCTGTCTCGGTGCGGTCGCGGATGTCGTCAAGAAGCTGGGGGCCGAATGGGAGGGCCACGCTCTCGCAATCGACGTACTGCGTCCCGTGCGCATCCACGAGAAACAGGTGATTGCCGCCGGTCCGCCCCGCGAGGTCGGAGTTCTTGCGAATCTCGATGAAGCCCTCGGTGCCGAGGATCGTCAGTCGACCATCGCCCCAGCTATTCAGGCCGTCGGGTGTAAACCAATCGACGCGCACATAGCCCGTGCCGCGGTCCCCGCGCAGCACCATGTCGCCGAAGTCCTCCAGCTCCGGGTACTCCGGATGGGCGAAGTTGGCCACCTGGGAGGCCACGATCTCGGCGGAAGTGGAGCCGGTAAAGAACAGGAACTGGTCGGCCTGGTGGGAGCCGATATCGCACAGGATGCCGCCGTAGCGTGCATGGTCGAAGAACCACGCCGGCCGGCCCGCCGCGTTGAGCCGATGCGGCCCCAGGCCGATGGTCTGCAACACGCGGCCGATGGCACCGGCCGCGACGAGCTCGCCGGCGCGCACGGTGGCCCGATTCCCGAAGCGCTCGCTGTAGCAGACGGAATAGATCCGGCCGGTTTCGCGCTGCAACTGGCGCGCCGCCGCGAGCTGGTCGAGTGAGGTGAACCCGGGCTTGTCGCTCAGGAAGTCTTTGCCGTGCCGCAGCGTGGCCAGGCCAACGCCCGCCCGCTCGCTGGAGATCGCCGCGCTGGCAATCAGCTGGATGGTCTCGTCGCTCAGTACCTCCTCGGCGCTGCGAGCCAGGCGCGCCTGCGGATAGCGCGTCATGAACTCTGCGGCCAGGTCGGCCTCGGCGGCATAGCAGGTGACGAGCTCGGCGCCCGCGTCGAGGAGCAGGTCGGTCATGCCGAAGATGTGGTTGTGGTTCATGCCGATCACGCCGAAGCGCACCGTGGCACGCGATCGTTGGTCAGTCGCCATCGCTACTCCTTGATCGCAGTGTATGCGCGCTCTATGCTGCACGTTGGGCGGGTCGGGGGAGCCTGCAGCCCCCCGCCGGCAGTCGCTGTTCCGTGCAAGCATCAGGCTCGCTGCGCTCCTTCCCGCGGCGACCCCCCGCTTCAGAACCAGCGGGCTTGCGGGTGGAAAGCAGACTCTCGGGCTGCTGAAGGCGCATATCGGTGCCGATACTCGCAATACGCGATGACATGTATGGCACGGTTCACGCAGACGGCCCGGCGGCTCGCCTGGGGCGCAGCGGTGCTCGCGTTGACAGCTATTCCAGGAACGCTGCCGGCTGGCACACAGTCGCTGGCACCGCTCGGCCTGCCGCTCGAGCCCACCCAGGGGAGCGCGGCCACCTTGAATGTCGCCCCGAATGCAACCGCCGAGCAGCTGCGCGATGCGTCGCTGCGCCAGCTTGGCTGGACCGAGACGGCCGTGAGCTACGTTGGCGGACCTCGGCCAGATGGTCGCGCCCGCGTCCTGCTGACCTACCTGCCCAACCAGCAGGTCACCTGCAAAGCCGACTGGGCCTGCCTGACCGGCTACTTTCCTGGTGTCGAGCGCGTCCAGATCACGATTGACCCCGCCGATGGCCTGTTCGCGCGCGGCTTTGCGCATGAGTACGGCCACGCGATGGACAACGCGCGCGGCTACTCCGACTCCATCGTCGGCAACGTCCTGTACGACCTGTTGGAGCTCAGCCAGGACAGGACGCACCCTGAGGCAAACTGGGGCGCGCGCCAGATCCTGCAGCTTCGAGACGACGACGGCGATCGAGCCAACACGCTGGGCTACCACACCATGCTCGACCACTCGGACTTCAGCCACCTGAGCATCGCCCTGCTCGAGTTCGGGGTCGGCAACGACCCGGCCAAGCTGCCCGACTGGTTCCGCCAGGCGTACTACCCGTACCTGCAACCGACCACGCCGCGCCTGGCGCGCGCCGTGCCGGTCCCGATCGACATCGTGCCGGGCGACATTGCGGTGCGCACGCAGCGGGTGGTCGACCTGATCGCGCAGTTATGCGGGCCGTCGCTGCCCGGTGCGCAAACCAAGCCCGCGACCACCTGCGCGTCGCACACCCGGCCCTGGCCCGACGTACCCTACGCGCCCTACCCTGGCGCCAGCGGCACCGGACCCGCTGCGCCGGGCATCCCGCACGCGCCGATTGTCGACGCTGTGCCGGTTGCGGCCGTACGCGCCGTGGTCGCGCCAGCCGCGCCGGGGCCGGTGAGTGGCTCGCACGTTGCCGACCAGGGTGTGAGCATCCACCCTGCCGCTTCGGTAGTGGTCGCCATCGTCACGCCGCCGGTCGCGACGCAAAGCCTGTTCGTGTTGCCGCAAACCCAGCTCGGCCAGTCGGTTGACGAAGGCACCATCCTGACGCCGTCGGATGCCATTGGCCAGGCGTACTACTTCATCGCGGATGGACAACGCTTCAACCTGACTGAGGCCGAAGTCGTCGACGTGATGTCCGCCAGCCCACTCACCCCGCTCTTCAGCGCCGCCCGCGACCGCATCGCCCAGTACCCCGAAGCCGCCCC
>DATGER010000117.1:0-14091 GCA_035309865.1 Chloroflexota bacterium
ACACGCGGGCGATGTACATCACCCCGGACGTCACGATCACGCGGGGCATCGACGACGCGTTCGAGATCGAAGTCATCGAGAGTCGACGGTTTGCGCTGCGCATCAACCCGATGTACACGCGCCTGGCGGCGGACCTGCACCACAGCAGCGCGAGCATGAATTCGGACGAGAAGAAGCACGTCCAGCAGTACGTCGGCCGGGCCAAGCTGTTCATCGCCAACATCAACCAGCGGCGGCAGACGATGTTCAAGATCACCACCTGCATCGTCGAGCGCCAGCGCGCGTATTTAGACCACGGGATCCGGTCACTGCAACCGCTCAGTCGAGCCGGCATTGCCGAAGAGCTGGGCATCCACGAGAGCACCGTCAGCCGCGCCACGGCGAGCAAGTACGCCCTGCTGCCCAATGGTGAAGTGATCCCGTACGCGCACTTCTTCACGCCGAGCCTGAGCGTCAAGGACATCATGAAGGAAGCGATCGCCAAAGAAGGCAAGCCGCTGACCGACAACGACATCCTGGAGCGACTGAAAGGGCAGGGGATCCACATCGCGCGGCGGACCGTCGCCAAGTACCGCATGCAGCTGGACATCCTGCCGAGCGCGCTGCGCTAGGTGGCGATGGACTGACCTTTACCGATCACGACGACCCCGCCCCGGGAGACGGTGAAGCGGGCACGGTCATGATCGGGGTCGACGCCGATTCGGACGCCCGGGGCAACCTCCACGTTCTTGTCGAGAATGGCGTCGCGCACGACGGCGCCGGTGCCGATGCGCACGCCGTCCAGCAGGACTGACCCTTCCACCAGCGCACCGCGCTCGATGCGCACCTCCGGCGAGAGCACGGAGCGACTCACCGTGCCGCCGACCACGATCACGCCGGCACTCAACAGCGAGTCCAGCGCCTGTCCCGGCAATCCGTCGACGACGAGCTTCGCTGGCGGTAGCGGTGGTTGCCAGCTGTAGATGGGCCAGTCGTGGTTGTACAGGTTGAACGCGGGCACCGGTGAGATCAGGTCCATGTGCGCGACGTAGTACGCGTCCAACTCTCCGACGTCACGCCAGTAGCCCCGGTCGGCGTCGCTGGCACCGGGCACTTCGTTGGTGGCGAAGTCGTACGCCGCCGCGTCCCCGCGAGCCACCAGGTTAGGCACGATGCTGCCCCCGAGGTCGTGCACGCTGGTCTCGTCGGCGGCGTCGGCGGTGACGGCGTCGAGCAGGGTCCGGGTGGTGAAGACGTAGTTGCCCATCGAGGCCAGCACTTCATCCGGTGCATCGGGCAGGCCGACCGGGTCAGTCGGCTTTTCATAGAACGCCCGGATGCGCCCGCCTGGATCGGCCTCGATCACGCCAAATGCCTCGGACTCCTGTCGTGGGACGCGCAGCGCGGCCACGGTCAGGCCCGCGCCGCTGGCGATGTGGTGGTCCAGCATCTGGCGGGGGTCCATGCGATAGATGTGGTCGGCGCCGAAGACCAGGATGTAGTCGGGGCCTTCGTCGTGGATCAGATTCAGGTTCTGGAAAATCGCGTCGGCTGAGCCGGCGAACCAGCGCGGGCCGCGGCGCATCTGCGCCGGCACGGAGGCGACGTAGTTGTTGAGCATGGTGCTCAGCCGCCACGTCTGAGCAATGTGCCGGTCCAGGCTGTGGCTCTTGTACTGGGTGAGAACGACGATCTTGAAGAAACCGGCATTGACGAGGTTCGACAGGGCGAAGTCGATCAGCCGGTAGGTGCCGCCGAAAGGCACCGCCGGCTTGGCCCGGTCAGCCGTGAGCGGGAACAACCGTTTGCCCTCGCCGCCAGCGAGGACCATCGCTAACACTCGCATCGCTGTCTTTTTCTCCCCAGCCGCTACTCCGCGCTCTAGGATGGCACACTCCATGAGAGACGGTTTCTAGGAAAAAGTGTTGTGGGCTGATGAGGGCAGGCCGTTCGGCACCGCGGGCGGGGTCGTACGTGGGGCGGGCCTCGCCATCAAGCCGCTCAACGCGCGGGCAGGCTCAACAACAAGAGACGGTTTTGGGAAAATTGTTGTGGGGTCGTACGGGCAGGCCGTTCGGCACCGCAACAACTTTTCTTAAACCCGTCTCTTTTGGAGCGTTTGATCGAGAAGCTGGGTGCAGGCGTAGATCGTGCGGAGGTGGGGGAGGTCCAGACCCAACAGCGTGCCGATTTCGACGACGGTGCCCAGGACGGCTTCCACCTCCAGGGGGCGGTGGGTCTCGACGTCCTGGAGCATGGATGTTTTGTGCGCGCCGACGTTTTCGGCGCCGGCTAGACGCTGGTCGATCCCGATGTCCAGGACGACGCCGAGCGCGCGCGCCACGCTGTCGGCTTCCGCCATGACAGCGCGGGCGAGAGCGCGCGTCTCGGGGTGCGTGGCAATGTCGACGAGCGTACTTCGCGTGAGCGCGCTGATCGGGTTGAAGGCCACGTTGCCCAACAGTTTGAGCCACAGGTCATGGCGAATGCGGGTCCGGATCGGGCACTTGAGCCCGGCGCGGATCAGCGCGGCGGCGATCGCCTGACAGCGCGGTGTCTTGCTCCCGTCGGGCTCGCCGATCGAAAACCGGGTGCCCTCGAGATGTTCGATCACCCCGGGCGCGACCAGGTGAGTCGCCGGATAGACCACGCACCCGATCACCCGGCGCGTCGCGATGCTGGCGGCGATGACCGACCCCGGGTCCGCGCTCTGCAGGCGGGTCCCGGCCAACGGGTCATCGGCGGACCCGTCGAAGTACCACCACGGGATCCCGTTCTGGGCCGTCACCACCGCCGTCTCGGGCCCCAGCAGCCGGCCCAACCGGGGCGCCAGCTCGGTGAGCGCGTGGGCCTTGACGGTCAGGAACACCACGTCGGCGGCGCCGACGATCGACAGATCATCGGTACACGCCGGGTGGGCAGTGAACTCTTCGCCCTCGCCAATGACGCGCACGCCATTCGCCTGCATGGCTGCCAGATGCGGTCCGCGGGCGACCAGCGTCACGTCCAGGTCGGCTCGCGCCAGCCGCGCGCCCAGGAAACCACCGGTCGCGCCCGCGCCGACGATCGCGAACTTCACGCGAGCCCCATGAGCGCGCGGATGCGGTTGCGCTGCACCTTGCCGGTGGCGCCGCGCGGGATCGCGTCGACGAAGTGCACGCGCCGCGGAATCTTGAACTCGGCGAGGCGCTCCTGGCAGTGGCGGATCAGCTGCTTTTCGGTGACGTCGCCCTTCAAGACGACGACCGCTTCCACTTCTTCGCCCCACATCGGGTGCGGCGCGCCGAAACACACCGCCTCGGCCACGGCCGGATGCAGCAGCAGCACGTCGTCGACTTCGAACGGCGCGATCTTCTCGCCAGCGCGATTGATCATCTCTTTCAGGCGCCCGACGAGCGTCAAATACCCGGCCGCGTCAAGTACGCCGAGGTCGCCGGTGCGGAACCAGCCGTTGGTGAACGCCGCCGCGTTGGCCTCGGGGTTGCTGTCGTAGCCGTCGATGACGTTGGGCCCCTGGATTACCACCTCACCGCTCGCACCAATCGTCAGCAGCGCCCCCGGCTCATCCATGACGCCAATCCGCACACCGACACCGCGGCCGACCGACCCCGCTTCGCGCATGCCCGGCGGAAGCGGATTGGAGGCGACCTGGTGCGATGCCTCGGTCATGCCATACGCCTCCAGCATCGGGATGCCGAGGGACTCCTCGAGCAGCAACAACGTGGCCTGGGGGAGCGGCGCGCTCGCCGACCGGATGAAGCGCAGCGTCTGCTGCTTGACGTCGCGCACGTCCGACGCACGCGCCAGTACGAGCTGATGAATACTGGGCACCGCCGAATACCACGTGGCCCGTTCCGCGGTGACGAGCCGGCGGAAGCCGAGCGGATTGAAGCGGCCGGGAATGACCGCCTTGCCGCCGGCGGCCAGGGTGGCCAGCACGGATGCCACCAGTCCATGGATGTGAAACAGCGGCATGACGCACACCGTGATGTCGGCCGGCCCGAGACCATAGGTTCGAACGATGTTGTCCGCGGACGCGACGAGATTGCGATGCCTGATCGGGGCGCGCTTCGGTCGCCCGGTAGTGCCGCTACTGTGGAGGATCAACGCGACGTCGTCCGGGCTCGGGTCCGAGGCCGTGCGGCTTGAGCGTCGCGGCGTGGTGCTGGTCAGGCGTAGCTCGCCGCTCGGCTCCAGTGTCGCCTCAATCACCGGGCCGGCCGGCCACGCGGCCCGCGCCGCCGCGGCACCCTCGGCGGGGACGATCAGCGCGCGAGCGGAGACATCTTCGAAGTAGAACCGGAATTCGGCCTCCGTGAAGCTCGGATTGAGCGGGGCGGCCGTCGCGGCGAGCGCCGCGCCCAGGATCGCGACGATCGCCACTGGACCCTGCGGGAGGACGATCGCCACGCGGTCTCCGCGCGCGATGCCCAGCGCCGCCAGCGTATCGGCCACGGCGTGCGCGCTGGTTCTCAGCATGCCGTAGGTCAACCGGGGACCGTCCGGCACCTCGAGGGCGGGATCGGTGGCGGTCGCGGATTCGAACAGGGTCATGAGGGTGGCGCTGGTCGGGTCGCGCCCGGTCGGAGGTGCGGCGGTGTCGCCGATCAGGTGCAGCGTGGGGCCGCGCTCGATTTTCATGAACAGGTCGCGCATCGAGACGATGCCGACCAGCTCGCCGCCGGCGACGACGGGCACGTGGCGGTAGCCGCGGGCGGCGAAACGGCGTAAGACCTCGATCGCCTCCTCGTCCGGCCCGATGGTGTCGGGCTCCGGGGTCATGTAGTCGGCCACTGGCGTCGTGGACGCGTCCGCGCCGCAGGCCGCAAAGCGCACCAGGTCCCGCTCGGTCAGGATGCCAGCGGGGCGCCGTCGAGGATCGTCAACGACCACGATCGAACCCACGCTACGGGCGACCATCAGCGCCGCCGCTTCGGCGATGGTGGTGGTGCGGCGCGCCGTGAGCACCCCGGTGCTCATGATGTCGGCAACCGTCAGCGCCCTGATCGCCCGCGGCCCAATCGTCACTACGATTGACTGTAACGCGCGCTGGCGTTGTACGAGGTGCTCGCTGCCCGCATCGCAGCGATGCGGGCAGCGGTGCCGCCGCTGGGGTTCAGCGCCTACAGGCCGTAGGCACGGACGGGATCGAACTGGTAGATGAGGCGTTTTTCGGCGAGCATCCTGGTTAAGAACTCGGGTTCGGGGGTGTCGACGCCGTTCCACAGGATCGGGCCCGTCGGGCGGTTTTGCATGACGCGGAACAGGTGCAGGTTCAACTCTGGCGCGTCGGGACCCTCGAGGATGGCGACGCGGGCCTCGATCGTCAGATACCGGAAGCCGGCACCCTCATAGACGAAGAGCGTGGAACGCGGATCGCGCCGCAGGTTGGCGGTGCGGCGGCGGTCCTGGGTGCCGCTGCTCCAGAGCTGACCGTCAACCAGGGCGAGACCAATCCGCACGGCCGTCGGCGTGCCGTCCGGCCGGAGCGTGATCATCGCGGCGCCGTGATTCTGTTCGAGATAGGTACGTTGCGCTTCGGTAAGGCTCACGCGGGTGAGCGTACCGAAAGGCGTTCAGTCCGGGAGCGTCATGCGGATGGACATACCCGCGTGGACGGCGGGCGGAACGCCGCTCAGACTCACGATCACCGGGTAGGCCGGGCTGCCGCTGGCGCCTATCTGGGGCAGCAGCGCAATGTTGGTGACAACGCCGGCCAGCGCCAGGTTGTCGAGCGCGTCAACGGTCACCTCGACGCGCTGCCCGACGCTCACGTGCCCGACCAGAAACTCGTCGACGTCCGAGGTTTCCACCTGGAGCGCGTGCATGTTGGCGACCACCGCGATCGTCGCCCCCGGCATCAGCGTATCGCCTTCGTGCACGAGCACGTTGGTCACCGAGCCGCTGAACGGGGCCGTCACGACCTCGGTGCCCGACGGACCGAGCACCCACGCCAGGGGCGTCTGAGCACTGACCTCCGCCCCCAGGTTCGCTGTCAGCTGCTGCACCTGCCCGCCACCCAGGGTGCCGACGCGCGCCTGCTGGACCGGCACGACCTGCCCGTGCGCGACGAGCGCGGCGGTCACCGGCGCCGCGATCGGCGCTGGCGCCGCGGAGCGTGCGCTCAACATCACGGTGACGATCGTGGCCAGGACCAGCAGGCCCAGGCCGCCGACAACCACCCGCCGACGCCGCCACCAGACCGCCGGTCGCCGTGGGCCAGGTCTCGGTAGTTTGGAGTCCACAACAACAGGTTGAGTCTCGGACTCGACAAGCATCGCTTTACCCTCGCAGTATTCCGTCACGGATCGTGACCTGTCGATGCGCCGCGCCGGCCACATCCGGATCGTGCGTAACCATGACAATCGTGCGGCCCTGCCGATTCATGGCCTTGAACAGGTCCAGCACGCGCTCCTTGTCTTCGCTGTGCAGCTCGCCGGTCGGCTCGTCGGCCAGGATCACACTCGGACTGTTGGCCACTGCCCGCGCCACGGCCACCCGCTGACGCTGTCCTCCCGAGAGCTGCGACGGACGAAATCTCAGCCGTTCGCCCATCCCCACCGAGGTCAACAACTCCGAGCCGCGCGCAAAGCGCTCGTCCAGGCCAGCTCCGGCAGCCTCCATGGGTAGCATCACGTTTTCCAGCGCCGTCAGGTGCTGCAGCAGGTGGAACCGCTGGAAGACGAAGCCGAGCGACTCGAGCCGGACCCGGGTGCGCTGGGCGTCGTCCAGTGAGCTGACGTCCCGGCCGTCAAACCGCACCGCGCCCTGGCTCGGCGTGTCGAGCAGCCCAACCAGCTGCAGAAACGTGCTCTTGCCCGAGCCGGAGGGTCCCACCACCGCCACCAGCTCGCCGGAGTCGATGCTCACGCTCGCGTCGCGCAGCGCGACGACTTCCTCGTCGCCCACGCGGTAAGTACGCCAGACGTGGTCCATCTCCAACCGCACCTCAGGCTCCCGCTCCGCTCACACCCGTCATATGCGCCGCCGAGGCATGCCTCCGGCTCCCACTCCGCTCACATCCGCCATATGCGCCGCCGAGGCATGCCTCAGGCTCCCACTCCGCTCACATCCGCCATATGCGCCGCCGAGGCATGCCTCAGGCTCCCGCTCCGTTCATATCCGCCATATGGACCGCCGCGGCATGCGGCTCAGGCCTCCCGCAACACTTCAACTGGATCGACCGAGGCGGCTTTGCGCGCCGGCAGGACTCCCGAGACCACACCCAGGGATGCCGCCAACCCGAAGATCAGCATGAACAGCGATGGATCGGCGCGGAACAGCGAGTCGAATCCATACTGCGGCGCGACCGTGGCATTCAGCAGCGCACCGAGCATCAGACTGATCGCGACCGCCACCAGACCGGCCGCCACCGTGATGGTCAGCGATTCGAGCGCCACCGTCAGCACAATCCACATGCCTGGAAAACCGATGGCGCGCAGGACGGCGAACTCCGCCCGCCGCTCGCTTACCGAGTGGCTCAGCATCGTGTTCACGAACAGTCCGGCGACTCCGAGCGTCAGGATGATCAGCACCCAGTCGATGGCGATGCCACTGGCACTGGCCGCCTGGGCGGCCGCGACCAGTTGGGCCGGCGTCCACGCCGCCAGACCGCCCAGGTCGTCCAGCCGTTGAATCACCTGCGCCGGCTGGCCCGTCTGGATCGCGATGACGTTCATGACATTGCCGACCTGCGCACGCTCGACCAGCGTTCGACTGTCCATGTAGGCAACCGAGTTCTGGCCGAACGAAGCGAATCCGCGCAGCGTCCCCACTCCGACGACCGTGAATGTGGTGCCGTTCAGCCGCAGGCTGTCGCCCACGTGGAGGGCCTTGCCTTTGGCGAGCGTCCGACCCAGGACGACTTCGTTGCCGCCGCGTAGCCAGCGACCGGTGTCGAGCACCAGCATGTTGGGCACCGTCTGCGGATCGCCATCGACGCCGATCACCGAGATCAGCTCCGTCAGCTGACCGCGCCGGCGCGGACCTTCGTCCTCGCGAGCCATGGTCCACGTGAGCGCGCCGATCGCACCCTGGACCCCCGGCCAACTGCGCACCTGAGCCAGCACCGTGCTGGCATTCTGAATGGTGCCGGGTGTATCGCCAGCGAGTTCAGCGACGATCTTGCCGCCCTGAGTCGACACGTACACCGCGATCCCGGAGCGCTCGTAATCGCCCGTCAGAAGGTCCATCTCGGCGCTGATGACGGCCAGAATCGTCATCCCGATGCTCAGCGCGATGCCCACCCCGACGATCATGCTGAGCAGACTGCGCCAGCGGTTCAACGCGTTGCGCAGGGGGTACGGGAGCCGCCGCGCCCAGCCGGGCGCGGCGACAGCCGGGGCGTCAGTTCGACGGGCCGGGACTGCGCTGGCTACCACCGATTGCCTCGGTACGCGCGACATAGAGCTGTCGCGTCTCGTCACTCAGGTTGTGGAAGGCTGCCTTGCCTGCGTCTGGGGATGCGTCGGCGACGTCGTGCGTCGCCAGGCCGCGGTCGAGCAGATCGGCCAGGGCATCCGCCAGGCGCTCGAACGATGGCGCGGGTAGCGCTGGCGCGAGCTGGCGAATGCCCAGCAGGCCGAAGGAAATGACGGTCATGACGTATGCCGTCACGGCGGGTTCGAGCTCCGAGCGCATCAAATTGGCGGCCTGCATGCGGCGGACGAACTCTTCGCCAAACGCCAGGCGTTGCCTCGAGATCGACGGATCCTGGCGACGGACATAGTCGCCGAGCACGCGCGCGTCGAAGGTGATCGCCGCCAGCAAGAGTGGATTGCTCTCGAGCGCGATGATGCTGTGGCGGTAGATAGCCGCAAGTGTGCCGCCGACCGGATCGGCCTCGATGCGCGCGCGGATCTCGTCTTGGAGCCGCAGGCCCTCGCGGACCAGGGTGGCCTCGAACAGGGCGTCTTTGCTGGGCCAGTGCAGGTAAACGGCGCCCTTCGAGACGCCGGCCTCATGGGCGATCTCGTCGATGCTGGTCTTGTCGAAGCCGAAGCGGGCGAAGAGCCGCGCCGCGGCGTCCAGGAGCCGCGCCTCGCGCCGCGTCGCATTTTTGACTGGTAGGACCGAACTGGTCACTGAGTCAAATATAGCAGACGGCGCGGGTCGAGGACCGCTCACTCAGGTCCGACGAACGCGACGTAGGCGCCGCACGCCTGGTCGGGGCCCACGAGCATGGCCTGTTCGCCGGTGTTGCGGGTGCCGCGCGCCGGGGGTGGCAGGCCATGGGTCCGCATCCAGTCGGCGCCCGCGGACATGCTGCGCGTGCGGAATAACACCTGAAACGGTCCGGGCCCGCGGCGTTCGAGCGCGCTCGCCGCGGGGCCGGGTTCGACTGGCTGCGCGACGCCGATGCCGACCGGGCCAACGTCAAAAATGCACATGTCGGCTTTGATGACGTTGCCGCGTTGCACGGGCGGGACGGGCAGGCCGAGCACACGCGCGTACGTCTCGACCAGCGCCGGCAGATGCGGCACCACGATATACGTCCGCTCGAGACGCTCGACCTGGTTCGGGTGCGCGCAGACGTGCGGGCGACGCGGTTCGGCGGGGCGCTGGCTGAATTGCAGCGGGAGCGGCGTACCTCGACCCAGCTCGGCGCGGCCGCCGGGGTGCGACAGCGGATCGCTGACCTCGATGCCACGCCCCCGCATGGCCTCCAGGTCAGCGCCGAGGTCGTCGCTCTCGATGACGATGCTGCGCAGACCGTGGCCCGCGGATGCTGGCAGCAGCTCGAGGCTGTCGTCGGCATTGAAGGCGAACGCCGACTCGGGCGTTGCATGCAGCTCGAAGCCCAGGCTGGTAAACGTCTGAGTCGCGCGCGGCAAGTCGGCGACGCCGATCACGACGCGCTCCACGCGAGTAAACATGGGGGCGCATCGTACCGGTCTTGACGACAATGGTGATAGGTACTAATATACTTTGTGATGGGCGAGCTCGAGCGGGCGACGGTCTCCGTGGACGTGGTGTGCTTCGCCCTCGCCGACGACCACTTGAGCGTGCTGCTCGTGCAGCGCGCCGAAACCCCCTTCGCCGGCGCCTGGGCCCTGCCCGGCGGGACCGTCCACGCCGACGAGACGCTCGATGCCGCCGCCAGCCGCTGCCTGGCCG
This sequence comes from Chloroflexota bacterium, assembly GCA_035309865.1. Lineage (GTDB taxonomy): Bacteria > Chloroflexota > UBA6077 > UBA6077 > CF-72 > CF-72. Next base: position 10,096 of record DATGER010000117.1, read on the forward strand.
AGCGCACGGGCGTCGATGGCGCCTACCTCGAACAGCTGTACACCTTCGGTGACCCGGGCCGCGACCCGCGCGGCCGCACGCTGTCGGTCGCGTACGTCGCCCTGCTGCCCGCCGGCGACCCCCGGCCGGCGCGCCGCGGACGGGGTGTGCGCGAGGTGGGCTGGTTTCCCGTCGACGCGCTGCCGGCGCTGGCCTTTGACCACGACCGCATCAGCGCCTACGCCCGCTGGCGCCTCGCCCAGAAACTTACCTATACGCCCCTGGCGTTCCACGTGCTGCCGGCGACCTTCACGCTGGGCGACGTGCGCGCGCTCCATGAGGCGGTCGACGGCCGCCGCTACGACCCGTCGAACTTCCAGAAGCAGATGCTGGCGCGGTGGGACCTGGCGCCCGTCTCTGGCGTGAAGGATCGCCGCACGCGCCGGCCGGCGCGCCTGTACCGCTACATCGGCCCGCGCGAGATCGCCGGGCCGCCCCCCAATCCAGAGGAGACACCATGACGACCATCGCTCGCGTCGGCTTCGTGCGCCATCTACGCGCTGAACCCAACGAATTCATCCTGCACTATCGCGGGGGCAAGCTCACGCGCCGCGGCGTCAGCCTGGCGTACTGGTTCATGCCGTTACGGACGGCCATCGCCATGCTTCCGGTCCAGGACGTCGAGACCACGTTCGTCCTGAGCGAGCGTACGCTCGACTATCAGGACCTCGCGGTCCAGTGCACACTCGTCTACCGGGTGGTCGAACCCGAAGTGGCCGCCACGCGCGTCAACTTTGCACTGTCGCTGCAGTCCGGCGCCTGGATCGATCAGCCGCTCGAGCGCCTGGCCAGCTTCTGGAGCCAGCGGGCCCGCCGGCCGGCGCGAACGTACCTGGCGAGTGTGCCCCTGGTCGACGCGGTCGGACGTGGCGCCGAAGTGATCCGGGCGGCCATCGAAGAGGTGCTGCGCTCAGATCCGGCGATCCAGGAGATGGGGCTCGCGCTGGTGAGCGTCAACGTCCAGCGGGTATCGCCGGCGGCGGAGGTCGACAAGGCGCTGCAGGTGCCCATCCGCGAGTCGATCCAGCAGCGCGCCGACCAGGCGATCTTTGCGCGCCGGGCTGACGCGGTCGAAAACGAACGGGCCATCAAACAGAACGAGCTGGCCACCGAGATCGAGCTGGCGCGTCAGCAAGAGGACCTGATCCGCCGCGAGGGCGCCAATCGCCTGCTGGAAACCGAGCACCAGGCAGCGGCCGACCGGGTGCGGACCGAAGCCGAGCTCGCGCGCGCGGCACTCATCGCCGACGCGTATGCCCGCGACCAGCGCACGCATGCCGAAGCGGACGCGCAGACCCGCCGGCTACTGGGCGAGGCGGACGCCGACGGCGAGGCGCGTCGAGTGGCGGTCTGGCAGGCCGCGCCGACGCGGGTCCTGCTCGGCCTGGCGGCGCAAGAATTCGCCGGCAAGATCGGCTCCATCAATCATCTCAATCTGAGCCCCGACCTGTTAGCCAGCACGATGCAGCTGTTCCTGCAGGAGCAGGCCGATCACCAGGCGGCGGCATTGCCATGAGCGCTCGGCGGGGCGCGCGGCGGCGGCGCGAAGGTCTCAGGGGCGGAGTCCTCGCGGGCATACCCGCCGCGGCGCGACTCGTTGCGAGGCTGAGGTGAATGGATGAAGGCCGAAGCGGAGCCCAGCGGCAGCGAGGGAGCGGCCGAAGCGGAGCCCAGCGGCAGCGAGGGAGCGGCTGAGGCGGCGCCTCGCGGCGGCGGGGAAGCAGCCAAAGCGGCGCCTCGCGGCGGCGGGGAAGCAGCCAAAGCCGCGCCTCGCGGCGGCGGGGGAGCGGCTCGCGCGTCGGCCATGCGTTCGCGAATGCCTGGGGCGCGCGAGCGGCCGCGGCTGGTGCTGGTTACCCGGCCGACGCCGTTGGAAGTCTTGATTGACCAGTTCGGGACGTACGGGCAGGCGCGCTTTTACCTGGAATCGCGTGGCCAGAGCATCGGCTGGGCCGAAGAGACCCATCAACGCTTCGAGGCCAGTTACGCCCGCGTCCAGGCGGCGGTCCCACCGGACGAGCGTCGCGCGCGGGTAGACCGCGCCAATCTCTCGAGCTTCCTGTTCGCCCCCGACGACGTCGTGGTGGTCGTCGGGCAGGACGGCCTGGTCGCCAACGTCGCCAAGTATCTGGACGGGCAGCTGACCATTGGCGTGAATCCAGATCCGCAGCGGTACGACGGGCTGCTGTGCAAACACTCGGCGGATGACATGCCGCGGCTACTCGCCTGGCTTGCGTCCCGCGATGAACGCGCCTTTCACGTGCAGCGGCGCGCGATGGCCCAGGTCGACCGCGAAGATGGCCAGCGACTGCTCGCGCTCAACGAAGTCTTCGTCGGCCACCGCACCCACCAGTCGGCGCGCTACCGTTTGCGCGTCGACGGCCGGGAAGAGCGCCAGTCGTCCTCGGGCCTGATCTGCGCGACCGGTACTGGCGGGACCGGCTGGACGAAGTCAATCGCTCGGCAGCGTCACCTGGAGTTGACGCTCGGCGTCGAAGAGCCGCGCCTGGTGTGGCTCGTGCGGGAGCCATTCCCGTCGGTCGCGACGGGCACCGACCTGGACTTCGGGCTGCTCGACGCCGACGCGGCCCTCGAGCTGGTCTCCGAAATGGGCGACGACGGCGTCATTTTCGCCGACGGCATCGAAAGCGATCGCCTGGATTTTCTGAGCGGCCAGCTGGCCCGCATCACGCTCGCGGGCCAGCGCCTGCACCTGGTGGTCCCTACAGCGTGAGGAGCTTGAACGCCGTCGCATAGCGCTCTTCGTCGCGGCGGAAGAGGTCGGGGTTGATGCCTTTGACGACGGCCATGTGGTACGCCAGCAGCTGGACGGGGACGACGGCCAGCAGCGGGGAGAGCAGTTCGGGCACCGCCGGCAACGGAAAGACGGTCGGCTCGCTCAGCCCTTCGACGCCCTGGCCGATGAGCCAGACTCGCGCGCCGACGGCGGCCAGCACGCGGGTGATCTCGCCGACGCGTTCGGCCGCTCGGCCGGGCATGTTGACCACGACCGCCATGTCCCCGGCGTTGACCGAGACGATCGGCCCGTGCAGGAACTGCTCGATGGCCAGTCCGTCGATCCAGCCCTGGGCGGCTTCCCGCACTTTGATGACCGCCTCGGTCGCCGTGGCCTCGTTGGGCCCAGCGCCGACGGCGTAGACGCGCCGAGTGGCCGCCTCGCGGGCTATGGGCGCCACGTCGTCCTCGCGGGAGAGCACCTCCGCCACCTGGTCCGGGAGGCGCTGCAGGGCGTCGCGGAAGCCAGCTGTTCGGCCGCCGCGGGTCTCGCCGAGGACCGTGGCAATCTGGGCCAGCACGGCCATCGCCGCCAGGTGAGAGGCGGTAAAGGCCGCCGAGCGCTCGCGCTCGACGGTGCGCAGCACCTGCTGCGAGCCCTCGTGCACCGCCGTGAGGCTGCCAATCGAGATCCGGGTCGCGCCGAGGGTGGACGCACGCACGAGCGAGGTGGTCGAGTAGGTTTTGACGCCGCTGTGGGCCATCACCACGACGGCGTCGTCCGGGGTGAGGTCGGCCGCGTCCGGATAGGTGCCGAAATCGAACGACGAGATGGCCCGCGCGTCAGATCCGGCGGCGCGGAGCAGCCAGGCGCCCACGAGCGCCGCGTGGTAGCTGGTGCCGATGCCCACCACGTAGACGCGGCTGGCGGATGCCAGGCGCTGGGCGGCTTCTTCGGCCGGGCCCCAACCGGTCTCGAGTAAGCCTCGGAGATCGCTCGGCTGGCGATGCATCGTCTGATACATCACGGAATCTGTCGTCGGCGCTGTCATCGGGATGAGGTTAGCGGTTGTTGGCGGTGCTGCTGCTGCCGACCGACTGCTCCAGGTACTGGCCGACCTGACCCAGCAGCCGCGTGAACTCCATCGGGATGACGAAGGTGCTCGACGGGCTGGCGCCCAGGGCTTTGAGACCGTCGATGACCTGCAGGGTCATCGTCTT